>NZ_MUYM01000154.1 GCF_002150765.1 Lentzea kentuckyensis
TCGGGCGGGCGGGGACGCAGGCGTCCCGGCGCGTGCTCGCGTCCGACGGGGTGTACGGACCGTTGGGGCACAACGGCATCGAGGCGATCCTGGCTGGGCGCGCGTCGGCGGAGCGATTGGTGAGAGCGGCTCTCTACGCGGGTGGGACGGACAACGCCACGGCGCTCGTCGTCAGCTAGTGGCGCGTCGCGGCTCAGTTCAGCCGCTTGCCCAGTCGATGAAGGGACCCTTCATCGACCAGAGGTGGATGAAGGGTCCCTTCATCCACAACCGGGAGCACAACCAAGCCGTGACAACCTACTAGCCCGCCTTCTTCTTGCCCCGCTTCTTCTTGCTCGCCTCGACGCTGCGCTGCAACGCCTCCATGAGGTCCACGACCCCCGTGGCCTCGGGAGGCTCGGCCTCGGTGACGACCTCGCGGCCCTTCTCCTTGGCCTTGATCAGCTTGGTGACCCGCTCGGTGTAGGTGTCGCGGTAGTCCTTGGGCCGCCAGTCGTCCGCCATCGACTCGACCAGCGACACCGCCATGTCGAGCTCCTTGCCGCGCGGCGCCCGGCCTTCCGGCGTCACCCCCAGCACGTCCTTCGGCTTCCTGATCTCGTCGGCGAAGAACAACGTGTGCACGGCGAGGATCCCGTTGTCCTCCTTCATCGCGGTCAGGTACTGCTTGCCGCGCATGACGAACATCGCGATGCCCGCCCGGTTCGTCTTCTTCATCGCCTGGGCGAGCAGAAGGTACGGGCGGGAGAACTCGGGCTTGGCCGGCCCCAGCCAGTACGTCTTCTGGAAGAACACCGGGTCGATCTCGTCGAGGTCCACGAACGCCTCGATGTCGAGCGTGCGCGACCGGCCCGGCGCGATGTCGTCCAGCTCCTCCGGCTCCACGACCACGTACTCGCCGTTGTCGACCTCGTGCCCCTTCACGATCTTGTCGTAGGGCACCTCACGGCCGGTGCGCTCGTTGACCCGCTTGTACCGGATGCGGTCGGACGTCCCGCGCTGGAACTGGTTGAAGTGCACCGTGTGGTCCTCGGTGGCGCTGTACAGCTCCACCGGGATGCTCACCAGCCCGAAACTGACCGACCCGCTCCAGATCGCACGCGCCATGCGGGTCAGATACCCGCTTTCACCTGCGCTGAACCACGCGCTGCGGGCAGCCGGCCGTCGTCGGCGAGTGTTTCGTTACCAGGTCATGCAACCCCGAACGTGTTACGTGCGTTTCCGCCCATGATCGACAAATCACTGGGAGGAAGTACATGAGAGTCGTTCTGGGGATCCTGCTCTCCGCGGTCGCGCTCGTCGCGGGATCCGGGGTGGCACTGGCGGATCCGCCGCCCGGGCCCTACCCGCTGGTGACGACGTGGGCGGACGCGGAAGTCCGCACCTGTGAGGCGTTGTCGTGTCCGGTGGACCACGTGATCCCCGCGGGTGTGAGCACCATCGGCATCTGCTGGACCCGCGGTCAGACCGTCTACGACCACGGCATCTACAACAACATCTGGATCATGGTGAGCATGAACAGCGGTGGTCGCTACCTGGCCAGCGCCATCTACTTCAGGGGTAACGAACGCGCGAACCTGCCCTACGAGAACGACTGCGGCCCGTACTGACCTCGTCAGCGTTGCGGCTGCTCGACGAGCAGCCGCAACGCCGCAAGCCTCTGATCTTGCTACGGTCGCAGGCGTGCGAGTGGTCGTGTTGTCCGACACCCACGCACCGCGGTTCTGGAAGCGGTGCCCTGCCTCCGTGGCCGCGCACCTGCGGTCCGCCGACCTGATCCTGCACGCCGGTGACGTGTGCGTCGCGTCCGTGCTGGACGAACTGGCGCAGTACGCACCCGTGGTGGCGGTGTGCGGCAACAACGACGGCCCGGACGTCGTGGCCTGGGGCGCGCCCGAGACCGTGGAGTTCGACATCGACGGGCTGCCGGTCGCGATGATCCACGACAGCGGCCAGAAGACCGGCCGGTTGGCTCGGATGCGCCGCCGGTTCCCCGCTGCCAGGCTCGTGGTGTTCGGGCATTCGCACATTCCGTGGGACGAGGAGGAAGCCGGGTTTCGCGTGTTCAACCCCGGCTCGCCCACGGACAGGCGACGTCAGCCCACCGGCACGATCGGGCTGCTGGACGTCGTGGACGGTGTGCTGCTGGACGCGCGGATCGTGCCGGTCGCCCAGGAGGCGAGCCGCGGGCCGAGCAACTCGTAGACCAGCGGGTCGAACCCCATGCCGGTGTGCGTGCTGCGCACCTCGATGCACTCGGCGTACGGGTCCTGGCACAGCTGCCACGGCACGATGCCGTCCAAACGCGAGAAGATGGAGATCGCGGGTACCCGCAACGGCGCGGCGAGCGTCTTCACGTGCTCGTCGAAGCACGGTCCCCGCATGCAGTCGTCGTTCAGCAGCCCCGGTACGCCGGCGGAGGCCAGCCGGGCCAGAAACCTCGCGACGCGCATGACGTTCGGGTGCGCGCCCATCGGGTCGAGCACGGGACTGCCGAGCATCACCAGGCCGTGCACGAGGTCGGGGCGCCGGGCGGCGGCGAGACGGGCGAGGCCGCCGCCACGGCTCTGGCCGAGCAGCACCACCGGACGACCGGTGCGCTCGGCGTGCTTTTCGGTGCTGTGCAAGAGCTTCGTGAGCAGGTCTTTGGTGCAGCCGACCGTGAACCCGACGCCCGCGCTCGTCGGCAGGTAACCGCGGGCGCGCAGCCACGCTGCGGCCGGCCGCAGGCTCGCGTCGCCCGCGCCGAAACCGGGTGCGAGCACGACGCCGAGGCCGTTGCCCTGACCGCGGTCGGCGTCGCGCCAGACCGGATGCCGCAGCAGCCTCGGCACGTCCCAGAGTGCCCGGACGACGCTTTCCCGTGCGGTGGAACGCAATCCGTCGAACATGTCCTGGGTTTGCCGACTTTTCGGCGGTTAAAACAGCTCCTTCGCGGATATCCTGCTGAGCACTGCGTTTCCTGGACGCCAGCTGGTCGACACGGCCACATAGCGGGCGCTGCTCGCCGGTCCGTAGGTCCTGCCGTCCACGCTGTACGTGATGGTGTGCGGCGGCTTCGGCCCGTCCGTCCACTTCAGATCAACCTGCACCCGGTACACCGCACCGAGGTCGACGACCATGCGACCGTCACGGCCCGGTGTCCACGCGGTGTCCGGCTTGCCGTCGACCGCCGCGGCCGGGTCGCTCATCCCGGGCGGCAGCACGGAACAGGGGAACGTCACACGACCCAGCGCGAGATCGTTGAGCGGGAAGGGTTGCGCCCCGGGCACAGTGACCGTGCGCTCCGCCCGGCCGAGCACGATCGCCATGGTGAGGCCGTCGCGATGGGTCAGCGTGAACCTGGCCGGACCACCGCGGAACGTGACCCGGCGCGCGTCGTGCACAACGGCCGTGATGCCGGTGGGAATGCCGCGCGCGGTGAACCACGGAGCCTCGACCCGTGCCGTGGCGGCGGGCAGATCGAGCGCGTACTCCGTGCCGTCACGAGTGGTGATCTGGGTGCCTCGGTACAGCCGGGTGCTCGGTAGGCGGACGGTACCGGTCGCGGCGGCGTTGGACAGGTTGAACAGGCTGAGGAACCCGTCCGCGGTGCTGGCCAGCGCCGACGGTGGACACTCCGGGGCGGCTGAGGACGCGATGGTCCGCAGATCAGCCCGCACATAGCCCTCGACGATCCCCGGCGGCAGCACGATCGTGTCGCCCTGCACGATGATCGGTGCGGCCGACCGCGCGACGAACCCCGCGCGTCCGTCCACGTCGAGCCAGCCCGGCGTGCTGAGATCCGGACGCGGGTACGACGTCACCGTGGTCCACTCGACACCGTCCGGTGACGTCTCGATCCGATACGCGCCCGGTATCTCCCAACGCAACCGCACGCGGGTGATCGTCGTGGCGGTGCCCAGATCGACGGCGAGCCAGCTGTCGGCGCGGCCGCGTTCGGCGCGGGCGACCGCCCAGCGCGTGGCCGGATCGCCGTCCGTGGCCTTCGCGGGTTCGAAGGCGGGGTCGAACGACGACGCCGTGGTGGGTTTGCCACGGGCGAGAGTGCCGTCCACCTCGAAGTCGAACAACGAGTAGCCGTACGTGGGATGTGGCTGCACGCCGACCATGCGGACGTGGCGCGCGGTCACAGCCGGGAACGTCAGCTCGTCGACCCGGAACCCCTCGCGCGCCTTCACCACCGCGCGTCCTGCGGCACCCGTGTAGGTGCGGGATCCGGTGAGGCCGGGCATGCCGGCCATCGCCAGGTTGTGCACGTCGACCCGACCGGGCAGGGGGAGCGCGCACACGATCGTGCCGGTCGGCAGTGTTGCCGTGCCGGCGAAACCGTCCGCGAACTCCAGCAGGCTCGCCGTGCCGTCGAACCCGTCGCGAACACGTTGGTACACAACAGCATTGCGCCCGTTGACCTCAGCGGACGGCAACAACATCGGGGTCGATCCGCTGATCTTGAACAGCCAGTCGTCGTGCGCGGGCTGCCAGGCGAACTTGGTGAACCCCGGCTTGGTCACCGTGCCCGCCCACGCCGCCACGGACTGGTGAGCCAGCAAGCCCGGTTCGGTGCCGTGATCGATCGTCAGCGCCGCGCGGGAGAAGAAGTCCGCTGCCGGAGCCACCGGTGGGCGCAACTCGTGCAGCAGGTAGCTGATCGCGAGCTCCGCGCGGGCCTCCGGTTCGTACTTGGGCTCACCGGAGAACTTCGCGAGCCGGTGCACCGGCGGATGTGCCTGGTAGGAGAGCAGCCGGGACGCGAGCGCCGCCTCTGCCCACGCCGCCATCGGGTCGCGCAGCACCGTGGACCGGAACGCGAGAGGGATGACGTCCCGGCCGTAGAGGTGTTCCCGGTCGGCGACCATCGGCATCAACGGTTCCCCGGCGTCGCTCATCGTGGCGAGGATGGTGCGCCACAACAGTTCGCCGTTGGGCTGACGGGTCAGCACCTCGGGCAGTGGCCGGCCCGCGAGCAGGAAGTGCACGGCGTTGCGGCCAGAGGTGCGCCACAGTTCGGATTGGTAGTGCGGGCCGAACGAGCCGTGGTTCTCCACGATGAACGTGTCGTAGATGTTCGTGGCGGTGTTGGCGGAGATCGGCACTCCGTCCACTGTGGAGGGATTCGCGAGGTCGGCGGCGGGCAGCCCGGCCTCGTTGCGGCTCCATCTCCCGAACGCCTCGCGCCAGCCCGGCCCGTCGCCGTGCCAGGCCAGTCCGGGTGCGAGCGACTGCGCGTAGACGCCCATCTCCTCCAGCTTGGTGTCGCCGCGATGGCCGCCCGTCAGGCCGTTCGGCGTCCAACTGCCCGAACGCGGGTCGTTGCCGGTGCCGAGTGACGTCGTGTAGTCGGCCTGGCCGCGCGCGATCGCCTCGACGTTGGAGCGGGTCGCCGCGTCCAGGTCCGGCCAGAGCAGGCGGGCGGCCAGCACGAAGTACGACTGGAACGTGGTGTCCCAGAACAGGGTCTTGCCCCACTCGCTCCCGCCCGCCAGCACGTTGCTCGCGGCGAAGTGCTTGATGGTGGCCAGCGTGTGCTCGCGCAGCACGTCCTTCTCGACGCCCGCCAGCGCCGCGTCGTAGTTGCCGCGCGTCAGCAGCACGGCGTTGCCGAGCACGACCGCGAACCCGAAGTCCGTGCGCCGATACCGGCCCGCGGTGGCGTCGAACTGCGTCTCGGCCCACCGCGTGTGCCTCAGCAGCACCTCGTAGTAGGTGTCCCGGACCTGCGCGAGCGACACGCTTGGCGCCATGGCCAGCAAACCCGTGGCGTACAAGAACTGTCTGCGGTTGATCAGCACGTCAGCGCCGCCTCCGCCCAGTCGGCGTGGTCGAAGTCGCGGCCGTCGTCGCCGTCGGTGACCCGCAGGCTGAGCATCCGGACCCCCGTGACGTCGACGTCGATCGGCACCGCCGCGCCCTTGCCGCGCAGCACTCCGCTGTCGTACAACGGTTTGTCGTCACCGAACACCTGGAACGCCACCGACCCCGGCTCCCTGGTCTCGTCGTCGAGGCCGATCTTCGCGGCGAACCTGGAGCAGCCCCGGCCGAGGTACACCGAGACGTCGGACGGCGCGTGCACGCCGATTCCCTTGGTATAGCCCACACCGCCGATCGAGAGCGGTCCGCCGTCGCCACCGGAGTTCTCGCCGTTCGACCGATCGCGTTCGACCGGACCCCACCCGTTGGTCTCGCTCATGAACGGCAGATCGCTGACCTGCGTGCCGTTCGCGGGCACCGGCGGCGGCACGAACGCCCTGACCGCCTGCTCCACGTGCACGTCACCGAAGGTAGCGACGACAGGGACGTCCACCGGCCCGATCTGGGTGCCCGCCCGCAACCGCCAGCGTCCGGTGATCGACTCGCCCGGCGCGAGCTTCCGCTGGCGCACCACAGCTCCGGACACCGTCCAGCCTTCCGGAGCGACGGCCCTCAGGGCGACGTCACGGATCTCCTTGTCGCCGTTGGTGAAGGTGCCGGCCACTTCGAGCGTCGAGCCCGGCGCGGTGTCGACGGTCCCGGTGGGCGTGACCGTCAGCGTGGTCCTGGGAACCTGGCGGATCGGCTGGTCGCACGTCCGCAGACCCGGCCTGTTGCGGCAGATGACCGCCGCGAACCCGCCGTTGCGGCGCACCGGCACGTCGAGGGTGTCGGTGCCGCGCAGGACCTGCGAGTCTCGTACGACGTCGCTGCGGTCGGCGGGATCGCGAACGGTCTCGACCAGCCACTGGCCCGCGCCGAGGAATCCCAGCTGTGCCTGGAGAGTGCGTTGATCGGCCGCGATGCCGCCGACGAACCACCGGTCGCCGTTGCGCCGGGCGACCACGGCATGCGTGTCCGGGTCGCCGTCGAGCAACCGGGTCTCGTCCCAGACCGTCGGCAGCTGGTCCAGGTAGCGCAACGCCTGCGGATGCCGTTCGTAAGCCTCGGGCTTGTCGGCGAAGTGCGTCCAGCCCGACTCGTACACGACCGGCAGCGCGGTCTCGTGCGCGATCGAGGCCTCCTTGGTGCCGACCTCCAGCGACACCGGCGTGTAGTCCATCGAACCGGCGACGTTGCGGGTGAAGAACTGCACGGGGTTGTTGGCGGCGGGAGGGTAGTTCTCCGCACCGCGCACGGCTTCCATGGACAGCACGTGCGGCCAGGTGCGCGCGAGGCCGTGCGGGATGGTCGAACCGTGGAAGTTGACCATCAGCCTGAGGTCGGCGGTCTTCCGCAAAACCGCGTCGTACCAGCGATAACGGTCCTGTGAGTCGGACTCCATGAAGTCGAGCTTCACGCCCTTGGCGCCCCACTGCTTGATCCTGGGCAGCACGGTGTCGCGTTCCTGCGGGGTGTCGAGGTCGCTCCACCGCAGCCAGAGCAGGATCTCCACACCTTGCGCGCGGGCGTACCGGATCAGCTCCGGCACCCACTGCGCGCTCCAGCCCTCGTCGACCAGCGCGTACTCCCAGCCGTGGCGGGCGGCGAAGTCGACGTACTGCTTCTGCCTGGCGAAATCGCCAGGGCTCGAGTGCTCGCTCAGCCACGACCACGCGACCTTGCCCGGCTTGATCCAGCTCCTGTCCTCCAACACCGCCGGGCCGGCCAGGTCGTCCACGAGGGTGGACGTGCTGACCGTCTTGAGATCGCCGACGATCGCCGTGCGCCACGGCGTGGTTCCCGTCGACTCGACCTGGTCGTCGGCCAGCACGAC
>NZ_MUYM01000155.1 GCF_002150765.1 Lentzea kentuckyensis
ACCGTCGAGGATCTCGTCGGCCTCGCTCTCGAAGAGCTGCGCGACCACACCGAAGCGGAACGGGGACTCCGACACCGAACACTGCGCGCGGAACACCGTGAAGCCCAGCTCGCGGGCCATCCGCACGGTCTCGGTCAGCACGGACGTCTTGCCCATACCCACGCGGCCTTCGACGCACACGACCGAGGGCATGCCCAGCGCCGCCTCGTCGAGAACGCGCCGGATCGCCGTCAGCTCACGATTGCGGTCGGACACCACGGAACTCGTGACCGCCACCTGGATACGCCCTTTCGCCGCAACGCAGTTAGAACACGTGGCGGCGTGTTCAGGGCCGTCCTGCCTAGTCCAGCCAGGTCGATCCTATGGAGGCCACCCGGCGGACGAAAGGACTTTCGGGACCCGGAAACACCTAGAATTTCGGAGCGTCCCTCACTTGCAGGTCGAGTCGCTGGTCAGCGCGACGAACTGCTGGCTCACCCAGCGCCGGTCACTCAGCATCCGGTAGCCGTTCTCCACGCGCGCCTGAGCGTCGGCGACCGCGTCGCGCGGCATCGTCGAGACGATCGGCTGCATGTCACCCGGCCCGGAACGGACGTTCAGGATGTCCGCGGTCACGGTGATCTTGCAGATCCCCGACCCGCCGCTGTCGCCGCCCATCGGCTTGCCGCCGTTGGTCAGGTACATCACCCCGGCCACCCCGAGCACGCCAATCACGATCAATCCCCTGACCGGTACACCCAACATCGCGCTGCCTCCGCCTACCGCAACTGCCCAGACCTGCAGATATAGCGGCTGGAAGGCCCGTGTGGAGGCCTCGGCGCGGCAACCACCCGCAAGAGGAACCGACCGGGTGACGCACAACGAGAAAGGCCACCCCGGCGTGACCGGGGTGGCCTTTTCGACTGCGTGAATCAGGCGAGCGTCAGCACGAGGCTCAGAACGACGCCATCTTCTTCTTGAGGTTCTCGTCGAGCGCGGCGAGGAAGTCCTCGGTGGTCAGCCACGCCTGGTCCTTGCTGATCAGCAGGGCCAGGTCCTTGGTCATCTGACCGGCCTCGACGGTCTCGATCACGACCTCCTCGAGCGCCTCGGCGAAGCGGATCACCTCGGGGGTGTTGTCCAGCTTGCCGCGGTGCATGAGGCCACGGGTCCACGCGTAGATCGACGCGATGGGGTTCGTGGAGGTCGGCTTGCCGGCCTGGTGCTGGCGGAAGTGACGCGTCACGGTGCCGTGCGCGGCCTCGGCCTCGACCGTCTTGCCGTCCGGCGTCATCAGGACCGACGTCATCAGGCCGAGCGAGCCGAAGCCCTGCGCGACCGTGTCGGACTG
>NZ_MUYM01000156.1 GCF_002150765.1 Lentzea kentuckyensis
CTGCGCGACCGTGTCGGACTGCACGTCACCGTCGTAGTTCTTGCACGCCCAGACGTAGCCGCCCTCCCACTTCATGGCCGCGGCGACCATGTCGTCGATGAGGCGGTGCTCGTAGGTGAGGCCCTTGGCGTCGAACTCCGCCTTGAACTCCTCGTCGAACACACGCTGGAAGATGTCCTTGAAGGCGCCGTCGTAGGCCTTCAGGATCGTGTTCTTCGTCGACATGTAGACGGGGTAGCCCCGCTGCAGACCGTAGGAGAACGAGGCGCGGGCGAAGTCCTCGATGGACTTGTTGTAGTTGTACATGCCCATCGCCACACCGCCCTCCGCCGGGAACTCGGTGACGACGTGCTCGATCGGGTCCGAGCCGTCCTCCGGCTGGAACGTGATCGTGAGCTTGCCGGCGCCGGGCACCTTGAAGTTGGTGGCCTTGTACTGGTCACCGTGCGCGTGACGGCCGATGATGATCGGCTTCGTCCAGCCGGGGACCAGCCGCGGGACGTTCGAGATGATGATCGGCTCGCGGAAGACGACACCGCCGAGGATGTTGCGGATCGTGCCGTTCGGCGAGACCCACATCTTCTTGAGGCCGAACTCCTCGACGCGCGCCTCGTCCGGCGTGATCGTGGCGCACTTGACGCCGACGCCGTGCTTCTTGATGGCGTTGGCGGCGTCGATCGTGACCTGGTCGTTCGTGGCGTCCCGGTGCTCGATGCCCAGGTCGTAGTACTCCAGGGTGACGTCCAGGTACGGGTGGATCAGCTTGTCCTTGATGAACTGCCAGATGATCCGGGTCATCTCGTCGCCGTCGAGCTCGACGACGGTGCCCTGAACCTTGATCTTGCCCATAACTCCGGGCGCTCCTCTCGCGACGATGCAAGCAAGACAAGCGTACTGGTAAACCGCCGCCCTGTGCCTGCGACCCTGGTTACATCGATTCAACCGGCGCGGCGACCACTGCGCCATTGGTGTGAACCGTAGTCCCCTCGCCCGTCGGCCACCACGAGAGAGGGCTCACCAGGCACGAGTCGATCTTCTGCGCCGTTGCACGAGTTTCGGTCCGGCGGCGTTCAAGCAACGACTACTGTCGGCACGGTCGGGTGATCATCAGAAGGGGCGTAAGTGTCAACTGGGCCAACACATGCGATGAGCGGGCTGCTCGCCTGGAGCGCTGTCACCGCACTCGCGTCGAGCCACCCGATCGGCCAGCTCTCGCCGCAGAGCTGGGCCGTTGGCGCGGTTCTCGCCACCGGCGCGGCACTGCTGCCGGACCTCGACCACCCCGGTTCGACCATCTCGCGCACGTTCGGAGCGTTGAGCGGCGGCCTGTCCGCGGGCATCAACGCGCTCAGCAGCTTCGTATACCGGACAACACGTCTGAAGAGGGACTCCAACAGAGACGGCGGACATCGCGGTCTCACCCACACGCTCGTCTTCGCGTTGTTCGCCGCCATCTTCACCACCGCGGTCGTGCAGAACAGCCAGAAGTGGGCGCTGCCGGTGCTGATGTTCGTGTTCGCCGGCCTCGCGGTGCGCGGGATCCTGAACGACTGGAACCCCAAGCAGGACGCGCTGATGATCACGGTGGTGTCCGCGGGGATCACCTGGGCGATGATCGCGTGGACCGCGCAGACGAACGCGTCCGCGGCGGCGTGCGGCATCGCGGTCGGTGTCGGGTGTTTCGCGCACTACATCGGTGACGCGATCACCGAGCAGGGCTGCCCGATGCTGTGGCCGATCCCGATCATGGGCAAGACGTGGTTCCCGGTGGCGCCGCCG
>NZ_MUYM01000157.1:0-121 GCF_002150765.1 Lentzea kentuckyensis
TGTGGGCGAACAAGAACGGCGGCTGGGGACCGTTCGACAACGTGACGGACTTCACGGCGCAGTCGAACGTGTTCTGGGCCGGGAACACCCCGAGCGGCCCCGCGGCCCTGGTCGCGCAGGC
>NZ_MUYM01000157.1:153-2032 GCF_002150765.1 Lentzea kentuckyensis
CGCGTTGAGCCTCGGGAAGAGGGTCTTCCTGTCCCAGGATCCGGTACGGGGCCAGGACAACCGGCTGACGCGGCAGTGGCGGGAACTCGAGACGGGCGCGGCCGGCGTCGCCGTGGTGAGCGCGCCGCCGCAGAGCATGCCGGTGTTCATCCGGTCCGAATCCCCGCCGGCTCCTGACGTCTTCACGGCGGAACCCGTCCGCACGAAGGAGGACCTCGGGCTGGGCAAGGCGTTCGTGCCGCACAGCGGCCTCGGCTGGACGGGCGATCAGTGCAAGAAGACGACCCCTCCGCGGAGCCTGCACTCGCCCGCACAGGCACAGACGGAACTCCAGCGGCGCGGGTTGCTCGACTTCCTCGTCAGCCGCGAAGCCCTCGGCAGCTGGGAGGTCTGCGCGTGGACGCCGGACGGGCGCTACGCGATCGCGTTCGAGGCGTTCGGCCAGCTCTACGGCGCGCTCTACACGGCGGACGGCACGTTCAGTGCCGCCGTCATCGGCGGACCCGCGGTCAAAGGCACCGCGGCACCGGTGCGGCTCGTGCTGCCCGACGGCCAGGGCACGATGGTCGCCGACTTCAAGGCCCTCATCGGGCCTGAGCAGCGACCGGACTTCTGGCTGGCGCCCGCCGGGACGAAGGAGGTGACGATCGTGCGGGACGGNNCCTGGCGACCAGGTCGTCGTGAGAGCCCAGCTCGACGACACGGCCGGCGTCGACGACCGCGATCCGGTCGGCGTCCTGCGCGGTCTGCAGCCGGTGCGCGATCGCGATCACCGTGCGTTTCTCGCGCACGGCCGCGATCGCCCGCTCGGCATGCCGGGCCGTGGCCGGGTCGAGGGAGGACGTCGCCTCGTCCAGCACCAACGTGTGCGGATCGGCGACCTCCACCCGTGCGAGCGCTAGTTGTTGTGCCTGCGCGGGATCCAGCTCCACGCCGCCCGCGCCGAGCGTGGTGTCCAGCCCTTCCGGCAACTCGTCGAACCACCGCGCGCCGACGGTGCGGAGGGCTTCGGCGAGCCGTTCGTCCGGAGCGTCCGGGGCCGCCATCGCCAGGTTCTCCCGCAGCGTGCCGATGAACACGTGGTGCTCCTGCGTCACGAGCACGATCCGTTGCTCGCCCGCCGCCGCGAGGTCCGCGACCGGCACCCCGCCCACGAGCACCGACCCCTCCGCTGGCCGGTCGACGCCCGCGATCAGCCTGCCCAGCGTCGACTTGCCCGCGCCGGAGACGCCGACGATCGCCAGCCGTTCACCCTGCTGCACAACGAGGTCGACACCGTGCAGAACCTCATGTCCGTCCACATAGGAGTAGCGAGCCCCGCGCACCTCGATGCGGTCGTCCTGAGGTTCGCCGACCGCCGGTGCGGGTTCGACGTTCGCCGCGATCCCCTCGACGCGGGCGAACGACGCGCCGCCTCGCTGCAGGAACTCGACCCAGAACAGGATGCGCTGCATCGGCTCGACGACCCGCCACACCCACAGCGCACCCGTGACGACCACCTCGATGCCGATCCCGTCGGCGGCGTAGAAGAGACCGCCGACCAGCAACACCAACGCGGTCGGGACGGCGTTCACGAAGTCGGTGACCGGAAACAGCACGTTGCGCAGCCACAACGTCCGCAACCGCGCCCGATACGAACGCGCGATGGTGTCGTCGGCGGCGGCCACCATCCGGTCCCGCAGCCTGTACGTCTCGATCGTCCGGCTGCCCTCGCCGACCGCCGCGGAAATCTCCGCCACGTCGCCGTTCGCCTCGCTCTCCGCGAGATACGCATCGCGGGCACGAGCGAGATACCACCGCAGGACCCACACGACGACCGGCGACCCGACCAGCGCGACCAGCCCCAGCACCGGGTCCAGCAGGAACATCGCCACGAACA
>NZ_MUYM01000158.1 GCF_002150765.1 Lentzea kentuckyensis
GGTGCCCGCGGGCACCCACTGCGCGTTGCCGGCGTCGAGGTAGGCCCACGTGTTGGGCGCCTTGGCCTTGAACTGCTCGGTGGCGTACTTGATCATCGCGGTGCGCTCGGCGATCTTGGCGCCGTCCATGCAGTTGAAGTCCGCCAGTGAGTCCGGCTCGATCACCACGACGGCGGGCCGGGTGCCGATGCCCTCGGCGAACGCGTTGATCCAGGTGCGGTAGGCGTCCGGCGTCCCGGCGCCACCACCGGAGTGCCCGCCGCACGCGTCCCGGCCGGGGATGTTGTACGCGACCAGGACGGGCAACTTGGTGCCGGTCTTGTTCACGTAGCCGCTGACCGCGGTCTTGATGTCACCGCTCCAGTTGCCGAACCAGCGGGCGATCGACTTGCTGGAGATGTTCGCCTTGATCGCGGCCTGGCGACCGTCGCCGGGGTGGTCGCGTACCCACACGGCGGGGTTGGAGTCCGGGTCGACGTAGAAACCGTCGGTCAGGCTGACCGGGCTGGCGGCGTGCGCGGCGGGTGCCGTCGCCACCACGGCCAGGAGGGCCAGCGCGAGTGCTCTCATCATGGCGAACACACTCGCGCGGGCCGCCTAAGGGGCGGTAAGTCCGTGCCAAATGATTCCAGACTGAATCGGCAGCAACGGGGCCGCGATCCGGGCGAACGGCCCGCTCCGCACCATCCCGCCGACCGGCCCGGCGAACGGTGCCCCGGCGTCCAGCGTGTCCGGCAGCCGGGCGTAGGCAGCCCACCGGTCGTCCCAGGCCTGGATCACGTCGAGGTGTCCGCCGGGGAGGAACCGGGACAGGTGCACCCCTGCGACCTGCCCGGTGTTCCCCAGCAGCGGGAGCAGCCGGAAGCCGCCCTCTCGCCGCAACCTCTCGATCAGCTCCGCGCTGTCCATCTCATCTCGCCGCCAACTCCGTACTCGCTCGGTATGCGTCAACAGCAGCGACACGTTCTGCGTCCGACCAGCCCAGCGGACCCGCGATCAGGTCGGCGACCTGATCGGCCACCGAGGCACCGAAGTCCAGATGCTCCATGGCGATCCGGGTCCGCCGGGCCAGCACGTCCTCCAGCCCCAGCGCGCCCTCGTGCGTCACGGCGTACACGATCTCCGCCGCGAGATACCCCGCCACCGGCGCGGCCAGCGAGGAGTCCTGCGCGGCCAACGCCAGCACGTCGGAGACGGCCGAGCCGTAGCGGCGCAGCAGACGCTCCACTGTGGACGTGGGCAGGCCGGACTCGGCGGCGACTCGAGTCCGGTCCGCCCACAGCTCCTGGTAGCCGACCGCGCCGCACAACGGCAGCCGGGCGGTCAGCGACGGCGCGACGGCACGTCCCAGGCCGTCGACTGCGGCGTTGACGACGTCGGCGGCCATCACGCGGTAGGTCGTGTACTTGCCGCCGGCGATCACGAAGAAGCCCGGCTCGGGCTGCGCGACGGCGTGTTCGCGGGAGAGCTTCGCCGTGTCGCCGGAAGCCCCGTCGAGCAACGGCCGCAGACCCGCGTACGTGCCAACGACGTCGTCGATCGAAAGTGGTGACCGCAGCACGGCGTTGACGTGGTCGAGGATGTAGGAGACGTCCTCGGAAGTGGCGGAGACGTCCTCAGGTGAGCCGGAGTACGGCGTGTCCGTGGTGCCGATGATCCAGTAGGCGCCCCACGGGATCACGAACAGCACCGACTTCTCGGTCTGCGTGATCAGCCCGCCGTCCAGCTGGATCTTCGACCGCTCCACCAGGACGTGCACGCCCTTGGACATCCGCACGTGGAACGGCGGAGCACCCGGCGACATCGAGTTCAGCGAGTCGGTCCACACACCGGTGGCGCTGATCACCCGACGAGCCCGCACCACGTGCGTCACGCCGGAAAGCTCGTCACGCACCGAGGCACCCACAACCCGGCCGTCGTTGCGCAGCAACGAAGTCACGCGCGCCCGGGACACCACCGTCGCACCGTGCTGCGCGGCCGTGCGGACCAGTGTGGCCACCAGACGTGCGTCGTCCATCTGCGCGTCGTAGTAACGGATCGCGCCGGCGAAGGCGTCGGAATCCAGAGACGGCCCCAGAGAAGCCATCTTCCGGCGGGACAGGTGCCGGTGCATCGGCACCGCACCGGCGCCGCCGATCGAGTCGTACAGCAGCACGCCCGCGCCGACATAAGCGCGTTCCCACTGCTTCTTCAACGGGAAGAGGAACGGCACCGGCCGCACCAGGTGCGGTGCGAGCCGGCGCAGCAACAGGCCGCGTTCCTTCAGAGCTTCCCGGACCAGCTTGAACTCCAGCTGCTCCAGGTACCGCAGCCCGCCGTGGACGAGCTTGCTGGACCGGCTCGACGTGCCCGCCGCCCAGTCTTCGGCCTCGACGAGCGCGACGGAGAGTCCGCGGGAGGCCGCGTCGAGCGCAGCGCCCGCACCGACCACACCGCCTCCGACGACGAGAACGTCGAACTCCGTGCTGTCCAAAGCCTCCAGGGACCGAGCACGCCGAGCCGGATCCAGCCTTGCGAACAACTTCTTCAGCTCCTCAGAAGAAAATCAGCGGACGTCGGAGTCGACCCAGTCGAACGACTTGGTGACGGCCTTCTTCCAGTTGCGGTACTCGCGCTCGCGCTCGTCGGCCGCCAGCTCGGGCGTCCAGCGCTTGTCCTCTGCCCAGTTCGAGCGCAGCTCGTCCAGCGACGACCAGTAGCCCACGGCGAGACCGGCGGCGTACGCGGCGCCCAGGGCGGTCGTCTCGGCGACCACGGGACGCACGACCGGCACGTCGAGAACGTCGGCCTGGAACTGCATGAGCAGTTCGTTCTGGACCATGCCGCCGTCGACCTTCAGCTCGGTCAGCGGCACGCCGGAGTCGGCGTTCATCGCGTCCAGGACCTCGCGGGTCTGGAACGCCGTCGCCTCCAGCACGGCGCGGGCGAGGTGGCCCTTGTTCACGAACCGGGTCAGGCCGACGACCGCGCCCCGCGCGTCCGCCCGCCAGTACGGGGCGAACAGGCCCGAGAACGCCGGCACGAAGTACGCGCCACCGTTGTCCTCGACCGACCGCGCCAGCGTCTCGATCTCCGGTGCGGAGCCGATGATGCCGAGGTTGTCGCGCAGCCACTGCACCAGCGAGCCGGTGACCGCGATCGAGCCTTCCAGCGCGTAGACCGGGGCCTCGTCGCCGATCTTGTAACAGACCGTGGTCAGCAGGCCGTTCTTCGAGGCGACCTTCTCGGTACCGGTGTTGAGCAGCATGAAGTTGCCGGTGCCGTAGGTGTTCTTGGCGGTGCCCGGCTCGTAGCAGGCCTGGCCGAACGTCGCCGCCTGCTGGTCGCCGAGGATGCCCGCGATCGGCACGCCCTTCAGCACGCCGCCGGGGCCGCCGTTGCCGTAGACCTCGGAGGAGGAACGGATCTCCGGCAGCATGGACACCGGAATGCCCATCTCCCCGGCGATCTCGGCGTCCCACTGCAGCGTGTCGAGGTCCATCAGCATGGTGCGCGACGCGTTGGTGACGTCCGTGGCGTGCACACCGCCGTTGGGGCCGCCGGTGAGGTTCCACAGCGTCCACGTGTCGGTGTTGCCGAACAGCAGGTCGCCGGCCTCGGCCCGCTCACGGGCGCCCTCGACGTTGTCGAGGATCCAGCGGATCTTCGGGCCGGAGAAGTAGGTCGCCAGCGGCAGGCCGACCTTCGCCTTGTAGCGCTCGGCACCGCCGCCGAGAGCACCGAGCTCCTCGACGATGGCCTGCGTGCGGGTGTCCTGCCAGACGATCGCGTTGTAGACGGGCTCGCCGGTGTTCTTGTCCCACACCACCGCGGTCTCGCGCTGGTTGGTGATGCCGACCGCGGCGAGGTCACCGGTGTTGAGGTCGGCGGCGGCGAGCGCCTGGCCGATCACGAACCGGGTGTTCTCGGAGATCTCCACCGGGTTGTGCTCGACCCAGCCGGCCCGCGGGAAGATCTGCTCGTGTTCCTTCTGGCCCACGGCGACGATGGAGCCGCCGTGGTCGAAGATGATCGCCCTGGTGCTGGTCGTGCCCTGGTCGACGGCGAGAACGTACTGCGTCATCGAAGTTTGTCCTTTCAGGATGGTCAGAACACGAGCGAGGCGACGACACCGGCGATGGCACCGCCGACGATCGGGCCGACGACCGGAATCCAGGAGTAACCCCAGTCCGAGTCCTTCTTGCCGACGGCTTCACCGTCGGTGCCCTTGTAGGACAGCGGCAGCAGGGCGTGCGCGATGCGCGGGCCGAGGTCGCGAGCCGGGTTGATCGCGTAGCCGGTGGGGCCACCGAGCGAGGCACCGATGCCGACGACCAGCAGCGCCGCGGCCAGCGGGCCGATCTGGGTCGGGGTCTTGCCGAACGCGAGGATCACGAAGACCAGGACGAACGTGCCGATGACCTCGCACACCAGGTTCCAGGTGTAGCTGCGGATCGCCGGGCCGGTGGAGAACACCGCCAGCTTGAGGCCCTCGTCGGGCGTCTCGTCGAAGTGCGGCTTGTACGCGAGCCAGGCGAGCACGGCACCGAGGAACGCGCCGAGGAGCTCACCGGCGAAGTACACGATCGTCGAGCCGAAGCCGACCGGAACGCCAGGGGCGTACTCCGCCGCACCGCTGGTCAGAATGCCGACCGTGACGGCCGGGTTGAGGTGCGCGCCCGACTTGTAGGCGACGTACACACCGGCGAAGACGCCTAGGCCCCAGCCGAAGTTGATCAACAGCCAACCGCCGTCGAAGCCCTTCGACTTGGCGAGCAGCACGTTGGCCACCACGCCCGCACCCAGCAACAGCAGGACGCCCGTACCGAGCACCTCGCTGAGGAACACTGACCCGAGACCCACGCTGGCCTCCCAATCGTCTGAGAACGGCTGATCACCCCGTGGTGATTGACGCGGAACGTAATGACCCACGTCACGCCTGCTCAACGGGCACGTTTCGACAATGTCGACACCCATGGGCACCCAACGCGTGACCGACCGGTCACGCTGCGCGCAGACAAGGCGTTTCAGGCCTGTATCCAGGGGCGATGACGGCCCTAGCTGTTCGACATTGCCGACACGGGTCGTCTGAATTACGTTTCTCGCGTGCCGGGACCCATCCAGTCGATCGAACGCGCCGCAGCCGTGCTGCGGCTCCTCGCGCGTGGCTCCGGCCACCACGGTCTCACAGAGATCGCCGACTCGCTCGGTCTTGCGCGCGGCACCGCGCACGGGATTCTCCGTACGCTGCAACGGGTCGAGTTCGTCGAGCAGGACCAGGCCACCGGCCGCTACCGCCTCGGCGCGGCACTGCTGCACCTCGGTACCTCCTACCTCGACGCGAACGAACTGCGTTCCCGTTCGATCAACTGGGCCGACACGCTCGCCGCGCGGTCGGGCCAGGAGGTGCGCATCGGCATGCACCACGACGCCGCCGTGCTCGTCGTGCACCACGTGTTCCGGCCGGACGACTCCGTGCAGACCCTCGGCATCGGCGCGATGCTGCCGTTGCACGCCACCGCGCTCGGCAAGGTGCTGCTCGCCTACGACCCGGACCTGTCGGCGGCCGCACGCCGGCGGGAGCTGACGTCGCTGACCCGCCGGACGATCACCCGCACCCAGGCGCTGGAGCGGGTGCTGACCGAGGTGCGGGCGCAGGGCTGGGCCGGCGAGGCCGAGGAGTACATGCCAGGTGAGGCCAGCATCGCCGCGCCCATCCGGATCCCTGGCGGGCTCGTCGTCGGAGCGATCGGCATCTCCGGTGCGGTGGACCGGTTGTGCGACTCCACCGGACGGCCGCGCGCGACGCTGGTGCGTCAGGTCGTCCAGGCCGCCGACGCGGTCACCACATCTCTCGTCGACGAGAACTGAGGGCTCGGCGTGCAACGGTTTGTGATGGCGATCGACCAGGGGACGACGTCGACGCGCTGCATCGTGTTCGACCAGAACGCCCGCCTGGTCGCGGTCGCCCAGCGCGAGCACCGGCAGTACCACCCACGGCCCGGCTGGGTGGAACAGGACGCCGTGGAGATCTGGCGCAACGTCGACCGGATCATGCCGCAGGCGTTGCGGCAGGCCGGGATCACCGCCGACCAGGTGGTGGCGCTGGGCATCACGAACCAGCGCGAGACGTTCGTGGTGTGGGACCGGCACACCGGTGTCCCGGTGGGCCGCGCGATCGTCTGGGAGGACATCCGCACCGAGGAACTCGTTGCGGAGCTTGAGAAACAGCCCGGCATCGAGGAGGTCCGCGAGCGCTGCGGACTGCCGCTGGCGAACTACTTCTCGGCGCCGTCGCTGCGCTGGCAGCTCGACAACGTGGCAGGGCTGCGGGAGAAGGCCGAGCGCGGCGACGTCCTGTTCGGCACGATGGACACCTGGCTGATCTGGAACCTCACCGGCGGCGTGAACGGCGGCCTGCACGTCACCGACGTGACCAACGCGTCGCGGACCATGCTGATGAACCTCGGTACGCGGCAATGGGATCCGATGCTGCTGGACTTCTTCGGCGTGCCCGCGTCGATGCTGCCGGAGATCCGGCCGTCGTCCGAGATCCACGGCAAGACGACGCGCGTGGTGCCCGGTATCTCGATCACGGCCGCGCTGGGCGACCAGCACGCGGCGTTGTTCGGGCAGACGTGCTTCGAGAAGGGGTCGATCAAGGGCACGTACGGCACCGGCGGCTTCCTGTTGATGAACACCGGCAACGAGCTCGTGGTGTCCAAGCACGGGTTGCTGACCACGATCGGCTACCAGATCGGCCCCGAGCCCACCTACGCGCTGGAGGGCTCGATCGCCGTCGCCGGGTCGCTGGTGCAGTGGTTCCGCGACAACCTCGGGCTGATCCACAGCGCGCCGGAGATCGAGACGCTGGCGCGCACGGTGAAGGACAACGGCGGTTGCTACATCGTGCCCGCGTTCTCCGGGTTGTTCGCGCCGCACTGGCTCGCGCAGGCCCGCGGGCTCGTCGTCGGGCTCACGTCGTACATCAACAAGGGCCACCTCGCGCGGGCCGTGCTGGAGGCGACCGGGTGGCAGACCCGGGAGGTCGTCGACGCGATGAACGCCGACCTCGGGGCGCCGACGCCGGTGCTGAAGGTGGACGGCGGGATGACCGCCGACCACCTGTTGATGCAGTTCATCGCGGACGTGCTGGACATCCCGGTGGTGCGGCCGCTGGTGGCGGAGACCGTGTCGCTGGGTGCCGCCTACGCCGCGGGGCTCGCCTCCGGCTACTGGCCGGACCTGGAGGGGCTGCGGCGCAACTGGCACCTGGCCGCGCGGTGGAACCCGGCAATGGATGCCCACCACCGCGAAAACGAATACGCGAACTGGAAGCGAGCCGTAGAACTCACCTTCGCCTGGGCCCGCTCCACCCCGTCCACTTAGGACGAGCCATGAACGGCGCTTTTGTGGACCTGAGGTCCACAAAAGCGCCGTTCATGGCTAGGAGCGCTGTTTGCGGACCCAGGCGGCCACGTCGTCGGCCTCGATGGGGAGGGCGTCGGAGAGGATGTCGGCGCCGGTCGAGGTGACGACGAGGTCGTCCTCGATGCGCACGCCGATGCCGCGCAGCTCCGGCGGCAGCGTCTCGTCGTTGGGGTGGAAGTACAGGCCGGGCTCGACGGTCAGCGCCATGCCGCGTTCCAGGATGCCCTGCTGGTAGGTCTCCTGGCGGGCGTCGGCGCAGTCGTGCACGTCCAGGCCGAGGAAGTGCCCGGTGCCGCAGACGATGTAGCGCCGGTGGTGCTGGCCGTTCGGGTCGAGGGCCTTGTCGACGCTGACCGGCAGCAGGCCCCAGTCGTGCAGGCCCTCCGCGAGCACCTGCATCGCGGTGTGGTGGAAGGCGCTGTAGTCGTTGCCGGGCCTCACTTCGGCCAAAGCGGCAACGTGCGACTTGTGCACCAGGTCGTACACCTGGCGCTGGGCCGCGCTGAACTCGCCGCCGACCGGGAAGGTGCGGGTGACGTCCGCGGTGTAGAGGCTGTTCATCTCCACGCCGGCGTCGAGCAGCAGCAGGTCGGCCTCGTTCACCCGGCCGTCGCAGCGGGTCCAGTGCAGGACCGGGGCGTGCGGGCCGGCGGCGACGATCGAGGTGTAGCCGGGACCGTTGCCCTCGGTGCGGGCGCGCCGGTCGAACGTGCCCTGCAGCCACCGCTCTCCCCCGCCGCGCACGGCCTGGCCGAGCTCCATGGCGACGTCGGCGAAGCCCTTGACGGACGCGTCGACGGCCTGGCGCAGCTGGTCGATCTCCCAGTCGTCCTTGATCCGGCGCAACTCGGCCAGCACGGTGCGCAGCTCGTCGCTGTGACTGCCGGTGAGGGCGTCGAGCAACGGGTCGAGGCCCTTGGCGGTGAGCGTCTCGGGGTGCCGGCCGCGCAGGGCGTTGGCGAGGTCCTCGAGCGGGCGGGCCGTGATGCCGAGCGCCGCACCCCACTCCTTCGGGCCGGCCGCGGCGCCGATCCAGAACGGGCTGCGGTCGGCGTCGCCGAAGAAGTCGACGCTGTGGACCTCCGACGGCACCGGCACGAACAGCGTGGCGTCCTCGCCGGACATCACCAGCACCGCGCCCTCGACCTGACACCCGGTCAGCCACACGAAGTCGCTGTCCGCGCGGAACTCGTGGAACGTGTCGTTCGACCGGACGTGCGCCCGTCCCGCGGCCAGCGCGATCCGCTTGCCTGGCAGCGCCTGGACGAGCCTGGTGCGATGGGCCGCGGCCGCCTCGGCGGTGCCGCGCGGCAGGTCGACGGCACTGTCCCACTCGCCCCAGCCGTCGCGGATGTAGGTGCGGAAACCGTCCGCGTCCACCAGTTTCGCCATGTCGCGGCGTGTCCGAGCCAATTCCGGTCCCTTCGAGAACGTCTTTCTGCCCAGCCTCCCCGCTTCCGGAGGGGTCCCGCCAATCCAGAACGGGGATAGCCTCAGGCTATGGAACTGGAGATCCGGCACCTGCGGGCGATCTGCGCCATCGGCGACGCGGGCAGCCTGTCGCGCGCGGCGACGCAGCTCGGCATCTCCCAGCCGTCGCTCACCACCCTGCTGCAACGGGTCGAGCGCCTGGTCGGCGGCAAGCTGTTCGACCGCGGCCGGGCCGGCGCCATTCCTACCGCGCTGGGCACGCAGATGCTGCAGCGGGCCCGGTTGTTGCTGGTGGAGCTGGAGGCGTTCGGGTCGGACATGGCCGGCCGCGACGGTCCGGTCCGCCTCGGCTCGGTGCACATGGAGTGCGTCGCGCCACTGTACGCACGGCTGGAAGAGGTGCTCGACGACGTGACCCTGGTGGTCGACCCGTCGTCGACCGGCCTGGCACTGGCGCTGGCGAACGGACACCTGGACGCCGCGGTGATCGCGGTCGACGAGGAACAGGACCTGGGCCTGCCCCGCGGGGTGGCGCAACGGATCGTGGTGCCCTGGGTGCCGGTCTACATCGCGCTGCCCGCCACCCACCCGCTCGCCGCGGAACGCGAGGTCCGGCTCGCCGACCTGGCCGGAGAGTCCTGGGTGGGACCACCCGGCGCCGAGGACGGCTCGCTGACGACGCTGCGCGCGGCCTGCCGAGCGGTCGGGTACGTGCCGCGGATCCGGTTCGAGATGCCGAGCGGGGCCGGCCGGCAGCTGATCGCGGCGGGCAAGGCGGTGCAACTGGTCGAACCGACGTCGCAGGGCGGTCCGGGCGTGGCCGTGCGGCCGCTGGCGGGGGCGCCGATGCGGATGCGGCTGGTGTTCGCGTGGCGGCGCGAGCGGCTGACCTGGGAGCAGACCAACCGGGTGTTCGCCGCGGTCCTCGACGCCTACGCCACGCAGGCGCTCGCGAGCCCGTCCTTCCGGCCGTGGTGGGAAGCGAACCAGCCGGTCTACTCCTGACCGCCCTCCGCATCGGAAAACCCGATGTATCTGGCGGCCCCGCCACCCACCCGTGTCGACCGTGAGGACTCCCGTCACCCGGTTGGCCCCAAAGGCCTTGCCCTGCTCGGGCGACACGGCCACCATCCGAGGTGCGGCGGCGAGTCACGGCTGGTTCGGAGGGGAAACCACATGACGATCTACTGGCCAGGGACCTACGCCGACGCGTCGGAGGACGAGGGGCGAACGGGCGCGAATCCGGCGAACGAGGACACCGGACTGCCGTTCGAGGTACCGGACGATGTGCTCAGACGGCACGGCGCGCGCGTGCTGGAACCCTCGACGTCCGCGCAGTCACCGGTCCGCGCGTCCGACCGGACCCCGGAGGTCGGTCCGGCCGAGCGGCCCACCGCCTACGTGTCGTCGGTGCTGCTGATCCCGCGTGACCTGCTGATCGAGCGCAACGCCGACCTGGACGGCCTGCTGGCACCGGTCGGGATGAAGCTCCCGACGCTGACCGACCGGCGCGACACACTGCGGCGCGGCGAGGCAGCGGTGCCACCGGAAGAGCTGGCATCGGCCGTACCCGTCGTGCTCCAGCCCGCCGAACGGCCCGTCGACATCGACGCGTGGACCGCGCTGCAGGCCCTCCGCGCCAACAAGGACATCGGCGACCGGATCTCGCTGAACCACCTCATGTTCGCGTCCGGGTGGGTCGGGGACCTCGGCGGCGTTCCGGGTCCCATCCAGGGATTCATGCCACCGTTCGGGGGCGCCGCAACCTCGGGCTACCTGGACGGTCCCGTCTCGGTGGAGCTGCCGGCGATCGACCGGTCGGGCACCACGACGCTGGGCCGGCCCGCGGTGGTCGCGGTGCTCGACACCGGGATCGGCGAGAACACCTGGCTCGGCATCCCGCCGCTGAAGACCGGCCTGCCCGTGAAGGACTGGAAAACCGGGTCGTACGTGGAGGTCGACGCCGAGATCCAGAGGGCTGTGAAGAAGGCCGGCCGCTACGTGCTGGAGCAGGGCCACCCCGCCGAGGTCATCAAGCACCCCAAGGACGAGCCGCTGAGCCGCAATCCGCTCGTCGGCACCCAGGCGTGGTGCTTCGGGCACGGCGAGTTCTGCGCGGGCATCATCGCGCAGATCGCTCCCAAGGCGACGGTGCTGGCCGTCCGCGTCATGGGCACCGACGGTGTCGCCACGGAGGGCGCTGTCGTCGCTGCCCTGAAGGGGCTCGTCAAGAGGATCGACGGAACGTCGGAAACCCCGCCGAGGATGGTCGACGTCGTGTCGCTCTCGATGGGGTACCTGTTCGAGCGACCGAAAGAGGAGGAGGCGACCTCCCCGCTCGCCGTGCAGATCCACGAACTGCGCAAACGCGGGGTGCTCGTGGTGGCCGCGGCGGGCAACTCCGCCTCGTCCCAGCGGTTCTTCCCCGCCAGCCTGTCCACGATCGAGGACAGGCTCACCACGCCTCCGGTCGTCTCCGTAGGTGCGCTCAACCCCAACGGCAGCAAGGCGTTGTTCACCAACGAGGGTCCTTCGGTGACGTGCTACGCCACCGGCACCAACGTGATCAGCACGTTCCCCCAGGACGCCAACGCGAGCCGTCAGCCCGCGGTGCAGGTGGCCGCGGTCAACCGGCAGGACCTGCCGCAGTTCCGGCAGTCACCGGACGTGGACGACCACACGCACAGCCCGTTCGGTGTCTGGACGGGCACCTCGTTCGCGGCACCGCACGTCGCGGCGCACCTCGCGAACGCGGTGCACGGCATGGCACCGGGGACGGTCACGGGCAAGGACGAATTCGACCAGGCGATGAAACGGGCGAGGGACGCGGTCACCAAGGTCCAGGAAGCGGCGAAGCCACCGGACCCGGCTCCGTGAACGTCGACGATCGCCCCTTCGCGGGCGCCGCGGCCCTGTTCGCGGCGGCCCGCGATGGCGATCGTCAGGCGTTCCGCGATCTCGTCGCGGCGCTGAGCCCGTTGCTGTGGCACGTGGCCAGATCGCAGGGCCTCGACCGGGAGACCAGCCAGGACGTCGTGCAGACGGCCTGGCTTTCGCTCCTGCGCGACATGCGGCAGGTCCGCACCCCGGTCGCGCTGGCCGGCTGGTTGATCACCACCACGAAACGGGAGTGCTGGCGGGTGCGCGACCGGCTCCGCGCCGAGGTTCTCACCGCGCACGAGCCCGAGGGAGCCGATCCCGCGCCCGGCCCCGAGGAGCTGGCCGGGCTGGACGACCAGAAGCGGCGGTTGTGGGACGCCGTCGCGCGGCTCGACCAGCGGTGCCGGGAACTGCTGCGGTACGTGGCCTTCATCCCGAGGCCGGACTACGCGATGATCGCGGAGGCGCTCGGCATGAAACACGGCAGCGTGGGGCCGACTCGCAAGAGGTGTCTGGACAAGCTCCACGACCAGCTGCGACGAGGTTCGTCATGACCTCGCCGTTCAACGCTCAGGACCTCCGCGTCCTCGACGAGCTGCGCGACCTGCACGCCGCGCTCGACCCCATGCCGCCCGAACTCGTCGCGTGCGCGCAGTTCGCCGCGGACCTGGACACCGAGTTCGACATCGCGCGGATCGAACAGGTCGAGGCGCTCGCGGGCACACGGGGTGAAACGGCCCGGCAGATCACCTTCGAGTGCGGCGACGAGGTCGCGCTCATGGTGCAGCTCCAGGTCCACGACGACGGGCGCGTGCGGATCGACGGGTGGCTGACCCCGCCCGGTTGCGACCTGGAACTGCGCACCGCGACGAGCACCACGCCGGTGGACACCTCGCCGCTGGGCCGCTTCGTCGTCGACGACGTCGGGCACGGCCTCGTCCAGTTCGTCATGCGCACCGCCGGCGCGACCGTCGTCACCCCCGCGATCGTCCTATGACGACAGAGGAGCGCGCGCGGAGGCTGCGCGAGGAGGGGTCGCTGCTGACCAACAGCGGCAGACCCGGTGCTGGGGCGCGGAAGCTGCGCGCCGCGCTGCGGTTGTTGAACTGGTCGCCGGAGGTCTCCCCCGACGCGCTGACGCACCGGGTGGTCACCTCGCACGTGCTGATCAGCCTGGGACTCGCCGAGGCCGAGCTGGGCGACACCGCCCGCGGCCTCGCCACGCTCGACGCCGCCGACCACGTCGTCACCGAGCACGACCGACCGATCCTGTGGCAGCAACGCGCCCTGGTGCTGCACCGCGCGGGCCGGGTGACCGAGGCGTTGCGGCAGCTCGACGCCGCCGTGCCGCGGCTGATCCGCGACGGGGAACCGTTCCCGCTCACCTCCGCGCTGCTCACCAGGGTCTCGATCGGCCTCGGTGTCGGCCGGACCGGCCGGGCGCGCGAGGACCTGCGGGTGTGCGGGGAGATCGCGGCCCGCGAGGGGTTCGCGCTCACCGAGGCCAAGGTGGCGCACGCCCTCGGCTACTGCGCCGTGCTCGACGGGGACATCCCGGCGGCGTTGCGTTCCTTCGAGGAGGCCGCCTCGGGGTACGGGCAGCACGGTCCCGGTTACCTGCCGGTGCTGGCCATGGACAAGGCCCGCGCGCTGCTGTCGGCTGGCCTCGCCGGAGAGGCCGGGCGGGAGCTCGACTCGGCGTTCGCGATGTTCACGACCGACCGGTTCAGCGTCGACTACGCCTGGGCCGAGCTGACCCGCGCGCAGGCCGCGCTCGCCACCGGGCAGCCGGGTACGGCACGGGACTGGGCGATGCGCGCGGGCCGCCGGTTCCGCCGCCACGGTGATCACGCGTGGGCCGCCATCGCCGACCTGACCGCGATGCGCTCACGCCTCGCCGCGGGCGGGCCCGCGACCCAGATCGCCGCGCGGTGCGGGCAACTGGCGGTCCGGCTGCGCGCGCTCGGCCTGAAGCACGACGCCGAACTCGCGGACCTGCTCGCGGCCCGCGCCCTGCTGGAGGCCGGACGGCCCGTCGCGGCCGTGGCCGGACGCGGCGGGCCGGTGGAGGTCCGGTTGCTGCGCAGGCTGGTCCGGGCCGGGCAGCTGGAACCGGGTCCGGCGTTGCGCGAACTGCGTTCGGGACTCGACCTGCTGCAGGCCCAGCGCAGCCGGTGGGGCAGCACCGAGCTACGCGCCGCGCTCGCCACCACCGGCGCCGAGCTCGCCGTGCGCGGCCTCGACGTGGCGCTGGCCAGCGGATCGCCCCGGCTGGTGTTCTCGTGGACCGAACGCTGCCGTGCCCAGTCGTTCCGGCTCACCCCCGTCCAGCCGCCCGCCGATCCGGTCGCGCGGGAGGCGCTCGCGGAACTGCGGCAGCTCAGCCACAACCTGCGCGAGGTCCAGGTCCGCGGCGGCCGCGACCCCGCGACCCGAGCGCGGTGCGCCGATCTCGAACGGCTCATCCGGCAGCGAACCTGGCAGTGGGAGGGCGGTGGCGCGGCACGCCGGGTCGTGAGCGCCACCGAGGTCCAGGCCCAGCTCGCCGAGACCGACCAGGTGATGGTCAGCTTCTTCGACCGCGCCGGCCACCTCTTCGCGCTGGTCGTCGACCGAAGCCGGATGCGGCTCGTCCCGCTCGGCGGCACCGGCGTGGTCGTGGAGACGGTCGTCCGGCTGCTCAACGACCTCGACGTGTTGTGCGGCAGGCGGTTGCCGGCCCGGCTCGAAGCGGCGGTGGCGGCCTCGATCGACGACAACGTGCGGTCGCTCAGCGCCGCCGTCGTCGCACCCCTGAGCGATCTCCTCGGCGGTCGGGACGTCGTGGTCGTGCCGACGAAGCACATCAGCGCCCTGCCCTGGGGACTCCTGCCGGAGTTCCGCGGCCGGCCGGTGACGGTGGCGTTGTCGGCGTCGACGTGGTCGTTCGGCAGGCAGGCCGCCCGCGCGCCGAGGCAGGGTGCGCTGCTGGCGAGCGGGCCGCGGTTGCACCACGCGGAGAAGGAGATCATCGGGATCGGGGCGATCCACCCGGCGGCGCGGTGTCTCACCCGTGACACCGCGACCGTCGAGGCCGTGCTGGAGGCCCTCGACGGGGTGGACGTCGCGCACCTGGTCGCGCACGGCCATCACGAGCCGGACAACGTGCTGTTCTCGTGCCTGGACCTGGCCGACGGCCCGTTGATGGCCTACGACCTGGCCCGGCTGAAGGTCGCGCCGCGCCACGTCGTGCTGTCCGCCTGCGACGTCGGGCAGGCCACCGTGCGGGCCGGTGACGAGGCGCTCGGGTTCACCGCCGCGTTGCTGCACTCCGGCACGAGCAGCGTGATCGCGAGCGTCGCCCGCGTGCCGGACGACCTGGTGGTGGACGTCATGAGCGCCTACCACCGGGCGCTGACGGCGGGGGCGGCACCGGCCAGAGCGCTGGCCGACGCCTCCCCCGCCGCCAGCCGCATTCCGCTGGTCTGCTTCGGCGCGGGCTAACGAACTTCCGCGAGCCAGCCGTACCAGTCGGTGTCGTAGCGGTTGCCGATCACGCGGGTGAGGTGGTCCCGCGCGCCGGCCCAGTCACCGGCGCGGTAGTCCGCCAACACCGCCGTGACGTCCCCTGGGTGTTTCTCGACGAGGTAGCGCACGGCGAGATAACCCCAGTTGTAGACGCGTTTGGTGTCGTGGTCGTAGGTCGTGTCGAAGAGCGCGCTCAACGCGTAGGTCTGCTTCTTCGCCTCCGCCAGCGCGTCCGCGTAGACCTCGTTTCGGTACGTGTACGAGAGGTACTCCGCGAAACCCTCGACCCACCACACGGTCGGCGTGGTCATGTTCTCCGCGAAGTCGCCGTGCAGGTCGAACCGGCCGTCGAGGTAGTGGGTGTACTCGTGGTTGAGGTTCCAGATCGCGAACGTCGGCAGCCAGTCGGCCTCGTGTGCGACGAACCGGGCCTGGTTCAGCGCGGGGTCACCCTCCAGGTACATGCCGCCGTTGTTGGTGTCGATGTCGAACAGCACCCCGGCGTACGTGCGGTAGTCGTTGCTCGTGTCGAACACGACGACCTCGAGCGAGGTGTTGTTGTCTCCGGCAACGGGTCCTGGATCGTTCGCCAGCCGGTGGAACGCGGCGTCCTGACCCGCCAGCGACGCGCAGGTCTGGCGGAGCTGGGCCCGGGTCAGCTGCTGGGCCCGGATGCGCAGGGTCGGGCTACAGGTGTGCCGGACGGTGAGCACGCGGCGGTCGATCGTCGCGCGGAAGTCGCAGGTGCGGTAACGACGGCAGTTCGCCTTGTCGTACCAGTCGACCATCTCGGCCACGCCCACCCACAGCGGTGCGAGCCGTCCGACGACGTCACCGCGTGACGCCATGTCAGCGAGCAACGGCCGAACCGTCGGTGCGATGCCCTTGTGCTGCAAGAACCTGCCAAGTTCGCGGGTCGCGTTGTGCACCAGGTACTGACGGCCGGTGCCGAAGAGGGCCAGGTTCCGCACCACGAACCGGCGCAAGGCCCGCAGGATCTCGGGCTCGGCCCGCACCGCGGCCAGGAACTCGGGGTGGCTGTGGCCGTGGTAGAGCATGATCATGCCGGCGTGCACGGTGGCGTCGTCGGCGCTGGTGTAGTTGTCCAGCACGTGGGCCAGCGCGCGCAGATCGGCCGGGTAGTCGGCCACCGCCGCGTAGATCGTCGACCGGGGCGTCGCGTGGTGCAGGTTCCGCGCGACCTCGGGTGGCAGCAACGGGCTGGTGGGCGTGCCCGGTGAGGCCTGGGCCGGGCCGGGAACCAGCAGGCCGGCCAGGAGAGCAAGAACCAGTGCGGCTAATCGCATCGAGTCCTCCGCAGGGGTAGTGAGGTGCTCAGGAGCGTCACACCCGGCGAAGGCCCGCGAGCATCCCTTCCGTTCATAGCCCGCCGCTATGGACTCAACGGTTCCCCGGTTTCGTCGGTTCGGCGTACAACAGGTGCCGCACGTGTGCGTCCCCCTTGGCCAGCGCGCGTGCGGCCGCCTGGTTCTGCTGGTCGACGACCGTGCCGCGCTCGATGTGCTGCCTCAGGTGCTCCTGCCAGGTCGCCACGGTGAACGTCTCCAGGAACGTCTCGGGCTTCTCGGTGTCCCGGAACAGCCCCCACATCGTGGCGCCGGTCCTGCGCCGGGCGCGGCCGACCCGTTGCATGGCGTCGATGAACTCGGCCTCGTTCTCCGCGGCCACCGGCCACTCGACGGTCACCAGCACCGGCCCGGCCTCGGTCTCGTCGAGTTCCGGCGGCGCGTCCCAGTACGTCGCCGGACTGATGTCGAGCGAGCGATCCAGCAGCGGCAACCACTTCGTCGCCACCAGCACGCCCACCGCCATCGCGACCGCGGGCACGATCATGGCCACCCTGAGGTCGTACGCGTCCGCGATCGCACCCCACACCACGGCGCCCAACGCCTGTCCGCCCATGAGAATCAGCTGGTAGTAGGCGAGCGCACGAGCGCGGGTCCACGACGGCAGCAGCACCTGCGCGGTGGCGTTGAACGTCGACAGCGTGGCGATCCAGCAGGCCCCCGTCAGCAGCATCGCCACGATCACCAGCGCGAAGCTCTCCGTCAGCACGGCCGTGCTCGTGGCCGCCGCGTAGAGCCACGTCGCGAACAGCACCATCCGGTTCTTGCTCATGCGCTGCAACAACTTCGGCACCACGAACGCGCCACCGATCGCCCCTGCCCCCACACTGCCGAGCAGCACGCCGTACCCGCTGGCGTCGAGCTTCAGCGGCCCGCGCGCGATGGCCGGCAGCAACGCCCACAACCCGCTGCCGAACACGATGAACAGCAACAGCCGCGTCAACACCCGCCGGAACAACGGCGAGCTCGCCACGTACCGCGCCCCGGTCCGCACCGCCGTGGTGATGTGTTCCGTCCCGAGTGGACGGTGGTCCGACGGCCTCTTCCACCGCGCCAGCACGATCAGCACACCGAGGAACGACACGGTGTTGAACGCGAACGTCGCCTCCGACCCGGCCAGCGCGATGAGCAACCCGCCGAGTGCCGGACCGATGGCGCGGCCGACGTTCATGTTGACGCCGTTCAACAGCGCGGCCTGCGGAATCTCCTCCCGCGACACCAGTTCCGGCTGAATCGCCTGGAACGACGGCATCGACAGCGCCTGCCCGATCGCCATCAGCGCCAGCAGCCCGAGCAGACTCGTCGGCGTGGCCCTGTCCGTGCCCGCGAGCAACATCAGCCCCGCGGCACCGGCCAGCATCAGGGCCTGGCCGGAGATCAGCACGTTCCGCCGGTCGAGGATGTCGCCCAGCGCTCCCGACGGCACCACCAGCAGGAACACCGGCAGCGTGGTGGCCGTCTGGACGAGCGCGACCTGCAGCGCGGAGCCGCCCAGGTCACCCATGAGCCACTGGGCGCCGACCGTCTGGGCCCAGGTACCGATGTTGGAGGCGAACTGGGCGAGCCACAGCGCCCGGAAGGCACTGCGGCGCAGGGGTGCCCACGCGGAGACAGTCACCGCTCGATCTTCACACCCTCACCCGGACCGTGCCGAACTGATGCGTGTGTGCGGGGTTGCACCTCCCGTAACGGCATGTGGTCCAGTGGACTCACGTCCCGATCCCTTGAGGAAAGATCCACGCTCATGCCTTCGTCGTTCGTGCCACCCCGCCAGGTCAAGATCGGTGACGCGGCGGCCTTCGCCGGCACCACGCCACGGGCGATTCGCCACTACCACGAGATCGGCCTGCTCCCCGAGCCCGAGCGGGGCGGTGATGACCGCCGCCGCTACGGGTACGAGGACATGATCCGCCTGCTGTGGATTCGCAGGATGGCCAATGCCGGGATCGCCCTGGACGACATCCGGGACGCCTTCACCACCGCCGGTGCGGACAGCGGAGACGGTATCGCGGGCATCCTGGAGCGGTTGGAGGAAACCCTCGCCGAACAGGAGGCGGAACTGCGGCGCCAACGGACGGCCGTGCAGCGGATGCGCACCGAAGGCAGCCGGATGGGCCTGCTCTCCGACATCGTCACCGAACGCCTCAGGAACGCGCCAGAAGGCTCCCTGCGTCCGGCGGACCTGGACAGCCTGCTGGTCACCGAGCGGATCTTCGGCCCGCTCGGTGCGGCCGTCCAGGCCACCCGCTTCGTCGTCCTGGCCACGCATCCCGCTCTGTGCGAGGAGTCCGACCGCATCGACGACGCCGAGGAGGCACTCGATGACAGCGTCGCCGTCGATGATCCACGGGTGGCTCAAGTGGCCGTCGAACGGCACGTTTTCGAAAACGCCCTGCAGGCCGTCATCGAAGAGTCCGGCCTGGGTGAGGACGACGATGCCCTCTTCGACGCCTGGGACACTTCGCACCCTGCTACCGCCGATGACTCCATGAACGCGTTCGAAGCCACCGGCAAGATGCCTTACGACTTCTCCCCAGCCCGCCTGCGCTGCATGGAACTGGCCGAAGAGCTGTCCGCCCAGGCCTAAGCAGGCTGCCGGAAGTTGTGTCCGTTACTCGTCTGGCGCTCTGCCCTGGGCTCTCATGGCGTCTGCAAGTACCACCAACTCAACATCAACAGGCGTGTTTCTACACCCAACAGGGGTCACTTCCCGCTGAGAACACCGCAGCGGCTCGACAGGCGGCGACGAGATCGGGTGTAGTTGACGGCGATTCGATCAAGAGTTGGTGGTACTTGCAGGTGTGGGCACCCAGCGAGGCCAGAGGTTTCGGATACCACTTCCGCCCAGGCCTAGTCAGGCCGTCGCAGCGTCGGCACCAGCACAAGTGCCGGCAGCAACAGCAGCGGCACCACCAACAACGCGCGCAGCACACCCACGTGGTCGCCCAGCAGGCCGACCAGCGGCGGACCGGCGAGGAACGCGGTGTAGCCGATGACCGCCACGACGCTCACCCGAGCCGCCGCGTGCGCCGGGTCGTCCGCCGCGGCGCTCATGCCGACCGGGAAGCCCAGCGCGGTGCCCAGCCCCCACACCGCGACGCCGGCGACCGCCACGACCGGCGACCCGCCGAACACCGCCAGCGCCACGCCTGCTGCGGCCAGCAGCATGCTGATCAGCAGCACCGGCACGCGGCCCCACCGGTCCAGCGCGATCGTGCCGAAGATCCGGCCGAACGTCATCGTCGTGACGAACACGCCGAACACCACCGCGCCCGCCGCCGGGTCGAACCTGTGGCCGTCGATGAACGCCACCGCCACCCAGTCGTTCGCAGTGCCCTCGGTGAACGCCAGCACCAGCACCAGCGCGCCGATCAGCAACGTGCGCGGTTCCCGCCACGCCGCCATGACCCCGCTGCTGTGACCGTGCGCCGCGTCGCCGCCGAGCCGGTACGTGCGCGCCGCCACCAACGTGCCGACCGCGACCACGACCGCCACTGCGGCCAGGTGCGCGGTCACCGGCAGGACCGCCCACGCCACCAGGGACGCGAGACCGGCGGCGGCCACCGTGCCGAGGCTCCACATGGCGTGGAAGCGCGGCATGACCGTTCGCCCGAGCGCGCGCTCGACCTCCGCCGCTTCGACGTTCATCGCCACGTCGCAGGTGCCAGAGCCGTAGCCCAGCACGAAGATCCCGATCGCCGTCAGCGCCACCGACGGGAACGCCCCGATCCCGACGCCCGCCACCGCGAGACCGGACGAGACCACCACCGCCGACACGCACACCGTGCGCCGGGCGCCGAGCCGATGCGTGACCTCCCCCGCCGTGATCATCGCCAGGAACGCGCCGAGGGACATCGACAGCAGCAACAGCCCCAACGCACCCGCGGACAGGCCGAGCGCGTCGCGAGCGGCGGGCACGCGGGCGAACCAGGTCGCCACGGCGACACCGTTGAGCCCGAACGTCACCGCGACCCCCGCCGCGGCGGCCCGGACTTCCCTGCGCGACACCGTGACCGTCATTCCGGTCCTCCTTTCTCGATACACAAAGTACATACCCCATACATGGAAGCGCTTCCACAGCAATACTGAGGAGATGAGGGGACAACGCAGCGCGACGCTGGACGACGTGGCACGGGCCGCTGGCGTGTCACGGGCAACCGCCTCCCGGGTGGTCACCGGCCAGGGCCCGGCATCGGCACGGGCGCGTGACCGGGTCGCCACGGCCGTGGCCGAACTGGGGTACGTGCCGGACGCCGCCGCCCGCGCCCTGGCCTCCCGCAGCGGCACCCGCCTCGCCATCGCCGTCATCGGCCACACCGCCGCCGTGCTCGACGATCCCTACGTGGGCCGCGTCCTGACCACGGCAGCGCACATCGCCGCCGAGCGCGAAGTCGGCGTCTCCCTGCACTGGGTTCCGCTGAGCGCCCCGCACACCCTCGCCGAGCTGGCGGGCGGCCGCGGGCTCGGCGGGCTGGTGGTGGTCAACCCGACGCGACCGGCCCTGGAGACCGTGCCGCGGGCCCTGCGCGGCAGGGTCGCCGCGATCGGGGTGGGCACGCGCGACGTGCCGTCGTTCGACGTGGACAACCGCACCGGCACCGACGGGGTCGTGCGTCACCTGGTGAACACCGGCCGGCGCCGGATCGCGATGGTCACCGGCCCGTCCTGGCTGCCGTGCGGCGACCGCGCCGTCGAGGCCTATCGACGGGTGATGCAGGACTGCGGCGGCGAGACCAGGGTCGTGCCCGGCGACTTCACCGCGGCCCGCGGTGCCGCCGCGGCGGTCGAGATCATGACGTGCTGGCCGGACACCGACGCGGTGTTCGCCCTCAGCGACCTCACCGCCCTCGGCGTCCTCGACGGACTGCACGCGCTCGGCGTCAAGGTGCCCTCGGACGTGGCGGTCGCCGGCTTCGACGACATCGCGTTCGCGTGCCTCAGCCGTCCGGCGCTCACCACGTCCACGCACCCGGTCGAGGAGATCGCCGCGGCGGCCGCGAGAGCCGTGCTCGACCACAACGGCAGTGGCCCGGTGACGTTCTTCCCCTCGAAGCTCGTCGTGCGGGACAGCGCCTAGACAACCGTCACCGGGTGCTTGACCACGGCCCCGAACAGGTAGCCCTGCGTGTTGTACGGCGTCTCGTCCGGCTGGTCATCGGCCCGCACCCGCAACACGTGCGATCCCGGCGTCGCCTGCCAGGGGATCTGCCACCGGGTCCAGCCTCCGCGCGACACCGGCGTGGCCCGCCGCCACGTGCGCCCGTCGGTGGACACCGAAACCCGCCGCACCCCACCAGGGGCCCACGAACGCCCGGTCAGCAGCCGGCGCCCCGCCGGAACGGTCGCGTTCCAGCCGAGCTCGAACGCGCTCTTGGCCACCTGCGTGGTCACGACCGTCCCGTCGGCCGGGTAGGAGGGCCCGAGCAGCCGGTAGTACTGCGTGTCCCACGGCGAGTGCAGCGGCGTCTCGGACACCTCCAGAGACCCCAGCCACTTGATGCTCGCGATCCCGACCCATCCCGGCACCACCAGCCGAGCCGGAAACCCGTGGTCCACCGGCAGGGCCTCGCCGTTCATCTCGTAGGCGACCAGCACGTCGTCCAACGCCTTGGCGACGGGCAACGGCCGCCGCACCCGGCCGAGGTTCACCCCGCCGGTGACGTACTCGGCGTCCAGCCCGGCGGGCAACACGTCCAGCGCGGACCGGCGAATCCCGGCCAGTCGCAACAACACCGACAGCGGCACCCCACGCCATCGCGCGTTGCCGACGGCGCCGAGCGTCCACGGTGTACCGGCCACGCTCTGCCCCTGCTGCGACGCGAAGAAGCTCCGCCCGTTGCCGGCGCACTCGATCACCGCCTCGACCGAACAGGAGGGCAGCGCCCGCAAGTCGTTCAGCGACAACGACAACGACCTGGATACACCGGACCCGTGGATCTGGAGCCGCCACGAAGCAGCGTCCAGAACGGGCGTCGAAGTGTGGTTGCGCACGAAGAACTTCGGCACCGGCGTCAGCGATCCGGTGCCGCGCAAGGCTTCCCAGCGTGTCTCCGCGTTGGTGCCGTGCACGATGAAGTCGCTGGCGGGCAACGGCTTGACGATCGCAGGAGCCGCTGAAGCCACAGCACGGGAAGGTAGCACCGTGAGTCCTGCCGCGATCAGCACACCGCGCCGAGAGATCATGCGTTCAACGCTAGCGACCCGCCACAAGGGGCCATCCCGCAGAACGAGAAACAAGAACGGGGAGCGTTC
>NZ_MUYM01000159.1 GCF_002150765.1 Lentzea kentuckyensis
GCGGCTACCGGATCGAGCTGGAGGCGATCGAGACGTCCCTGGCCCGCTGCGAGGGCGTGCAGGAAGCGGCCTGCCGGGTCCAGGGCGAAGGCCCGGCGCAGGCGATCGCGGCACATCTCGTCGTGGCGGACCGGATGCGCCCGCCGCACGTGGAACGTNNGCGGGCGGAACTTCCGTCCTACATGGTGCCGTCGATGTTCGGTCTGATCGACGTCCTGCCGCGCAGCGCGGGCGGCAAGCTCAAACGTGCCGACCTGCCCGTGCTCAGCATGCCCGAGCGCCGTCGCCATTCGCGCGGTGACACCGGCAGGATGAATCCGGTCGAGATGGTGATCGCCGTCGCGATCTGCGAGGTGTTCGACCTGGCCACCGGGGGTGTGTCAGCGCAGGACGACTTCTTCGACGACCTCGGCGGCACCTCGTTGCAGGCCGCGATCCTCATCTCCAAGCTCAGGGCCAACCCGATCACCGAGGCCATCACGGTCCGGGACGTCTACGAGGCGCGCACGGTCATCGGGCTGGCGCAGCGGGTCAGCCCCGGGACACAGGCACCGCAGGAGCCGGCGCCGGAGCCCACGGTGGCCTCCGCTCGCGACGCGGCCGCGGTGACCGCCGAGCAGTCGTGGTGGCTGGCACTGGAACTCCTTCTCCTCGCACCGGTGGCCTACCTGGTCACCTTCAAGTTCCTGCCGTGGGTGGCCGGCCTGATCGGCCTGCTGCCGCTCGTGCTGATCGTGCCGGTCGTCCTCGCGCCGCTGAGTCTCGTCTGGACACCGATCTCCGTGTGGATCGCCGTGCGGGTGAAGACGATGCTGATCGGCCGCTACCAGCCGGGACGCGCTCCCGCGTGGGGTGATCTCCGCGTGCGCATGTGGATCGTGCAGCACGTCGTGCGCATCATCCCGTGGAAGAGCATCGCCGGGACGGAGTTCCAGTGCATGGCGTTGCGCGCGCTCGGCGCCAGGATCGGCCAGCGCGTGCACATCCACCGTGGCGTCAACCTGACCCAGGGCGGCTGGGATCTGCTGGACATCGGCGACGACGTCACGCTCGGTCAGGACGCGCACCTCGGGCTCGTCCAGTTCGAGCACGGGCAACTCGTCGTCGGCCCGGTCCGGATCGGCGACGGGGCCACCGTGGACACCCGAGGGAGTCTCGGCCCCGGCTCCCGGATGGGACGCGACTCCTGGCTCGCCGCACTGTCGTCACTGCCGGCCGGTCAATCCATTCCGGACGGTGAGAGGTGGGACGGCGTGCCCGCCCAGCTGGTTGGGCCGGCGCCGCGACCACNNTCTTCGGTGTGGTCGCGGCGCTGACGTGTCTCACCCTGATGATCACCGTCGCGTTTCAGGCCTTCGTGGCACGGGCACTGGGCCCGGTGACGGAGAAGGTCATCAGCCGCTGGAGCCCCGCGTACATCCGGATCTGGCTGAAGACGGGGCTGGTCGACTCCGCCAACAAGTGGCTGTCGGGTGGCCTGTACTGGCCGACCTGGCTGCGCTGGGCCGGCATGAAGGTGGGTCGCGGCTGCGAGATCAGCACGATCATCGACGTGGTCCCCGAGCTGGTCCACATCGGACCCGACACGTTCTTCGCCGACGGCATCTACCTGGGCGGGCCCAGAATCCAGCAGGGCGCGGTCACACTGGCCGAGGTCCACCTCAGCGAACGGACGTTCCTGGGCAACCACGCGGTCATCGCGGGCGGCCAGCGGCTGCCGTCCGACATCCTGATCGGGATCAGCACCGTCGCGGACGACCAGGTCGTCCGGCCGGGCAGCTCGTGGTTCGGGCATCCGGCCTTCGAACTGCCCCAGCGCGAGGTCGTGCGGGTCGACCGGGCGCTGACCCACGAGCCCTCCCTGATCCGGCGGATCAACCGGCTGTTCTGGGAATGGCTGCGGTTCACGCTGCCCATCGCCCCGCTGGTAGTCGTGACCGCCTGGTTCTGGGGGATCGCGTTCGCCGCGAAGATCCT
>NZ_MUYM01000016.1 GCF_002150765.1 Lentzea kentuckyensis
GATCCGCTGCTCCCGGCGCCGTCGCGATCGTGGTCTGGCAGCGGCGCCGGGAGCAGCGGATCGTCGCAGGGCAGCTCGCCGCGATGGCGCAGAACCGGTGGATCGCCAACAGCGAGGTGGCCCTGCTGGCCAGCCTCAACGGTCGCAAGAACTGGCTCAGAGCGGTCAAACGCAAGTCCGGTGACGCGTCGGTCAAGGCCGTGCGGAGCTACCAGATCGCGGTCACCGAACTGGCCTTCCTGCGGCACCGGATCGAACAGGGCACGGCGGGCCAGAGCGCCGAGCACCGCCACGGCGTGCTGCTCGACACCCTGCACGCAGCCAGGGCCGCGGCTCGGCGGTGAATCCCGTCACCGACCGGCCTCAGGTCAGGATCGGCGGGATTACCCTCGGCGGCGTCGTCTGGTACCCGCACTAGGGACTGGAACGTCTGAAGGAGTTAGTCGCATGGACGCGACCCCACGTCCGGCCAGGCTCGCCGTCGGTGTCATCTCGGCAGGCCGGGTCGGTTCGGTGCTGGGCGCCGCGCTGGCCAGGACGGGCCACGTGGTGGTCGGCACGACCGCCGTCTCCCAGGCCTCCCGCGACCGCGCGGAAGAACTACTGCCCGGCGTTCCGATCGAGGACCCCACCGAGGTCGCCCAGCGAGCGGACCTCGTGCTGCTGGCCGTGCCGGACGACGAGCTCGCGGGCCTGGTCAAGGGCCTGATCGCCACGAACTCGTTGCGCGCGGGGCAGATCATCGTGCACACCAGCGGCGCGCAGGGCGTGAAAGTCCTCGAACCCGCGGCTCAGCTGGGTGCCCTCACGCTCGCGCTGCACCCCGTCATGACCTTCACCGGCCGCGCCGAGGACCTGCAGCGGATGAGCGCCGCGTGCGTCGGCGTCACGGCCGCGGACGGCGACGAGGTGGCCTGGAGCGTCGGCGAGGCGCTGGTCGTGGAGATGGACGCCGAGCCGATCCGGGTCCCGGAGGCCGTCCGCCCGCTCTACCACGCGGCACTGGCGCACGGAGCGAACCACCTGATCACGCTGGTCCGCGACGCCGCCGACCTGCTGACCAACGCCAACATCGCCAACGCCGAACGACTGCTCGGCCCACTGCTGTCCGCCGCGCTCGACAACGCGCTGCGCCACGGTGACCGTGCCCTCACCGGTCCGGTCGCCCGCGGCGACACGGGTACCTTGCGCAAGCACCTCGACGTGCTCGCCGAGCAGGCACCCGAGACCCTGCCCAGCTACCGCGTGCTCGCCCGCCGCACCGCCGAGCGGGCCGAACACTCCGGGCTGCTCAAGCCCGACGCGGCCAACGACGTTCGCACCACTCTTGAGGACTGACGTGACCAAGCCACTCACCAAGGACGACTACCGCCCGGACGACGTCACGGTGCACCGCGACCCCGCCCGCCTGAACAGGGTGATCAGGGCGCTGCGCAACGCCGGTCGCAACGTCGCGCTGGTGCCCACGATGGGCGCCCTGCACGCGGGCCACCGGCAGCTGATCCGCGAGGCCCAGGTCATGCAGAACACCGTGGTCGTCGTGTCGATCTTCGTGAACCCGTTGCAGTTCGGGCCGAACGAGGACCTCGCCAAGTACCCGCGCCAGTTCGAGTCCGATGTGGACATCTGCCGGGAGGAGCGGGTCGGCATCGTCTTCGCGCCGTCGGTCGAGGACATGTACCCGGCCGGTGCGCAGGTGACCGTCCACCCCGGTCCGCTGGGCGACGAGCTCGAAGGTGTGGTCCGGCCCGGCCACTTCGCGGGCGTGCTCACGGTCGTCTCGAAGCTGTTCAACATCGTGCAGCCCACGTACGCGGTGTTCGGGCAGAAGGACTACCAACAGCTCCAGCTGATCCACAAGATGGCGCGCGACCTGAACTTCCCGCTCGACGTCGTCGGCGTGCCGACCGTGCGCGAGCACGACGGCCTGGCGCTGTCGTCGCGCAACGCCTACCTGAACGAGGAGCAGCGGCACCAGGCCGTCACGCTGTCGGCCGCGCTCACCGCCGGCGCCCACGTGAGCTCGCAGGGCGCGGACGCGGTGCTCAAGGCCGCGCACGACGTGCTGGCGCAGACGCCCGAGATCGAGCTGGACTACCTGGAGCTGCGCGGGGTCGACCTCGGTCCCGCGCCGGAGAACGGCGACGCCCGGTTGCTCGTGGCGGCCCGCGTCGGTTCCACCCGCCTGATCGACAACATCGCGGTGTTGCTCGGCGAAGGCGACGAGTAGGGGGAATGACATGTTCCGCACGATGCTGAAGTCCAAGATCCACCGCGCCACCGTGACGCAGGCCGACCTGCACTACGTCGGCTCGGTGACGGTGGACGAGGACCTGATGGAGGCCGCCGACCTGCTGGCGGGCGAGCAGGTCGCCATCGTCGACGTCACCAACGGCGCGCGGCTGGAGACCTACGTCATCCCCGGCGAGCGCGGCACCGGTGTGCTGGGCATCAACGGTGCGGCGGCGCACCTCGTGCACCCCGGCGACATCGTCATTCTCATCGCCTACGGGCAGATGGACGACGCCGAGTCGCGCACCTACCGGCCGCGGGTCGTGTTCGTGGACGCCGACAACAAGGTCGTCGACCTCGGTGCCGACCCCGCGCACGCCCCGGAAGGCTCCGGGCTGGTGAACGGCTCCACGAGCGCCCAGAATCCGGCACCGTCTTCTGAGACCGTCGAGGCGACCGCATTGGACGCGTTGATCCAGGCCGAGAACTAAGGAATCGCACCGTGCTGCTCGCCATCGACGTCGGCAACACCAACATCGTGCTCGGTCTGTACGACGGGATGGGTGACACCGCCCCGCTCGTTCGTGACTGGCGGATGCGCACCGACGCCAGGATGACCGCCGACGAGCTCGCGCTGACCATGCGCGGCCTGCTCGGCGAGTACGCCGACAAGATCACCGGCATCTCCGCGCTGTCCACCGTGCCCGCGGTGCTGCGTGAGCTGCGGGTGATGCTCGGCCGCTACTACGACACCGTGCCGAAGATCCTGGTCGAGCCCGGCGTGAAGACCGGCGTGCCGCTGCTCGTGGACAACCCGAAGGAGGTGGGCTCGGACCGCGTGATCAACACATTGGCCGCGCACCACCTCTACGCGACCTCGTGCATCGTGGTCGACTTCGGCACGTCCACGAACCTCGACGTGATCTCGTCGCGCGGCGAGTTCCTCGGCGGGGCGCTGGCTCCCGGCATCGAGATCTCGGTCGACGCGCTGGCCTCCCGCGCCGCCCAGCTGCGCAAGGTCGAGCTGGTCAGGCCGCGCAACGTGATCGGCAAGAACACCGTGGAGTGCCTGCAGTCCGGCATCGTCTACGGGTTCGTCGGCCAGGTGGACGGGCTGGTTCGCAAGATCACCGAGGAGCTCCAGCAGACCGACCCCGGCCCCGTGACGGTGATCGCCACGGGCGGGCTCGCTCCACTGGTCGTCTCGGAGTCGTCGACGATCGCGCACCACGTGCCCGATCTGACCCTGCTGGGGTTGCGGCTCGTCTTCGAGCGCAACATGGCGACGCGTTAGTCGCTGACGCGCACCATCCGCAACACCTCTGAACGCATGGGGACGTCGAACGGCCCGTTCGACGTCTCCGGGCGCTCACGCAGGTACGCGAGCATCTTGTCGTTGATGGCCGCCCGCTCCTCGTCGTCGATGACGAGCATGCGCGAGTGCGTGTTGATCCAGGCCACGGCCGCTTCCGGCGATTCCCTGGGGTGCGCGTGAGGGAACGCGTTGCGCTCGACCGGTCCGAACGACGCGTGCGCCATGATGTCGACCGGGCTGTTCCGCTGGGACTCGACGCTGCTCGCCGACACCCGTTCCAGCTCGGTCATCCACTCGGCGTCCGGGTCGGGCTCGACCCACATCGCCGCCAGCACGCCGCCCGGCCGCAGCACGCGGGCGATCTCCGGCAGCGCCTTCTCCTGGTCGAACCAGTGGAACGCGGTGCCGACGAACACGGCGTCGACGGTCTGGTCGGGAACGGGGATGTGCTCGGCGTGACCGGGCAGCGCGCGCACGTCGTGAACGCGGCGCACCAGCTCGGACAGCATCTGCTCGTTGGGCTCCACGGCTGTCACGCGGTGGCCCTCCGCGACGAGAACCGCGGTCAGCTTGCCGGTGCCGGCGGCGAGGTCGAGCACGTCCAGACGCTCGGAGGTGCCAAGGGGCTCCAGGGCCCACCGGATCGCCGCCACGGGATAGTCAGGCCGGTGTTCGGCGTAGGCCTCGGCCTGCGCGCCGAACGAGTCCGCTCGCCTCGCGTGTAGATCCATCCGTCCAACTTAGGGCGTCGCGGATCGGGCGGGGTATCCGGTTCGCCGTGCCGGTAAGCCCTTCCGTACCCTTCTCGGCGTGAGTGAGCAGCCGAAGCAAAACCTCGTGACCAGCGAAGAAGACCTGCCAGAGCAGATGCGCGTGCGCCGGGAAAAGCGTGCGCGGCTGCTCGCTTCCGGCAAGGAGCCCTATCCCGTCGAAGTCGCGCGCACGCACACGTTGCGCGAGATTCGCGACGCACATCCCGAGCTCGAACCCGACACGCAGACCGGCCAGATCGTCGGCATCACCGGCCGGGTGATGTTCATGCGCAACACCGGAAAGTTGTGCTTCGCGACGTTGCGCGAAGGCGACGGCACCGAACTCCAGGCGATGCTGAGCCTCGCCGGTGTCGGTGAAGAAGCACTTTCCGAGTGGAAGACCGACGTCGACCTCGGTGACCACGTTTTCGTGCACGGTGAGGTCATCAGCTCGCGTCGTGGCGAGCTTTCCGTGATGGCCGACGGGTGGCAGCTGACGTCGAAGTCGCTGCGTCCGTTGCCGGTCGCGCACAAGGAACTCGGCGAGGAAACCCGCATTCGCCAGCGATACGTCGACCTGATCCTGCGGCCTACGGCCCGCGACACTGTTCGGACCCGTGCGAACGTCGTTCGTTCACTGCGCGACTCGTTCCACCGGCGCGGATTCCTCGAAGTCGAGACGCCGATGTTGCAGACGCTGCAGGGTGGTGCCAGCGCGCGTCCGTTCATCACGCACTCGAACGCGCTCGACATCGACCTGTTCCTGCGCATCGCGCCGGAGCTGTACTTGAAGCGCTGCGTGGTCGGCGGCATCGAGAAGGTCTTCGAGATCAACCGCAACTTCCGCAACGAGGGTGTGGACTCGTCGCATTCGCCCGAGTTTTCGATGCTGGAGTACTACGAGGCGTACGCGACGTACGACTCGAACGCGGTACTGACCCGTGAGCTGATCCAGGAAGCGGCGGAAGCCGTGACCGGTTCGCAGATCGTCACGCTGGCCGACGGTACCGAGTACGACCTGTCAGGTGAATGGACGACGCTCAGCATCTACGAGTCGTTGTCCGAAGCGGTTGGTGAGGAAATCACCCCCGAGACGCCTGCCGAGGTGCTGCGCAAGCTTTGTGACCGGCACGAACTCGAGGTCAACCCGAAGTTCGGGCACGGCAAGCTGGTCGAGGAGCTGTGGGAGCACCTGGTGTGCGACTCGCTGTACGCCCCGACGTTCGTGCGCGACTACCCGGTCGAGACGTCCCCGCTGACCAGGCAGCACCGCAGCAAGCCGGGTGTCGCCGAAAAGTGGGATCTCTACGTTCGCGGATTCGAACTCGGAACCGGTTACTCCGAACTGGTGGACCCGGTCATCGAGCGGGAACGCCTGGAAGCACAGGCGCGCCTTGCCGCCGCCGGTGACGTCGAGGCGATGCCGATCGACGAAGACTTTCTGCGATCACTGGAGTACGGAATGCCACCGAGTGGTGGCGTCGGAATGGGTATCGATCGGCTGCTGATGGCCCTCACGGGTCTGGGTATCCGGGAGACCATCTTGTTCCCGCTCGTTCGCCCTGAATGAGTAACTTTCCGGATGTCGATAGGTGCAATGCGGCACCCGTGCGCTAACCTGCCTCGCAGAAGGCTTTAGTTGGCGACGCGGGTGACCGCGCATTCGGGGTCCAGGAGGATACGCATGGCGCAGAAGGTCACGGTGACCCTCGTCGACGATCTGGACGGTTCCACTGCGGAGGAGACCGTCGAGTTCGGACTGGATGGTGTCAGCTACACGATCGACCTTTCCTCGGGCAATGCGGGCAAACTGCGGGACGCTCTTGCCGACTTCGTCGGTGGTGCTCGTCGTGCGGGTGGGCGCAAGCGTGTTGGGCCCGGTCGTCCGGCGGGTGTGAAGGCACGCCCCGCATCGGCGGATCGTGAGCAGAACCAGGCCATTCGCGAGTGGGCACGTAAGCAGGGCATGAAGGTGTCGGATCGCGGCCGCATCCCGGCCGAGGTGCTCGACGCCTACCACCAGCAGGGCTGAAATTCGGTAAAACACGAAGGGGTTCCGGGAATCATCCCGGAACCCCTTCGTGTTATTTAGGTGACTGTTCAACTACGCGCTGGATCGACCCCGAAACCCTTCGCGAGATCGTCGAGCATCGCGTGCGCGCCCTGAAGACTGACCGAAGAGACCCAAACGACATCCGAGACGTCGTGCTTCTGACCTTTTAGTTGCCCCCACAACGGGTTTGCCGAATATTGTTCCTTGATCTTCTGCGTCTCGCCCTTGGGGTCGGCCCAGGCGGAGACGAAGATCCGCTCCGCGTCGAGCGACGAGATCTGCTCCTGGCTGAGGTCGACCGAGATCTTCTCCGAGGTCGGCTGCCCCTGCGGCCGGGCGAGCCCGGCATCGGCGAACAGCACGCCGCCCGGGAAAGACTTCTCCGTGTAGAGCCGGACGGTCGGCTCGCCCGCGACGAACCGCGCCAGTGAGATGGACGGGTTGTGGCCGGCCTTGGCGCGGATGGCGTCGCCGACCTTCTTCGCGCGCGCCTCGTAGTCGGCGATCTTCTTGTTCGCCAGCTCCTCCTTGCCCAGCGCCCTGCCGAGCAGGCGGATGTTGTCCTTCCAGGTCGGTCCGGTCGTCACGCTGAACACGGTCGGGCCGATCTTGCTCAGCTTGTCGTAGATCTGCTCGTGCCTGACCTTCGCCGACACGATCAGGTCCGGGCCGATGGTGGCGAGCTCCTCCAGGTTCGGGTTCGCCAGGTCGCCCACCGCCTTGGCGTTCTTCGCGTACTTGGCCGCGTCGTCGGCCAGGTACTCCGGCAGGCCGTCGGTGCGGTAGCGGGTGTACGCGACGACCTCGGTCTCCAGGGCGAGCGTGGCGTCCACGTAACTGCTGTCGAGCGCGGCGACCTTCTTCGGCCGGTCCTTGATCTCGGTCCTGCCCATCGCGTGCTCGATCGTCACGGGCGTCCAGCCCTGTTCGGCGGGTGCGCTCGTGTTCGTCGTGGCGGCCTGACCACAAGCGGTGAGCGCGAGCAGCGCCACACTGATCAGAGCTGTTCTTCGCATCGATGACTCCGGAGATTCGGTTAGGCTTACCTGTCTTTCGCGGATCATATGTCGGGCATTCGGAGGGTGGGCATTGGGCCGTAAGCCGTGGTTCGGCCTGCTCTTCCTGCTGGTCGTGCTGGTCGCCGTGTCCCTGGCGAGCATCGCGATCGGCTCGAAGGAGATCCCGCTGTCCGGGGTCTGGCACGGCCTGTTCACGCCGACCGGCGTCGAGGACGACGTGGTGATCCGCGAGCTGCGGATCCCGCGGACGTTGATCGGCATCGCCGTGGGCATCGCGCTCGGAGTCGGTGGCGCCCTGATGCAGGGCCACACGCGCAACCCGCTGGCCGATCCCGGCATCCTCGGCGTCACGCACGGCGCCGCGCTGGCCGTGGTCCTGTCGATCTTCCTGCTCGGCATCGACTCGCTGGTCGGCTACATCTGGTTCGCCTTCGCCGGCGCGATGATCGCGAGCCTCGTGGTGTTCCTGCTCGGGTCGGCGGGGCGGGGCGGGCCTTCGCCGGTGACGCTGGCGCTGGCCGGGGCCGCGGTCTCCGCGCTGATGCACGGCCTGGTGTCGGCGATCGTGCTGCTCGACCAGCAGTCGCTCGACGCGTTCCGGTTCTGGCAGGTCGGCGCCATCGCGGGCCGGGACATGTCGGTGCTGACGCAGGTGCTGCCGTTCCTCGTCGTCGGCCTGGTCATCGCGGCGTTCAACGCGCCGGGGCTCAACGCGCTGTCGCTGGGCGAGGACGTGGCCAAGTCGCTGGGCGTGCGGGTCGGGATGACCCGGTCGTTGGGCATCTTCGCCATCACGCTGCTGGTGGGCGGGGCTGTCGCGGCGTGCGGGCCCATCGGGTTCATCGGCCTCGTGGTGCCGCACGTGGCGCGCGCGTTCACCGGGCCGGACTACCGCTGGCTGCTGCCGTTCTCCGCACTGGTCGGCGCGATCCTGCTGCTGCTGGCCGACATCGCCGGTCGCGTGGTGGCCCGTCCGTCCGAGGTGGAGGTCGGCGTGATGCTGGCGCTGCTGGGTGCGCCGTTCTTCATCTACCTGGTGCGCCGCAAGAAGCTGGTGAAGATTTGACCGCGCTGAGGGTCGGTGTGAGCTCGTTCCGGCTGCGCCGCCGGCCGTTGCTGGTCGTCGCGGTGGCGCTGGTACTGCTGGCGGCGGTGTTCGTCGTCGACATCATGATCGGCGACTTCCCGCTGACGGCGGCGCAGGTCGTGGACGTGCTGTTCGGCGGAGGTAGCCGGCGCGACCAGTTCGTGGTGATGGAACTGCGGATGCCGCGCGCGTTGACCGGCCTGCTCGTCGGTGGCGCTCTGGGGCTGTCCGGGGCGATCTTCCAGGCGATCGTGCGCAACCCGCTGGCGTCGCCGGACATCCTCGGGGTGACCTGGGGAGCCGGTGCGGGAGCGGTCTCGGTGATCACGTTCTCCGGGTCGCTGGGGGTGGTGACCGGCAGCGTGGCTGCTTACGGGCTGCCGTTGGCGGGTCTCGCGGGTGGGCTGGTCGCTGGACTCCTGGTGTACGCGCTGGCGTGGCGGCAGGGCATCGAGGGCTTCCGGATGGTGCTGGTCGGCATCGGGATCACCGCGGTGGCCGGCAACTTCACGCAGTACCTGCTGACTGTCGGCGACGTGCAGGACGCCGGGCGCGCGATGGTGTGGATCACCGGGTCGCTGAACGGCCGCGGCTGGGAGCACGTCGTGCCGGTCGCTCTGGCGTTGGTCGTGCTGGTGCCGGTAGCTCTTGTTGGTGGGCACGTTCTGGGTGCGTTGCAGTTCGACGACCAGACCTCGCGCGGACTTGGTGTGCGGGTGAACCGGGCGCGGTCGGGTCTCATCGTTCTGGCGATCGTGCTGGCTTCTGTGGCTACCGCTGCTGCTGGGCCTATCGCGTTCGTCGCGTTGGCGACTCCGCAGATCGCGTTGCGGCTGGCCGGTACCGCTCAACCGCCGTTGTTCGGGTCCGCGGTGATCGGTGGGGCGCTGGTCATGCTGTCGGACCTGGTGGCGCGGACGGTTTATCGGGTTGAGCTGCCGGTGGGTGTGGTCACGGCTGTGCTCGGGGCGCCCTATCTGATGTTCCTGCTGGTTCGAAGCCGCCGGGAGGCGCGGATATGAGTGTGCGTCTTGAGGCTTCGTCGTTGTGCGTGGGATACGGGGAGCGGCTGGTCGTCGACACCCTGGACCTGTCGGTTCTTGGTGGGACCGTTACGGCGGTGATCGGGCCCAACGGGTGTGGGAAATCGACGCTGTTGAAGGCGTTGGGGCGGTTGTTGCCGGCTCGGTCCGGTGCGGTGTTGCTGGACGGCAAGGCCATTGATCGCATGGCCACTCGGGATGTCGCTCGGGTGCTGGGGTTGCTGCCTCAGGCGCCGTCGGCTCCTGAGGGGCTGACTGTCGCCGACCTGGTCGCGCGTGGTCGGCATCCGCATCAGGCCTGGTATCGGCAGTGGTCTGCTGAGGATGCGGCGGCTGTTGAGGCTGCGTTGGAGATGACCGGGATCTCGGACCTGGCCGAGCGGACCGTGGACGAGTTGTCTGGAGGGCAGCGGCAGCGGGCCTGGATCTCGATGGCTCTTGCCCAGGGGACGGATCTGTTGTTGCTGGACGAGCCGACTACCTATTTGGACCTTGCTCACCAGATTGATGTGCTGGATCTGGTGCAGGAGCTGCATGTGTCCATGGGGCGGACGATCATCATGGTGCTGCACGACCTGAACTTGGCTGCTCGGTATGCCGATGTGATCGTGGCTATGCGGGATGGGCGGATTGTGGGCCAGGGGGCGCCTGCCGAGGTGCTTACCGAGCAGATGTTGCTGGATGTTTTCGGGTTGGATGCTCGGGTTGTCGAGGATCCGGTTGCTGGGACGCCGTTGGTGGTGCCGGTTGGGTCTCGGCATCGGGTGGTTTAGGGGGCGAAGAGCAGCTCGCCTCCGGCGTCGCGTCGCCTCGGCTTCGCCATTGGCTTGAGTCAGGAGCAGGTGCGGGGGCAGGCCGTGCAGGGCTCTGCGTCTGGCAGCACGTAGTGGAAGCAGCAGCTGTTGCGTTTGCGCTTCCAGCCCTCGTCGGTCATGTGGAGGGTTGAGGCGGAGACGAAGGGGGTGAGTTTCTCGGGGAGGATCAGGGCGGCGTCGGTTACGCCGGCGTTCTCGTCGCCGCACACCCGGCCTGCGGCCCAGGCGCCGTATTCCAGCATGTCGGTTGCGGCCGCCCAGAGTTGGCGGCGGCCGAAGCGGACTACTTGGCCGAAGGAGGCCACGAACTGGGCGGCGTGGGCGGCGTAGCGGGCGCGGAGGAGTGCGGCCAGGGCGGCCTCGGTGGGGACGACTGTGGCGGCTGGGTGGTTTGAGGCCGGGTCGTCTGGGAGGCAGGCGAATTCGTCGCACAGGACGGCGGTGCCGTCCGGGTGCGGGCGGCCGTCCGGGTTCAGGCGGAAGGCCAGGTCTGAGGGTTTGAGGGTGGGGACTCGGCGGGCCGTGTGGAACAGGAGGCCCGCCAGTTGGCCTGGGATGTGCAGGTACCAGCCCATGATGTAGCCGGCGGTGGCGCGGTCGTCGGACTCGCCGTACTGCTCTGCCAGCCAGGTGGCGAGGTCCTTGCGCCACAGGTCGAACCTCGCGGGCTCGGCCAGCAGGTCGGAACAGATCTCCCAGTCGGCGGTCGGCATGCCGAAGCGGATCTCGGTGCCAGCGGCGTTCAGGCGGGCGATGGATTCGGCCAGTGGCGTGAGCGCACGCGGGTTCTGCTGTGAGACCCTCGCAGGTACGGTCAACGGCGCAAGTCCTTATCTCAGGTATGAGGCTTGCCTAACCTTACCGAAGATCGCTCTTCTTTCGCCTGTTGTGGTGGCGCCGGTCACAGGAGTATCGCCCAGTGGTCGGTTGTTCGCGCTCAGCGGACATCGCCCGATCTGTGGAATCCGTTGCTCCCGACCTGCGTTGATAGGGGCGTCAGAGTTTGCCGGAGGCGGCTTGCCGCTGATGGGAACCACAGGCCTCGGGACCGCCCACTACAGTGGAGCCACGGTGCCGCGCTCACCAGGGTAGATCGGTGGAGCCGAGGACCGCCGACGCAGCAGTCAGGGAGTGCGAATGTTCGAAAGGTTCACCGACCGCGCGAGGCGGGTGGTTGTCCTTGCCCAAGAAGAGGCACGGATGCTCAACCACAACTACATCGGCACCGAGCACATCCTCCTGGGTCTGATCCACGAGGGTGAAGGTGTCGCCGCCAAGGCGCTCGAGTCGTTGGGGATCGCGCTGGAGGGCGTCCGCCAGCAGGTCGAAGAGATCATCGGCCAGGGCCAACAGGCTCCGAGTGGACACATCCCCTTCACCCCGCGCGCCAAGAAGGTGCTTGAGCTGTCTCTGCGCGAAGCGCTGCAGCTCGGCCACAACTACATCGGCACCGAGCACATCCTGCTCGGGTTGATTCGCGAGGGCGAAGGCGTTGCTGCGCAGGTCCTCGTGAAGCTGGGTGCCGACCTGAACAGGGTGCGGCAGCAGGTGCTGCAGCTGCTGTCCGGCTACTCGACGGAGAAGGGTTCGTCGGAGTCGCCGGGTCGTGGCGAGGGCACGCCGTCGTCGTCCCTGGTGCTCGACCAGTTCGGGCGCAACCTCACGGCTTCGGCCCGTGAAGGGAAGCTCGACCCGGTGATCGGGCGCACCAAGGAGATCGAGCGGGTCATGCAGGTGCTGTCCCGCCGCACCAAGAACAACCCGGTCCTCATCGGCGAGCCCGGCGTCGGCAAGACCGCCGTCGTCGAGGGACTGGCGCAGATGGTCGTCAAGGGCGAGGTGCCCGAGACGCTCAAGGACAAGCAGCTCTACACGCTCGACCTCGGCTCGCTGGTCGCGGGCTCGCGCTACCGCGGTGACTTCGAAGAGCGCCTGAAGAAGGTCCTCAAGGAGATTCGCACACGCGGCGACATCATCCTGTTCATCGACGAGATCCACACGCTCGTCGGTGCGGGTGCCGCCGAGGGCGCGATCGACGCGGCGAGCATCTTGAAGCCGATGCTGGCTCGCGGTGAGCTGCAGACGATCGGTGCCACCACGCTCGACGAGTACCGCAAGCACGTCGAGAAGGACCCCGCGCTGGAGCGCCGCTTCCAGCCGATCCAGGTGGGCGAGCCGTCGCTCGAGCACACCATCGAGATCCTCAAGGGCCTGCGCGACCGGTACGAGGCGCACCACCGCGTCTCGATCACCGACTCCGCGCTGGTCGCCGCCGCCACGCTGGCCGACCGGTACATCAACGACCGGTTCCTGCCGGACAAGGCGATCGACCTCATCGACGAGGCGGGCGCGCGCATGCGCATCCGCCGGATGACCGCGCCGCCAGACCTGCGCGAGTTCGACGAGAAGATCGCGGACGTGCGTCGCGACAAGGAGTCCGCGATCGACGCGCAGGACTTCGAGCGCGCCGCCAAGCTGCGGGACGCGGAGAAGCAGCTCCTGGGCCAGAAGGCCGAGCGGGAGAAGCAGTGGAAGGACGGTGACCTGGACGTCGTCGCCGAGGTCGACGACGAGCAGATCGCCGAGGTCCTCGCCAACTGGACCGGCATCCCGGTGTTCAAGCTCACCGAGGAGGAGACCACGCGTCTGCTCCGCATGGAGGACGAGCTGCACAAGCGGATCATCGGCCAGGTCGACGCGGTCAAGGCCGTGTCGCAGGCGATCCGCCGCACCCGCGCCGGCCTGAAGGACCCGAAGCGCCCCTCCGGCTCGTTCATCTTCGCCGGCCCGTCCGGTGTCGGTAAGACCGAGCTCTCGAAGGCGCTGGCGAACTTCCTGTTCGGCGAGGACGACGCGCTCATCCAGATCGACATGGGCGAGTTCCACGACCGCTACACCGCGTCGCGGCTCTTCGGTGCCCCTCCCGGTTACGTCGGTTACGAAGAGGGCGGCCAGCTCACCGAGAAGGTGCGCCGCAAGCCGTTCTCCGTCGTGCTGTTCGACGAGATCGAGAAGGCCCACCAGGAGGTCTACAACACGCTGCTCCAGGTGCTGGAGGACGGCCGCCTGACCGACGGTCAGGGCCGGACGGTGGACTTCAAGAACACCGTCATCATCTTCACGTCGAACCTGGGCACGTCCGACATCAGCAAGGCCGTCGGCCTCGGCTTCACCTCGGGTCAGGACACCGCGTCCAACTACGAGCGGATGAAGAACAAGGTCAACGACGAGCTGAAGAAGCACTTCCGCCCCGAGTTCCTCAACCGCATCGACGACATCATCGTCTTCCACCAGCTGACTCAGGACGAGATCATCAAGATGGTGGACCTGATGATCGCCCGCGTCGAGACGCAGCTGAAGAACAAGGACATGGCGATCGAGCTCACGGATCGTGCCAAGTCCCTGCTCGCGAAGCGCGGCTTCGACCCGGTGCTGGGCGCCCGCCCGCTGCGCCGGACGATCCAGCGCGAGATCGAGGACACCCTGTCGGAGAAGATCCTGTTCGGCGAGATCCAGCCGGGCCAGATCATCATCACCGACGTCGAGGGCTGGGACGGCGAGTCGGACCAGCACGACAAGGCGAAGTTCGTGTTCCGCGGCGAGGCCAAGCCGAACCGCGTGCCGGACGCCCCGCCGGTCGACCTCGCAGCGCCCGCGGCGGCCGCCGAGCCGCAGGACGCTCCGGCGACCGAGACTGAGTGATCGTGATCTAGTCGCGTTGTGAGACCGGCCCCCAGGCACCCGCCTGGGGGCCGGTCTCGTCTTCAGGGTCGCTCGTCGAGGCTCCCGGCACGTTGCCTGGGTCACTCGTCCACACCGATTCGTCCGTTTCGCCGCGACCCCCAAACCGCTCCTGGCACTATTGCGCCCGCTCACGTGATCTTGCGCGAGCAGGTGTCCCAGGAGGAGGTCCTTGTGCCGTCGGCCGCGTTCGAACAACTGGTAGCTCAATTCGAGCAGTTCCAGTCCCGGATGCAGCGCGTTGACCAGCAGTTCGCCAACATCGGCGAGATGCAGCAACAGCTGACCGAGTTGGAAGCCGTGGCCACCTCGGCGGACAGAGCGGTGACCGTCGTGGCGGGCCCGTCCGGCAGCATCAAGGCCATCAGGCTGACCGATCTCGCCATGCGCCGGCCGCCGCACGCCCTCGCCGCCGAACTGATGTCGACGCTGCAGCAAGCGGTCGCCGAAGCCGCCCGCCGTCAGGCAGGCATCGTCGAGGGCGCGGTCGGCGACGACATGAAGCTCTCGGACCAGGTCCTCGAAACCCAGGCGCAACTCTTCGGAATGTCCAAAGAGGAGCTTCGCACCATCACGGCGGAGGAGCCGGCACCACAACCGCACGCCGCTCCGGCGCCGCCGCGTCCTCCGATGCCGCCCGCGCCGCAGGCGTCCCAGGGGCCGGTCCGGCAGCCCGCCCCGCCGCGCAGGCCCGCGCCCGAGCCGCACGACGACTTCTCCGACCAGAACATCATGCGCGGCAACGCATGGGACGACAGGTCGCCGCGACCGCCCGCCGCTCCGCCCAAACAGGACGGCAAGTTCCTGAACCTCTACGACGACGAGGACGGCCGGTGAGCGGGTACAGCGTCAGCCCGGACGAGCTGCGGGCGTACGCGGACAAGCTCCAGGAGCACCGCGGGTTCGCCGGCGGCGTCACGGGTCTCGTGGACAAGTCGGACGTCGGCGACAAGTCGTGGGGCGTCGTCGGGATCTTCGTGAAGCAGCAGTACACGGAGATGCTCGGCGATCTCAAGGAGACGCTCACCGCGATGACGGAAGGGCTGGACTCCGGCGCGGGGAAGTTCCGCGACACCGCACAGGGCTACGCGGACCAGGAAGAGGCTCTGCAGAAGATCCTCGACGGCATCCAGGTCGACAGGGGGTAAGGCCGGCATGGCAGAAGAGGACTTCTTCGTCGACGAGGGCGGCGAGAACGAAGTCAAGATCACCGTCGGCGAGAAGACCCTGGGGCAGAAGGCGGAGGAGAACGCTCCGCTCTGGGGCAACTTCGTCAAGGCGAAGGAGGCCGCCGGCAAGACCGGCGAGACCGGTGGCGTCGCCGGGCTGAGCGCCGAGGGCAGCGCGCTCGTGACGTCGGTCGTCGAGTTCGGCCAGGGCATGGTGATGGACCCGATCGGCTGGCTGGTCGGGCAGGGGCTGAACTTCCTGATCAGCGTCGTGCAGCCGTTGGAAGACGCGATTCACTTCGTCAGCGGCGACGGTCCGGCGTTGCAGCAGGCGGGCGAGAACTTCGGCGCGATCGCCCAGGGCATCTCCGACCTGAGCACGAGGTTCACCGACGACCTGCAGAGCACCGTCACGAACTGGGGCGGCAGCGCCTCGGAGGCCGCCGCCACGAAGCTGGGCGAGTTCGCCAGCGGCATCGACGGCGTCGCGGGGCAGGCGGGCGAACTGGCCGAGCTGCTGATGATGTCGTCGATGGTCATGCAGATCATCGAGGACGTCATCAAGGCGATCCTCTCCGAGCTGATCACCTGGCTGATCATGATCTGGATCCCCGCGCTGGCCGCCGCCGTGCCGAGCTGTGGCGCGTCGACCGCCGCCGCGGGTGCCGCGACCGGCGTCCGGGTGGCCTCCACCGCGAGCCGGGTGTCCCGCATCGTCGCCAAGCTGCGGCAGCTGCTCACCAAGATCATGGACTTCCTGCGGAACCTGGCGGCCAAGGCCAAGAACCTGGGCACCAACTTCAAGAAGGCCATGGCGGACAAGAAGGTCGCCAGCCAGCAGGCCACGGACGCGCTCGCCGGCAAGACGAAGTGGCAGACGTTCAGGAGCAATCCGGTCACCAGGCTGAACAGCCACGAGGGCGCGGTCGGCGAGCGGATGAAGAACGGCTTCGGGAAGTCGATGGTCGACGCGATCGGCAACGAGGCGTTGGCCCAGATCAACCCGTACCACGAGAAGGGTCTTCGCAACACGTCGATCCAGCAGAAGGCAGGCGAGTCCGGCGGGACCGGAACTGATCAATCGAAGCAGCGCATCGAAGGGTTTCTGGACATCTGATCATGGACCTTCTGGTGAAGATCTGGCACGACGTCGTGCTCACGCCGTACTTCCTGGCCTGGACCGCTGCGGCGATCCTGTTCCTGGTCGCGCGGCGGTGGCTCCAGTTCCGCAGCCACGGGAAGCGGCGGGACGCGCAGATCGCCGCGCTGACGCCGTTGGCGCAGAGCCTGGGTGGCAAGGTGCTCGGCCCCGACGAAGCGGCCATGTGGACTGCCGAGCTCTGCAAGCCCTTCCGGAACGAGTTCTCGATCGCGTTCCGCTCGAAGCGGCAGTTCGACCTGTCGCTCGACTTCCAGCGCGGTCCGTGGCACGTCAGGGTGACCGAGGCGTCGATCCGCTACGACGCACGTGGTTTCGGCGTGCGTTGGCTGCACGAGCACCGCATCGAGATCGCCACCGCGGCGCTGGCTCCGTTGAAGGTCATCCGGCCGAACAAGTACAACGTCAACAACGGCCAGCCGTTGTCGCCCGGCCAGCTCGAGTCCGAGCGGAAGCAGATCGTCGGCAACCCGCCGGAGTCCGCGAAGCAGGACGGTGTCCAGTGGCTGCCCGTGCCGCTGGCACCCCCCATGGACCAGGAGTTCTCCGCCTACGGCTGCGATCCCGCGGCGGCCGCCCGGGAGCTCGGCTTCGACGCGCTGCACTGGCTCATCGACAGGGAGCAGGGCCTGCCCGGCTGGGCCGGCGGGATGTCGCTGACCTTCGAGGCGGGCTTCGTCTACCTGGTCGTGCACGACCAGGTACGTCCCGATGACCTGATGGGCGTGGTCGACACGATCTGCGGGCTGCTGGACCGCATGCCCGGTGTGCGGCCGAGGCATCCGGCAGCCACTGTCTGAGTCAGCGCGGATCTCGCGGACGAAGTGCGGAGCGAGGTCGGTGGGGGCGTCGTTGGCGGCGTCCCTTGCTGACGTCGCCGGATGCGTAGAGGAGCATCGAGTCCTCCGCGCGCAACGGGAGTGCGCTCCCGGCCGTCCTTCAGATGTGAGCACCACACCGGAGACCGACGCGCACTCGGGCACAATGCACGACGTGGTCACCACCGAGGTGAAGCCTCAGAAGAGCGGTTTCGCCACGTTTTGGCTGGTCGTGTGTGCGATGGGGTTCGTCGCGGCGGCCATGATCAGGCTGCTCGGCATCGACGGCACGCGGTACATGATCGCCACGACCTCGTTGACCCCGTACATCACCGTCGCGGGGCTGCTCATCGGGCTGTTCGCGCTGTTTCGCAAGAGGTGGATCGTCGGGCTGACGATGACGCTGGTGGGGATCGTGCTCGTGGCGAACGTCGTGCCGCGGGCGTTTCCGGACGCACGGCCGAACGGCGTGGGGCAGCAGGTCAGGCTGATGACCGCGAACCTGCTCACGGGCATCGCGGACGCCGGCGCCATCGTGCGCGAGGTCAAGGCGCGCAAGGTCGACATCCTGGCCATGCAGGAGCTGACCCCGGACATGGTGCGCGATCTCGAACGGGCGGGGCTCAACCAGGTGCTGCCGAACCGGGTCTTCCTGGACGAGCCGGGCGGGTCCGGCAGCGGCATCGCCTCGAAGTACCCGCTCTCACAGCGGAATCTGACCCCGCCGGGCACGTTGCAGCAGGCCGGCGCGCTCGTGGACCTGCCAGGCAAGGACATCGAGGTCGTCTCGGTGCACCCGTTGCCGCCGGTCGTCACCGAGGGGCCGGAGGCGTGGCAACGGGAACTGGCCGGACTGCCCGCTCCCGACTCGACCGGCGCGCTCAGGGTGCTCGCCGGCGACTTCAACGCGACGCTCGACCACGTCGGCATCACGCGGTTGCTGAACAAGGGCTACGTGGACGCCGCCGACCAGGTCGGCAAGGGGCTGATCCACACGTGGCCCAGCAACAGCGGGTTCTGGCCGCCGCCGGTCACCATCGACCACGTGCTGGTGGACACCCGCTGCCCGGTCGACGAGCTGGACGTGTTCGACGTGCCCGGCAGCGATCACCGGGCCGTCGTCACGCAGTTCGTCGTGCCAAGGCTGTGAGAGCCTCCAAGGCGCCCACCGGCAACGAGACGCCCCGGCCGTGGCGGACGGCGGGCTCGCGGGTGTTGATCCGGATCAACGAACCGGACGCCGCGCTCGCCAGCTCGGCCTGACGCCGCACGGTCGGCACCGCGGTCCCGGCGCCGATCTCGATCACGACCACCTTCCGGTGCGAACGTCGCCACTCGGTCAGCGCGTCGAGCTGCGCCTGGCTGCGGTGCGGCACCCAGCCCCAGTCGCCGAACATCAGGATGTTGGGCCGCGCCAGGCCACCGCAGAACCGGCACGACGGCAACGGGCCGACGGCGCGCATCGTCTCCGGATCCACCGTGACGTCGAACTCGCACTCCCAGATCTCGTCGGTGCACGGTTCCACGCACTGGGCGTGGTGGATCGAACCGTGGACCTCGGCGACGTCCGCGAAACCCGCCCGCTGGAACTGACCGTCCACATTGGACGTGAACGCGCGGGCGCCCCACGATCGCAGGATCGCGAAACCCTCGTGCGGCACGGTCGCGCGGTAGAGCGCCAGCCGGTGGCCGTAGAAACCCCAGGCCAGCTCGGGATCGTCGGCGAAGTGGACGGGATCGGCGATCTCCTCGAACTTCAGCCCGAGCCGCTCGTACGGCGGATAGGCCCGCCAGAAGCCCTCGGTGCCGCGGAAGTCCGGCAGACCCGAGTCGACCCCCATGCCGGCGCCGGCGCAGACGAGCACCGCGTCCGCGCCGGCGATCAGCTCAGCCGCCTGGTCGTAGGACTGCTCGATCACTGCTTGGGCTTGCTCCCCAGCACGACCTCGAACTCCAGCAGCTCGGCGCCGGTCGACACGGGCTTCGCGCGCTCACCCGAGTGCGCCGCCGCACCGGCCTGCCCGTCGCGCCAGGCGACGAAGTCCTCGTGGGTCTCCCAGTGCGTCACGACGAAGTAGCGGTCCTCGCCCGCGACCGGCCGCAGGAGCTCGAAGCCGAGGAAGCCGGGCTGGTCGTCGACCGCGCCGAGGCGGGCGGCGAAGCGCTTCTCCAGCTCGGGGCCGTTGCCCTCGGGGACCTTGATCGCGTTGATCTTCACGACTGCCATGACACCCACACTAGCGCCGCACTCCGACAGGCAGCAGGTACTGATCTTCCGGAATGCCCGAGTTGCGGAACCAGGCCTGGAAGAAACCGTCCAGCTGCTGCCCGGAGACCTTCTTGAAGAGGTTCTCGAACTCCGGCCAGGACGCGTTGCCGTCACGGTGCTCGGCCGTCCACGTCTGCAGGGTCTTGAAGAACACGTCGTCGCCGACCTGCTTGCGCAGCGCGTGCATCCCCATGAGGCCCTTGTCGTAGACGCCTCGGAACTCGTTGCCCTTGCCCATGTCGTAGAGCTTCGGCGCCCAGAACGACGACCTCTTGCGCAGCTCCTCCACGCGGTTGCGGTAGCGCTCGTCGAGGTTCGTGCCCTCCTTCTCCAGCCACATCCACTGGGAGTAGGACGCCAGGCACTCGTTCAGGCAGATGTCCGCCCAGTTCGAGATCGTCACCGAGTCGCCGAACCACTGGTGGGCGTTCTCGTGCACGACCGTCTCCAGGTCGGCCCACGACGCGTAGATCGGCCGGGTCTGGGTCTCCAGCGAGAACCCGATCTGGTCGGCCACCCAGATGCTGCCGGCGGCGCGCTGCGGGTACGGGCCGAACTTCGTCTCCAGGTAGGCGATGATCTCCGGCATCTCCGCCTGCAGCGGCTTCTTCTGCCCAGACGTGCCGGGGGCGTACGCGTCGAGCACCGGGGTGCCGTTCGGCAGCTTCGAGCGGACGATCTCGAACTTGTCGATGGCCACGGTGACCAGGTAGGTCGCGAGCGGCGTCTCCTCCGACCAGTTGAACGTCGTCCAGCCGCCGTCGCGCGTCACCGGGCCCTCGAGGCCGTTCGAGACCGCAGTCCAGCCGTCCGGGACGCGGGCCGCGAGCTTCAGGGCCGCCTTGTCGCGCGGGGTGTCGTTGGCCGGGAACCAGGACGTCGCGGAGTGCGGCTGACCTGCGGCGAAAGCCCCGCCGGTAGACGAGATCTGCCAGCCGCTGCGGCCCAGGGAGGCGTCGGCGACGGCCTTGGGCTCACCGCCGTAGGTGACGACCGCGGTGAACGGCTTGGACTTGGCGAGCGGTGCGGAGGGCGTGATCACCAGCTCGTGGTCGCCTTCCTGCGCGAACTTCGCGGGCTGACCGCCGACCTTCACGTCGCTGACCTTCAGGCCCTCCAGGTCGAGGTTGAACCTCGACAGGTCCGCGGTGGCGGTCGCGTTGATCGTCGCGACGCCCTGCAGCTGCTTCGACTGCGGGTCGTACGTGATCGTCAGGTCGTAGAGCGTGACGTCGTAACCGCTGTTGCCGTCCGTCGGGTAGTACGCGTCGCCCGCGCCGGCACCGGCCTCCACGGCGGCCGCCGCGGACGTTTCCTGACGCTGCTGCTGCGCGGGGTCGCCACTCGGCGTGCGGAACACGACGAGAAGGCCGGCGACGAGCACGAGCAACACCAGGGCGATCAGGTACGGACGGGCCTTCATGCGTTTAATCATCCCTGTGTCGGTGGTGGAGTTCGGCGGAACGGGGCAAGGCGTGCTGCTCCTGCACGGCCTGATGAGCAGGGCCACCGCATGGTGGCCGGTCGCGCAGTGGCTCAAACCCTTCGGCCGTGTCGTCGGGATCGACCAGCGCGGGCACGGCAGAAACCCGCAACGGGGACCGTTTCGCACCGAGGACTTCGTCGCCGACGCCGCTGCCGCCATCGAGGACCTGGACCTCGGGCCCGCTGTCGTGATCGGGCACTCCATGGGCGGGCTGCACGCGTGGTGTCTCGCGGCGGCCCGTCCGGACCTGGTGCGCGCGATTGTGGTCGAGGACTTCGCCCCGGACAACAGGGGCAGGACCATCGACGAGTGGAAATGGCTCTTCGACGCCTGGCCGGTGCCGTTTCAGTCGCTCGGACATGTGACGGAGTTCTTCGGCGCGCCGCTGTTCGCCGAGTACTTCGAGGAACGTGAGGACGGCTGGCACCTGATCGCCGCGATGGACGACCTCTACGAGATCGCGGCCGAGTGGGGCACGCGGGCGTACTGGGACCAGATCGACCGGGTGAAGTGCCCGTCGCTGGTCATCGAGGCAGGTCAGGGCGGCCAGTTGCCGGGGCAGATGAAGGAGGCGGCGCGGCGTTCGGATGGCCAGTACCTCTACGTGCCGGAAGCCGGACACGTGGTGCACGCCAGCGCGCCGTGGGTCTACCGCGGTGCGGTGGAGGCCTTTTTGAGCGCGTCGATCTCGCCGGTCTGAGTGTCGACGATCGACACCTCACGGACTTTCGCGCGGATCGGCTCGACCGGGAACACCTTCGCGAACGCCGCCTTCATGGCGTCGTCGTCGATGCCCTGGGCGAGTGTGCAGTGCGGCACCCAGCTGCCGGGCAGGTAGTACGCGCTCGGGTTCTTCACGTGGCCCGCCAGCACGTCGTGGATCGCCGAGTGCACGGCCAGCAGCTCGGCGTCGACCACGGCGGCGAGCATCAGCACGTTGTCGACCGTGGAGAACGTGCTGAGCGTGTGCAGCCAGAGGTCCGGCATCCACAGCCGCTCCAGGTCCTCGCGCAGTTCCTTGCGGACCTTGGGGCCGATGGTGCTCGCGACGGCGTACGTCAGGTGCGGCGGGTACTCGTGCTTCGCGCCAACGCGCCGTTGCAGCTCACGGACCTTGGCGTCCGCCTCGTCGTCGAAGAACGCCACCAGCGCGTGCATCAGTGCTCTCCAGGTAGGGCGAACAGGCCGTCCCGCGTCTGCTCCAGCAACCCGTCGTCGAGCAACGAGACCAGGCACTTCTCCCGCTGCGTGATGTCGTGCCAGACCAGGTCGAGCTGCGCCCTGGGCACCGGTCCTGGTGCCCCGCGCAGCACGTCCAGCAGCTTGCCCCGCACCTGCCGGTCGGTCCCGGCGAACTGCTGCACCTTCTTCGCCGGCCCCGCGTAGGCAGGCCGTCCGGCCAGTTGCCACGCGCACTCGGTGTACAGGGGACAGTCGGCGCACTTCTGGTTCTTGGCCGTGCAGATCAACGCCCCGAGCTCCATCAACGCCGCCGAGAACACCGCGGCGTCGTCCTGGGCCTCCGGGAGGATCGCTTCGACGTCCCGCAGATCGCGCTTGGTCGACGGCGGCCCGGCATCACCGGCGCCGTGCACCGCGCGAGCCACCACGCGCCGGACGTTCGTGTCGACGACAGCGCACTTCTGCCCGTACGCGAACGTGGCCACCGCACGAGCCGTGTAGCTGCCGATGCCGGGCAACGACTCCAGCGTTTCGATGTCCGACGGCACCACATCGCCGTGATCGCGCGCGATGGCGGTAGCGGCCTCGTGCAGCCTTAACGCGCGCCGGGGGTAGCCGAGCTTGCCCCACATCCGCAGCACCTCGCCCTGGGAGGCGGCGGCCATCGCGGACGGCACCGGCCACTTCGCCAGCCACTCGTGCCAGATCGGTTCGACGCGGGCGACCGGCGTCTGCTGCAGCATGATCTCGCTGACCAGCACACCCCAGGCGGTGCAGGTGGGACGGCGCCACGGCAGGTCGCGGGCGGCGGTGTCCCACCAGCCCAGCAGCAACTCGTGATTCATCGCCGCCATTCTCGCAAATGCACGCGGGGAGCTTTCGTTCACTTCGAGTGCACGAAAGGCCCCCGCGTGCGGGAAAATCAGGCGGCTTGCGTCTCGGCGGCGTCGACCTCGCGGAGTTCGCCGGTGTGCACGTCGTAGACGAACCCGCGGATCTTGTCCGTGTGCGGGATGAACGGGCTGCGGCGCAGGCGGGCCATGGAGCCGCGCACGCTCTGCTCGACCACCTTGAACGCCTCGACCGCCCAGGTCGGGCGCAGGCCGGTGTCGGCCTCCAGTTCGTCCTTGAAGTCGTCCTCGGTCACCATCTCGAGGCCGCAGTTCGTGTGGTGCACCAGCAGCACCTCGCGCGTGCCGAGCTTGCGCTGGCTGAGCGCCAGCGAGCGGATCATGTCGTCGGTGACGACTCCACCCGCGTTGCGCAGCACGTGCGCCTCACCCTGCTTCAACCCGAAGATCTCGAACACCCGGATGCGCGAGTCCATGCAGGTCAGAATCGCCACCTGCAGGGACGGCTTCGCGGACGAACGGTCTCCGGGAACCACGTTCCCGAGCTCGTAGTTCCGCTTGAGCAGTTCGTCGATCGCGGTCATGACACCCTCCATGGCCTACCGGCGGACCCCTGCGTCGATTGGAACCGGAGTTAGCAGGCGTTCACAAGGGGAAGAGGGTCAATATCACGTTCACCGGATCGAGCGATGCTCGCCTACCGCTGGATTCCACCTGGTCGGGCTACGTTCGGGCCGTGATCGAGCCCACAGGTCCGCTGCCGTCCACGGTGTACTGGCGCCGCCGCATCGCCGCGATCGGGGCCGCCCTGGCCACACTGCTGCTCGTGATCTGGATCGTCGGGATGTTCGGCTCGGACGATCCGCAACCCCAGCCTGCCAACGCCGCCGCGGCGTCGTCGTCGAACCCGCCGCCCAGCATGTCCGAGCAGGCGTCCGCGTCGTCCTCGACCACCCCGCCGCCGACGCAGACCACGCCGCCGGCTCCGCCGCCACCGCCTCCCGGGCCGCCGCAGCCCTGCCCGGACGACGTGATCGGGGTCGTGGCGAAGGCCAACAAGCCCTTCTACACCGTCGGTGACCAGCCGGAACTGTCGATGGACGTGGCCAACAACGGGCCGGTGCCGTGCATCAAGGACATCGGGCGCCAGCATCGCGAGCTCACCGTGCTGAGCGCTGACGGGGCGACGTTGCTGTGGTCCAGCAACCACTGCCTGGCGACCGCGGGCACCGAGGTGCGGGTCATGCAGCCCAAGGAGATCTTCAACTACGGCACGAAGTGGGCGGGCTCCACCTCGCAGCCGGGGTGCGGTGCGCACACCCGGCTGGGGCCCGGCGACTACCTGCTGGTGGCGAAGCTGGCCGGAAAGGCCAGCTCACCAGTGGTGTTCAGGTTGGAATACTGAGCCTCACGGCCCGAACCAACGCTCCTCGGCACCGCCGCGCGGCCCCGCCGAGGTCTTGCCGATGATCAGCTCGGTCGCGAGGTTCACCGACCGCGGCCGCGACCGCTCGCTCGCGTCGAGCAGCAGCTTGCCCGCCGCCCGGCCCTTCTCCAGCACCGGCTGACGAACCGTCGTGAGCCCGGCCTCCTCGCCGGCGCGGATGCCGTCGAAGCCCGTCACCGTGAGGTCGTGCGGCACGCGCAGGCCACGCCGGGCCGCCTCGGTCATCGCGCCGAGCGCCAAGACGTCCGAGGTGCAGATCAACGCGGTGATCTGCGGGTCCTTGTCGAGCACCTGGGCCGCGCCGGACGCACCGGAGGCCATGTTGTGGTCGAAGCGCTCGACCACGGGCACCTGCGACCAGTCGACGCCGGCCTCGCTGAACGCCTCTGCCAGGCCGGACAGGCGGTTGCGCTGCACGTGGAAGTGCGCGGCGTGCTGGCGGTCCGCGGTCACGAAGCCGTCGTTGCGGTCACGCGCGAGGCGCATGCACACGACGCCCACGCGACGGTGGCCCAGCCCGATCAGGTGCTTCGCGAGCTCGTACATCGCGCCGCGGTCGTCGATGCCGACGCGGTCCACGGTGCCGAGGTCCGGCTGGTCGCAGACGACGGTGGGCACCGGGCGCTCCAGCACCGCGGCGAGGTGCGGGTCGTCGTCCGGGACCGAGTAGACGACGAAGCCGTCGACACCGGCCCGGTGGACGGACGCGACGTCCTCACGTTCGGGGTTGGCGGGCACCAGCAGCAGGCCGGTCCCCGCGTCCTCGCACGCCAACGCGAGCCCCTCGAGGAAGCCGATCGCCGCCGGGTCGCGGAACGCGTAGGAGAGGTTCTCGGTGAGCAACAGGCCCACCGCACCGGCCTTGCGCGTGCGCAACGAGCGCGCCACAGGATCCGGGCCGGGATAACCCAGCCTTCGGGCCGTGTCCAACACCCGCCGCCTCAGCTCGGGGGAGAGCTGGTCGGGACGGTTGTAGGCGTTGGACACCGTTGTCCGGGAAACGCCCAGCTCAGCGGCCAGAGAGGCCAACGTTGCCGGACGTCGCACATGCATCGACCGCGCCATGAAAGGACCGTAACGGTTCAGAACCAATTCGTGAAGCCAGGGTGACCTGCGTCCCTCAAATGACGCATCCGCGCTGGTTGACCCATCTGCCTTGTTCAGAATTTGGTCCAGACCAATTAGGTCAACAGGTCATCTCATTTCGGCGGCGCGGACGATTCCCTCGCGACGAGCCGCGGCCGGAACACGCGGGTGTAGTTGTCGGTGCCCTGCCTGCGGCGATCCGGGTCCAGGCGCAGCACGAGCTCGTCGATCGCCGCTGCCGCCATCTCCTCGATGGGCTGCGCGAGCGTGGTCAAAGTGGGCGACGAATAGGCAGCCAGCGGGATGTCGTCGAACCCGACGACGGACAGGTCGTCCGGAATCGAGATCCCCCGTTGGTGAGCCTCACGCATCACGCCGAGCGCCATGTGGTCGGACGAGCAGATCACCGCGGAGGGCGTCACGGTGTCGAGCAACTGCGCCACGGCCAGTCCGCCACCCTCCGGGCTGAACGGCCCGTGCGCGACGTACTCCGAACCCGCCGGCAGGTGGTTCTCCTCAAGTGCGGCAGCCCATCCGGCGCGCTTCAGCCGCGACGGCAGCGACCGCGCCGGACCCGACACGAACCCGATCCGCTCGTGGCCCAGTTCGATCAGGTGCTTGGTGGCCATGTAGCCCGCGAGCTGCTCGTCCACCGTCACGTCGGGCACGTCCAGCGCGGGCGTGGCACCGTTCAGGAAGACCATGTGGACGCCGTCCGCGACGAGCTTCGCGTAGTAGCTCGGCCGGGGCGCCTGACCGAGCGGCACCTCGACGTTGGTGATCTCCGGTGACACGAACACCATGCCCTCGACCCCGCGGGCCAGGAGCATCCGGACGTACTCCTCCTCGCCCATCGGGGCGCCGCTGCGGGTGTTGCACAGCAGTGATGAGTAGCCGAGGCGGGCCGCCCGCGTCTCCAGGGCTTCGGCGAACGCGGGGAAGACCGGGTTCGAGAGCTCGGGCACGAGCAGGCCGATCACGCCGGTGCGTTGCAACGCACCGAGCCCGCGCGGGGTGTACGGCATCTCCGCGAGCACCGACAGCACCCGCTGCCGGGTCTCCTCGTTCACACCTGCGCGCCTGTTGAGGACACGGCTCACGGTCGAGATGGACACCCCGGCTGCCCTGGCGATCTCGGACAGTCCGGACACGTTGCCTCCCTGGTCACGCCTGGTTTGGGCGCAAGCTTGCCGTGCTCAGAAAAATTTTGCAACGAGTGTTTGCAAGACAGTGCCGTTACGGCTTGGTTACGGACCACGTCTTGACCTGACCATGGTTCTGGTAGTGAAATCGCCCGCAACATTATCGCAAAAACTTGCAAGACCCCTCGTCTCACCCGGAGATGAGGCCCAGCTGGAGGGAACGGCAGCAACGATGCGACGGACAACCCTCGTGACCGCCATGGCGACGGGTGTCGCCCTCGTGCTCACCGCCTGCGGGAGCGGCGGATCGAGCAGCAACAGCGGATCCGACTCGGGCGAAGTGACCTTCTGGGACACCAGTGGCCCCAACGAGAGCCCGGTGTTCACCAAGATCGCGAACGACTGCGCCACGAAGGGCGGTTACAAGGTCAAGACCGAGACCGTCGCGTTCGACCAGGCGCTGAACAACTACAAGACCGCCGCGCAGGGCGGTCAGGGGCCGGACGTGTTCCGCTCCGAGGTCGCCTGGGTGCCGCAGCTCGCGAAGAACGGCCTCGTCGCCGACCTGACCGACACCGACCTCGCCAAGGACACCGGCGACTTCCTCGAGGTCCCGCTGGGTTCCACGAAGTACGAGGGCAAGTCCTGGGGCGTTCCGCAGGTCACCGACTCGCTCGCCCTGCTGTACAACAAGAAGAAGCTCGCGGACGCCGGCGTCGAGCCGCCGAAGACGTGGGACGAGCTCAAGGCCGCGGCCGCCAAGCTCGGCGGCGAGAAGTCGTTCTTCCTCAACAACGACGCGTACTACGCGCTGCCGTTCATCTACGGCGCGGGCGGCGACCTGGTCGACGCGGACGCCAAGAAGATCGTGGTCAACTCGGACAAGAACGTGAAGGCGCTGCAGACCGCCAAGGGCCTGCTCGACGCCAAGGCCGCGACGACCGCGCTCGACCCGACGAACTCCTACGCGAACATGCAGGCCGCGTTCTCGTCCGGCGAGGCCGCGATGGTCGTCAACGGTCCGTGGGCCGTCGCCGACTACCTCAAGGGCGCCGCGTTCACCGACAAGGCGAACCTCGGCATCGCGCCGGTTCCCGGTGACAGCGCGGGCAAGGGCAGCGCACCGGTCGGTGGCCACGACTACGTGGTCCGCCAGGGCACCAAGGCCAAGCAGTCCTCGATCAAGTTCATCCAGTGCATGAGCTCGGCCGAGTCGCAGGCGCAGGTCGCCAAGGAGCTCGGCCTGCTGCCGACCCGCAAGTCCGCGTACGGCAACGCCGACGTGAAGGCCAACGCCGTCGTGTCCGCGTTCGAGCCGGTGGCCAAGGCCGCGCACGCCCGTCCGTGGATCCCGGAGGGCGGCCAGCTGTTCGACCCGCTGAAGATCGCCTACGCCGACGTGCTGGCCGGCAAGAAGGAGGCCAAGGCGGCGCTCGACGAGGTCGCCAAGGCCTACAAGGACACCGTCGTCACCGAGTACTCGATCGGCTGAGTGAGCTCGTGAGCGGTCCGGTTCGCCGGGCCGCTCACGACTCTTGCTGGAGGGAGAGATTTCGGTGCGCCGGTTCTTGGAACGGCACTGGTACGCGTACGCGATGGTCCTGCCCGTCGTGGTGGTCATCGCTGTGTTGGTGCTCTACCCGCTCGCGCAGGGCGTGTTCTTCACCTTCACCAACATCAACGAGGCCAACATCGCCAACCCGGTGCTCGACCGGCCGGCGAGCTACGAGGGCGTTGGTTTCAAGAACTACCTGAACGTGCTGTCCGGCGACTCGTCGTACGGCGCGTTCTGGGCAACGCTGGTCCGCACGTTGATCTGGACGTTCGGCTGCGTGTTCTTCCACTACACGATCGGCCTCGGCCTGGCGTTGCTGCTCAACCGCGAGGTCAAGGGCCGCACGCTCTACCGCGTCCTGCTGATCCTGCCGTGGGCCGTGCCCGCGTTCATCAGCGCGTTCGCGTGGAAGTACATGTTCAACGCGCAGTACGGGATCATCAACCAGCTGCTGCGCGCGGTCGGCCTGCCCGACCCGGTGTGGCTGGGTCAGTCCGACTGGGCGCTGTTCGCGGTGATCGTCGTCAACGTCTGGCTGGGCGTGCCGTTCATGATGGTGGCGCTGCTCGGTGGCCTGCAGTCGATTCCCGGCGATCTGTACGAGGCCGCGGAGATGGACGGCGCCACGCCGTGGCAGCGGTTCCGGCACGTGACGCTGCCGGGCCTGCGCTCGGTGTCGTCGACGGTGATCCTGCTGGGCATCATCTGGACGTTCAACATGTTCCCGGTGATCTACCTGATCGCCGGGCCGAACCCGAACACGCGCATCCTCGTCACGTACGCGTTCGAGCGCTTCTTCTCCGGCGCCTCACGTGACTACGCGATCGCGTCGACCTACGGCGTGCTCATCCTCTCCGTGTTGTTGGTCTTCGCCACGGTTTACCGCCGTGCGCTGCGCAAGCAAGGCGAGGTGTGGTGATGACGCTCGACGCTTCTTCGTTGCAGATGGTTCGTCCCGAACGCCGCCTCAAGCGCAGCGATCGGTCCTTGGCGGCCTCGATCGGCCTGCACGCCGGGTTGATCATCGCGTCGCTGGTCGCCGTGTTCCCGGTTTTCTGGGTGCTCGTCACGTCTTTCAAGCCCGACGCCCGTGCGGTGGAGACTTCGCCGAAGTTGTTCAACGAGTCCTCTTTGGACAACTACACGCGGATCCTGGGCGGCGAGAAGGGCGCGTTCCTCACCTGGTTCGGCAACTCGGTGCTGATCGCGTTGCTGACGACGGTGATCGCGGTGTTCCTGTCCGCGACGACGGGCTACGCGGCGTCGCGCTTCCGGTTCCCCGGCAAGCGATCGCTGATGATGTCGTTCCTCGTCGTGCAGATGTTCCCGTTCGCGGTGCTGATCGTGCCGCTGTACAACATCCTGATCGCGTTGGGGCTGCAGGGAACCTCGATCGGCCTCGTGCTCGTGTACTGCACGACCGCGGTGCCGTTCTGCACCTACATGCTCAAGGGCTACTTCGACACCATCCCGACGGACATCGACGAGGCCGGCCGGGTGGACGGGCTTTCGCCGTTCGGCGTGTTCTGGCGGCTGGTCATGCCGCTGGCCAAGCCGGGGCTCGCGGTCACGTCGTTCTACGCGTTCCTGACCGCGTGGGGCGAGGTGGCGTTCGCGTCGGCGTTCCTGTCCGCCGCCGACGACTCGAAGACGCTGGCGGTCGGGCTGCAGGTGTTCGTGCAGCAGAACCGGACCGAGTGGGGCCACCTCGCGGCGGCGTCCATCCTGGTCGCGATTCCCGCGGTGATCGTGTTCTACCTGGTTCAGCGGTTCCTGGTGACCGGGCTGTCGTCCGGTGCCGTGAAGGGTTAGTTCGCGTCGTAGCGCAGCCTGGCCTCGTCGACCTCGGCCAGGTTGCGCTTCGACCACTCGGCGAGGCCGTGGAAGATCGGCGCGAGACTGCGCCCCAGCTCGCTGATCTCGTACTCCACCCGTGGAGGAACCTCCGGGTGGTAGGTCCTGGTGATCAGGCCGTCGCGCTCCAGCTGCCGCAGCCGCTGGGTGAGGACCTTCGGCGTGATCGTGCCGATCCGCCGTTCCAGCTCCACGAACCGCTGGCGGCCGTACTCGTTCAGCGTCCACAGGATCGGTGTCGTCCAGCGGCTGAAGACCAGGTCGACCACGGGTGCGATCGGGCAGGCCAGCTCGGGTACCGGCGTCATGGATAGTCACTTTCCTCTAGGTACCTACTAACTTCACAATGTTAGCTTTCCCCGGGATAGCAAAACAACCGAGGAGATGCTCGTGATCGTGGTGACCGGGGCGACCGGAAACGTCGGCCGTCCGTTGATGGAGTTGTTGGGGGACAAGGCTGTCGGGGTGTCACGCCCTCGGGTGGATCTCGCCCGGCCTTCGACGTTGGAGCCTGTTGTCGACGGTGCGGAGGCGTTGTTCCTGCTGTTCGGTGGCGATCTCTTAGGACCGGACACGGACATCGCGTCCGTGCTCGACGTGGCGAAGTCCGGCGGTGTGCGGCGGGTGGTGCTGTTGTCCTCGCAGGGCGCCGGGACGCGGCCGGGGATGATTCCGCACTCGCGGATGGCGTCGTTCGAGGAGGACGTGCGGCAGTCGAGTCTGGAGTGGACGATCCTGCGGCCGAGCGGGTTCTTCACCAACACCTACGCGTGGGCCGGCGGGGTGGCCGCGGCGCCGTTCGCGGACGTGGCGCTGCCGTTCGTCGATCCGGCGGACATCGCTGCCGTGGCTGCTGTCGCGCTTCAGGGCGGCCATGAGGGGCAGACGTATGTGCTGACCGGTCCGGAGGCCTTGACCCCGAGGGAACGAGCGGAAGCGCTCTCGCTGCCGTTCGTGGAGCAGTCCGTTGAGGAGGCTCGTGAGCAGATGCTGAGGTTCATGCCTCCGCCCGTTGTGGACGGGACGCTGACCATTCTTGGTTCGCCGACAGTTGAGGAGCAGCAGGTCAGCGGCCAGGTGGAGCAGGTGACCGGGCGGAAGGCGACCCGTTTCGCCGACTGGGCCGCCCGCAACGCGAAAGCCTTCTGAAACGTAAGCGCTTACGTCTGTTCCCGTAAGCGCTTGCAATGCCTAACGTCGCGCCCAGACAAGGTGAAAGGTGCGTCACATGGCTGAGGTGTCCTACGTCAAGGCGTCACGCGTGTTCTCCGGCAACCCGCCGGTCCGCGCGGTCGACGAGCTGTCGCTCGAGGTGTCCGACGGCGAGTTCCTGGTGCTGGTCGGCCCGTCCGGTTCGGGCAAGTCGACGGCGCTGCGCATGCTCGCGGGCCTCGAGGACGTGGACGAGGGCGCCATCCAGATCGGTGGCAAGGACGTCACCAACGTGCCGCCGAAGGGCCGGGACATCGCGATGGTGTTCCAGTCGTACGCGCTGTACCCGCACATGACGGTCGCGGAGAACATGGGCTTCGCGCTCAAGCTGCGCGGTGTGCCGAAGACCGAGATCAAGGCGAAGGTCGAAGAGGCCGCCAAGATGCTCGACCTCACCAAGTACCTGGAGCGCAAGCCGAAGGCGCTGTCCGGTGGTCAGCGGCAGCGTGTCGCGATGGGTCGCGCCATCGTGCGTGAGCCCTCCGTGTTCCTCATGGACGAGCCGCTGTCCAACCTGGACGCCAAGCTGCGCGTCGAGACCCGTGCGAACATCGCGGCCCTGCAGCAGCGTCTCGGCACCACCACGATCTACGTCACGCACGACCAGGTCGAGGCCATGACGATGGGTCACCGCGTCGCGGTGCTCAAGGACGGTCTGCTGCAGCAGTGCGACACGCCTCGCGCGCTGTACGACCGCCCGGCCAACGCGTTCGTCGCGGGCTTCATCGGTTCGCCGGCCATGAACCTCAAGACCGTGCCGATCTCGTCCGAGGGCGCGAAGCTCGACGGCATCATCGTGCCGCTGAGCCGGGCCGCGCTCGACGCCGCCGGTGGTCTGGACGAGGTCACCTTCGGCATCCGGCCCGAGGCGCTGGGCATCGTGCCGTCGGGTGACGAGGGCATGGACATGACCGTCGAGCTGGTCGAGGAGCTCGGTGCCGACGCGCTCGTGCACGGTGCGGTGAAGATCGGCGACTCGTCGCAGCGCTTCGTCGTCCGCGTCGACGGCCGCACGCCGCCGACCCTGGGTCAGAACGTCAAGGTCGCCGTGCGCGACCACACCGAGATCCACCTGTTCCACCCCGAATCGGGCGAGCGCCTGGAGGCGTGATTCACACGCGAAAGCCCCCGGCGTGACCGCCGGGGGCTTTTTCGTGTTCTAAACTGAACTCGACAACGGTTTCCATTACCTGATCGAGGGACGGCGTGATGACTCTCCGCAACGTTCTGGTGGGCGCGCTCGCGGTGGCGAGCCTGACCGCCTGTGGCACGACCACGCCGTCCGCCGACAGCGGCAAGATCCAGGTCGTGGCTTCCACGAACGTGTGGGGCAGCGTGGTCAAGGCCGTCGGTGGCGACGCCGTCGAGGTCAAGGCCCTGCTGGACGACCCGTCTGCCGACCCGCACTCGTACGAGAGCAAGCCCTCGGACGCCGCGCTGGTCAAGGACGCCAAGCTGGTCGTGTTCAACGGCGGCGGCTACGACGACTTCTTCGCCAAGCTGATCACCAGCGACGCCACCAAGAAGATCGAGGCGTTCCCGCTGCGCGAGAACCACGCCGAGCCGCAGACCGGGACGCCCGACGCCGACGGTCACGACCACAGCGTGAACGAGCACGTCTGGTACGACCTGCACACCGTGCGCGCGGTGGCCGAGGCGGCCGCGAACGAGCTGGGCGCCATCGCGCCGGACAAGAAGACGACGTTCGAGAAGAACACCGCGGACTTCAGCGCGAAGCTCGAGGAGCTGGAGAAGAAGGTCGACGGCATCGGCAAGGGCAAGAAGGTCGTCGCGACCGAGCCGATCGCGCACTACCTGATCGACGAGACCGGTGCCGAGGACGTGACGCCCGAGGCGTTCAGCAAGGCGGTCGAGGAGGAGTCTGACGTGCCGGCCGCCGCGCTCGCGTCGATGAACCAGCTGGTCGAAGGCAAGCAGGTGAACGTGTTCATCGACAACACGCAGACGGAGAACCAGGTCACGAAGGGCCTCGTCGAGAAGGCCAAGACGGCCGGCGTTCCGATCGTCGCGGTCACCGAGACGTTGCCGGAGGGCGTGACCGGCTACCTTGACTGGATGAGCAAGCAGGTGGACGCCTTGTCGCAGGCCCTCAAAGCATGAGTGCCATCTCGCTGCGCGGGGCCCGGCTGTCCTACGGGGACAGGGTGTTGTGGGACGGGCTCGACCTCGACGTCGAGCCCGGTGAGTTCCTCGCGGTCCTCGGGCCGAACGGGTCCGGCAAGACCAGCCTGATGAGGGTGCTGCTCGGGTTGCAGCCGCTGTCGTCGGGTTCGGTCGAGGTGGCCGGCGGCAACCGCGCCATCGGGTACATCCCGCAGCAGCGAGCGCTTGACCAGTCCATGACGTTGCGCGGCCGGGACCTCGTCGGTCTCGGCCTCGACGGCTACCGGTGGGGCTTCGGCCTGCGCCACCGCCGTGAGCGCAGGATCCGGGTCGACGCGGCGATCGAGTCCGTCGGTGCCACGCGGTACGCGGACGAGCCGATCGGCCTGCTGTCCGGCGGCGAGCAGCAACGGTTGCGCGTCGCCCAGGCGTTGGTCGGCGACCCGACCGTGATGCTCTGCGACGAACCGCTGCTGTCCCTGGACCTCGCGAACCAGCGGGTGGTCTCCGAGCTGATCGACAAACGGCGTCGTGAGGCGGACACGGCCGTTCTGTTCGTCACGCACGAGCTGAACCCGGTGCTGCCGTTGGTGGACCGGGTGCTCTACCTGGTCGGCGGGCGGTTCCGGGTCGGCAGGCCGGACGAGGTCATGAACTCCCGGACGCTGTCCGAGCTGTACCGGACGCCGGTCGAGGTCGTGCGGGTGCGCGACCAGATCCTGGTCGTCGGTGCCGGGGCCTGCGAGGAGCAGACCCACCACCTGACGGCGGAGGCCGCGTCGTGACGTTTCTGGATCTGCTCGAACTGGACTTCGTGCGGACCGCGTTGATCGCGGCCGCCGTGCTGGGGCTCGTCGCGGGCGTGCTCGGGCCGTTGGTCGTGACCCGCAAGATGGCGTTCGCCGTGCACGGCACCAGCGAGCTCGCGTTCACCGGTGGCGCGGCGGCATTGCTGCTGGGCGTCGGTGTCGGCTACGGGGCGCTGGCCGGGTCGATCGTCGCCGCGGTGCTGCTCGGCGTGCTGTCCCGCCGGGAGAGCGACCGCGACTCGGTGATCGGCGCGATCCTGGCGTTCGGGCTCGGCATGGGCATCCTCATGCTCGCGCTCTACAAAGGCCGTGCCTCCAACAAGTTCGGCCTGCTGACCGGTCAGATCGTCGGCGTCGACTCGACGGACCTGAACCTCCTGGTGGTGTCGTCGGTCGCGGTGCTCGCCGTGCTGGCGTTCATCTACCGGCCGCTCTTCTTCGCCTCGGTCGACCCGGACGTCGCGATCTCGCGCGGTGTCCCGGTGCGCGGCCTGTCGATCGTGTTCGCGGTGCTCGTCGGTGTCGCGACGGCGCTTTCGGTTCAGGTCGTCGGCGCATTGCTGGTGCTGGCGTTGATGATCACGCCGGCCGCGGCCGCCATGCGGATCACGGCGTCGCCTTTGCGGGCTACCGTACTTTCGGTTGTTTTTGCCGAGATTGCGGCGGTCGGCGGCATTCTGCTGTCGCTTCAGCCGGGCCTTCCGGTCTCCGCTCTCGTCACGGCGGTCAGCTTTGTGATCTACCTCGTGTGCCGAGGCGTTGGGGCTGTGCAGCGACGTTCCGCCTAGCAGTGTTGCGCGACCTTGCGGGGCTGGCTAGGCGGTGCGGGACGTGATCGGCTTGGTGATGTCGTCCGCGCGGGGAGCGGGCATCAGGCGCGGCGGGATGTCCAGGCCTGCCACGCGGACCTGGTTGCGGCCGCTTTCCTTGGCCTTGTAGAGGGCTGCGTCGGCCGAGTGCTGGGCGGTGGCCATGTCCGGGCCGTTGTCCGGGATCACGGCTACGCCGATTGAGGCGGAGATTGCTTGCAGCTCCACGCCTTCGGGTTCTGGCGGCTGGATTTCGCGGCCGTACAAAGTGACGACGTTGCGGTGCTTGTCGGTGGTGGGGACGGCCAGGGAGCCGATGGCCTCGCGGATGCGTTCGGCGATCGTCACGCCTTGGGCCACTGGGGTGTCCTTGAGGGCCACGACGAATTCTTCGCCGCCGTCTCGGCCTGCTACGTCGCCTGGGCGGAGTTTTTCGCGCAGGATTCGGCCCACTTCGGCCAGGACCGCGTTGCCTGCTGGGTGGCCCCAGGTGTCGTTGATGCGCTTGAAGTGGTCCAGGTCGATGACCAGGACGGTCATCGGCTGGCTGTCCAGGCGGCAGCGTTCTGCCAGGCGGCCCGCGTACTCGGCCAGGCCGTTGGTGTTGAGCAGGCCCGTTCGGTAGTCGGTGTGGGCGTCGGCCGCCAGGCGTTGGTGTAGCTGTTCTTGTTCGCGCAGCAGGCGTTCCAGGTGGGCTCGGCGTTCTCCGGCTCGGGACAGGAGGGCGTTCACGAGGATCACCGGGACTGTCAGGAGCAGTGGGCCCACCCAGTGCGAGGTCATGAGCATTCCCAGCATGGCGCCGGCGCCGAGGGTGCTCATTTCGAGCATGTTGTCGACCTTGGAGCCCAGGAAGTCCAGGACCTTCGAGTTCGGGGTCACGATCTTGAAGGCGACCGCGACGGTCATCACCTGGACGAACCAGTAGAGGACCGCGGCGATGGCCAAAACCAGCACCAGGCCCAGGTCGGTGGGGACGTTTCCGGTCGCTGCCAGTGAGACACCCGAAAGGTGGACCAGTGCCCACGAAAGGAGGGTGGAGGCGAGCATGGAGGCGGTGCCGAAGACGAAGCGGTACGGCTGGCGGCGGGCGATGGGCTGGATCAGGATGCGCATCCAGATCGTGGCTATCACGGCCAGGCCGCCCGGTAGGGCCACGGCGGCGGCGAAGGTCCAGACCGAGGTCAGGTCGATGTGGGGGCCTGAGGCCTCGTTGCGGCGGGCTTCTTCCGCTCTGCGGACGATGGTCAGGTGGATCGTGATCGCGGCGATGAGCGCGCCGAAGCGCAGCCAGTCGGAGGTCGAGACCGAAGTCAGCCTCGTCAGCAGCCAGATGGAGGCTACGGCCACGGCCGCTTCGAGCACGAAAAAGTATGCGATCGCACTAGGCGCAACGGTCCAAAGGTCCCAGTTGCGAATCGGAGTCAAGCCGAGTGCCCGCGATCGCCTGCGATCAGTCAAACTGTTCTTCACCACGACCCCCTACGCTCATGGCACATCATGAGCAAAGCCGCCGCTGACCAGGTCGTAGACCACCGCGCTGCTGCTTGTCGCAACGAGGAGGTGTCCTTCCATGTGCAACAACCGTGACTTCTGAACGCCGCCTCTCCTCGACCGACTCATTCGCACCTTGGATCATCATGGTGTCTCTACTACGGATATCGCTATTGGTGACCGTTCTGTTTCAGATTGCCACCGCCTTCGAGTCGTTGCGACCTCGGGCGCGTCGCCAGGCGAAGGTGGCCTGCGTCGCCAGCAGCAGTCCGATGCCGCCCGCTCCCGCGATCGTCGCCGTGATCGAGCCGATCGAATGGGCGACGACACCGGCCAGCGCCATTCCTCCGCCCTGGCTCGAGCGCAACGCGGCGCGCCCAATGCCATAAGCCCTTCCTCGGTACTGGTCCGGTAGCAGTCGCATCCAGGCCGATCGGGCAGGCGTGTGATAAGCCCCGCCTATACCGGCGAACACCAGCAATACGATCGTCCACGTCAGGTTCGGGTTGAACGCGAACATGATCAACGGTGCCAGCGACAGGATCGCGAGTGGACCGATCAGCCGTTCTCGCTTCGCCGGATCTCGCACGAGCCGGAAGAGCAACGCCACGCCCAGCACGTTCGCCGCGGGTTCGATGGCGAGGATCAGACCGACTGCCCACACCGCGTTCAGGCTCGCCGCGAGCGGTACCGCGAGTCCTTCGGGGACCATCGCGAGGCCCGCGAGCAGGCGGACGCCCAGCAGTGTCCTCAGGCGCGGCTCGGACACCATGAGGGTCAGCACGCCGCGTGGTTCGTCGTCCTTCTTCTTGCGGCCCAGCGGGTCCGCGGCCGGGCGGTGCTGCACGGAGAGCTGCACCAGGATCGCCAGCAGGGCGAACGTGCCGGCGTTGATCGCGAGCGCCACTCCAGGGCCGGTGTAGGCGACGAGGAAGCCGGCGGCGGCGAGGCCCGCCATCTGAGCTATGTCGACGGACGTGCCGAACAGCGCCACGCCGTCGTCGTAGCGCTGGGGTGGCAGGACGTGGGGGAGGCTTGCCTCCTGGGCCGCGAGGTACGGCGAGGAGATCGCCAGCACCGTCACGAGCAGCACGATCATCGCCCAGAGCGGCATGCCCGGAATGGCCATCGCGGCCATGAGTCCGGCCTGCAACCAGGCGGTCGTCACCATTACCGTGCGTCGCGGGAACCGGTCGGCGACCCAGCCGAGCAACGGGCCCGAAATGAGCGGCGGGAAGAGCGTCAGCGACCACGTGAGGGCCGTTGCCGCAACGGATCGTGTTCGCTCGAATACGAGCAGTGAGATTGCGACGGCGGCAAGTTGGTCACCGGCGGTCGAAACGGTCGAACCGATCCACATGGCGCGGAACTCACGCAAACCCACGAGCTCGCGGAGGGCGCCGCGCGTCGTCATGCGCGACCTCGGCGAGCCGCGCCTTGCGCGCGACGAATCAGCACGTCCTGATTCGCTCTACGCCGAGTCACGTCGCCCCCGCCGGTGGTAATCAATTTCTAACGACAATCACGGTAGAAGCTGCCTGACCGTTCAACGTCTGTCCTACCACAGTGTGTACCTAAACGGAGCAGGCTGGTTACCTAAAGTAGTTACAATAGCGAAACGTGACGCTGATCTTCTTCACAGTTGACCTCGTCGTCGCCTGATTGGACCCCAAATGGTCACGTTCTGTGTCAACCGGTGCCAAACGGGTGTCACCTACTCGGCCAACCGGTGCAATCGGCTCCGACTCCTGCCCGGCGGAACTGGTAATTGGTGATCAGGCAGAACGTACCCGCGCTCGGGAGTGGCGCGTAAAAGACCCCGCCGTTTGTCGGCGCGGTTACTCGCAACTTGTTGGCAGCAACCGGAGTTTGCCGTTTTCCTGCCCGCGAACCTAAACCGGTTTCGCAGGCAGGAAAACGATCACTAACGTCGGTGAATGAGCGCGCTTGGCGTCGCGAACCAGCCGATAACGTCAGACAAGTCGGTCTGATCGGCCTCGGCCGGCTCAGCCCTTGGCGACGATCCGGCGGCGGCGCGCGATCTCGGCCAGCACGACACCGGCGGCGACGGACGCGTTGAGCGACTCGACGCCGGTGGCCATCGGGATCGACACGGTCTGGTCGCAGGTCTCCTTGACCAGACGCCCGAGACCACGGCCTTCCGAGCCCACGACCACGACCAGCGGGCCTGTCGCGAGGTCCAGACCGTCCACGTCCACGTCACCGTCAGCGTCCAAGCCCACGATCATCAGGCCTGCCTCTGCCCAGTCGCGCAGCGTGCGGGTGAGGTTCGTGGCCATCGCGATCGGCATCTTGGCCGCCGTGCCCGCGCTGGTCCGCCAGGCGACAGCCGTCATCGACGCACTGCGCCGTTGCGGCAGCACCACGCCCTGCGCACCGAACGCCGCGGCCGAACGCACGACGGCGCCCAGGTTGCGAGGGTCCGTCACGCCGTCGAGCGCCACCAGCAGCGGCGGCACACCGGCACGCTGTGCTACTTCGAGCAACTCATCGGGTGACGCGTACTCGAACGGGGGAACTTGCAGGCCGAGGCCCTGATGCATCGCGCCGCCGGTGATCCGGTCGAGCTCGCCGCGGGCCACCTCCAGCACGGAGATGCCCCGGTCAGCGGCCAGGCGCACGGCCTCGGCCACGCGGTCGTCCGCGTCGATGCCCAGCGCCACGTACAGCGCCGTCGCCGGGGTGCCCGCGCGCAGGCACTCCACGACGGGGTTGCGGCCCGCCACGGTCTCGGCCTGGGCCTTCTCGGTCTTCTGGCGCCGCTGGGTCTTGACCGCCTCGGTCTTCGCGGCCCGAGTGGCCCGCTTGTACGCGGGGTGGTTCGGGCGCTCCGACGCCTTCGGGGTCGGACCCTTGCCCTGCAGGCCCTTGGACTTCTGCCCGCCGGAGCCGACGACCGCGCCCTTCTTCGAGCCCGGATTGCGCATCGCGCCCTTGCGCTTGGAGTTGCCAGCCACGGAAGTCAGTCGTCCTTCAAAGTCCACTGCGGACCGTCGGGGGTGTCCTCGACGGCGATGCCCGCTTCGAGCAGCTGGTCGCGCAACGCGTCAGAGCGTGCGAAGTCCCTGCTCTTACGGGCTTCCTGGCGCTCGACGAGCAGCCGATCGACCAGCGTGGTCAGCGCCTGCCGCATGCCGATGTCGGCAGACGACTGGTCGTTCCACTTCGGCGACAACGGGTCGACGCCGAGGATGTCGGCCATCCGGCGAACGCACTCGGCCGCCTCACGGGCCTTGTCGTGGTCGCCGTCGGCGAGCGCCGTGTTGCCCTGGCGCACCTTGTTGTGCAGTGCGGCCACGGCCTGAGGCGTGTTCAGGTCGTTGTCCATCGCAACGACGAAGTCCGGGCACATGTCGCCGCGCAGATCGACGCGTCCGACCCGCTCGACGACACGCCGCAGGAACGACTCGATGCGGCCGTACGCGGTCACCGCCTCGTCCAGCGCGCCTTCGGAGTACTCGATGTGCGAGCGGTAGTGCGGCGCGACCAGGTAGTAGCGCAGCTCCTGCGCACGAACCTTGTTCAGCATCTCCGGGATGGACACGGTGTTGCCGAGCGACTTGGCCATCTTCTCGCCGGACAGCGTCACCCAGTAGTTGTGCATCCAGTAGTTCGCGAAGCCGTCACCGGCCGCGCGCGACTGGGCCTGCTCGTTCTCGTGGTGCGGGAAGATCAGGTCGAGCCCGCCGCCGTGGATGTCGAACGTGCCGCCGAGGTACTCCGTGGCCATCGCCGAGCACTCGAGGTGCCAGCCTGGTCTGCCGTGGCCCCACGGAGTCGGCCAGGACGGCTCACCGGGCTTCGCGGACTTCCACAGCGTGAAGTCGCGCGGGTCGCGCTTGCCGCGCACCGCGGTCTCGCCCTGTTCGACGGAGTCGAGCTTCTGGCCGGACAACGCGCCGTACTCGGGGAACGAGCGCACGTCGAAGTAGACGTCGCCGTCGACGTCGTACGCGTGGTTCTTGTCGATCAGCCGCTGCATCAGCTCGACCATCTGCGTGATGTGGCCGGTGGCGCGCGGCGCGTACGACGGCGGCAGGCAGCCCAGCGCGTCGTAGGCGTCCTCGAAGGCGCGCTCGTGCTCGTACGCCCACGCCCACCACGGCTTGCCGTTCTCAGCGGCCTTGGTGAGGATCTTGTCGTCGATGTCGGTGACGTTGCGGACCAGCGTGACCTCGGCACCGTCGCGCGCCAGCCAGCGGCGCAGCACGTCGAAGTTCAGCCCGCTGCGCACGTGCCCGATATGAGGTACGCCCTGCACGGTCGCCCCACACACGTAGATCGACGCCGTTCCGTTGACCTGCGGGTGGAACTCCCGCATGGACCGGCTCGCGGTGTCGTAGATGTGGAGGCTCACACGGGAATGGTACGGGCCACATCCAAAAGAGCATTGGGCCGGTCACTCGTCGGAACCGGGTTGACGAGCCGGAAGGAGCAACCGATCGCCTCCGCTCCACCGTCCGCCTCCTCGCTGTCGCCGACCATCACGGCATTGCGGGGATCGACGCCCAGTCGTTCGCAGGCGGTGGTGAAGATCTTCGGATCGGGCTTGATCACGCCTTCTTCGTAGGAGAGCACGAACTCGTCCACCAGGTGGGTGAGGCCGTGGCGCTCGAAGACGGCCCGGATGTCCCAGCCGATGTTGCTCACGACCGCGACCGGGACGTCCTTCAGGTGTTCGAGCGTCGCTTTGGTGTCCGGGTACGGCTGCCACGAGTCCGGGTGCAGCAGCTGGTCGTAGAGCGCCTCGGCGTTCGGCACCAGCGCGTCGTTGAGCACCCTCACGTGCACCCAGCGGTGGACGTCGGGGTCGAGGTCGCGGCGGTGCCACGAGTCGACGAGTTCGGGGTCCATGCCGTCGGCGATGCCGACCGGGGCGGTGAGGGCACGCATCAGGTCACCGTTGGACTCGAGCTCGGGGTGCTCGAGCCGGAAGAGCGTGCCGGAGAAGTCGAAGAGCGCGGCGCTGATCGTCACGCCCCCGACTCTACGTCCTCGACGGCTAAGTGGTCTGGACCTTTTTGAGCTCGGCCTCGACCTGTGACGCGTCGTAGGACAGCGTCAGCTGCAGGTCACCCGCACCGCGTTCGCTCGCGGCCGCGAACTGCTCGACGAACTCCTCGATCTGCTTGAGCGGCGCGTCGGCCAGCCGCGCGGCGGTCTTGTAGAGGGTGGTGAGGTGGTCCGGCGTCTGGGTGCCGCGCAGGTCCGCGGCCCAGTTGAGCAGGTCCTCGTACGACTCCACGAAGCGGTTGGCCAGGTGACGGATCTTGTCCCGGTCGCCGGGCCGTCCCGCCGGGCCGAACGCCCACTGCTGCTTGCCCGGTGAGAGCAGGTCGGCGATGCCGTTGACGGTGTCGTCGAACACGCGGGTGCGCGTCTTGAAGTAGTCGAGCGCGTCCACGTCGGTGGTGAACGAGCGGACGGTCGTCGCGAAGCCCATCTCGTGACTGAGCTGCTGGTCCTTGAGCTTGCGCATGTGCAGCGCCACGGTGTCCGAGAACAGCTGGTACTCCCAGCCCGGCGGCGGTGGGCCGACCGCGGCCCCGACCTTCTGGGCGATCAGCACGGCGAGCTCGCGCGGCGTGCGGTTGGCCAGGTCGAGGTAGCCGGTCCCGGCGCGCAGTGCCGGGATCTCGGTGTTGTCGAACCGAACCGGCAGCACGTACTCGGTGTCGGAGACGAGCGCGCGGTCGAACGCCGCCTGCCGCTCGTGCTTCGTCCACATCTTCCGCGCGTAGGCCTCCGACACGAACATCACGCAGAAGCGCGAGTCCTTGCGGTAGATCTGGTCGAGGTGCTCGACCAGGTTCTTGCCCCACAGATCGGCCTGTTCGTCGGTGTCGTAGAAGCGGGAGACGCCTAGTTCGGTGAGGTGGCGGGCCACCTCTTCGACGTAGTCGCGGTCTTCGCCGGCGAAGGAGAGGCAAACGTCGTACTTGGGCACCGTGTGGATGTTAGTGGCGGGAACCACAGCCCTGTGGGGGGAGTTGTCCAGATATGGCTGCGGGGATGATCTGGGCGATGTCGTTACCGGGGGTGGTGACGATTTTGTTCGTGTTGGCAGTGATCGAGTGGGTGGTGCGGCGCAAGAAGGGCGGCACACCTCTCGCGACGATCAGCTTCGACGAGCTCGGAGCGACGTTCGAAGGCGCCAAGCGCGACGAGCTCGAGCACCGCAAGGAGGAACGGCAGCGGCGTGACGAGGAGGGGGACGGAGCACCGCCGCGAAGCCGGATCGACCTCGACGGCGGCACTGCCGTCATCAAGCTTCCCGACTAGAGGTTGCCCGTGGTCTTGGCGACCTGCACGCGGACGATCACGCGGACGTTGTCCGTGCCGACGTCGCCCGCGTAGTCCTGGCCGATGTACTTGTGCGCCAGCTCGTTGATGAGTTCCGGCCCGCCCTCGGTCGTCAGTGACGCCTCACCGCGGAACTCCGTGTACTGGTACGGGTTGTCCTTGTTGATCACGGTGATGCTGACTCGCGGGTCGCGCTTGAGGTGAACTTCCTTCGCGCGGCCGACAACGGTGGAGAACAGCACGTCGTCGCCGTCGCGCTTGATCCACACGACCGAGGTCTGGGGGCTGCCGTCCTTGGTCAGCGTCGCGACCGTGGCGTAGTTGGCGCTGTCTAGGAGACTGCGCTGCTGTTCTGAAAGGGTTGCCATGCCACCAGCAACGCCGTGGCGATGGCCGCGATTCCCTCGTTTCGCCCCGTGAGACCGAGCCCGTCGGTGGTGGTGCCGGCCACGGAGACCGGGCCGCCGATGGCCTCGGAAAGCGTTTTCTGAGCTTCGGCGCGGCGCTTGCCGATGCGCGGCTGGTTGCCGATGACCTGCACTGTGGCGTTTCCCACACGGAAACCGGCCTCTTCGACGAGGCGGCGCACCTCCGTGAGCAGCACCACTCCGTGCGCGCCGGACCAGCGCGGATCCGATGTGCCGAAGACCTCACCCAGGTCGCCGAGGCCGGCCGCGGAGAGCAGGGCGTCGCACAGCGCATGTGAGGCCACGTCGCCGTCGGAGTGACCCGCGCAACCGTCGACGCCCTCCCACAGCAGTCCGGCGATCCAGCACTCACGACCTGCTTCGATCGGGTGGACGTCGACGCCCTGGCCGATCCTCACGCGCTTCCTCCAGCGAACAGTGCCTCCGCGACCGCGAGGTCGAACGGAGTGGTGATCTTCATGGCGTGCGCGTGTCCGGGAACCGTGTGGACCACGCCACCGTTTTTCTCTACGAGACCAGCATCATCAGTCGCGGCGATACCGGAGCAATAGGCGGCTTTGAGAGTCTCGGCGCGAAAACCCTGCGGGGTCTGGACGACTCGCAGACCGGCCCGGTCAGGTGTGGAGACGACTACTCCGACCTCGTCCACCTGCTTGATCGTGTCGGCCACCGGAAGTACGGGAATGACGGCGTCGTGCCCGGCGCGCACCGCGGCCACGACGTCGGCGACGACCTCGGGAGGGGTGAAGGCACGAGCAGCGTCGTGAACCAGAACGATCGAGGTGTCCGGAATCACGCGGAGTGCGTGTTCGAGGGCGAGGCGCACCGAGTCGGTGCGTTCGGCACCCCCTGAAAGCACGTGCACCGCCCCACCGGCCGGAGCCAGCGAGGCGGTTGCAGTGTGCACCAGGTCCACATCGGACGGTGGAGCGGCGATGACCACGTGCTGAACCTGGCCTGACGCGAACAGACCTTGCACGGCACGGGTCAGGAGCGGTACTCCGTTGACCGGCACGAGCGCCTTGGGCATCCCGTAGCCCAGACGCTCACCCCGCCCTGCCGCAGGCACGAGCGCGACAACACTCATGTTGCGACTTTGTCCGATGCTCTGTGTTTTGTGTTTTTGAAAACCTACGACGCGGTGGCGAGAACTTCGTCGAGGAGAACCTCGGCCTTGTCCTCGTCGGTGCCCTCGGCCAGCGCCAGCTCACTGACCAGTATCTGCCGCGCCTTCGCCAGCATCCGCTTCTCGCCGGCGGACAACCCGCGATCCTTCTCGCGCCGCCAGAGGTCGCGCACCACTTCCGCAACCTTGTTCACGTCGCCGGAGGCGAGCTTCTCAAGGTTGGCCTTGTACCGCCGAGACCAGTTGGTCGGCTCCTCGGTGTGGGGAGCACGCAAGACCTCGAAAACCTTGTCCAGCCCTTCCTGGCCGACAACGTCGCGCACGCCTACGATCTCGGCGTTGTCAGCGGGAACCCGAACGGTGAGGTCGCCCTGCGCCACCTTGAGGACGAGGTACTTCTTCTCCTCGCCCTTGATAACGCGGGTCTCGATTGCTTCGATGAGAGCGGCACCGTGGTGCGGGTAGACGACGGTCTCTCCGACCTTGAAAACCATGTGTCCTCTGCCCCTTTCGCTTCCTCCATACTAACACGTCCAGCAACCCTTCGATCGCAGGTCGATGATCCGTTAGTGCTGGTCAGGGCCGTGTGGGGGGTTGACAAACCACCTGTTTGCGTGCAACGTACGGGCTTGTCAAGATCGATTGGCACCACGTCGAGTCCGGTTTTCGGGTCCCGGTTAGGCTCCTTGCCTGGTGGTTGTTCCCTAGGAAGGACGCTGGAGCCGTGAACTCAGGAGTGTCTCGCCGGATGATCGTGACGGCAGCGCTGGCCGCGGGCCTCGGCCTGGTGGCGGTCGGCTGCAGCGCCGGTCAGATCACCCAGACCGACACCCAGGTCGCCGCCGTCGACGGTGCGAGCGGTAACGCTGGCCCGATCGCGGTGCGCAACGTCATGCTGGCCTTCCCGCCGGACGGCAACCGGTACCGCGAGGGTGACGCCGTGCCGCTCACCTTCGTCATCGCGAACACGGGGGAGACCCCGGACAAGCTGCTGTCGATCAAGTCCGACGCCGCTGAGGGCGAGGCCGAGGTCCTGGGCGGCAAGGACATCCCGCCGCGGTACGCGCTGCAGGCCGAGTACGACGCCTCGAAGGCGCCGACGAAGACCTCCGCGCCGTCGTCCTCCGCGCACGCCTCGGAGTCGTCGCACGCGTCTTCCTCGTCGGTCACGCCGACGTCCAACCCGGCTTCGTCGTCCGCGGCCTCGTCGTCCTCGGTGTCGCCGACCTCGAACTCCGAGACGCCGTCGTCCGGTTCGCCCGCGTCCTCCGGCCGCCCGTCCGGTTCGTCCTCGGTGTCGCCGACCTCGTCGTCGGCCGCGCTGCCGGACGACCTCGAGGTGCTGCAGGTCCGCTGCACGCTGAAGAAGATCAACCGCGACGTGGTGGCCGCGCAGACCGTCAAGATCACGTTCCTCTTCGAGAAGGCCGGAACGCTGACTCTTGAGGTGCCGATCGCGCCGTCCGAGCACAAGCGCGTCAGCGAGGGCCACGAGACCGGCGGTCACTGACCCCTTGAACGTCGGAAACGCCGCTCCCTCAGTGCGAGGGGGCGGCGTTTTCCGTTGGGATCAGGCCTTGAGCATCGGGCGGAACCTGTCGCGGTAGGCCCACGCCAGCCCGATCTCGGCGGCGACCACGACCAGCGCGGTGACGATGCCGCTCGGCTCCAGGAACACGTGGAACAGGAAGATGTTCACGACCATCGGGGCCAGCAGCGCGAGCGCCAGCGGCACGAACCGGCCGACGATCAGCAGGACGCCGGCGAGGAGCTGGACACCGGACGCGAGCTGCAGCATGTAGCCGGTCGCGTAGAGCGCGGCGCTGAACGCGACGCCTGCGGGAGCCATCGTGCTGGGGTCCGGGGCGGGCATGAACATGATGAAGCCGTTGAGGCCGGTGGTGGTGAACAGCAGGCCGGTCAGCACGCGGGTGACGACGGTGGCGTAGCGGCCGAGGGCGAACTTGCGGGTCTGGGTCGCGGTTGCGGTGGTCACTTTGTCCTCCAGGCTGTCGTGTCCTTCCACTCATGCGTCGAACGGGCACCACGCCGGATCGACAAGCCCGCGAAACTTTTTTGTCAGACCTCTCCTCTAACGTTCGACCCGTGGCGAAGACAGCGCGGCCGATCTTCCGTTGTGCCGAGTGCGGGCACGAGGTGGCGAAGTGGTTCGGCCGCTGCCCCGAGTGTCAGGCCTGGGGCAGCATCGAGGAACGCGGCACGGCGCCGGCGACCCGCGTGGTGGCGGGAGCGCCCACGTCGGTGGCCCGCCCGATCGGCGAGGTCGACATCGAGTCGGCGCGGGCGCTGTCGACCGGCGTCAGCGAGTTCGACCGGGTGCTCGGCGGCGGCCTGGTGCCGGGTGCCGTCGTGCTGCTGGCCGGCGAGCCCGGTGTGGGCAAGTCGACGCTGCTGCTCGAAACGGCGCACCGCTGGGCCGAGTCGCACGGCCGCTGCCTCTACGTCACTGGCGAGGAGTCGGCCGGCCAGGTGCGGCTGCGCGCGGAACGCACCGGCAACCTGCACCCGGAGATGTACCTGGCGGCCGAGAGCGAGCTCAGCGCGTTGCTCGGCCAGGTGGACGCGGTCAAGCCGTCCATGCTGATCGTCGACTCCATCCAGACCATGTCGACGATGAGCGCCCAGGGCGGGCCCGGCGGCGTCACGCAGGTGCGTGCCGTCGCGTCAGGGCTGATCGCGACGGCCAAGGAACGCGGCCTGCCGATCGTGCTGGTCGGGCACGTCACGAAGGACGGAACCGTTGCGGGACCGCGGGTTCTGGAACACCTCGTCGACGTGGTGCTGCAGTTCGAGGGCGATCGCCACTCGACCTTGAGGCTGTTGCGCGGCATCAAGAACCGCTACGGCGCGGCGGACGAGGTGGGCTGCTTCGAGCTGCGCGACGACGGCATCGTCGGGGTGCCGGACCCGTCCGGGTTGTTCCTGACCCGTCGCGACAAGGCCGTCGAGGGCACCTGCGTGACGGTGATCGTCGAGGGCAAGCGCCCGATGCTCGGTGAGGTGCAGGCGTTGGTGGCCAAGACGAACCTGCCGGCGCCCCGGCGCGCGGTCAGCGGCCTCGACTCCGCGCGGATCTCGATGGCGCTGGCGGTGCTGGAGAAGCGCGGCAAGGTCAACCTGTTCCAGAAGGACGTCTTCACCGCCACGGTGGGCGGCATGCGCCTGGTGGAGCCTGCCGCCGACCTCGCCGTGGTGCTGGCGGTGGCGTCCGCGGAACGGGAGATCGCGCTGCCCGCCGACCTGGTGGTGCTGGGCGAGGTGGGGCTGGCCGGGGAGATCCGGCGCGTCAACGGGGTGGGGAAGCGGTTGGCCGAGGCCGCGCGGCTGGGGTTCAAGAAGGCACTGGTGCCGCCGGACCACGGGCCGCTGCCGGACGGGGTGCGGGCGCTGGTGGCGAACGACCTGGTGTCGGCGTTGGAGGTGCTGGGGTTGAACCGGCACATGCGGGTGGTCAAGACCGAGGAGGAGTGAGCTGTTGCCGAGGTCGCTCCGGGCGATGAGGCTGGGCTGCTTTGGCGGGCCTGGCGGTGATCGGGCTGGGGGCTGGGCGGCTCGCAACAGTTGTGGCTGGGCTGGAGGTTGTGGTGCCGCAGCCACCACCTCGCGCGCCCGATCGGGCTGTTGCGCCGGATCCGCTGTTGCGCCTCAACCCGTCGCTGTGTGACGTCGCCGCCTCCACCCAGTTCGCCGCTGGTCCATCCCCGCGGCGGCGAAGAGTGAGCCGCTGCGACGTCCCTGCGCGACCGTGATCGAATAGGCGGGTGTTGGGGAGACACGACCGCGAAATCGGTGAGTTGTTGCGGTTCGCGGCGGCCATGGCGCCTTCAGAGGTGCGGAGCTCCGACCTGCTCGACTACCTGGAGCTCGAAGAGTGGGAGCTGGTGCTCCAGCTGCTGGGGGAGTTCGACGGCCACACCTGGCAGACGCCGCGCTACTGGGCCCTGCTGACCGAGGCGGCGACGCAGATGGACCAGGACGAGGCGTGGTTCCAGTGGCGGTGCGTCGAGTCGATCCAGGGCGTGCTGCGGGTCGAGCTGGTGCTCGGGCTCGACGCGGAACCGTTGCAGGCCAGGGGAGAGCGGCCGACGTGGGACGTGACCGGGAGGTACCAGCGGGTGGCGGCGTTGTGGATCGAGTCCAAGCCCGTGCTGGGGCCGGGTGAACGTGCCACGGCCCGGTTGCGGCCGTTCGTGCCGCCGGCGTGGGCGCACCTCATCAGAGGCGACGTGATCGCCCTGCAGGGCAGTTCGCCGGGCATCGCGACGATCATCGAGCGCGTACCGCCGCGCCCCTGAAGTGCACGCGGGGAGCTTTCGTGCACTCCAAGTGCACGAAAGCTCCCCGCGTGCGGTCAGATCACTGCGACAGCAGCTGGGCGCAGCGGATCAGGCCCAGGTGCGAGTACGCCTGCGGGTGGTTGCCCAGCGAGCGCTCGGCGACCGGGTCGTACTCCTCTGGCAGCAGGCCGGTGGGGCCCGCGGCCGCGACGATCTGGCCGAAGAGCTCCTCGGCCTCGGTGCGCCGGCCGGTCAGCAGGTACGACTCGATCATCCACGCCGCGCACAGGTGGAAGCCGCCCTCGTCGCCCGGCAGGCCGTCGTCGCGGTGGTAGCGGTACACGGTCGAGCCGGACCGCAGCTCCGCCTCGATGGCCGTCACGGTGGACTGGAAGCGCTCGTCGGTCGGGTCGATCAGACCCGACAGGCCGACGAACAGCGAGGCCGCGTCCAGGTCGTCGCCGTCGTACGCGGTGGTGAAGGACTGGACCTCGTCGTTCCAGCCGTTCTTCAGCACGTCCGTGGCGATGGTGTCGCGCAACGGCACCCACGACTGGTCGAGCTCACGGCCGAACTGCTCGCCGAGCTTGATCGCGCGGTCGATGGTCAGCCAGCACATGACCTTCGAGTACACGTGGTGGCGCGGCGCGTGCCGCTCCTCCCAGATGCCGTGGTCGGGCTCGTGCCAGCGCCGGGAGACGGCCTCGGCCATCGCCTGGACCATCGCCCAGTCGGCGTCCGACAACGACCCGCGGGCGGACGCGAGCTGCACCACGAGATCCACGACCGGACCGAACACGTCGAGCTGCACCTGCTGGTTCGCGAGGTTGCCGACGCGCACGGGCCGCGAGCCCGCGTAGCCGGGCAGCGTGTCGATCACGGCCTCGGCACCGAGCTGGGTGCCGTGCAGCGTGTACAGCGGGTGCAGGCGCTCCGGGCCGGGGATGGTCTCCAGGACGCCGTGCAGCCACGCCAGGAAGCCGTCGGCCTCCGCGAACGAGCCCACGGACACCAGTGCGGCGGCGGTCATCGCGCCGTCGCGCAGCCAGCAGTAGCGGTAGTCCCAGTTGCGGACACCGCCGAGCTCCTCGGGCAGCGACGTGGTGGCCGCCGCCATGATCGAGCCGGAGTCCTTGTGCACCAGGCCGCGCAGCGTCAGGGCCGAGCGCAGCACCAGGTCCGTCTGCACGGTCGGGAGCTTCAGCCCCGCCGCCCAGTCCGACCAGTAGCCGGCCGCGCGGTCACGGCGGACCGACTCCGCGGCAGCGTGCTCGGAGATGTCGTCGGTGCCGCAACGCAGCTCCAGCAACACCGGCGCACCCTCACGCGGACGAACCACGGCGCGCGCGGTCTCCTGGACGCCGTCGGAGGTGATCTCCCAGTCGACGCCCGGCGAACGCAGCACCATCGGGTCCGAGGTGCCGACGACGCGCAGGCCCTCGCGCTCGCGGATGAAGCGCACGGGCACCTGACCGAACTCCGGCCGCGGCGCGAACGTGATCACCGCGTTGGTCGAACCGGAGATCCGGCGCACCAGGTCCGTGCGGTGCGAGGCGAGGTCGTGCTCCAGGTAGTCCGTCACCAGGAGCCGCGACCAGCGGGTCTCCACGATCATCGTGCCCGGCAGGTAGCGCTGGCCCAGCGGCAGCGACCCGTGCTCCGGCTTGATCGAGAAGTGGCCCGCGGCAGGACCGCCCAGCAGGTCCGCGAAGATCGCCGCGGAGTCCGGTTCCGGGTGGCACAGCCAGTTGACCTTGGCGTCCGGCGTGACCAGCGCGACCGAACGCTCGTTCGCGAGCATGGTCAGACGCTCGATCGGCACGGCCTGGTCGCCGTGCAGCCACGCCCGGCGCTCCTCCAGGAGGAACGCCAGCACGGTGGCGACGTCCGAGGGGTCGTTCACGTAGTGCTCGGCCAGCGACTCGCCGGCACCGACGCGAATGCCCAGGTCAGGGCCGGACAGGCGGGCGAACGCCTTCTCGTCCGTCACGTCGTCGCCCAGGAAGATCGCCGCGGTGGCGCCGACCTGGTGACGCAGGATGTCGAGGGCGTGGCCCTTGTCGGTCTCGACGACGGCGAGCTCGATGACCGCCTTGCCCTCGGTGACCTGCACACCTTCCCAGGTGCACGGACCGGAGCGGACGGCGGAGAGCACGGCCTCGCCGATGGCCTCGCTCGCGGCGCGGCGCACGTGTACGGCGACGGACGCGGGCTTGACCTCGAGGTGCACGCCCTCGTGGCCGTCGACGATCTCTTCGAGCTCGGCCTCGATGCGGCGGTGCAACGCCTTGGCGTTCGCGTCCAGCGCGTGGACGAAGCCGACATCGAACTCAGAGCCGTGCGAGCCCACCAGGTGGACCTCGCCCGGCAGGCGGGAAAGGGTGGCCAGATCGCGCAGCGCACGGCCGGAGATCACGGCTGACGTGGTCTCGTGCAGGCTCGCGAGCGAACGCAGCGCGTTCACCGACTCCGGAAGCGGGCGAGCCTGCTCCGGGTCGCTCACGATCGGCGCGAGTGTTCCGTCGTAGTCGCTGGCGACCAGCAGTCGCGGGGTCCTGGCGAGCTGACAGATCGCTCGGCGCAGTTCGGCGGGGAGGGCCTCGGCGGTCAACGCCCCTCCTGGAGCACTCGTGGGGTCAATGGGATCTGAAAGGATTCAGACCGAGGTCTGCGTGCCCAACGCCTCCAGGAACGACCTTGCCCAGCGGTCAACGTCGTGGGTGAGGACTTGTCGGCGCAGCGCGCGCATCCTACGGCGGCCCTCTGCGGGATCGATGTCGAGGGCGGCCTGCAGTGCGTTCTTGACACCGTCCAGATCATGGGGGTTCACCAGGAACGCACTGGTCAGTTCTGCGGCAGCGCCGGCGAACTCGCTGAGCACCAGAGCTCCACCAAGATCATATCGGCAGGCCACGTACTCCTTGCACACGAGGTTCATTCCGTCCCGAACAGGCGTGACGACCATGACGTCCGCCGCGCTCATGAACGCGACGAGCTCCTCGCGGTTCACCGACTGGTGCAGGTAGTGCACGACGGGCTTGCCGACCCGTCCGAACTCGCCGTTGATCCGGCCCACCGACTGCTCGATGTCCTGGCGCATCGTCTTGTAGTGGTCGACCCGCTCCCGGCTGGGGGTGGCGAGCTGGACCATCGTGACGTCCTCGGGGTCAACGCGTCCGTCCGCGATCAGCTCGTAGAGAGCCCGGATCCGGACGTCGATGCCCTTCGTGTAGTCGAGACGGTCCACGCCCAGCAGGATGCGCTTCGGGTTGCCGAGATCCGCTCGAATCTGCTTCGCGCGGGTCTGCGTCTCCTTGCGCCGCGCCACCGCGTCGAGCCCGGCGCTGTCGATCGAGATCGGGAACGCGCCGACGCGCACGGTCCGGTCGCCGACCTGCACGACACCTGGCCGGGTCCGGACACCGACAGTGCCGCGGCTGGGCTCCAGGCCGACGAGCCGGCGGGCCAGCCAGAGGAAGTTCTGCGCGCCGCCGGGCCGGTGGAAGCCCACCAGGTCGGCGCCGAGCAGGCCGCGGATGATCTCCGTGCGCCACGGGAGCTGCATGAACAGCTCGACCGGCGGGAACGGGATGTGCAGGAAGAAGCCGATCTTCAGGTCGGGCCGCTGCTCGCGCAGCATCGCCGGAACGAGCTGCAGCTGGTAGTCCTGCACCCAGACGGTCGCGCCCTGCGCGGCGATCTTCGCGGTCGCGTCGGCGAACCGCTGGTTGACCCGTACGTAGGAGTTCCACCAGTGCCGATGGAACGCGGGCTGCGCGACGACGTCGTGGTAGAGCGGCCAGAGGGTGCCGTTGGAGAAGCCCTCGTAGTAGTCCTCGACCTCTTTGGCCGACAGTGGCACCGGGTGCAGCAGCAGGCCGTCGTCCTCGAACGGCGAGACGTCGGCGTCGGCCACACCCGGCCAGCCGACCCATGCGCCGCTGTGTGAGCGGAGGAACGGTTCCAGCGCGCTGACCAGCCCTCCAGGGCTGTGCTTCCACCGCTCTGTGCCGTCCGGCAAGCGCTCCAGGTCAACCGGCAGCCGGTTGGCCACGACTACGAATTCCGCCCCGTTCTCGCCAATGTCCATGCTCACAAAAGCCCAGGCTAGTGCGGTCGCGTGGCCCCTGCGTTTCGTGTAACCCCCGTCACAGCGAGGTTCACTCCAACCGACGATTGGTGGGTTTGAGCGGCCCGGACATGCGCGGACCAGCGAACTTCCGCTCCAGGCGACCGAGTCCGGTCCGCACCGGCTGGGCCAGATACTCGCCGAACACCACCCCGCCGGCCAGGGCGAGAGCAATACCACTCGCGAACACCAGCGTGCTCAGACCGGCCGGATCGCCCTCCGCGGTGAGCTGGAACAGACCCCGGTACGTGGTCCAGCCGGGCAGCAGCGGGACGACCCCGGCCTGCACGACGACGAGCGTCGGGATGCGCAGCCGGCGGGTCATGGTCGCGCCGCCGAACCCGGTGATGGCGGCGGCCACGGCTGACCCGAGCAGCGCGTCCAGGCCGAAGCTCGTGACCAGGCCGTACGAGGCGGTGCCGATCGCGCCGGAGATGGCGGCGGCGACGAGCGCGCGTGGCTGGGCGTAGCAGGCGAGCGCGAAGAACGCACTGGTCGCCGCGCCGGCCGCGAACTGCATCGGCACCGCGGAGATCAACGCGGGCAACGGGTCGCTGAGCCTGATGTCCAGTCCGAAGTGGACGGCAGTGCGGATCGCGATGGCGACACCCGCGATGAGACCGGCACTGAGCAGCACGGTCTCGACGGTGCGGCCGGCGGCGGTGACGTTGTAGCCGGAGATCGCGTCCTGCACGGTGCTCACCAGCGCGAGCCCGGACAGCAGCACGACGATCCCGACGGCCACCAGCAGGCTCGGCCGGACGTTGGGCAGCAACCCCGTGGCGAAGACCGTCAGCGCAGCACCCGTGCCGAGCGCACCGCCGACGAGTTGCTGGAAGAAGAACGGCAGCGCACGGCGGTTGAGGACCCGGCCGACCCGGTCGATCACGGCGGTGACGATCATGGCGGTGATCGCGAGCTCCCACCCGCCGCCGACGAGGAACGCGACCGCCGCGGCCATCCCGCCCCACGCGGCGGTGGCGACCCAGCGCGGGTACGGGTGCTTCGCGTTGGTTATGTCTTCGAGCTCGGCATGCGCGCCTTCAATGGGACCGAGATTGCGCACGAGGTGTTCGACCGCCGCGAGTCGCGTGTAGTCGAGACTGCGTTGGCGAACGACCCGCACCGCGGTGATCGGTGGCGCCTCTGTCCCGCGGTGGCACGACACGCTGATAGAGGTGTAGATCACGTCGACCTCCGTGTGCGGAAGTCCATAGCTCTCGGTGACTGAGAGAATCGTGGCTGTTACGTCCGCCGCGCCCGCCCCGCTGGACATCTGGACCTCGCCGATCTTCAGAGCGAGATCGAGTACCAGGTGAACCGTGGTGTCGTCGGGCAGAGCGGGGCCGTGCAGGTTGTTCGTGGAAATCTCGCGCACCTCCGTCGTGTGATCGTGAGGAGTCGTTCGACTGTTGCTGTGTCGTCTGCCACCTCCGATCGGGCGACCCAAAACGGAGGACATGATCACTGTCCGTCGATTACCCTCCTGACCTGGTCAAGGCGGCCTGTCCGGCGCATTGATCCACTCAGTTGGTTGGTCTGACTCCGGTCGGAGCAATCCGATCACACTGAGAGCAGACCGTTCGCCGCAGGTAGCAACCGCAAGGGACGCTTACCATGTTCGCGAACACGAGCCAGGCCGGCGTAGCTCAATTGGCAGAGCACTCGCCTTGTAAGCGAAAGGTTAGGGGTTCGATTCCCCTCGCCGGCTCTTTTGCAACGGGGGTTCGCCCAGGTGGGCGGGCCCCCGTCTCAATTCGACGTGACACTTCGTCAGCTTTTGTGAACGAGCCCGGTAAAGCCCGCGACGCTCAGCGTGGCGAAGCTCCATCCCAGGATCTGGATGACCCAGCCTGCCCCGGTCGCCCACTGCCCGGCTGGTCCGTTCGCCAGTTCGCATCTCGGTGTGCCGCCGAGCTTGACGAGCGGGATCGCGAGATCGGCCGCAAGACTGATTCTGTTCACCGGTGAACAGGCGTCAGCTGGGCGATCTTTGGCCGGGGTCAGGCCGTTGTGGGCGGCGGCTGTCCACACGAGACAGAGCGCGAGCACGAACGTCGCCAGCAGCCCGATCAACGCTCGGGACGGCTTGTAGCCGTAGCCGAGGGTGAGGCCGAGGATCCGGTGCCAGAGCTTGTTGCCGGGGTCGCCTCTGCGGCGGAGGTCCCGTTGCTGGGCGATCAGGACCTTGCGCGAGTACGCCTCGTGCCCTGCGGCGCGGTGCACGGCCGCGAGCTGCTGGTAGGCCTGCGGCTGATAGGCGTGGCTGTAGGTGTCGAGCAGCTGCAGCCAGTCGCCGTCCCCGATCGGCGGGTCCGGATAGGACAGTCCCTCGACGTGGGCGGTGAAGCCCTCGCTGCGGGTCAGAGGTTCGAACGGCAACTGGATGGAACGGCCGATCCTCGTGCGTGCCAGACAGAGGGAGTCGGTGGGGCCGGGGCTGGTGATCGTCGTGTCGACGATGCTGAGCTGACTGGCGACAGTGGTGCTTCTGATGGTTGCGGCGCCCACGATCTCTGTGCCTGCGCGGAGGTGGAAGCTACCGCCGACATGCATGCGGTCCGCTTTGAGTGCGACGCCGCGAGCATTGCGCAGCTGGGATCCGTAGATCAGCACGTTCAGGCCAACCCTAGGCCAGATGCGCACAGCGACCCGTGCTCGCCGGTGCGAATGCTCGTTTCGCTGAGATCGCACACGGCCGCGATGTCGGCGTGGGCCAGCCGAACCGTGCCGGTGCACCTGGAGTCCCGGATCAGCAGGTTGTCTGCGCGGAGGCCCGTCGCGTTCAGGCCTGCCAGATGCGCGGAGTCCAGGCAGAACAGCGGGATCGTTGCCCGGCGCGCCACAACGGGTGCGGTCAACACGCATTTCCGGAAGATGACAGGTACCTGGCAGGTGATCTCGTCCAGGTTGAGCACGCCGACGATCCTGGCTCCGTCAAGTCTCAGCCCTGACGGGTCCACCTTCCCGGTGACCAGCAGGTCGCGGATCGCCTCGGCGCGCAGCACGTTGTTCCCACGACGTGAGAGATCGAGGACTTCGCCCGCCTCGGCGGCGCGTTTCATGTCCTGCTCTGTCTCACTAGGACGTGACATTGTGGGCACCATGTCCTACCTCGCGGATAGCGCGCGCTACGACCAGATGACGTACCGGCGGACGGGCCGCAGCGGCCTCAAGCTGCCGGCCATCTCGCTCGGTCTGTGGCACAACTTCGGCGGCGACCGGCCATACGAGTCGGGCCGCGGGATTGCGCGGAGGGCGTTCGACCTCGGTGTCACGCACTTCGACCTCGCCAACAACTACGGCCCGCCGTACGGCTCGGCCGAGATCACGTTCGGGCAGATCCTGAAGGATGATCTCAGGCCTTACCGGGACGAGCTCGTCATTTCGACGAAGGCGGGTTACGACATGTGGCCGGGGCCGTACGGGGAGTGGGGCAGCCGGAAGTACCTGCTGAGCTCGCTCGACCAGTCGCTGACCCGGATGGGCCTCGACTACGTCGACATCTTCTACTCGCACCGGTTCGACCCGGAGACGCCGCTCGAGGAGACGATGGGCGCGCTGGTCAGCGCGGTGCAGCAGGGCAAGGCGCTGTACGTCGGCATCTCGTCGTACTCGCCGGCCAAGACCCGCGAGGCGGCTCAGCTGCTGAAGAGTGCGGGTGTGCCGCTGCTGATCCACCAGCCGTCGTACTCGATGCTCAACCGCTGGATCGAGCCGGAGCTGCTGGACACGCTGGAGGAGGTCGGTGCCGGCTGCATCGCTTTCTCGCCGCTCGCGCAGGGCATGCTGACCGACCGCTACCTCAACGGAATTCCGGAGGGCTCGCGGGCTTCGCAGGGCAAGTCGCTGTCGACCGACCTGCTGAGCGAGCAGAACCTCGGCCGCATCCGGTCGCTCAACGAGGTCGCCAAGGCGCGCGGGCAGTCACTCGCCCAGCTCGCGCTGACCTGGACGATCCGTGACCCGCGGGTCACGTCGGCGTTGATCGGCGCCTCGTCGGTCGGGCAGCTGGAGCAGAACCTCGCGGCACTGCAGGCGCCGCCGCTGACCGACGACGAACTAGCTGAGATCGACAAATACGCCGTCGAGTCGGGCATCGACCTCTGGGCCACCAGCTCCAACGCCGAGTAGCCAAAGTGCACGCGGGGAGCTTTCGTTCACTTGGAGCGCACGGGAGGGCCCCGCGTGCGGTCAGCCGAGCAGGTGGCGGGGGAGGCGGATGGTGAAGGTGGTCGAGCCTGGCCGGCTGGTCAGGGTGATGGTGCCGCCGTGGGCCTGGACGAGGGACTGGACCACGGCGAGGCCCAGGCCGCTGCCGCCGCGCTGGCGGGTTCGCGAGTTGTCCACGCGGTAGAACCTGTCGAAGATGCGCGCCTGGTCGGCCTCCGGAATACCGGGGCCGGTGTCGCTCACCCGCACCACCGCCCAGCCGTCCGAGGCCGTCACCTGCAGCGACACCGCGGTGCCTGCCGGGGTGTGCACGGCCGCGTTGGTCAGCAGGTTGTCGAGGACCTGCCGCAACCGGGTCGCGTCCGCGGTCATGGTCACGGTGTCGGCGTCCACCGACAGCTCGTGCGATGGACGGGCCGCCCGGAACGCGTCGGCCGCGGCCTCGGCGACCATCGCCAGGTCCAGTTCCTCGGGGCGCAGCGGTGGTTCGGACTCCGCGGAGTCCAAGCGGGCCAGCAACAACAGGTCGTCGAGCAGCACGCTCATCCGTGAGGCCTCCGAGCGCAGCTTCTCCAGGTGCTTCTCGCGTTCGCCCGGTTCGTTGGCCGCCGCGTACCGGAAGAGGTCCGCGTAGCCGCGCAACGAGGTCAACGGCGTGCGCAGCTCGTGTGAAGCGTCGGCGATGAACCGCCGGAGGCGTTGTTCTGCGGCGGTTCGAGCGGACAAAGAAGAGTCGATGTGCGCGAGCATGTTGTTGAACGCTTCGCGCAGTTCCTCGACCTCGACGCCGCCGCCCTTGCCGTCCACGCGCACGGTGAGGTCGGCCGAGTCGGTCAGGTCGTGCGAGGAGATGTCGTGCGCGGTGTCGGCCATGTCCGACAGCGGCTGCATGCCCTTGCGGATCAGCGCCTGACCACCCACGACCAACGCGACGAGCGCGGCCAGGAACGCGATCACGCCGACCGTGATGAGCTGGGAGATCGTGCCGTCGCGGTCGTGCATCGGGGCCGCGCTGACCAGGATCCACTCTCCTGGGACGACCTGGCAGGCGCGAATCCGGAACTTGCCCTCGCCACGCAGGTAGTCGGTCTCGAACTCGTCGGAGGTCAGCGCCTTCTTCGCCAGGGCGTCGAACTCCGCGCGGTCGTCCGGCTGCTGGTCGCCGGGCTGGGGCTGCAGCGCGCCGTTCTCGATCTTGTAAACGACGGCGAACCAGTCCGGCGGGAGCTTGGTGACCTGGCCGTGGTTCGCGATTTCGTTGGCCGCGCCCGTCTGGCTGATCACCATCTGGTCGTCGAGGCGGCGGTCGAGGAACGACTGCATCGACGCGACCATGACCCAGCCGATGATCACGAACACGGTCAGCGCGAGCGCGCCGAGGCCCAGCGCCAGGCGGGTGCCGAGCCGCCATTCGCGGACGGGCTTCACACCGAGCCTCATTCCGCGGCTCGGCGGAGCACGTACCCCACACCGCGCACGGTGTGGATCAACGGCTCGCGGCCGTCGTCGAGCTTGCGGCGCAGGTGCGAGATGACCAGCTCGACCACGTTCGAGCGGCCGCCGAAGTCGTACTCCCACACGTGGTCGAGGATCTGCGCCTTGGTCAGCACGGCCGGTGACCGGCGCATGAGGTACCTGAGCAGCTCGTACTCGGTCGGGGTCAGCGTCGCGAGCTTGCCGCCGCGGCGGACCTCGCGGGTGTCCTCGTCCATCACCAGGTCGGAGACCTTCAGCACGGACCGCTTCCACGACGGACCCGTCGAGCGGCGCAGCACGGCCCGCAACCGGGCCATCAGCTCCTCGACCGAGAACGGCTTCACGAGGTAGTCGTCGCCGCCGCGAGTGAGTCCCGCCACACGGTCGGCGGTGCCGTCACGAGCCGTCAGGAACACCACGGGCACCATCGCCCCGGCGGCCCGCATTCGATCAAGAACGGTGAATCCGTCCAGGTCAGGAAGCATGAGGTCGAGCACGACGATGTCCGGCTGGAACTCGGCGGCCTCTCTCAGGGCCTCCTCGCCGTTGAGGGCGGTCGCGGCCTGCCAGCCCTCGTAACGGGCGACCGTCGCGACCAGGTCAGCGATGTGCGGCTCGTCGTCGACGACGAGCAATCGAACCGAGTTCCCCTTGTCCACGTGCTCATGGTGCGTCACCTGGTGGCCCGTTCGCTCGATCGACAGGAAGTCGACAGCGCGTGCAAAGCGGAGCCACAGCTCAGACGCACAGGATCGTGAAAGACCGCCAGTGACCGCCTGACCGAGGAGCCAGCCGTGACGACCACCCTGCCGCAGACCGTGCGACCGGCTCCGGCCGGCCGTGCGACGCCGCACAAGGTGCTGGCCAAAGCCGGCCTCTACGTGTTCTTGCTGGCCAACGTGGCTTTCGTGACCTACCTGTTCAACACGGCGGGTGTGGGCTCGAACAAGCTGGTCAACTTCGGCCGGCTGACCGGTCTCTACGGCGCGCTCGCGATGGCGTTCCAGCTGCTGCTGGTCGCCCGGCTGCCGTGGCTCGACCGCCGGCTGGGCATGGACAAGCTCACCTCGTGGCACCGCTGGGTCGGCTTCACGATCTTCTGGATGCTGATCGGCCACCTGACCTTCATCGCGTTCGGCAACGCGGGTGACGACGGCCCGATCGCCGAGGTCATCCGTCAGGCGACCGAGCTGGAGGGCATCCTCCGCGCGCTGGTGGCGTGGACGATCATCATGGTCGTCGGCGTGGTCTCGGCCCGCTTCGCGCGGCGCCGGATGGCCTACGAGACCTGGCACTTCATCCACCTGTACACCTACATCGCGATCTTCCTGGCGTTCACGCACCAGGTCGCGGTCGGCAGCACGTTCCGCAAGTCCGAGCTCGCGACGGCGTACTGGTGGGGCCTCTGGGCGTTCGCTCTCGGGTCCGTCCTCATCGGACGGCTGGTGCTCCCGTTCTGGCGCAACTGGCGCCACCAGTTCCACGTCGCAGCCGTGGTGCCCGAGGCGCACAACGTCGTCTCGGTCTACATCGAGGGCAAGGACCTGGACCAGCTGGGCGCCAAGGCCGGCCAGTTCTTCCTGTGGCGCTTCCTGACCAAGGACCGCTGGTGGCAGGCCAACCCGTTCTCGCTGTCCGCGGCGCCGAACGGCAAGTACCTGCGGCTCACCGCGAAGGCCCTGGGCACCGGCAGCGCGGACATCCGCAACATCAAGGTGGGCACCCGCGTGTTCGCCGAGGGCCCGTACGGCGCCTTCACGACCATGCACCAGACCAAGCAGAACGCGCTCCTCGTCGCGGGCGGTGTCGGCGTCACGCCGATCCGCGCGCTGCTGGAGGAGATCAAGGGCCACGTCGTGGTGCTCTACCGGGTGACCGACCCGCGCGAAGCCGTGCTGCTGCGTGAGATCGAGGGCCTCGTGCGGGCCAAGGGCGCGGTGTTGCGCCTGGTCACCGGGTCCTCGAAGACCATCACCGCGAACGGGCCGTTGCTCGGGCCGGAGAACATCGCCGCGCTCGTGCCGGACGTGCAGGACCGCGACGTGTTCATCTGCGGCCCCAACGGCATGACCGACGCCGTCGTGCGCAGCCTCGACGAACTGGGAGTGCCCAGCAACCAGGTCCACGCCGAGCGCTTCGCGCTGGCCAACTGAGAGGGTTCGACGTGAAGAGGGCAATTCCCGTTCTGGCACTGAGCGTCGCCGGCCTCGTCCCGGTGTGGCTCTACTCGCCGGGTGCCGCGCACGAGGGTGAGATCAACGAAGCCGCCGCCGCGCCGGAAACCCAGCAACAGCAGCAGAACCAGCAGCAGGCGGCGCCGCAGACCACCACTTCCGCGCCCAAGGCGAACGGATCCACGCCGACCACCCAACCGCAACAGCAACAGCAGACCCAGCAGAAGGCTCAGACCCGCACCGTTCCGGGAACGGCGGTGAACACGTCCGAAGGCACCGTGCAGGTCCAGGTCACCTTCCAGGGCACCAAGATCACCGACGTGAAGGCGTTGCGGGCGCCCAACAGCAACCCGACCAGGATGGCGCTGCCGCTGCTGCGCGAGTCGGCCTTGAAGGCGCAGAGCGCGGACATCGACACGGTGTCCGGTGCGACCGCGACCTCCGAGGGCTACAAGCAGTCGTTGCAGGCCGCGATCGACGGGGCGCAGTAGTCGTGCCGGCCGTGCGGCGCGTCGAGCAGATCATGGGCCTGCCGATCTCGGTGGATCTCCGTGACGGGGACGACGCACTGGCCGAGCGGGCGTTCGCCTGGTTGCGGGAGGCGGACGCGCGGTTCTCGCCGTTCAAGCCGGACAGCGAGGTTTCCCGGCTGGACCGGGGTGAGCTCTCCAGGGAAGAGCTCACCCCGGATCTGGTCGAGGTGCTCTCGCTGTGCGACTGGTACGAGCAGTCGACGGGCGGCGCGTTCACGGCACAGGTGCCGGGACGCGGGCTCGACCCGTGCGCGGTGGTGAAGGGCTGGGCCGTGCAACGGGCCGCGGACATGCTGCGCGAGGGCGGCGCGACGACGTTCTGCGTCAACGCGGGCGGCGATGTCGTGACGGCCGGCGAGCCCGAGCCGGGAAAGCCTTGGCGCGTGGGCGTTCGGCATCCCGATCTCGCCGACCAGCTCAGCGTGGTGCTCGGCGTGCGGGACGGAGCCGTTGCCACGTCAGCGTTGTACGAACGCGGCCAGCACATCCTGGACGGTCGTACCGGTCTGCCCGTCACGGGACTTCTGTCGGTCACGGTTTTCTCCGACGACCTCGCGATCGCCGATACCACTGCCACAGCAGCGTTTGCGCTGGGCAGGGACGGAATCGAGTGGGCAGCGAGCCAGGAGGACTGCCAGGTTCACATCGTCGACGAAGATCGTCGGGTGTACTCGAGCCCTGGACTTCCGGTACACATCTGTTAACATGCCCGCCCAACGGAGCTTCGACTCCGGGGCACGGATTTCGTTGATCAAGAGCTGGATCGGAGCTCGCGCTCGGGGCAAGACCCGGCCTGCTGTCGACCAACACCTCGTGCGAGACAGCCTGTGGATGCGCGAATTCGGGAGCGCGCCCCACAGGCTGTCTCTGTTTCCGGGTCAGGCGTAGCGGTCCTCGTTGAAGTCCACGTTGACCGCCGAGCAGCCGAGGTCGCGGCCCATGGCGTCGAGGACGTCCACCAGTTCGAGGCCGCTCAGCCAGTCGCGGGGCAGCGCCTCGGTGCCGTGCAGCGCGCCGAGGATGTTGCCCGTCAACGCCGCCGTGGCGTCGCTGCCGCCGGAGTGGTTCGCCGCGGCGCGCATGGCGTCCACGAACTGCACGGGCTTCGGATGCGTCAGCACGGTGTAGACCGCTATCGCCAGCGCCTCGGGGCCGGTCCAGCCGCTGCCGAGCCGGTCGACGCGCACGGACGACGAGCCGTCGTGTTCCTCCGCCAGCACCACGGCGCGCGTCAGCACCGTCGCCGTGTACGTGTCGTCGCGCAGCACCCGGCCGATGACCTGGTCGATCGCCTCGCGCAGCGGCCTGCCCTTCACCGCCAGCAGGTGGATCAGCAACGCCAGCGCGCCGCCGGAGACCCAGCCGCCCGTGCCGCCGTGCGTCAACGCCGCGAACCGGCAGCCGAGGTCGTACGCGATCGCGGCGGACGGCGCGAAGCCGGCGGGCGCGGTGCGCGTGACGCCGTTGCAGCCGGACGACTCGTTGTGCGGGTTCTCCGGAGTGGACGGTGTCTCCGCGGCCAGCGCGCGCAGGCACGTCAGACCCGGAGAGCGGCTCTCGTACAGCCGTTCGTCGGCGAGCAGCCCGACCGCGCCGTGTTCCGGGGCCGGTTGCTGCTGGGTGATCAGCCAGCGCCGGTAGCTGTGCCACACCATCTGCGACGGCTCCCACTCGCCGGTCCGCTTTCCGCGCACCCAGGCGCGGAGGTAGCCGTCGGCGGTGAAGAGGGTCAGCTGGGTGTCGTCCGTGAAGAGCGCGGGCTTCGGCGGTGCGAGCACACCCTCGGGGCCGTGCTCGCGCTGGATGTCGGCCAGGCCGAGGTACTGCACAGGCGCGCCCAGCGCATCACCGAGAGCGCCGCCGAGGAGGCACCCGGCGCCGCGGTCAACCACGGAATTCCTGTCTCGCGGCACGCGTGAACAGTAGCGTCCCGCGAACTTCAGCCGTACTTGTATCTGCGACTCGGGCTTGCGCACCTGTTGAAGTGACGAGGTCAGCGCATCTGAAGGAGGGGCATGCGGAGCAAAACCGGACTTGAGTTCGGCGTGCTCGGTCCACTCCAGGTGCTCGCGGACGGACGGCTGATCCAGCTGGGCCGCCGTGGCATGCGCGGACTGCTGGCCATGCTGGTCGTCGAGGCGAACCGACCCGTCTCGATCGACCAGATCGTCGACGCGCTGTGGACGGAATCGCCGCCGGCCACCGCGCGGACGATTGTGCACGGTTACGTGTCAAGGCTGCGCAAGGTGCTGGAGGAGGCCGACCCGTCGGGCTCCGCGACAATCCGCACCACGCCGACCGGATACCAGCTGACCGTCGACCCGTGGCGTCTCGACCTGCACCGCGCCCGGCAGCTCGTGGCGTCTTCCCGTGGCAAGCCCGCCGCCATCAGGGCGGGCTTGCTGCGCGAGGCGTTGGGGCTGTGGCGCGGGCCGGTGCTCGCTGACGTACCGGGTGACCCGATGACCTCGGACCTCGAAGAACTTCGGCTGTCGGCGTTGGAGGAACGCATCGACGCCGAACTGGAGCTGGGCCGCCACCTGGAGCTCGTGGGCGAGCTGCGCGGCCTGTGCACCGAGTACCCGTTCCGGGAACGGCTGGTCGCGCACAGCATGCGCGCCCTGTACCGGTCCGGGCAGCGCGCCGACGCTCTTGAGGCCTACCAACGGTTCCAGCGCCGCGCGGTGGACGAGCTCGGCATCGATCCCGGCCCGCAGCTGCGGTTGCTGCAGGAGCAGGTGCTGCGCGACGACCCCGCGCTGAGCCTGATCGGCCCGGTCGCGTCGCGGCCCGTCGCGCCGCGGGCGGGGATCGTGGCGCCGGCCCTGCTGCCCGCCTCGGCCTCGCGGTTGTTCGGCCGTGACGAGGACAGGGCGTGGCTGGACAACGTGTGCGCGACGCGGAACCTGCTCGGCACGGCTGTGGCGGTGCTGACCGGTGCGCCCGGTGTCGGCAAGAGCGCCCTGGCGATCACGTGGGGGCACGAGAACGCCGAGATGTTCCCGCACGGCGTGCTGTTCGCGTCGCTCGGCGACACCGAACCGGGCGAGGTCCTGACCAGGTTCCTGGTGGCGCTGGGCGTGCCGGCGGACGGTGTGCCGGTCGCGGTGGAGGACCGTGTCGGGTTGTACCGGTCGTTGCTCAACCGCCGCCGCGTGCTGGTGGTGCTGGACGACGCGACGGGCTTCGACCAGGTGCAGCCGCTGCTGCCGCCGGGGTCGGGCTCGGTGGTGCTGGTGACGTCGCGCTCGCACCTGGAACGGCTCGTGGTGACGAATTCCGCCCGCGTGCGCAAGCTCGGGCCGTTGGACGACGAGGCCGCGCGGTCGCTGGTGGACGACGTGCTGGGCAGGCCGCTGTCGGAGGAAGACCCGACGGCCGCGCGCAAGCTGGCCGAGCTGTGCGGCGGGTTGCCGCTGGCGTTGCGGGTGGCCGCGGCGAAGCTGGTGATAAGTCCGGAGTGGACGGTCGAGGAGCTGGTGGGGGAGCTGGCCGACGACGGGCACCGGATGCGTGGGTTGGACCTACCTGAGGCAGGCGTGGGGGTGTCGCGGGCGCTCGACCTGTCGACCCGCGACCTGCCGTCCGAACTCGGCGAGGTCTTCACGTCCGTCGGCATGGCGCCCGGCCGGTGGATGTCGTCGCACGCCGTTGCCGCGTTGACCCGCACCCACGTGGAGTCCGCTCGGTCCAGGCTGACCCAGCTGGTCGAGGTGAACCTGCTGGCCGAGCCGTGGCCGGACGGGTTCACGATGCACGAGCTGGTGCGGCTGTACGTGCGCGGAGCCGGCCGGCCGGACCTGGACTCGTTGCGGCGCTTGGTGAACTACTACCTGGTGGCGTGCGACCACGTCCGCCGCGCCATCCGACCGGCGCGTGACGGACTGGACTTCGCCTTCGGGGACAACGGTTCCACGTCGCTGCCGGAGTTCGGTGATCCGGTCGACTGGTTCGACCAGGAGTGGCCCAACATCGTCGCGGTCGTGCACGCGGCCGCCGAATCGGGTCTGCACGACCAGGTGTGGCAGCTCGTACGGCTGTTACACCCGTATGCGACGGTGCGCGCGCTCACCGGGGAGTGGGTCGCGCTGGTCGGGTTCGGTCTGGCCGCGGCCGAGGTGACGGGGAGCCGCCTCGGCCAGATCCTGATGCTGGACACGACCTACACGACGAACGCCCGGCTGGGACGACCCGTCCTGCTGCCGGACGCTCGCCGCGCGCACCGGCTCGCGTCCGAGCTGGGCGAGCGCCAGTACCTCGTGCTGACGCTCGCCCAACTCGCCGACGTCCTGTTCCGGCTCCAGCACCACGACGAGGCGTTGCTGCACTTCTGGGAGTCGGTGCAGCTCGCCCAGCAGTCCGGTGACGTCGTCGGCGAGGCCCACGGGCTGAACAACGTGGCACAGGTCGAGCAGGCCCGCGGACACGTGGAAGTGGCGCTGCAGCACCAAGCTCACGCCGTCGAGGTGTACCGGCGCTCCGGTGACCAGGGCGCGTTGATCCGCGGTCTGGCCAACCTGGCCGAGCTGTCCCTGGAAGCCGGAGCGCTGGACCAGGCCGAGTCGCTGGCGCGTCAGGTCGTCGACCAGGCCGCGGTCGCCGAGGTGACGTACCTGGAGGGTTTCGGTCGCCAGGTGCTCGGCGGGGTGTTGCTCCGGCGGGCGGAATGGGTTGCTGCGACAGCGGAATTGACGGAGGCGCTGCGGTTGTACGCGCAGGTCAACTCGGCTCGCGCGGTCGAGGTGCGGGCCGCACTGGACTCGTTGTCGTCCGAGGTTTAGCGGACGTTTAGTCATCTGGTCCCAAAAAATGGGATGTTGGAAGTGCAGGCCGCCGAGTGGGGGATTACCGAGGGGGTAAGGCGCCTGCGTTCGGAGGGCCCGACCGGCATTCGGGGGAGAGTGCCGGTCGGGCCCTCGCCTTGCTACTGGTAGTTCTCCTCGGTGCACCGCGCCATCGGCAACAACTCCGGCCGCTTCGGCGCCATTCCGTCGCCCATCGACTCACCCCGCAGCGTGCGTCCGATCCACGGAACCACGTGCTCGCGCGCCCACTTGAGATCGGCCTTGCGCTGGGTGACCCAGTCCGCCTGCTCCAGCGCCGGCCACGGTTCGTTCCACGAGTGGTCGTCGCTGAGTCCGAGCACCTCGTAGGCCTTGAGCGCGACCCGCTGGTGTCCCTCCGGCGACAGGTGCAGCCGGTCCTCGCTCCACGCGCGCTTGTCGTGCAGCACGTGCATGGACCACAGGTCGACCATCCGGCAGTGGTAGCGCTCGGCGATCGACCACAGGTGGCTGTTGTAGATGGCGATCTTGCCCCGCAGGCTCCGCAGGAACGGTGTGCTCTTGGTGTCGAAGCCCGTGAAGATGACGACGTCGGACCCCGCCGCGCGGAGATCGGCGACCGCGACCTCGTAGACCTCGGCCAGCGCGTCCGGGTCGCTGTTCGGCAGCATGATGTCGTTGCCGCCCCCGCAGAACGTCACCAGGTCCGGTTTGAGCGAGATCGCGAGCGGTACTTGGTCGTCGACTATCTCCTGCAGCATCTTGCCTCTGATCGCGAAGTTGGCGTACCTGAACTCAGGTGCGTTCTGGGCGATCATGTTCGCGAGGCGGTCCGCCCACCCCACGTAGGTGTCTCCGGGGCCCGGATCGTCCATGCCCTCGGTGAAGCTGTCCCCCAGGGACACGAGACTGTTCCATCGCAGCAGCACAACATCCCCCTTACTCCCACGCGCCCGCGGCTCCCGTTCACAGGCGACTGGTTAGCATGCACAATCAAAGGCGGGTTACGCCACCGTCGGTTACAGCATCGTAAGTTTTGTCGCTGTGGGTGACGATTCTTTTACCACTCGATCGAGCGAAGCTTGAGGGTGATCCGGGGGATTCGTCTCATTAGGTCGCTACCTTCTGCCGGGTGCGTTCTGGTTTGCCGCTTCCTTCCTTTTCGCTTGGTGTAGCGCTCCTCACAATCGGGGTTGTCGCCGGTGTGGCGATGAGCGCCGGTGTGGTGCCCGTTCCAGGCCCGTCCGACGCCTCGCCGGGTGAGCCGGAGATCGCGAACATCGGGGGCGATCAGCCGCCCATGGAGTTCACACCGGTGCCGTCCGCGGTGAAGGTGGCGCCGCCGCGGCCGTCGTCCACCCGGCCCGTCGTGACCCCGCCCCCGCACTCGAACCCGGTGGTGACACCGGAGACCGCGCAACCGCGCGAGAGCGTCGTCGCCACCACGGTGATGCCGTCGGTTTCGCTTCCGACGATCTCGTCGTTGAGCCCGCCGTCGTCGACCTCTGCCGAGTCGAGCGTGCCCTAGCTCGGTTCGAAGACCACGTCCACCCAGTAGTTGGCGTTCGCGTAGGTGCTCGAAGGGAAGCCGGACCCGTAGGCGAACACGCCGTTCTGCTCCGACGGGGCGACCAGCATCGGTGAGGTGACCGGACCGGCCGTGAAGTACCCGATGTTCACGGCGTAGTGGCCCGTCGTGGTCGTGTAGGACGCCGTGTAGGTCTGGCCCGCGCTGACGGTCACCGGCTGGACGAAGGTCAGGGTCTGCCAGCCTGTCGCGGTCTCGTTGGTGAACGTGCCGGTCGCGAGACGCTGGCCGGAGGAGTTCCACAGCGACCCGGTGTGCGTGCCGGTGTTGCCCGCGCCCTTGTAGAACCGCACGCCGGTGATCTGACCGGAACGCGTCGGCGAGAACCGGATGCCGAGCTCGTAGGCGTTGCCGTCGTCCGCGGACGTCTTGGCGGGCACGGTCGCCGTGCTGAACATCGAGCACGGGCAGGCCGGCGTCGCCGTGGTGGTGAAGGCCCAGTCCAGCGGTGGGACGCCGCTCGCGGCACCGAGGTCCAGCCGGGCCTGGTAGCGCGTGCCCGGTGCGAGCGGACCGGCCGGTTGCCAGGTGACGGTCTTCCGGTCGGCCGACAGCGACACCGTGCCGGTCAGCCGGTCACCCCTGGGGTCGGTCAGCCAGAACTGGGCGGAGTCGGCGGAGACCGGGGCGCTGAACGTCGCCGTCAGCGGCGCCGCCAGGCCCGCGTTCGTCGCGTCGGCGCCAGGTGAGCGGTTCGTCAGCGTCGGCGTCGGTGGTGGGGCTTCGCCGTCGCCGTCGGTGTTGCCGCGGTAGATGACGTCGACCCAGTAGTTCGTGGCGTTGTACGACGAGGTCGGGAACCCGCCTCCACTGCCGTAGCGGTAGACGCCGTTGCCTCCGTCCGTACCGTTCGGCAAGGCGTACAACGACTTGTAGCCCGCGCCCTGGCCGTTGAAGTAGCCGGAGCTGACCGAGTACCTGCCGTTCGGGGCGTAGTACGACACGACGTAGGTGGTGTTCGGTTGCACCGCGATCGGCGAGGCGAACACCAGCTTCTGCCAGCCGGACGAGGTCTCCGCGGTGAACGTGCCGGTCGCGAGTTGCTGACCGGACGAGGACCACAGGGTGCCGGTGTGGGTGCCGATGTTGCCCGCGCCCTTGTAGAACCGGACGCCGTGGACCTGACCCCCGGCGTCGAAGCGGACCTTGGTGCCGACCTCGACCTGGTTGGTGTCACCGGAGTCCGCGGTGGCCGGGGTGGTGAAGTCGTCCCAGATCGTGCACGGGCACGCCGCCGGCCGCGGCGAACCGGTGGTGAACTTCCAGGTGGCCGCCGCGGACAGGTTGCCGGCGGCGTCCGCGGCTCGCACCGACGCGTTGTAGGTCGTCGCCGCGGCCAACGGAGCCGCCGGGGTGAACGTGACCGTGCGCGCGTCCGCGGTCAACGAGGTCGTGCCGGAGACCGCGCCGTTCGGGCCGGTGACGGTGAACTGCACGGAGTTCGGCGTCACCGCCTCGTCGAACGTGCCCGACACCGTCGTGGTCAGCGCGACCGAACCGGCGTCCGGGAGGGGCGAACTGGTCGTTCTGACCGGTGCGCGGGTGTCCGAGCCGGGCTCCGGTGCCCACACCACGTCGACCCAGTAGTTGGTCTGGTTGAACGTGTTGTTCGGGAAGCCGGTGCCGTAGCGGAAGACGCCGTTCGGTCCGTCCACATCGGACGCCAGACCGGTCAGCGGTTCCAGCTGCTTGTTCCTGCGGAAGAAGTACTCGGAGTCGTAGGAGAACCGTCCGGTCGGGGTGAAGTACGAGACGACGTAGGTGGTGTTCGCCCGCACCGCCACCGGGGCCGCGAACAGCATGGTCTGCCAGCCGTTCACCGTCTCGCCGGTGAACGTGCCGGTGGCCAGCTGCTCACCGCTGCTCGACCAGAGCGAACCGGTGTGCGTCCCGGTGTTGGCGTCGCCCTTGTGGAACCTCACTCCCCGCACGTAGCCGGAAGCGGCCGCGCGGAACTTCATGCCGAGTTCCAGCGCGGAGCTGTCGGGCGCCGAGGCGACCGCCGGTGTGTCGGCGGAGCTGAAGACACCGCACGGGCAGACCCGCGAGGCCACGCCGGGGTCCGCGGCGATCGGTGCGGAGAGGTTGGCCGAGTCGTCGACGGCGCGGACCCTCAGGCGTGCCGTGCCCGACTGCACGGGCGTGTAGGTGTAGCTCCAGGTCGTCTGCCCGGCCTGCCACGTTGCCGGGTGCCACCGGGTTCCGCCGTCGGTGGACACCTCGACCCCCGCGACCTGGCCTGCGGCGTCGATCACCGTGCCGGAGAACGTGTACGGCTGGCCGACGGTTGACTCTCCAGGCACCGCGGTCATCGACACGCCGGGCGGCGCGGTGTCGGCGCTCGGGGTCGCCGCGGTCAGGCCCGGTTGCAGTGAGTCGGCGAGAACGCCCATGTCCGCCAGGAAGTTGACGGTGGCCTGCTTCATCCGGACGTCGGACGTCGGCGTGTTGGTGCGGTACGCGTGCTCGTCGTCGACGCCCCATGCCCACTGCACCGTCCCGGCGGCGAACACGAGTGATCCACTGGGGTGCCGGTAGTAGGTGATCGCGTGCGTCTTGACCCCGGAGCCGTACTCGTCGCCGTGGTTCTTCAGCACGAAGTAGCCCTGCATGTCGACCGTCGTGCGCGAGAGTTGCGCGACGCCTGCGGGCTGGAAGCCGTTGTCCTCCACGCTGTTCCACTCGTAGCCCAGCGTGCCGGGCTTGAAGGTGTACGTGGCACCGGACGCCAGCGACTGCAGGTCGGTGTGGCGCCAGAGCCGCATCTTCCCGTACGCGGCCGGCACCTGCAGCGCGTCGTCGCGGCGGCCGTTGACGGTGAAGAGGTTGCCCAGCAAGGCGTTCTCGGGGCGGCCGCCGTCCTGCGGCGGGCTGTACCGCGGGTCACGCCACGTGCCGGTCCAGTCGCTCAGCCCGTCGCTCTGGGTGCCCTTGGTCTCCTTGAAACAGGCGATCGTGCGCCAGTCGGTCCGGGAGGAGTCGATACTGGGTTCCCAGCGGGTCTTCCAGAAGAACTCGTTGCCGGTCAGGAACGCCATGTGCACACCGGCGTCGCGGGCGGCCTCGATGTTGGCGCGCTGTTCGTTCGACCAGTACTCGGGGTGCCCGACCGGCATGAACACCCGGTGGTTCTTGATGAGCTGGCCGCGGCGCGCCGTGTCGGCGTCGGTCGTGTAGCTCACGTCGAACCCGTTCGCCTCCAGGAAGCGCATCATGGGGTACTCGGCGTTGAAGAGGAAGTTCTCCTCGCCGCCACCGCCGGTGATGGGGCGGTTGTAGCTCACCTTGTAGGACGAACCGCCCTGTCCGGGACCGTCACCGAAGTACAGGCTGTTGCCGCCGTAACGGTTGTAGGCCACCCACGTCGCGTCGGCGGTCTGGAAGAGGATCTTGGACCGGGAGGCGTCGTCCCGCACGACGAACACGATCTCGTTCTGGGCGCCGGTGTCGGTGCGCCGGACACGGGCGTAGTAGATGCCGGACACCGCGTCGGACGGCACGTCCCAGCTCACCGAGACCGCCCAGTTGCCGCAGTCGATGAGCGCGGTCGGCGTATCCCGCAGGCAGGACGGCTGGGACTGGGGTGTGTCGCGGCCGATCTGACCGACTCGCCGGGCTCCGAGGCCGCCGTACCAGCCGAGCCGGTAGATGTCGATCGTGTACGCCGGTGCGGAGGTCAGCACCTTGAAATCGACGCGACCGCCCGGTGTGGTGCTGATGTCGGTGGTGAAGCCGAGGATCGAGTTGTCCCGCGAAGGCACCAGCCAGCCGGCCGTACCGGGTTTGGTGTTCTCGCACAGGACCGCGTTGGTCACCGGTGCGTCGCACGGACCCGCGCCGGCGGCGGGTGTGGGGGCGAGGAGGAACGGCAGGACCACGCCCGCACCGACCGCGAAGGACAACATCGTGCGGGATAAACGTCTCAGCACGGTGCGGACCTTAGTAGTGCTCACGCTCTCACCCATGCTTCGGTCTACGAAGCGTGGCGACCCGCGGCTCACGCAGGGCGTAGGGCATTACCCGAACGTTATCCGCGGAAACTCGTTCGTCAAACGGGAAACCCCCGCAGCGACCTCGGCGCGTGAGGTCGCTGCGGGGGCCGTGGGACCTTTGGCGAGGGGGAGCGCCGCCGCCGATCAGCTCCCCCTCGCCAAAGGGCTTGGGACCACTGCTCGGGACGCCGCCGCCGATCTGCCCCGAGCAGTGGGGTTGGGACCGTCTCAGGGGGCGCCGCCGCCGATCTACCCCCTGAGACGGGGTTCAGGGGATCACCCGCTGGCCACGACGTCCAATGTGGACGTAGAAGCCGGCAGGTGATCGTGGTAGGCCGAGCGCAGCCTCAGCTCCGCGCCCGGCGAGGCACCGATGGTGTCGAGACCCAGCAGCGCGGCACCGACGACCGGAGGCACGTCGACGACGCGCACCTGGGCCAGTGGCGCCACTTTCAGCACCCGTTCCCGGACCGGGCCGACCACGACGTCACCGGTGTTGGTGATGACGCCGCCGCCGAGCACGATGTCCACCGGCTCGTCCATCAGGTCTAGCTTGCGCAGCGAGACGGTGGACAGCAGGACGATTTCCTCGACCAGTCGCTCGACCTGGGCCAGGGCCACGGCGTCCCCCCTGGCCGCCACCTCGAAGACGAGGGGGCACAGGGCGTGCGGGTCCAGTTCGATCTCCTCGAAGTGGATCTTCTCGACCACCTTGAGGATCGAGGTCTCGTCGTAGTGGGCGAGCAGGGCCGGCAGGAGTTCGGTGGGCTTGCCCCGGCCGTCCTCCGCGCGGACCGCGTGCCACAGGGCGTCGTTGCCGAGCTGGCCGCCGCCGCCCCAGTCGCCGGAGATGGCGCCCAGGGCCGGAAAGCGGTGCGTCCGGCCGTCGTGGGAGACGCCCACCGCGTTGATGCCCGCGCCGCAGACCACGGCCACGCCGACGCCGGAGCTGGTGCCGGCGCGCAGCAGCGCGAACGTGTCGTTGCCCACGAAGGTGGTGTTCGACCAGCCTCGCTTGGTGATCTCGCGGGTCAGCTCCTCCTCTTCGCGGGGAAGGTCGGCTCCGGCCAGGTACGCGGCTGTGTGCGAGGCGATCGGCTCGTCGGGCGACAGTCCCGCCTGAGCCGCGGCCTCGCGTGCCAGTGCCTCGAACACGTCGAGTCCGCGCTTCATGCCTACGGTCTGCGGCGGCGCGCCGGGCCCGCGCACCTGCGCGAGCACCTTGCCGTCCGCGTCGACCAGCAGCACCGCGGTTTTGCTGTTGCCGCCGTCGATCGCGAGCACACGGTCGGTCATCTTGGTCAGTTTCCCTTCACCCACGGCAGCAGATCGCGGTTCTGCGCGATCAGCTCGTCGGCCAGCTGGTCCGCGATGGCGTGCTGGCCGATCAGCGGGTGTGCGAGCAGTGCGTTGGCCACTCGGTCGCGGCCGCCGTGCACGGCCGCTTCCAGTGCCAGGTACTCGTACGCGGTGACGTGCGAGATCAGGCCGGAGATGGACGGTTCCACCGGACGGACCGGGAGCGGGACGCCGCCGGAGGAGTCCACAGTGGACGAAACCTCGACCACGGCGTCGTCGGGCAGGAACGGAAGCGTGCCGTTGTTCTGCACGTTCACCACGTGCTTCTCGGCGCCCGCGCCGCCCGTCAGCGCGTGCACCAGCTGCACCGCCGCCTCGGAGTAGTACGCGCCGCCGCGCTGGCCCAGCTGTTCCGGCTTCGTCACGACCGACGGGTCGCCGTAGATGTCGAGCAGCTCCTTCTCCACCGCGGCCACGACCTCGGCGCGCGGAGGTTCGGTCTGCTGCTTCTTCACCACGGCGTCGTGGTTGTAGAAGTAGTTCAGGTAGTACGACGGCACCATGTTCAGGCGCCGCATCAGCGCACCGTCGATGCCGATGTGCTCGGCGAGTCCCTCGACGTGGTCGGACAGGAGCTCCGGCAGACGATCCACGCCGTCGACGTAGACGCCGCGTTCCCAGGTGAGGTGGTTCAGGCCGACGTGTTCCAGCTCCACAGTGGACGGATCCACGCCCAGCAGGCCGGACGTCCAGCGCTGGAACGTGATCGCCACGTTGCACAGGCCGATCGCCTTGTGGCCGTGCTGCAGCAGAGCACGCGTCACGATGCCGACCGGGTTCGTGAAGTTCACGATCCAGGTGTCCGGGCCGGCCAGCTTGCGGACCTTCTCCGCGATGTCCAGGACCACCGGCACGGTCCGCAGGGCCTTGGCGAGGCCTCCCGCGCCGGTGGTCTCCTGGCCGACGCACCCGCAGGTCAACGGGAACGTCTCGTCTGACGCACGCGCCTTCTGGCCGCCGACGCGCAGCTGCAACAGCACAGCGGACGCGCCTTCGACACCGTCTTCGAGCGACGTGGTGGTGCGCACCTTCGCCGGGTGGCCCGCGTGCTGCAGCAGACGCTGGCTGAACGGACCGACGAGAGAGAGGCGGTGCTCGTCCGGGTCGACCAGGACGATCTCGTCCACCGCCAGGCTGGTGCGACGGCCGGCGATGCCGTCGATCAGCTCTGGTGTGTAGGTGGACCCGCCACCGACGACGGTGAGTTTCATCCTTTGACCCCCGTGAACGTGATTCCCTTGACGAACGACTTCTGGGCGAAGACGAAGAGGACGACGGCGGGGATCATCGTCAGGAACGTCACCGCCATCGACGAGTTCCACTGGACGATGTGCATGCCCTTGAACGTCGCCAGCGCCAGCGACAACGTCCACTGGTCCTTCACTTCGCCGGTGTAGAGCAACGGGCCGAAGTAGTCGTTCCAGGTGAAGAGGAAGCAGAACAGCGCGGTGGCCGCGATGCCCGGCTTGGCCATCGGCACGATGATCCGGACCAGCGCCTGGAACTCCGAGCAACCATCCACCCGAGCGGCGTCCACATAGGACTGCGGGATGGTGAGCATGAACTGGCGCAGCAGGAAGATGCTGAACGCGTCGAACAGGAAGTACGGCGCGATCAACGGGATCAGCGTGCCCGTCAGGCCCAGCGACGACCACGTGTCGTACAGCGGCACGGCCACGACCTGCGGCGGCAGCATCATCGCGCCGATGACGAGGATGAAGGCCACGTTCCGGCCGCGCCACTTGAGCTTCGCGAGCGCGTAGGCCGCCGGGATCGACGAGAGCAGCATGCCCAGCGTCGCGAGCAGCGAGTACGTGAGGCTGTTGACCAGGTACTGGAACAGCGGGGCCTTGTCGAAGACCTCGACGAAGTTCTCCCAGTGCCACTCGGTCGGCCACAGGTTCGAGGTGAACGCCTGGTCGTCCGACATCACCGCGGTGAGGAAGACGAACACGACCGGTGTGGCGAACATCAGGCCGAGCGCGAGCCCGATCGCGTGCGTGGCGACCCAGTTCAGGAAGCCGCCGACGTCGCGCTTCCGGCGTGGCTGCTCCGGTTCCGCGGAGACGTCGACCGGTGGTTTGGTCAGCGTGGCGGTCATGCTCCCGGACCCCCTTCCTCAGCCGTGGAGTTCTTGCGCATCCGCTGGACCAGCACGATGGTCACGGCGAACGAGATGATGAACAGGACCGTGGCCATGGCGGCCGCGTAGCCCATGTCGAAGTAGCGGAAGCCTTGCGTGTACAGGTAAACCGGGAACGTCAGCGTGGAGTTGTCCGGGAAACCGAGATATTTGGTCGATCCCGTCGCGTCCGCCGCACCCGAGCCGGCCGACCCCGCGACGACCGCCTGGGTGAAGAGCTGCAACGCGAGGATCACCGAGTTCACGATGCCGAAGAGCAGCACCGGCGAGATCGTCGGCAGCGTGACGTGCCACCAGCGCCGGATCGGGCCGGCGCCGTCGAGTTCGGCGGCCTCGTACTGCTCCTGCGGCACGTCGAGGATCGCGGCCAGGATGATGATCATCAGGTCGCCGGAGATCCACAGCATGATCGCGGTGATGCCGGGCTTGGCCCACGCCGGGTCGGAGAACCACAGCGGTGAGTCGACGCCGAACCAGCCGAGGACGCTGTCCACCGGGCCGCCGTTGGGCCGCAACACCATGAAGAACACGAGTGTCGCGGCCACCGGCGGCGCCAGCGACGGCAGGTAGCACAGCGTGCGGATCAGACCGACGCCCGACTTCAGACGAGCGATGACCGATGCCACGCCCAGCGCGAACACCGTCCGCGCGATCGTGAGCACCACGACGAACCAGAGCGTGTTCGTGATCGCCTTGATCAGCAAGGGATCCTTGAACATGAACGTGTAGTTGTCGAGGCCGTTGAACTCCGGCGGGTTGATCAGGTCGTACTTCGTGAAGCTGAAGATGACCGTGGCGACCAACGGGTAACCGAAGAACAGGACGAAGCCGATGAGTGCCGGGGCCATGAACCCGAGCACGGCGAGACGGTGGCGGGCGCGTGCCCGCCCCCTGCCGGGGGCGGGCCGAGCCTCGAGCGTGGCGGTCATCTCCGCGATTCCCTTACTTGCCGCTCTTGGCGATCTGGTCGTCGATGTTCTTGTCGACTTCCTTCAGGCCGGCTGCCAGGTCCGGGACCTTGCCGGACGTGTACGACACCGCGAAGTCCGTGACCGCCTTGATGTGCGCGTCACCGATCGGCGTGACCGGGTTGCCCTTGAGCTTGTCGCTCTTGGCCAGGTCGATGAACGTCTTGAACTGCTCGTCGACCTCCAGGCGCTTGTCGTCCATCGCGGCCTTGGTGCTCGGCACGTTCTTGATGGCGTTGGAGAGGTCGACGATCGTGTCGGTGTCGAACGACAGGTGCTTGATCAGCTCCCACGCGGCGCCGGGGTTCTTGGCGCCCTTGGGAATGCCCATGATCGTGCCCGTGGTGAACGCGGTGCCGTAGTCGGCGGGCTTCCAGGTCGGGAACGGAGCCGTGCCGAACTTGATCTGCGGCGCCTGGGCCTTGAGGAAGGCGGTGCGGTACTCGCCGTCCATCATGATCGCGATCTTGCCCTGGTGGAACGCGTGGTCAGCGGAGTACTCCTGACCCAGACCGGCGCGGAAGCGCTCCAGCGCGTCGTAGCCGTAGAAGTCCACGAGCTTCTTCTGGAACGTCATCATCTCGGTGAAGCCGGGTGAGCTCGCGAGCGACGACTTGCCGTCCTTCTCCCACTCGGCACCGAACGACGGCGCCAGGATGGTCGGGCGGTTGGCGTAGAAACCCATGGTGGGCAGGTAACCCGCGACCAGGATGTCGCCGTTCGGCGCCTTCTTGGTCAGCTTCTTCGCGGCTTCGAACAGCTCGTCCAGCGTCTTCGGCGGGGCCGAGATGCCGGCCTCGCCGAACATGCCGGTGTTGTAGTACATGGCGTAGACGTCGGTGAGCATGGGCATCGCGCAGCGGTTGCCCTTGTACTCGGTGTACTCGCGGACCGCGGGCGAGATCTGGTTCAGGTCGACCTTGTCGCGGTCGATGTAGGGCTGCAGCTTCTGGAACGCCCCGGAGGAGCAGAACTGGCCGATGTTGTCGGTGGTGAACGACAGCGCGACGTCGGGGGTGTTGCCCGAACGGATGCCCGCGGTGATCTTGTCGTCGTCCTGCGAGCCCTCGTGCTTGATCTCGATGTTCGGGAACTTCTTGTTGAACGTCTTGAGGGCCTTGGTGACCTCTTCGAGCTCGCGGTCGGAGTAGTTGCTCCAGACCGTGAGGGTGAGCTTGTCGTCCTTGCCGGGAGCGGCTGCGGCTTCGGAACTCGCGCCGCCACCCTTGCCCGCCGCACATGCGGTGAGGGTCAGCGCTGCGGCGACACAGAGCAAGGCAGCACGGGTGTGCTTGCGCATGTGCACTCCTTCTCGATCAACGTGGGGACCCGGCGACCACAGGGCCGCGGAATGGAGCCGTGGTGGCGGCCGGCAGGCCGAACACCGTCTCCCGTGCCACTGCCAGTGCCGAGTGCAGTGCGCCGCTGCGCACCGGTTTCCCGGTCACCAGAGCCAGTTGGAGAGGTGTCCTCGGAACCACCAGTTGCCGCAGTTCCGCGGCAACGAGATCGTTCAGCGTGGTTCCCCCCGCCTGGGCGATGTCGCCGGACAGGAGGATGAGTTCCGGGTCGAGCACCGCGACGACGCTAGCCACGCCCGTGGCGATGCGCCTGGCGAGATCGACCATGAACTCCCGGCCCGCAGGCCCCGCGGCCAACGCCTTGCGCACGGCCCCGTGGCCGTTGCGCGCGGCGAGCCCGTGAGCCCTGGCGAGCTTGCAGATCGACGCGTTGCTGAGCAGCTCACCGAACGTGCCGCCGGAGCGGTCCGTGTCGGTGTCGGCGTTGGCGCGGTCGGGGATCATCAACCCGTCGATCTCGCCCGCGCCACCGGAAGCGCCGCGCAGCAGCACTCCGTTGATCACGACAGCGGCACCGACGAGGTCAGCGGGCCAGATGACGACGAAGTCGCGCACCTCGGTGGCCCGTCCGGCGACCATCTCCTCCAGTGCGACCAGGTTGACGTCGTTCTCGACGCTCACCGAGGTCGCGAGCTGCTCCCGCAACCGGCCGGGCAGGTCGAAACCGCTCCAGCCGGGCAGATGTGGTGCGTAGGCGAGCTCGCCGTTCGCGGGGTTCACCGCTCCCGGACAGCCCACCACGACGTGCAGCAGCTGGTCGGGGGCAAGGCCTGCCTGCCCGCACGCTTTGCCGACCGCACTCACGAACGCCTCCAGCACGCCGTGCTTGGCGGGCATCGGTGCCTTGTGCTCGGTGAGCACGGCACCGGAGATGTCCGCGATCGCGATGTCGACCGTCTCAGGGGTGAGATCGACAGCGGCGATGTGCGCAAGCGCCCCGTTGACCGACCACAGCTGGGCACGAGGCCCGCGGCCACCACCGCGCAGTCCGTTGCGGACCACGGTGTCGGCGGTTTCCAGGCGCGTGAGCAGCTGTGCGGTCGCCGGTTTGGAGAGACCGATCAGGCCCTCCAACTCCGACCTGGTCAGCGGCCCGTTGCGCAGCAAAGCCTCGATGGCTGCGCGGTCGTTGATCTCCCGCAGCAGTCGTGGGCTTCCGGCACGCATTAGGTCCGCTCCTGTCTGTTAACTTTCCAGACGATTTCCGCAGACGGTAGTGACCTGGTTCACCGTGGTCAATCCCCGATATGGGTCCGTTACCTGACTTAGGTTCACCTAAGGCAATCTGGAAGCATGACCGACGTGCGCCAGGAGTCGCTCGCATCACTGCTCGGAGGCCGGGGCGGCGCCCTCGACGCCTCCCTGCCGCCGCTGGCGTTCGTCGCGGGCTGGCTGCTGTGGGGCCACTTGATCGGCGCGGGTGCCGTGGCCGCTGTTGTGTGCGGTCTCGTGATCGGCGTCGTGCGCTTCGTACGCGGCGAGAAGCCACGTGCGGTCGTGTTGTCCGTGCTGCTGGTGGTGGCGGCCGCGTTGGTGGCGCTCTACACCGGGCGCGCCGAGGACTTCTTCCTCATCCAGCTGCTGTCCAACGTGGCCTCGGCCCTGGCGTGGGCGGGCTCGATCGCGGTGCGCTGGCCGTTGCTCGGCGTGGTGGTGGGAACGCTGCTCGGGCAGAAGACGCGGTGGCGCCGCGATCCTGCCCTTTTGCGCGCTTACTCAGTCGCGTCGTGGGCGTGGGTCGGGCAGTACGTGCTGCGGGTCGCGGTCTTCACGCCTTTGTGGCTCGACGCTCAGGTGTTCTGGCTGCTGACTTTGCGTGCCGCGCTGTCGTGGCCGCTGCAGATCGTCTGCATCCTGGCGTCGGGGTGGTTGCTGCGGCGAGCGTTGCCTGCTGGGCACCCTGGGTTCCGGCACCCGCAGACGCCGGACGCCGAGCGTACGTAGCTGCTCGGCCATGCGCGACGAGGAACGCTGATGATCAACCCGACATGTGCTCGATGATCATGGTTTGGCGGTACTTGCAGACGCCTGACTCGCCATCAGAGCGCTGACACTCAGGTCAGGCTGGTCGTGAGCTTCAGGAACGCCGCCCACGCGTCTGCCGACACGGGGAGGTGAGTGGCAGGCGCCTTGCTGTCCCGGATGCCGACGCTCCGGCCGACCTCGACGCAGTTGTCGCTGCTGCCGCTGTAACTGCTCTTGCGCCAGGCGGTCATTGCAGGCCCTCCAGGATGTTGTCGATCACCGCCCTCGATTCTTCCTCACCCAGGGCGACGTCCGCGAGCGCCGTCAGGATGTCCTCGTGGACCTTGATGGTCTCCGGGTCGTCGAAGAAAAGGCAGTAGTTGACGCTGTCGGCGTAGACGACCGGCGGGTACTTCGGGAACTTCATCACCCTGAAGTCGCCGCACGTACCCGCGTGCACGCCTGCCGACCGAGGAACGATTCGGATCGTGACGTACTTTCGCACCGACATCCTGAGCAGGTGGGCCAGCTGTTCCCGCCACACCTCGACGTTGCCGACCGGGAGTTCGAGCGCCTGTTCGTGCACCAGGAAGACGAACTTCCGGCCAGGTTCGAGGATGTTCGCGCGAGCCGCCCTGGCAGCGGCGACGGCTGGGACGTCCTCGGCCTCGATGACAGGCGAACGCTCGGTGACGATGTAGCCGTAGTCCGGCGTTTGCAGCAAGCCGGGCACCAGGATCATCGACCAGGTGATGATCTCCTCGGCGTCCTGCTCGTGGTCGATGAGCGTGCGGACCTGGTCCGGTACGCCGTCCTTCGGCATCTGGAGCCAGGCGTTGCCGCACTCGCGGAACAGCTCCAGCAGGTGCTCGCGTTCCTCGACCGTGGCCTGGCAGTAGCCGAGCAGCAGGATGACCTCCTGCTCGGTCACGCCGCCCTTGCCGAGCGTCATGTCCGAGATTTTGGCTTCCTGCCAGCCGAGCTTTTCGGCGAGCTGGCGATGGGTGTAGCCAGTCCTGGCGATGATGGCGCGAATACCGCCACCGAACTCCCGTCCCACCACACTGGACGATCTTTTGGGCATGTCGGAAAACTAGGCCTGGTACGGCCTTTCGCTCCATCGTTTCCGGCCAAATCTGCCTGAAGGTGGGAGCCATGGAGCGGCTCCATGTTTCACGATCTTGCTTTGAAAGCCGCTTTCCGCGCCGCTTTCGCGATCTTCTTGTCCGGGTGCTCCTCGCCGATCATGGTGAGCACGTCCCACACGTCCGGATGGGGAAGGCGCCACATCGCGTCGAAGATCTCCTGCTCGCGCCCGGCAGGCACCGCTGAGGAGAACGACTCCTCGACTTCGCCCGTCGCGGCCAGCACGTCGGTGAGGAGCCACGCCATCTCGGCGTCGAGCTCCTCCTCGGTGAGCGACGGTCCCGCGGCGAGAAGATCCGCCGCCGTCATCTGCTCGGCCGGCCGCAGCAGCGCCGGCAAGGGGTCGTGGACCGCGAGAGCATCCTCGTCCGGCAACCCGGACCGGACTACTGCTTCCTGCTCGACCCGTGGTGGAACCCGGCGACCGAGGCGCAGGCGGTCGACCGGACCCACCGCATCGGGCAGACCCGAAACGTCATGGTGTACCGGCTGGTCGCGAAGGACACCATCGAGGAAAAGGTGATGGCGCTCAAGGCTCGCAAGGCCGAGTTGTTCTCCAATGTCATCGATGAGGGCGACGTGTTCGGTGCGAGCCTCGATGCCGAGGACATCCGGGGGTTGTTCGCCTGATTGAGCGACTGGGCCGCGCGAAGTCTCGAGCTGTTGTAGTACGAAATGTAGGACGATGGTGTTGTGGAGCAGATCACCAATCGGGGTAAGCCGATCGCGGACATCGTGCCAAGGCGGAGCCGGGAGTGGATGCGGGTGAGCTGGTCTCGGGCATGCGCGACGAGGAGCGCTGGTGATCTACCTGGACTCGGCGGCGGTCGTTCGACCGGTCTGTGAGGAGCGAGAGACCGCGGCGCTCGTCGAGTGCTGAACAACGCCGCGGACCAGTCCCTCGTGTCGTCCGCGCTGATCGAGGTGGAGTTGCCTCGTGCTCTTCGGCGCAGCTCACCAGGTGTGTTGGATGCTGTCGCCGGCGTACTCGCCCGGCTCTGTCGGGTGGACATCAATGCTGCCGTTCGCGCCACTGCGGCCGCGTACGCCGATCCGATGCTGCGGTCATTGGATGCCATCCACCTCGCCACCGCGGATGTGCTGTTCGCGTCGGACAAGAAGATCACCGCGTTCGTCACCTACGACAAACGCCTGGCGGCGGCTGCTGTCGCACTCGGACTGCCGGTAACCGCGCCTGGGGAGTGAAAGGCCAAGCCTCACCACCGTCGCACTCCGGCACATTGCTCAAGCCGGGCGCGGGGCGGTGGGGCCGAGCACGTCGACGGCCGCCAGCCAGGCCGCTCCTGCCGCGCCCTCCGTCGCCATGATCACCTGGGCGTTGCAGCGGGTGAGCAGTTCCTGCTTGAGATGGGTGCCGACCGGAGTCTTGATCAGCGAGCCCACCAGCACGATCGGGGAGGTGTCGGACGGCTCGCGGACGGTGGAGGCCGTGTCCGCGAGCAGGCGGGCGGCGGAGGCCACGATCGTCAACGCCTCGGGGTCGCCGTGGTGGTAGGCGGAGCTGACCAGCGGGGCGAACTGGGCGAGAGCGATCGGCGGGCGGACGTTGACGGCGTTGATCAGCTGGCCGCGACTGCGTGTGCCGGCGGCGGTCAGGACTGCGGTGGCCAGGCCTTCCAGGGGTGCGTCCAGGTCCAGCAGCCGCAACGTCGCCCGCACGGCCTCGCGGCCCAGCCAGAACGCCGAGCCGTCGTCGCCGATCAGCCAGCCGTAGCCGCCGGACTGGGCGACCATGCGGTGGTCCACCACACGCCCGGCGATGGAACCGGTGCCCGCCACCAGGACCGTGCCGTCGGGGGACGAGGTGCCGGTGGCGAAGGCGGCCTCGCAGTCGGTGATCACGCGCATCGGGCAGTGCAGGCCCGCGCGTGCCCAGGCCTCCTGGAACAGGGCGGAAATGGCCGGGTCCGCCATCTTCGAGGCGCCGGCCATGCCCAGGACGCCGCTGCGGACCTTGCGGGAGTCCAGGCCGTCCAACGCTTCCGCGAGGGCCTCGCCGATGTGGGCGGCGGCGACCGACGGCGGGTGCGAGTTCGGGTTCGCGCCGCCCGCCAGGCCCTGGCCCAGGCGGGCGCCGTCGAGATCGAGGACCAAAGCCCTCGTGGACGTGCCACCCGCGTCTAGTCCGACCACCAGATCCATAGGAACCGAGTATGCCGAGAGCTGGTCAGCGGGGGCACGGCCAACCGGGTGTCACCGGACGAGGGCCCGGTTACCCGTTGCGTTGTGGTGGAACAGCACCAGTGGTCCAGCCGGGACTTGATCACCCGGATGGACCACTGTGGACAGTGACGGGACGATCACCTCGTAGTTGAACGTGGCCTGCGGGGCGACGTCGACGAGCTCGTCGGGGTCGGCCGGCGCGGTGTAGCGGCTGTGCACGCCGACGGTGTAGGTCACCGGGCCGGCCGGCAACGCGGACCGCGACACCGGCAGCACGACGACGTCGCTGTCGAACAGGTTGGTGTCGGTGGAGCCGTCGAAGCCGTTCAGCGGCTGCTCGTCCACGACGTCCTCTGTTCCGGCGACGACGGTGCGTGCCAGCCAGATGTCGGCGGTCACGTCGCCGTCGGCGTTGGTCGGCTTCACCGCGGTCGTCACGAAGTCCTTGCCGCCCACCGAGAACCGCACCTCGGGCTGGGTGCTGCTGCCCAGGTTCGCCCACGTGCTCCAGGTCGCGACGCCGAACGCCAGCAGGTCGGCGGTCGCCGTCGCGCCGACATAGCGCAGGTCGCCGCCGCGGGCCGTGCGGTTCACCGCGCAGTTGTCCTGCAGGTCGGGGCCGCAGTCCGGCAGGCGGTCGGAGCGTGCGCCGAGTTGCAGCACGGTCATCCGCGCCTGGTAGTCCGGCTGGTCGAGGCCCTGACCAGCGACCCGGCCGGCGGCCACGGTCAGCCGCGACACCGGCTTCGGCGCCGCGTAGACGGGCACCTGCAGCGAGCGGTCGCCCGTGAACATCACCAGGCCGGACGCCTCCGCCAGGAACTGCCGGCCCTCGTCGAGCGAGACCGTGGGGTCGGGTGCCTTGCGCAACGCCGCCGGGTTCGCGATCCGCAGCTGCACGGTCACCGACGCCGAACCGCCCGGCGGCAGCACCACGAACGGTGACGTGACCTGGAAAGCCACGCCGGGTACCGCGGTGATCGGCTCGTACCGGGCCTTCAGCCGGACGGTCTTCGTCCCCTTGTTGAGCAATCGGATCGTGCGGTTGCTCAACAGCGGGGCACTCACCTCGACCGTGCCGAACGACGCGTCGCCGACCGCCAGCACGTCGGTGGACAACGCCGCGAGACCGTCGACCCGGCCGGAACCGACCCGCATCGGCGCCTCGCGCACTCCAGCGTCGTCGCGGACAACACCGGAAGCGGTGCTCATCAGCGCGCCCTTGATCTCCTCGACAGTCCACTGTGGATGAACCTCGCGCAGCAACGCCGCGATCCCCGCCACGTGCGGCGAAGCCATCGACGTACCGCCCATCGACACGCCGTCGGACGCGGTGCCGGCGGCGGCGGAGAAGATCGTGTCGCCCGGCGCGGCCACCGAGATCGACGAACGGGAGCGCGACGACGACGGTGTGACGGTGTCCGCGATCGCCGGAACCACCGTCGGCACCGCGCGCTTCAGGGCGCCGGTCAGGTGCACGGTCAACGTCCCGGCCTCCAGGGCAGGACGAAGAGCAGCGGTAGCGGTGGAAGTCAGCTGGAACGCCGGAATGTGAGCGTTGCCGGCGATCGCGGCCGCGAAGACCGGCAACGACGTCGACAGCAGAACGCCGGCTGCCCCGGCCTTCCACGCGTTGTCCGTCCGAGCCGCGGAACCGCAGGCACGGGTGGCGTCGTTGTCGTCCCACTCCAGCCAGACGATCTTGTCGCGCAGCGGCTCCGAAATCGGCTGACAGCCGTCCACATTGGATGACAGTCGCACGACCGGCAGAGTGAGGTCCAGCGGTCCCTTGTAGTTCTGGCTGTACTGCCCCGGCCACTGCTTCCCGAGAGCCTCCAGCCCGTCGAGCATCGAGAAGTCGTCACGGCTGTTCGCCACCGAGATCGCGTCGGGGGAGTTGCCAGGCGACCCGGCCACGTCGTAGAAGTCGCCACCGTTGCCGGCCGCCGCGACGACGACCACGCCGTGCTGCACGAGCTTGCGCACGAACAGCGCGTCCGGGTCGTCCGCCGCGCCGAAGTCGCTGCCCAGCGACAGGTTGACCACGTCGAGCTTGTCGGAGAAGTCGCCGTCGCCGTTGGGGTCGAGCGCCCAGTCCAGCGCCTGCGCGGTCAGGTTCGTGCCGCCCTCGCACCCGAACACCTTCAGCGCGTAGAGCAGCGCGCGAGGTGCCGTGCCGGGTCCGATCCTCAGCGAATCAAGATCCACAGAGGCGTAGGACCCGCGATAGGTCGTCCCGTCCGCGTTCACCCCGAACCCGGCGGCGGTGCCGGCGACGTGCGTGCCGTGGCCCTCGCAGTCGAGCGGGTCGGCGTCCGGTTCGGGCAGCGAGCCGGGCTTCGCCGTGTAGGCGTCGCCCGCGAAGTCGTGCCCGCCGACGACCTTGCCAGTGGGAAATGTTTCAGCGGGGAACGAACCGCCGCCGAAGTCCGCGTGCCGGTAGTCGATGCCGGTGTCGATCACGCCGATCCGCACGCCGTCGCCGAAGTGCCCGAGCGACTTCCAGGCGTCGGAGGTCCGGGTGAGCCGGACGGCGTGCGCGTTGGTGAATTTCTTGGGTGTCATCCGATGCACGGCTCGCACTTCGGGCATCCGCGACAGAACCGACAGACGTGACTTTTCGGTCGACAGCACAACGCCCGGCACCGCGTTGGTCGTTCGCGCAACTTCCCGGCCACCTGACCGGGAGATGACACGAGATGCCTGCTCCGAAGTCCTGTCCCGGGCTGAACGTGCCTGTGTAACGGTGCTCGTGTCGACCGCAGGCGCCGAGGTCAGCTCCACGAAAACGGTTACGGGCTCCGTTGGGCCGGACGGCGTGAGGAGTGCGCCCACCAGGAGTGATGCGGCCACCAATTTCATGATCGACTCCTCTTAGTCATCGGACGACTTCAGGTCAACACCTAGACGAACTAGGTCTCGCGGGGCTATACATCCGATGTATTTCGGCGGTGTGAGTAGAGGAGGAACGGCCGTGCAGCTTCTGCGCCTCGGGCCGGTCGGCGATGAACGTCCTGCAGTGAGGACCGACGACGGGACCACATACGACCTCCTGCCGATCACCCCTGACATCGATGGGGCGTTCCTCGCGAACGACGGTGTCGACCGCGTGCGGGCCGCGCTCGAAGCCGGTGAGCTGGAGGTCCTGGACACCGAGGGGCTGCGCGTCGGGCCTCCGCTCGCGCGTCCCGGCAAGGTCATCTGCATCGGCCTCAACTACCGCGACCACGCGGAGGAGACCGGCGCGGACATCCCGGGCGAGCCGGTGATGTTCCTCAAGACGCCCGACACGGTCGTGGGCCCGTACGACGAGGTGCTCGTCCCGCGCCGGTCCGTGAAGACCGACTGGGAGGTCGAGCTCGGCGTCGTGATCGGGCGCACGGCTCGTTACCTCGAGTCCGAAGAGGACGCTCTGAGCTGCGTCGGCGCGTACGTGCTCTCGCACGACGTCTCCGAGCGGGAGTTCCAGATCGAGCGCGGCGGAACGTGGGACAAGGGCAAGAACTGCGAGACGTTCAACCCGCTCGGCCCCTTCCTCGTGCCCGCTGACGAGATCTCCGACCCGCAGAGCCTGGAGATGCGGCTCTGGGTGAACGGCGAGATCAAGCAGAACTCGTCCACCAAGAACATGATCTTCCCGGTGGCCGAGATCGTGCGCTACCTCAGCCAGTTCCTTGTCCTTCGACCGGGTGACGTCATCAACACGGGTACACCCGCTGGGGTGGCGCTCGGCCAGCCGGAGCCCAAGCCGTACCTGCGGGCCGGCGACGTGGTCGAGCTGGAGATCGAGGGCCTCGGGAAACAGCGTCAGACCCTCGGGCAGGCCTGAGCCATGCCCAAGATCATCGAATTGGACGTGCTGGACATCCGGTTCCCCACGTCGCGCGAGCTCGACGGCTCCGACGCGATGAACCCGGATCCGGACTACAGCGCCGCGTACGTGGTGCTGCGGACCGACGACGGGCCGGAAGGCCACGGGCTCGCGTTCACCATCGGCCGCGGCAACGACGTGCAGGCCGCCGCGATCAAGGCGCTGGCCCCGCACGTCGTGGGCAAGGACGTGCCGGAGAACGCGAAGGCGCTGGCCGAGCTGTACTTCGAGCTGATCGGCGACTCGCAGATCCGCTGGCTCGGCCCCGAGAAGGGCGTCGCGCACATGGCGATCGGCGCGGTGGTCAACGCCGCGTGGGACCTCGCCGCCCGCCGCGCCGGGCTGCCCGTCTGGCGGTTCCTCGCCCAGATGACGCCCGAGGAGATCGTCAGCCTCGTCGACTTCCGGTATTTGAGCGACGCTCTGACGCCCGACGAAGCGTTGCAGATCCTGCGCGAGGTCGAGCACGGCAAGGCCGAACGCGCGGAAACCGTTGCTCGCGACGGATATCCGGCCTACACGACGTCACCGGGCTGGCTCGGCTACTCCGACGAGAAGCTCGCCGGACTCGCGCGGCAGGCCCTCGCCGACGGCTTCGACATGATCAAGCTCAAGGTCGGCGGCAACCTCGACGACGACGTGCGCCGGATGAAGCTCGCCCGCGAGGTCGTCGGCGACGAGGTGCGCGTGGCGGTGGACGCCAACCAGCGCTGGGACGTCGACACGGCGATCCGCTGGATGCGCGAGCTGGCGCCGTACGACCCGTACTGGATCGAGGAGCCCACCTCGCCGGACGACGTGCTGGCGCACCGGGCGATCGCGGACGCGTTGGCTCCCATCAGGATCGCCACCGGTGAGCACGTGCAGAACCGGGTGGTGTTCAAGCAGCTCCTGCAGGCCGGCGCGATCGACGTGTTGCAGCTCGACGCGTGCCGGGTCGCGGGCGTGAACGAGAACATCGCGATCCTGTTGCTGGCCAAGAAGTTCGACGTCCCGGTGTGTCCGCACGCCGGTGGTGTGGGCCTGTGCGAACTGGTCAGGCACCTGTCGTTCTTCGACTACGTCGCGATCTCCGGCGAGGTCGGCGAGCGCGTGATCGAGTGGGTCGACCACCTGCACGAGCACTTCCTGGACCCGGCCGTCGTCGAGCGCGGCCGTTACCTGGCACCCACCAAGCCGGGATTCTCCGCTCAGCTCAAGGACGAGACGCTGTCCGACTACGTGTACCCGGAGGGTCCCGTGTGGACGGTATTGGAGGGCGAGAGTGACTGACTTCGAAGGCCTGGTCGCCGTCGTCACGGGTGGCGCGTCCGGCATCGGGCTCGCGACGGCGAATCTGCTGTCGTCGCGCGGTGCGACGGTCGTGGCGCTGGACCTCACCCCGGACGTCAAGGACTCGCTGGTCGGGATTCGCACGGACGTGTCGGACGACGACAGCGTGCAGGCCGCGATCGACGAGGTCGTGCAGCGGTTCGGCCGCCTCGACGTGGTCGTGAACAACGCGGGCATCGGCGCTCAGGGCGACGTGACGGCGAACGACGACGCCCAGTGGCTGAAGGTGCTGGACGTCAACGTGCTGGGCATGGTCCGCGTGTCCAGGGCCGCGTTGCCGCACCTGCGGAACTCGCCGGCCGCGGCGATCGTCAACACCTGTTCCATCGCTGCCTGGGCCGGGCTCCCGCAGCGCGCTCTCTACTCGGCCAGCAAGGGCGCGGTGTACTCGCTGACGCTCGCGATGGCCGCCGACCACGTCCGCGAAGGCATTCGCGTCAACGCGGTCGCTCCCGGCACGGCGGACACCCCGTGGGTGGGCCGTCTGCTCGACTCGGCGCCGGACCCGGCCGCCGAACGAGCCGCGTTGGAGGCACGCCAGCCGCACGGACGTCTGGTCTCCGCTGATGAGGTCGCGGGCGCGATCGCCTACCTGGCGAGCCCGCTTTCCGGTTCCACCGCGGGCACGATCCTCGCCGTCGACGGTGGCATGTACGGCCTTCGCTTGCGTCCCAAGCAGTCCTGAAAGGCAAATGACACGATGAAGCGTCGCAACCTCACCGCCGCGGTGTGCCTCGCGCTCGCCGGTGCACTCACGTTGACCGCCTGTGGTGGCGGTGGAGCGAGTGGTACCGGTGCCAGCGGTGTCGGGCCGATCGGCGCCGACCACCCGCGTGCCGACACCGACTTCTGGAACTCCTACATCAAGTACTTCCCGGAAAAGGCCAAGGACCTCGGCGTCAACCTGCTGAACCCCACCAACTCGCAGAACAAAGTGGAGAACCTGGTCGCCAACGCCCAGTCGCTGCAGTCGCAGGGCGCCAAGGCGATCATCATGGCGCCGCAGGACACCGGTGCGATCGCGTCGACCCTGGACCGGCTGGACAAGGCCAAGATCCCCGTCGTCACCGTCGACACCCGCCCGGACAAGGGCAAGACCTACATGGTCGTGCGCGCGGACAACAAGGCGTACGGCGAGAAGGCGTGCAAGTTCCTCGGTGACAAGCTCAAGGGCAAGGGCAAGGTCGTCGAGTTCCAGGGCTCGCTGTCGTCGGTCAACGGTCGTGATCGCTCCGAGGCGTTCGCCGCCTGCATGAAGAAGGACTACCCCGGCATCACGGTGTTCGAGGAGCCCACCGACTGGGAGGGCCCGAAGGCCTCCGCGGCCCTGCAGACGCGGCTCAACCAGCACCCGGACATCAACGGCATCTACATGCAGGCAGGCGGTGCGTTCCTCACGCCGACGCTGCAGTTGTTGAAGCAGAAGAACCTGATCGTCCCGCCGAGCGACCCGAAGCACATCTTCATCGTCTCCAACGACGGCATCCCGGCGGAGCTGAAGGCGATCCGCGACGGTGAGATCGACGCGACCGTCTCGCAGCCGGCCGACCTCTACGCGCAGTGGGCGCTCTTCTACGCGAAGGCCGCGGTCGAGGGCAAGACGTTCTCGCCGGGCAAGACCGACCACGACTCCAACATCGTCGACGTCGGCGACGGCCGGCTGGAGGACCAGCTGCCCGCGCCGCTGATCACCAAGGAGAACGTGGACGACAAGGCGTTCTGGGGCAACCAGATCTGATGAGTGACCTGGCTGCTGTCGCGCGTGGCGTGACGAAGAGGTTCGGGCGGACGCTCGCGTTGGACGACGTGGGCATCGAGATCCGGGCCGGTGAGTCGCACGCGCTCGTGGGCCGCAACGGCGCGGGCAAGTCGACGCTGGTCTCCGTCCTCACCGGCATGCAGGTGCCGGACGCGGGCGAGGTCAGCTTCTTCGGCGAGCCCGCGCCGTCCGTCGCCGACCGCGCGGCGTGGCGGCGTCACGTCGCGTGCGTGTACCAGAAGTCGACGGTCGTGCCCGAGCTTTCGGTCGCCGAGAACCTGTTCATCAACCGGCAGGACCTCGGCGGCGGCCTGATCAGCTGGAAGAAGCTTCGCGCAGAGGCCTCCTCGTTGCTGGAGGCCTACGAGGTCGCGGTGCGGCCGGACGAGCTGGTGTCCGCGCTGACCGTCGAGCAGCGGCAGCTCGTCGAGATCGCGCGGGCGTTGTCGGTCGGCTCGCGGTTCGTGATTCTCGACGAACCGACCGCGCAGCTCGACGGCCCGGCGATCGAGCGGCTGTTCGACCGGATGAGGTCGTTGCAGGACAAGGGAGTGACGTTCCTGTTCATCTCCCACCACCTGCAGGAGGTCTACGAGGTCTGCCAGACGGTGACGGTCTACCGCGACGCGCGGCACATCGTCACCGCTCCGGTCGCGGAGATGTCCAAGCCCGACCTGATCGAGGCGATGACCGGTGAGGCCGGTGGGCTCAACGTGCCCAGCGGTGACGACCGGCCGTCGTCCGAGGATCTTGTGCTGTCGGTGTCGTCGTTGAGCGGCGAGCACTTCTCGGACATCTCGTTGTCGGCGACCCGAGGCGAGGTCATCGGGCTCGCGGGCAGTGCGTCGTCCGGCAAGCACGAGTTCGCCGAGACGGTCTACGGGCTGCGCAAGCCGTCCGTCGGCACGATCTCGGTGAACGGCTCCGCGGTGCGCGGCGGCGATGTTCCGGCGGCTCTGAAGGCCGGAATCGGCTGTGTGCCGCGGGATCGCCACCACCAGGGGCTGGTGCTGGACCTGTCGATCGCGGAGAACGCGACGATGAGCACGGCCGGCCGCTTCGTGTGGCCGTCGGCGCAACGTGCGGCGGGGTCCACCGCCATCGCTTCGTACGACGTCAAGGCCGCCGGGCCGGACCAGCCGGTGTCCGACCTGTCCGGCGGCAACCAGCAGAAGGTCGTGATGGCGCGGGCACTCGCCGGCGACCCGTCGGTGCTGGTGCTGATCAACCCGACCGCGGGTGTCGACGTGAAGTCCAAGGAGTCGCTGCTCGGGGTCGTCGACGCGCAGGCGCGCCGGGGCAAGGCCGCGATCGTCGTCTCCGACGAGCTCGACGACCTGCGGGTCTGCGACCGTGTTCTGGTGCTGTTCCACGGTTCGGTCGTGCGCGAGTTCTCTCGTGGCTGGCGCGACCAGGAACTCATTGCGGCTATTGAAGGAATGAGCTCGGAATGACCAAAGCCATGACTCCGCCGGTCTCGGCTCCTACGCCGCCTGGGAAGCAGAAGTTCCAGTTCGCGCGCTATCAGGACCTCGCGCTGGTCCCGGTGATCATCATTCTGCTGGTCATCGGGGCCGTGTTGTCGCCGATCTTCCTGACGCCCGGCAACCTGATCGCGGTGCTGACCCAGCAGAGCGAGCTCTCGTTGCTGGTGCTGGGCCAGGCGATGATCCTGATCGTCGGCAAGATGGACCTGTCGCTCGAGTCGACGGTCGGTCTCGCCCCCGCGCTGGCGGTCGCGTTGATCATCCCCGCGGCGTCCGGCGGCCTCGGCGTCGGTCTCGCGGCGTGGCTGGCGCTGCCGTTGTGCCTGCTGATCGGCGTGCTGATCGGTGGCCTGAACGGGTTCCTGATCCTCAAGGTCGGGCTGTCCGGGTTCATGGTGACCCTGGGCATGCTGACCATGCTGCGCGGCCTGCAGCTGGCGATCACCGAGGGCAAGTCGCTGATCGACGTGCCGGAGTCGTTCCTGTACCTGGGTTCCACGACCTGGCTCGGGCTGCCGGCCGCGGTGTGGATCTGCATTCTCTGTTACGCGGCAGGCATCTTCGTGCTGAAGTACCTGCGCGCCGGCCGTTCGCTGTACGCGATCGGCGGCAACTCGGAGGCCGCGCGGGCCGCCGGTATCCGGGTGGACCGCGTGGTGTGGATCGTGCTGATCATCGGCTCGGTGCTGGCCGTGGTCGCGGGCATCCTGATGACCGGACGGCTCGGTTCGGTCGCCGCGACGCAGGGCGAGGGCATGATCTTCCAGGTCTTCGCGGCCGCGGTGATCGGTGGCATCTCGTTGCAGGGCGGCAAGGGCACGCTGTTCGGCGCGTTGTCCGGCGTGCTGATGCTCGGCCTGGTCGAGCAGATCCTGCGGCTGCAGGGCGTGTCCGGCTTCTACATCAAGGCCTCGTACGGCGCGGTGATCATCCTCGCGCTGATCGTGACCAGGTTCGCGACCGGCCAGAAGCAGGAGTGACCTCGTTGGAGACCGTTGCGCTGCACACCCGGCTTCGTGAAGGGCGGGAGGCTGACTATGACCGCGTTCACGCCACCATTCCCGTAGAGCTGGACTCCGCCCTGCGCGAGGCCGGGGTGCACTCGTGGCGGATCTGGCGCTCCGGCCGCGACCTGTTCCACCTGGTCGAGGTGGACGACTACCGGGCGATGCGTGCTCATCTGGCCACCCACCCGGCGAACATTCCGTGGCAGGCTCGGATGGCAGAACTGCTGGAGGTCGAGGACGACTACTCCGGTGCCGAACCCGATGTGCGACTCGTGTGGGAGCTGCCGTGAAGGTTGCTGTTTCTCGTCTGGGCTTTGGTGCCGCGCCGATCGGCAACCTGTACCGGGAGATCTCCGACGAGGAGGCTTTCGGTGCGGTCGAGGCGGCGTGGCAGACGGGCGTCCGGTACTTCGACACCGCGCCGCACTACGGGCTCGGGTTGTCGGAACGGCGGCTGGGCGTCGCGCTGGCAGGGCGGCCGCGCGACGAGTACGTGATCTCCACGAAGGTCGGGAGGTTGCTGGAGCCGTTCGACGGGGAAGGCCTCGACGACGAGGGCTTCGCGGTGCCGCGGCGTTTCCGGCGGGTTCGGGACTACTCGGCGGACGGTGTGCGGCGGTCCATCGAGTCCTCTTTGGAGCGTCTGGACACCGACCGGGTGGAGATCGTCTACATCCACGATCCCGACGACTACTGGGACGTGGCCTTCGCGGAGGCCTATCCGGCGTTGGAGGAGCTGCGGTCGCAGGGTGTCGTCGGCGCCATCGGCGTGGGCATGAACCAGTGGGAGATGCCGGAGCGGTTCGTCCGCGAGACCGACATCGACGTGGTGATGCTGGCCGGGCGGTACACGTTGCTGGAGCAGCCGGCGCTGCCGTCGTTCCTGCCGGCGTGTGTCGAACGCGGTGTCTCGGTGGTGGCGTGCGGTGTCTTCAACTCCGGGCTGCTGTCCAAGCCGGTCGTCGCCGCCGATGCCAAGTACAACTACGAGAACGCGCCGGCTGCGCTGGTCGCTCGCGCCCGTTCGATCGCCGAGGTGTGCGAACGGCACGGCGTGACGTTGCCGGAGGTGGCGATCCAGTTCGCTCTCGGGCATCCGGCCGTGGTGTCGGTGGTGATCGGGTCGCGGACCGCCGAGCAGATGACGTCGAACGCTGCCTACTTCTCGGCAGCGATTCCCGCTGAGCTGTGGGCCGAGCTGAAGTCGTCGGGGCTGCTGGACGCGGAGGTTCCGACGCCGTGATCGTCGATGCGCATCACCACCTGTGGGACCTGTCGGTGCGGGACCAGGACTGGATCACCGATCCGCCGATGGGCGCGATCCGGCGGTCGTTCCTGGAACCGGACTTCGTGGCTTCCGCACCCGAGGTCTCGGCCTCCGTGCTGGTGCAGACGGTGTGCGTGGCGGAGGAGACGCCGGAGTTCTTGGCTGTGGCGGCGTCTTCCGACGTCGTGGGCGCGGTGGTGGGCTGGACCGATCTGACGTCCGCGGGTGTGGGCGATGCGCTGGATGCGTTGGTCGGCGGCCCGGACGGTTCCTGGCTGCGCGGGATCCGGCACCAGGTGCAGAGTGAGCCGGACCCGGAGTGGTTGTGCCGCAAGGACGTCTGGCACGGGCTCGCGGCCGTCGGTTCGCACGGGCTGGTCTACGACCTGCTGACGTTGCCGCACCAGCTGCCGGCCGCGCGCCGGACCGTTGCCGCGTTGCCTCAGGTTTCCTTCGTGGTGGACCACTGCTCGAAGCCCGCGATCGGGTCGGGGGTCGGGGAGTGGGCCGAGCTGATCCGGTCGCTGGCGGCGCACGAGAACGTGACGTGCAAGCTGTCCGGCCTGGTCACCGAGGCTGACTGGAAGTCGTGGGACGTGGCTTCACTACGGCCGTACTTCGAGGTGGTGCTCGACGCGTTCGGTACCGATCGCCTGATGTTCGGCTCGGACTGGCCGGTGTGTCTGCTGGCGGCCACTTATGACGAGTGGCTGGGGGCGGCTCGGGAGCTGGTCTCCGAGCTGTCGCCCGACGAGCAGGCCGCGATCTTCTCGGGCACTGCTCGCCGGGTCTACGCGCTTTAGGCGAAGAGGGCCTGCAGTTCGGCGATGAGGGTGGGAGTGGCACCGGCGAGCGGTTCGCGGACCGGGCCCGCCGGGAGTCCGAGCAGGTTGAGCGCGGCCTTGACCGCGACGGCACCGGGCTCGCGGGTCATGATCGCGGTGATCACCGGCAGCAGGGCCTGGTGGCGGCGCAGGGCTTCCTTGTTGTCACCCTCGTCGTAGGCGTCGAGCATCGCCTTGATCTCGTTGCCGACGACGTGCCCGACGGTGCTGACCGTGCCGACGCCGCCGATCGAGTACAGCGGCAGGATCAGCTCGTCGTTGCCGGAGTAGAAGTCGAGCCCGGTCTCGGCGATGACCCTTGCCGTCGCGAGCAGGTCGACCTTGCAGTCCTTCACGCCGACGATTCGCGGGTGCTCGGCGAGCTTCATCAGCGTCTCGGTCTCGATCGCCGTGCCGGTGCGGCCGGGGATGTCGTAGAGCAGCGCCGGGAGGCCACTTGCGTTGGCGACCTGCCGGAAGTGGTTCTCGACGCCTTCCTGCGTGGGCTTGCTGTAGTACGGCGTGACGACGAGCAGGCCGTCCGCGCCGTTCTGCTCGGCCTGGTGCGCGAGCTCGATGGTGTGGCGGGTGGAGTTGGTGCCCACGCCCGCGAGGATCTTGACGTCCTGGCCGACCGCGTCCTTCACGGCCCTGATGACCTGCGCCTTCTCGGCGTCGCTCGTGGTCGGCGCCTCGCCGGTCGTGCCGTTGACGACCAGCCCGTCCGCCCCGCCCTTGCCGACGAGGTGCGCCGCCAGCTCCTGCGCACCCTTGAGGTCCAGGTCACCGTCGGGGGTGAACGGGGTGACCATCGCTACCAGCACTCGTCCGAACATGACTCCAGCGTGACTCGAACGTTTGGAAAGTTCCAGTTAGAAGTTCTGCTCGGAACGTTAAGCTGAGCTTTGTGTTGGACGTACGACGGCTGCGGCTGCTCCACGCTCTCTCGGTCCACGGCACGGTCACCGCTGCCGCGGAGGCCTTGCACGTGACGTCTCCGGCCGTGTCCCAGCAGCTGGCTGCTCTGGAGCGCGAGGCCGGCGTCCCCCTGGTCGAACGGGACGGGCGGCGGTTGTCGTTGACCCGCGCCGGGCACGTCCTGGCTGCTCACACCCAGCTGGTGCTGGACCAGTTGGCCGCGGCCGAGGCTGATCTGGCTTCGCTGCGGACTTCTGTGTCCGGCGTGGTGCGTGTTGGAGCGTTCGTGTCCGTTGCGGCCTTGCTGCCGCGCGTGATTCAGGTGCTGCGCTCGGCGCACGGGTCCGATGTGGAGCTTTTCGTGCACGAGATGGAGCCCGAGGCTTCGCTGCCGGCGTTGCGGCGCGGGGACATCGACATCGCGGTCATCCACTCGTACAACATCATGCCGCGCTCGTTGCCCACCTCGTGCGAGTCTTTTGAGCTGTTCGTGGAGCCGGTGAACGTTGCTTTGCCGCTTTCGGATCCGTTGGTGCAGCAGGATTCGGTGGATCTGTCGGTGCTGGCTGACCGGCCGTGGATCATGCCGCGCACCGACGCGTCGTGCCACGAGCTGACGCAACGGGCGTGTGGCGCGGCTGGGTTCGTGCCGCGGGCGCAGGCCTATTGCGACGACTTCGGGGTGATGTGCGGGCTCGTCGAGGCCGGCCTCGGGGTGGCGTTGGTGCCGTCGGTGGCTCGGCGGCCCGGGGTGGCGTTGCGGCCGTTGAAGCAGCAGGTGTTCCGGACCGTTTCGGCTGTGGTGCGGAATCGGGCGGACGGGCAGCCTGCGGTGCGCGCGGTGCTGGAGCAGCTACGCCAGGTCTGAGCTCGGCTAACGGCGTCTGCAAGTACCACCAACTCTTGATCGAACCGCCCGTAACTACCTCCAACCTGTTCGGTAGTCGTCGAACAGGTTGGAGGTAGTTACGGGCCTGTTGATGTTGAGTTGGTGGTACTTGCAGACGCCAGCAGCCAATTAGGCCAGGTCGGAAAGCCACTGCTCGACGCCGGCCACGTGCACCGTCGACCAGCTGCGGGCGAGTTCCGGCTGGTGGGCGGCGAGCGCGTCCACGATGGCGCGGTGCTCGGCGACGGTGCGGTCGACGGCGTTGGACTGGGTGATGCCGCGCCAGATGCGGACCCGGACGGTGGGGCCGGCCAGCGTGTCGAGGAGTTGGGCCAGGTAGGCGTTGCCGGAGCACTGGGCGATGGCGCGGTGGAAGTCGAGGTCGTGCTCGACCAGTTCCTCCACGGACTTGGCGGACTCGGCGGCGTCGCACAACGCCCGGAGCTTGATGATCTCTTCCGCGTCCACGCGCTGGGCGGCCATCGCGGCGGCGGCGGGTTCGAGGATGCGGCGGACCTGCAGGACTTCGAGGACCGAGTCTTCGCCTCGGTGCAGGTCGAGCACGAACGACAGCGCGCCGAGCAGGTCGTCGGCGCGGAGGCTGGAGACGTAGGTGCCGTCGCCCTGGCGGACGTCGAGCACTCGAACGAGTGACAGCGCCTTCACGGCCTCGCGCAGGGAGTTGCGCGACAGACCGAGACGTTCGGCCAGGTCAGCCTCACGCGGGAGGCGGTCGCCGGGCTTGAGCTCGCCCGAAACGATCATCTCCTTGACCCGCAGGATCGCGTCGTCAGTGACTGCCACAGCACCCTCAACTCGTCGTAGACCTCGGATGTCTGGGCCCCAGTATGCGCCACGGATGGTCATCTTCGACGGGTACCGGTCGATACGGCCGTGATTCACGGATTGTTATGTGGGATGGTTATCTCTTAACGAGACGTGACGTGAACCCGCTGTTGACGCCATAATGGTCTGGACCATTCAAGGAGGGATCTTGGACGCCGTTGTCGCAGCACCGCGCGCTTTGCTCGGTCGCACGATCGTCGGTCCTGCCTCGGTGCGGATCAGGGACGGCCGCATCGTCGAGGTGACCACCGGTGAAGCACCACCCGGCGCGGAGGTCCTCTCCGATGGACTGCTCACACCCGGACTCGTCGACGTACAGGTGAACGGCGCCGTCGGCGTCGACTTCGCCGAGGTCGACGCCGCCGGGATGCGGTCCGTGGCCGAGGCTCTGCCCTCGACCGGTGTGACCCGGTTCTTGCCCACGCTCATCACCGCGCCCGTTGACGTGGTGATACGCCAGGCCCGGGCCGTGCTGGCCGCTTCGGCCGCGTTGCCGGACGGCGTGGGCGCCCGGCCGCTCGGGGTGCACCTCGAAGGGCCGTTCCTGTCGCCGAAACGCGCCGGCGTGCACGACCCGTCGTACATGGTCGAGCCCGGACCGGACCAGATCTCGGCTCTGCTCAACGACGACACGCTCCGCCGCGCCCTGCGGATGGTGACGCTGGCGCCTGAGCAGCCTGGTGGTCTCGAGGCCGTGAGGCGGCTCGTCGAGGCCGGGGTTCTGGTGGCCGTGGGTCATTCCGACGCCACCGGTGAGCAGACGCGCGCCGCCGCCGACGCCGGCGCGCGCATGGTCACGCACCTGTTCAACGCCCAGCGCCCGCTCGGCCACCGCGAACCCGGCGTGCCCGGCGTGGCGCTGGTGGACGACCGCTTCACGCTGGGGCTCATCGCCGACCTCGCGCACGTGGGGCCGGACGTGTGCCGGTTGGTGTTCAACGCGGCCGGGGCGCGGGTCGCCCTGGTCACCGATGCCGTTGCGGCAGCCGGGATGCCGCCCGGTCGCTACCACCTCGGCGGCGCCGACGTGCTGCTGACCGAGGACGGCGTGCCGCGCTCGCCCGAGGGGACGATCGCCGGGTCCGCCCTCACGCTCGACCGCGCGGTGCGGAACATCGTGTCCGTGGGCGTGCCGATGGCGGACGCGCTCGCGTCGGCCACGATCGTGCCCGCCGAGGTCATCGGGGAGTCCGGTCTCGGCCGCCTCGCGCCCGGTGCTGTCGCGGACCTGGTGTGGTGGGACGACGAGCTGCGCCCGAAGAAGGTGTGGGTCGACGGCGAGGTCGTGTTCGACGCTGCGGTGCCCGTCCAGCCCGTCTCCGCCGGGTACGCCACAGCGGGTCAGTGAGTCTGACGACAGCAGGGCCCCTGCTCGGTCGAGCAGGGGCCCTCTTCGTTGCTTCGAATCGATTTCATTGCAACGACGCTCGTGGAGATCATTGCATTGAAAACAGAACTGTTGCAACGATATTAGGTGTCTGAACTGTACTAACGATGACCTGAAGCAACTCTCTCGTTGTCTGAGTTCGTGAACGCAACGTAGCGTTTTCTGCATCGGAAACAACGAGCACTGGGGCTGATCACGATGCAGAAGACCATCCAGGAGATCGTCGAGACGGGCTTCACCGGCCTGCAGCTGCGGGTCCACGACGAGCGCGGCGAGTGGGTCGGCTCGGCTGGACTGAGCGAGCTCGGGAAGAGCGGGCCGCCGCCGCTCGACGGGCGGGTCCGGATCGGCAGCAACACCAAGACGTTCGTCGCGACGGTGGTGCTGCAGCTGGTGGCCGAGGGCAGGATCGAGCTGGACGGTTCGGTGGACGACCACCTGCCCGAGTTCGGGATCGACCGGCGGATCACCGTCCGCATGCTGTTGCAGCACACCAGCGGGATCTTCAACTTCACCGGCGAGGTCTTCGAGGACGGCACGGTCGTGCCCGGAATCGCCTGGCAGGGCGAGGAATGGGTGAACAACCGGTTCAAGACCCACCTGCCGGAGGAGCTGGTGCGGCTGGCTCTCGCCAAGCCCGCGCGGTTCGAGCCGGGCGCGGACTGGAGCTACTCCAACACCAATTACGTGATCGCCAGGCTGCTGATCGAGAAGGTCACCGGCCGTTCGCTCGCCGACGAGATGCAGAGGCTGATCTTCGAGCCGCTCGGGCTGACGGACACCGTGGTGCCGACCACCGAGACGGAGGTCGGTGACCCGCACGCCCACGCCTACTACCGGTACGAGACCGGCGGCGAGGAGAAGACGATCGACGTCACGAGCCACAACCCGTCGTGGATCTCCAGCGGTGGCGACATGATCTCGACGACCGCCGACCTCCACACCTTCATCACCGCGCTCGTGAGCGGCAAGCTCGTGGCGGCCCCGCTGCTGGCCGAGATGTTCGAGCCGCACACCAAGGTGCCGTACGGCTTGGGCGTGTTCGTGCAGGAAACGGGCAGCGGCAAGGTCATCACCCACAACGGCGGCATCATGGGCCACGCGGCATTGATGTACTGCACGATCGACGGCGGCAAGACCCTCACCGCCGCGCTGAACTACGTGGACGACGCCGGCCTGTCCTTGGCCGTGCCGTTCCAGCAGGCGACGGCGAGGCTCGTCGGGGAGATCTTCGGCTGAGAAGGCGAAAGGCCCGCCCGAAGCAGATCCGGGCGGGCCTTTCCGTCGTTCACAGCGTGCGGGTGACCTTGTTCAAGCCGCGCGGGCTGTCCGGGTCGCCACCGCGGGCGAGTGCCAGGCCGTAGGCGAGGCGCTGCACGGGGAGGATCTCCAGGACTGGAGCCACTTCCTCAGCGGTTTCCGGGATGGCGATCGCCAGGGTCGCGCCCACCTTCTCGGAGGCCGAACCGACTGCCACCACGTCAGCGCCGCGCTGGTGCACCACGTCGAGGGCGTCGCGGATCGAGTCGCCGCCCTTGCCCAGCGAGGTGATCGCGAGAACCGCCGTCTCGCCGTCCACGGCCGCGACCGGGCCGTGCAGCAGGTCGGCGCCGCTGTACGCGCGGGCCGCCAGGTACGAGGTCTCCGCGAGCTTGAGCGAAGCCTCCAGCGCCGTCGCGTAGGAGTAGCCGCGGCCGGTGGTGAGGACGCGGTCCACGAACCGGTAGCGGCGCACGGCCTCGTCGACGGTCGGGGCCGACGCGTCCAGCGTCACCTGGGCCAGCTCGCCCAGCGAGGCCGCGGCCTCACCGTCGCCGCCGCGCACGGCGTCGATCAGCAGGTACAACGCCAGCAGGGTGGCCGAGTAGGTCTTGGTCGCCGCCACGGCGTGCTCGACGCCCGCGGAGACGTCCACCGACAGCTCGGCGGCCGCGTTCAGAGGCGAATTGGGCGTGTTGGTGACCGCCACGGTCAGAGCCCCGCGCCTGCGGTAGGAGGCGGTGACCTCCAGCAGGTCGGGGGAGCCGCCGGACTGCGACACCGTGACCAGGAGCACGTCGCGCAGGTCGGGCTCGGCGCCGTACAGCGTCGTCGTGGAAGCCGAGACCAGGCCCGCCGGGAGCTGGAGCAGGATTTCGGTCAGGTACTTCGCGTAGATGGCGGCGTGGTCGCTGGAACCGCGGGCCGCGAACAGGACGAAGCGCGGGGCTCGTTCGCGGATGACGGCGGCTACCTCGGCGATGGCCGAGCGCGCGGCGTACAGGGAAGAGAAGATCGACGGTTGCTCGGCGATCTCCGCTGCCATGTGCCGGCCCGGCTGGGGCGTGGTCATGTCGTGCCTTTCAGGATCAGCTCGGCCGCGGCTCGGAGGCTCACCCGAGAACCGCCGTGGGTGTCGATGCGGGCGACGCTGCCCAGGTCCGGACCCGGCACACCGGTTTCGACGTGCACGACGTCCAGGCCCAGATTAGTTAAGTTTGTTACCAGTTGTCGAGCGGTGGTGTGGCGGTGGGCATCTCGGGTCACCACCACAATCGTCCGGTCACCTGCGGTTTTCGCAACTTCGCCAGCCGTGATGTCGCGGGCCGCGATCACCTCGGTGCCCGGAAGCATCTCGCGCAGGTAGGGGCCCAGCCCCCACGGGACGTCGCCGACCGCGATCGACGGGTCCACGACCAGGTCTACGACGACCGGGTCGGCACCGACACCAACGCGGCCACGCACCTCCACCGCGCGTCGAGCTGCGGTGAGGCCGATCTCGGCGTCGTGGGCGTCCACGGTGGACGGAGGGAGGCCCAGGGCCAGGGAGCGCGTCGCTGCCTGGGTCAGGCGTTCCTCGGACAGGTCGCCGGACTTCACGGCGGCCACGATCGAGTCGATCAGCCACTGCAGGTCGTTGTCGTCCAGGGCCATGCCGCCGAGGCACATCGCGTCTACACCTGCGGCCAGGGCGCGCACGGCGCCCTGGGCCAGGTCGCCGCCGACCGCCTTCATGTCCAGGCCGTCGGTGATCACCGCGCCGGTGAAGCCCAGTTCGGTGCGCAGCAGGTCGATCGCGTGCTTGTTCAGCGTCACCGGCGCGTTGCCCCACTCGGGGACGACGAGGTGTCCGGTCATGATCGAGCGGACGCCCGCGTGCACGGCCGCCTGGAACGGCACGAGTTCCACCGCGCGCAGCTGTTCCTCGGTGCGCGGGAGGATCGGCAGCTGCTCGTGAGAGTCCTCAGTGGACGCTCCGTGGCCGGGGAAGTGCTTGGCACAAGCGGCAACGCCGACGGCCTGGAGGCCCTCGACCCATGCGGCCACGTGCCGGGCGGCGTGCACCGGGTCCGAACCGAACGCGCGGACGCCGATGATCGGGTCGTCGAGCGTCAGCACCAGATCCGCGGACGGGGCCAGGTTCAGCGAGATGCCACAACGAGCCAGGCGCGCGCCGATCGACACGGCGACCGAGCGGGTCAGGTCGAGGTCGTCCGCCGCGCCCAGGGCGTGGTTGCCCGGCACCTCGGAGCCGCGGCCCGCGTCGAGCCGCGTGACGTCGCCGCCCTCCTCGTCGATGCCGATCACCACGTCCGGGCGCACCGAACGCAGTTCACCGCAGAGAGAGGTCACCTGGGCGTCGTCGACGACGTTGCGCCCGAAGAGCACAACGCCGCCAAGACCGTCAGCGACCCGCCGCAGCAACCAGTCGGGGGCGGTCGTTCCGTGGAATCCGGGAAGCAGAACGGCAGCGGCCAACTGATCCACGCGTCATCCCTTCACTGCACCGGCGGTGACGCCGGCGACCATCTTGCGCTGGACGATGAGGAAGAACACCAGTGCCGGCACGGTGAACAGGACTGACGCGGCCATCGCGCCACCCCAGTCGGTGCCGAACGCGGTCTGGAAACCGGACAGCCACACCGGCAGGGTTTCCCTGTCCTGGCTGCGGATCAGCACCTTGGCGAACAGGAACTCGTTCCACGCCGTGATGAACGCGAACACCGACGTCGCGACGAGGCCCGGTCCGAGCAACGGCAGCGTCACCTTCTGGAAGGCGCCCCAACGGCCGCAGCCGTCGACCATCGCGGCCTCTTCGAGCTCGACCGGGATGCCGTTGACGAACCCGCGCAACGTCCACGCGCAGAACGGCAGCGTCACGGCGAAGTACACCAGCACCAACGAGGAAAGGTGTTCGTAGAGCTGGAGATCCCGCATCATCAGGAACATCGGGATCAGCAACGCCTCGAACGGTGCCATCTGCGCCACCAGCATCAGCAGCACGAACGACTTGCGGCCGCGGAACGCGAAGCGCGACATGGCGACCGCCGCGGTGATGCCGACGATGATCGCGGCGAGCACCGCGCTCAGCGTCACGAGCAGGCTGTTGCCGAGCGAGGACAGGAAGCCGGGCTTCGTCCACGCCGTCACGAAGTTGGAGAACGTCACCGACAACGGCACGAGGTCGTAGTCCGAGGTGATCGTCGAGCCCTTGGGCTTCAACGCGGACGTGATCATCCAGTACGTCGGGAAGAGGAAGAACAGCGCGAGCACTAGGCCCGCGACGTTCGCCGCAGACTTCTTGAGCATCAGATCTTGCCCTCCTCGGTCTGCAGCAGGCGGCGCAGGTACTGGAACGTGATCAGGCCGAGGATGACCATCATCAGCACGCTGATCGCGGCCGCGACGCCGAAGTGGCTCTTCGCGATGCCTTCCAGGTACTGCAGCACGGCGAGCGTCGTGCTCTCACCGCTCGGGCCGCCCTCCTTGAAGACCCAGATCTGGGCGAAGACCTTGAAGTCCCACAGGGTCGACAGGAACGTCACCATCATCAGCAACGACTTGATCTCCGGCCACGTCACCGCGCGGAACGTCTGCCAACCCGTCGCGCCGTCGATGCCCGCGGCCTCGTAGAGGTCACGAGGCACGCCGAGGACTCCGGCGTAGAGGGAGAACGCGAGGAACGGGATCGCCTGCCACACGATGAGCAGACCGACGACGGTCAGCGTCGACGTGCCGGAACCGAACCAGGAGTGCCCGGCGAACTGGTCGAAACCGAGCTGCACCAGAGTCTTGTTCAAGATCCCGTAGTTCTGGTCGAACATCCAGATGTACACGGTCGCGGACGCGAGGATGGGCATCGCCCACGCGCACAGCATCGTGACCTGGAGCGCGACCCGGACCCACCCGGAGAGCTTGCGCATCAGCAGCGCGATCAGCAGACCCGCGCCCACCGACACGCCGACGACGGCGACGGTGAACACCACGGTCCGCAGCGAGACGGTCCAGAAGCGCTCGTCCTGCAGCACCGTCACGTAGTTGTCGATGCCGGTCCACACGATCTCGCCGCGGACCAGCTCGCCGAGGTTGAGCTGGCGGAAGCTCGTCACGAAGACCGAGACGACCGGGAACCCGATCAGCCAGAGGATCGCGATGAGCGCCGGAGCGATCAGCAGGTAGGGCAGCGCCCGGTCGAAGGCGCCGGCCCGGCGGCGACGCTGGCGCGCCCCGCCCGTCACGGCAGGCGGCAGCGCCGGCGGGATGTCCCCGGCCGGCGCTGCCGTTTCGGTCGTCTTGACGGCCGTCATCTCAGCTGGGCTAGCCCATGGCCTTGGTGACGGCGTCGCTCGCGTCCTTCGTCGCCTGGTCCAGCGTCTTCGCGCCGGTCAGGTACGCGGTCAGCGCGTCCTTGAGCGGGTTCTGGCCCGCCTCGACGGCCGCCCACTTCGGCGTCACCGGGGTGACCTTGCCGTTCTGGGACGAGGTCGCCATGGCCTTGCCGAGCGGCGTGGTGGCGAGCTTCGCGGTGTCCTTCGAGGTGCCGGGCACCGAGCCGCCCTCGGCGAGCTGCTCCTGGTACTTCTTGGACGACAGCAGCGCCAGGTACTTCTTGGCCGCGGCGGAGTTCTTGCTGGCCGCCGGGATGGCGAGGTTCGAGCCGCCGAGGAACACCGGCGCGGTCGAGCCGGCCTTCTTGGACGGGATCGGGAACGCCGCGGTCTTGTCCTTCAGGTCCGGCTTGGCCTTGACGGCACCGGCGAGCTCCCACGGCAGACCGATCATCATGCCGACGTTGCCCGTGCCGAAGACCTCCATCTGCTGCGGCTTGGCCTCGTCGGTGTCAGCCGGCGCCTTCTTGGCGGCCGAGGCGTCGTACAGCGCCTTGTAGGCCTCGAAACCGGCCTTGGACTGCGCCGAGTCGAGCTTGCTCGTCCACTTGCCGCCGTCCTGCGTGGCGACGTCGCCGCCCTCGTCCCAGAGCAGCGAGAGCAGGAAGTACCAGGACTGGCCGGGCAGGTAGAGGGCCTGGAAGTCCGGGTTGGACGCGTTCGCGGCCTTGAGCTTGTTGATCGCGTCGATCCACTCGGCCCGCGACGTCGGCGGCTGCGCGATGCCGGCGGCCTGGAACAGGTCGGTGCGGTAGATGACCGTGCGGTTCGCGGCGTAGAACGGCACGCCGTACTGCTTGCCGTTCAGCGTGAGCGAGTCCTTCAGGCCGCCCAGCCACTCGCCACCGTTGAACTGGCCGGCGTCCGCGGTCAGGTCGGCGAGGGTGCCCTGGTCGGCGAAGCTCGCCGTCTGGGTGTTGCCGAGCTCGATGACGTCGGGCGGGGTGCTGCTGGCCAGCGCGGTGGTCAGCTTCTCCTGGATGCCGCCCCACTTCTGGACCTCGTACTTGACCTTGATGCCGTTCGCGCTCTCGAACTCCTTGTTCAGAGCGTCGGTCAGGGTCGTCGGCGCGGAGCCGTCCATGAGCCACACGGTGATCTCTTTGGTCTCCGTGCCGCTACCGCTGTTCGTGCTCGTGCCACATCCCGACACGGCCACTGCCAGTGCGGCGGCACCAGCAGCGAGTCCTCTCCAGCCCTTCACAGTCGCGCCCTTTCAGCAAGCCCGGCCCCTCGGCCGGAACGCCCAAGTGGTGTAGACCAATGTGCAACAGCGTGTGCTGCGTCACCGGTCCTGTCAAGCGCGTTGCCAAAGCGTTGCGGAGTCCTCGGACCTTTTTTGTGTCGAATGGCGGGGGTTAAGACGCACGAATCGACACGGACAAGGCATCCTTGTGTGGCGTGACATGGAGTGCGAGGAGGAGGCCATGCTGGAGACGACGCCTGCATCAGGCGTGGACGCCAGGACGCGTGCACAACGCGAACCCAAGTACTGGGGTCTCAAGCGGCACCTGCTCGACCTGTTGAGGGCGCTGCCGCCCGGTTCGCCGATCCCCACGGAACGGTCGCTGGCCGCGGAGTTCGACGTCTCCAGGACGACCGTCCGGCAAGCGCTTGCCGAGTTGACGGTCGAAGGCCGGCTGCTCCGGGTGCAGGGCAAGGGCACCTTCGCGGCCGAACCGAAGGTCGCCCAGAGGTTGCAACTGTCTTCGTACACAGAGGACATGCGTGCTCAGGGCCGCGTGCCGTCGTCCAAGCTCATCGAGGCTTCGGAGATGCCCGCGGAGGCCGAGCTGGCCCGGTTGCTGGGCGTGCGTCCCGGTGCGAAGGTGCTGCGCCTGCACCGCCTGCGCCTCGCGGACAACGAGCCGATGGCGATCGAGACGACTCACCTGGCGCTCGGACGGTTCCGCGGGCTCAGGCGCTACCTCGCGCCCGGCGCCTCGCTGTACCAGGTGCTGTCCGAGCGGTTCGGTGTCGAGATGGGACACGCCGAGGAGACGATCGAGACCGCGCTCGCCTCGCCGGAAGAGGCGGAGCTGCTCGGTGCGGACATCGGCCTGCCGATGCTGCTGCTGTCGCGGCACTCGTTCGACACCGAGGGCAATCCGATCGAGTGGGTGCGTTCGGTCTACCGCGGCGACCGCTACAAGTTCGTCGCCACGCTGAACCGACCGTCTTGATCAGCCGCGCATGATCACCTGGGGCACGCCACGCGCCCGCGCGGTGCTGGCGACGACGATCCTCGGCTCGGGCATGGCGATGCTCGACGGCACGATCGTCAACGTGGCGCTGCCCCGGATCGGCGCGGAGTTCAGCGCGTCGGTCACCGATCTGCAGTGGATCCTGAACGGCTACATGCTCGCCCTGGCCTCGCTGATCCTGGTCGCCGGATCATTGGGTGACCGGTTCGGCCGGCGGCGGGTCTACGTGATCGGCGTGGTGTGGTTCGGCGTCTCGTCGCTGCTGTGCGGCGTCGCGTGGGACGTGCCGGTGCTGGTCGCCGCGCGCGTGCTGCAGGGCGTGGGCGCGGCGCTGCTGACGCCGGGTGCGCTCGCGATCCTGCAGTCGTCGTTCAACCGGGAGGACCGGTCGCGCGCGATCGGCGCCTGGTCCGGGCTGTCCGGCGTGGCCACCGCGATCGGGCCGTTCGTCGGCGGGTTGCTGGTGCAGGCGTGGTCGTGGCGGCTCGCGTTCCTGGTGAACCTGCCGGTGGCCGCGCTGTGCGTGTGGCTCGCGCTGCGGTCGGTGCCGGAGTCGCGCGACGAACAAGCCGGGCACCCCAACTACGTTTCGGCGCTGGTCGGCGCGGTCGGGCTCGCCCTGCTGACCGGCGGCCTGGTCGAGCAGTCCTACCTGGTGGCCGGACTCGGGCTGATCGCGATGATCGCGTTCGGCGTGGTCCAGGTGCGGTCGGCGGATCCGCTGGTGCCGCCGGAGCTGTTCCGCGACCGGACGTTCCTGGTCGCGAACCTGCTGACGTTCCTGGTCTACGCGGCGCTCGGCGGCGTGATGGTGCTGCTGGTCCTGCAGCTGCAGGTGTCGCTCGGCTACTCGCCGACGGCGTCCGGCCTCGCCAGCGTGCCGCTCACGATCATCATGCTGCTGCTGTCGTCGACCTCGGGGAAGATCGCGCAACGCTACGGCCCGCGCTGGCAGCTCGTCATCGGCCCGATCGTGATCGGCCTGGGCATGCTGCTGTTGCGGGGGGCCGAACCCGGCTCGACGTACCTGACCGGCGTGCTGCCCGGCGTGGTCGTGTTCGGCCTCGGCCTGGCCGCCGTGGTCGCACCGGTCACCGCGACCGTGCTCGCCGCCGCACCCGATCACCACGCGGGCGTCGCGTCGGGCGTGAACAACGCCGTGGCGCGCACCGGCAGCCTGCTCGCCATGGCCGTGCTGCCCGCGGCGGTCGGCCTGATCGGTGAGGACTACACGAACCCCGCGGTCATGACCTCCGGCTGGCAGATGGCCCTCGTGCTGTGCGCGGTCGCGGCGATCGCGGGTGGCGTGCTCGCGATCGGCGTGGACAACCGGGTGCTGGCCACGGACCACGAGCAGCCGGACAACCCGCACCCCGGCGACTGCCTGCACTGCGGCGTCGAGGGCCCGCCGACGCACATCCGGTCAGGCGGACAGCACGCGAGCCAGTGACCTGGTTCGTGATCGCCGGCCGCGGCTGAGCACCCGGCTCTCCGTTTCGGTCAGCTTGCTTGGCCGTTGGCCAGCACGCCGCGCAACAGCACCGGATCGACGTTGCCGCCGGACACGATGGCGACACCGCCGCCGAGTTTCGCCTGCGCCGCGACCGCGACAGCGCCGCTGGGTTCTGAGACGAGCCTGGCGCGCCCGACCAGGTCGGCCATGGCGGTGCGGATCTCATCTTCCGACACCGTGATCACGTCGTCGACGAGCTTGCTGATGTGCGCCCAGGTCAGCTCCGAGGGCTCGTCCCGCAGCGCGTCAGCGGCCGTCTGAGCGCGTTGCAGAGGGTCCCAGCGCACGAGTTCGCCGGCCTTGAGCGACGCCGCGATGTCGGCGGCCAGGGTGGGTTCCGCTCCGATGACACGGGTGCCGGGGCTCAGCGCCTTGATCGCCGTGGCGACGCCGGAGACCAGTCCGCCGCCGGACATCGGGACCACGACGGCGTCCGGGGAAGGCAGGTCCTCCAGGATCTCCAGGCCGATCGTGCCCTGGCCGGCGATCACGTCAGGGTGGTCGAACGGCGGGATCAGCGCGGCGCCGCGTTCGGCGACGAGGGCCTGCGCCCGTTCCACGCGTTCGGTGATGCCGACGATGAAGACCTCGGCTCCCAGTGCTTTCGTGGCCGCGATCTTGACCTCAGGGGTGTTCGAAGGCATCACGATCGCCGCCGGGACGCCGTGCAGCCGGGCCGCGAACGCCACGGCCTGGGCGTGGTTGCCGCTGGAGTAGGCCACCACGCCGTTGGCGCGATTCTCCAGGCGTGCCAACGCGTTCAGCGCGCCGCGGAGTTTGAACGCGCCGATCGGCTGCAGGTTTTCGGGCTTGAGCCAGCCGGAACCGAACGGCAGCAGCGGCGTGCGCACCACGTGCGGTGCGATCACCGCCGCCGCCTTCCGGACGTCGTCGAGCGAGATCATTCGCCGACCAGTTCGGCGAACAGCTTCGGCTCGATGTTGCCGCCGGACACCACGGCCACGGTCGGGCCGGTGGGCAGTTCGCGGTTCAGGTACGCGGCAACGGGAACCGCGCCGCTCAGTTCGGCGACGACCCGCGTGCGCCGGGCGATTTCCCCCACCGCTGCCCGGATCTCGTCCTCGGTGACGGTCACGATGTCGTCGACGTACTCGCGGATGTGGGCGAACGTGAGGTCGGACGGCTCGGCGCGCAGGCCGTCGGCGCCGGTGCGGGCACGGTCGTGCGCGTCCCAGCGGACCAGCTTGCCCTCGTGCAGCGACGCGGCGGCGTCGCCGGCCAGTTCTGGCTCGACGCCGATCACGCGAACGTTGGGGCGCAACGACTTCACGGCCGTGGCGACACCAGAGATCAACCCGCCGCCGCTCACCGGGACCAGGATCGTGGCGACCTCGGGGAGGTCGTCGAGGATCTCCAGGCCGATGGTGCCCTGGCCGGCGATGACGTCCGCGTGGTCGAACGGCGGGATCAACGTCGCGCCGCGCTCCTCCACCAGTTCGTAGGCGCGCGACTCGCGTTCGGTGATGCCGACGACGAACACCTCGGCGCCGTGCGCGCGCGTCGCGTCGATCTTCAGCTGGGGCGTGTTGTTCGGCACGACGATCGCCGCCGGCATGCCGAGGGTCTTGGCGGCGTAGGCGACCGCTTGCGCGTGGTTACCGCTCGAGTACGCCACGACACCACGGGCGCGGTCCTCGGAAGGTATGCGGGACAACGCGTTCACCGCGCCGCGCTGTTTGAAGGCCCCGATCGGCTGGAGGCACTCCGGCTTGATCCAGAAGTCCGGACCGAAGGACAGCAACGGTGTGCGGACGACATGCGGGGCGATCGCGGCGGCGGCCGCGTGGACGTCTTCGAGAGTCACCAAGCGCATGCGTTGATGATGCACGTCACCGGCGCACAACCGGTGAACTGTGCCCGACGTCCCACAAGTGTCATGTCTGATAAGGAGAAGATCACCCCCCGTCAAGCTCGTCGCGAGTGTGCTCGCCGCCGTCACCGCGGCCGTGCTGAGCCTTCGCCTCAACGTCGTCGGCACCATCATCGGCGCGATCCTCGCGAGCGTGGTGACCACTGTGGGCGCCGTGCTCTACCAACGGTCGATGGAACGCGAAAAGCGTTGGCAGGTCATCGCGGTCGGCGGCCTGCTCGCCTTCGTGGTCACCGTTCTCACCGTCACGAGCGTCCAACTCGTCACCGGAAAGCCGACATCGGCGGACACCGGCCCGACGTCGAGCACGAGCACGCACACCGAAACCCACACCGAGACGACGAAGACCGAAACGGTGACCGTGACGGTGCCACCGAGCCCGTCGAGTACGACCAGTCAGTCGCCCACCGAAAGCACGACACCGACCGGACCGCCGACTACGTCGACAGGATCCCGACAGCCGACCGACAGCTCGACACCCCCGTCAACTGTCGACCCCATTCGGTGATCACGTCACTACGTTGAGCGACAGTTAACTGTCAATTGCTACGCAGCGGAGTTGATCTGTCGTGAGCTGTGACACACTTCGTCCACTGTCGGGTTCAGGCGTAATAGCTAACGGCCCGGCAGTATCACTCGAACGGGCGAACGTTTAGCTCCGAAAGAGACTGAGGGAGGGCGCGATGAGGCTCGTGGAACGACCACTTGAGCGCAGCGTCCTTGGTCGAGAACTCAGCTGGAATGAAGTGGGAGGGGTGGGGCGACCCCTGCCGCCGCCCCACCACCCGTCCCCCTAGAGCCCCCGAGAGAGGTCCCTGCAACCGATCTCTCGGGTTCCCCTGCACCCGAAAGTGAGGGAGACGTCTGATGAACCGCACGAGTGCGGCCCGTGTAACCGGTGCCGTTCTGCTCGCCACCGGAGTCGTGACTGCTCTCAGCGTACCGGCGTTTGGCGCCCCTGCCGCACCGGTCGCCCCAACCGGTTCCGACACGGAGAGCTACCCGGCCGAATTGCTCCAAGCGGTCCAGCGTGATTTGGGCCTGAACGCTGAGCAGGCCCGCGTCCGGTTGGCTTCTGACCAGAAGTCGAGCGATATCGCGGAGCAGGCGAAGTCCTCTCTGGGCGACGCGTTCGGCGGAGCGTGGATCGACCAGGCGAGCGGCAGACTGACCGTCGCCGTGACCAGGCCGGGACTCTCCGTGAGCGGCGCCGACACCCAGGTCGTGTCGAACTCGCTCACTCAGCTCAACGGCACCAAGTCGGTGCTCGACCTCATGACCGCCCCTTCGGCGATCACCAGCTGGCGGGTGGACGAGAAGTCCAACAGCGTCGTGGTCGAGGTCAACAAGCTCACCCGCGACGCCGCGGCGGACAGGTTCATCGCCACCGCGAAGTCCATCGGCTCGAACGTCACGGTCGAAGAGGTGACCGAGAACCCCAAGCCGCTGTACGACCTGCGCGGTGGTGACGCCATCTACATGGGTGGCGGACGTTGCTCGCTCGGCTTCTCCGTGTCCGGCGGCTTCGTGACCGCGGGCCACTGCGGCACGACGGGCACCGCGGTGTCCGGCTACAACCGGGTCGCGGCGGGCACGTTCGCCGGCTCGACGTTCCCCGGCAACGACTACTCGTGGGTCCGCACGAACGCGAACTGGACGCCGCGGCCGTGGGTCAACCGCTACGGCGGCGCCAACGTGATCGTCAAGGGCTCCAGCGAGGCGGCTGTCGGCGCGCAGATCTGCCGTTCCGGCTCGACGACCGGCTGGCGTTGCGGCACGGTCCAGGCCAAGAACCAGACCGTGAGTTACCCGCAGGGCACCGTCCGCGGCCTCACTCGCACCAACGCGTGCGCGGAGCCCGGTGACTCCGGTGGTTCGTGGGTGGCGGGCTCGGGCTTCGGCCAGGCCCAGGGCGTGACGTCCGGCGGTTCCGGCAACTGCACGTCCGGCGGCACCACGTACTTCCAGCCGGTGAACCCGATCCTGTCGCGCTACGGCCTGACCCTCACACGGGGCTAGGCATCAGACCGAAAGCGCCGCGGCACCTCGGTGTCGCGGCGCTTTCGCGTTCTCAGACGAGCACGATCTTGCCGTGGGCGTGCCCGGTCTCGCTCAGCCTGTGGGCGTCGGCTCCCTGGGCGAGCGGGAAGACCTCGGCCAGCGGAACGGTGAACGCGCCCTGCTCGGCGAGTGCCGCCGCGATGGCGAGGCCGTGCAGCGCCTGGGGATCGGCATCAGGGCCGGCCGCGGTGTGTGTCAGCCGGATCCCGTGGTCGCCGGACAGGTCGGCGATCGTCACCACGCGGTCCGGCGAGCCCGCGATCGAGATGAGGTCGGGCACGGTGCCCGCGCAGTGCAGGACGGCGCCGACCGCACCACCGTCGTGTGGCGGCCGCGACAGCGCCGCCGCGACCCGCTCGGCCAAGCCCTCGCCGTACTCGACCGGCGTCGCCCCCAGCGAGGCCACCAGGTCCTGACTCGACGGCCCGGTGGTCCCGATCACCCGCGCACCCCTGGCCGCCGCCAGTTGGATCGCCACGGTGCCGACCCCGCCCGCGGCCCCCGCGATCAGCAACGTCGTGCCGTCGCGCACCCCGAGCAGGTCCAGCGCCCTGGTGGCGGTCTCCACGTTGGCCGCCGCGCCGCCCGCCTGCTCCCAGCTCAGGGCGGCCGGCTTCGGTGCCCACGCGGCCAGCACCGCGAACTCGGCGTTGGCTCCGCCGAGCAGGGCCAGGTCGACCATCCCGAACACCTCGTCGCCGGTGTTCGCGCCGGTCACCCCCTCACCGACCTCGTCGACGACACCGGCCGCGTCCACGCCGGGCACGTGCGGCAACGGCAACCGCGACGACAACCGCTCGCCGAACATCCCGGACCGCAGGTAGGTGTCGCCAGGAGTGACCCCGGAGGCGCGCACGGCGATGCGGACCTGGCCGGGACCCGCGTGCGGTTCGGCGACCTCGGCCACGTGCAGGAGGTCAGCGGGTCCGTACTGGCTGAACTGAAGTGCTCGCATGACGGCGAAATTAGTGGAACAGGGCGTCCACTTAGCCGAAACTGAGACGGTGACGGTGGATCTGACTCAGAACCTGCGTTCGGACGCCCGGGACAACCGCGACCGGATCTTGGCGGTCGCGCGGGAGGCCTTCGCCTCCGAAGGCCTGGACGTGCCGATGCGCGAGATCGCCCGTCGGGCCGGGGTCGGTCCGGCGACGCTCTACCGCCGTTTTCCCACCAAGGAGGCGCTCCTGGCGGAGGCGTTCGCGGAGCGGCTGGCGGCCTGCACGGCCGTGGTCGACGAGGGCCTCGCGAACCCGGATCCCTGGCAGGGGTTCTGCCGGACCGTGGAGCAGCTGTGCCTCCTGCACGTGCTCGACCGCGGGTTCTCGGCGGCCTTCACGAGCGCCTATCCCAGGGCGATCGACTTCGCCTCGGTGCGCGAGACGTCGTTCCGCTCGCTCGCCGAGCTCATCAGGCGGGCGAAGGCGACCGGGCGGCTGCGGGCCGACTTCTCGGTCGACGACGTGGTGCTGCTCCTGATGGCGAGCGGGGGCGTCCGCTCCGGGACGCCCCCGCTCGCGCGGCGGCTGGCCACGCTGTTCCTCGAAGGGGCGGCTAGCTGAACTGCACGGACCGCTTCGAGAGTCCGTACCAGAAGCCTTCGACGCTGGTACGGGCCTTCTCGTCGCTCGCAGCGCCGAGCGCCACGAACAACGGCGCGAAGTGCTCGGTCCTCGGATGTGCGATGCCGGCGGCCGGCGCCTTCTGCTGGAAGTCGAGCAACGCGTCCACGTCGCCGTTGGCCAGCTGCTGGTGCGCCCAGTCGTCGAACTCCTTCGACCACGACGGCGCCTCGTGGTCCGGGCCCTGGTCGAAGTGCACGCAGCTCAGGTTGTGCGTCATGAACCCGCTGCCGACGATCAGCACGTTCTGGTCGCGCAGCGGCGCCAGCTTCCGGCCGATCTCGTGCAGCTCACGCGGGTCGAGCGTGGGCATCGACATCTGCAGCACCGGCACGTCCGCGTCCGGGAACATCTCCTTCAGCGGCACGTAGGCGCCGTGGTCGAGGCCGCGCTCGGTGTCCTGCTCGACGTGCCCGCCGAGGAGCTTGCGCACGTCCTCGGCGAGCTCAGGTGCGCCAGGAGCCTCGTACGTGACCTCGTAGTAGCGCTGCGGGAAGCCCCAGAAGTCGTAGACCAGCGGAACGGTCTCGGTGGCGCCGATGGTCGTCGGTGCCTCCTCCCAGTGCGCGGAGACCATGAGCACGGCCTCCGGGCGCGGCAGCGTGGCGGACCAGTCCTTGAGCTCTCTGGTCCACTTCTCGTCGTCAGCCAGCGGGGGTGCTCCGTGGCTCAGGTACAGCACTGGTGCGCTCACGTCTTCGAGCGTACGCCTCTTAGTTCAAATTTCAACGATCAAGTTCAAATTTGAACGACTCGGCCGCCTCGCGGGGGTCCTCGGCGTCGGTGATGGCCCGGACGACGACCACGCGGGTGGCTCCGGCCTCCTTCACCTCGTGCAGGTTGGTGAGGTCGATGCCACCGATCGCGAACCACGGCCGGTCGGTCTTCGTGGCGCGGACCAGGTCGAGTCCGGGCGCCGGACGGCCGGGCTTGGTCGGGGTCGGCCAGCAAGGCCCGGTGCAGAAGTAGTCCACGCCGGGTTCCACCGCCGCCGCGGACATCTGGTCGATGTCGTGGGTGGAGCGGCCGATGACCACCTCGTCGCCGATGATCCTGCGGGCGAGCGGCACCGGCAGGTCGTCCTGGCCGAGGTGCAGCACGTCGGCGTCGACCGCGTGCGCGATGTCCGCGCGGTCGTTAACGGCGAGCAGCCTGCCGTGGCGCTCGGTCGCCTCGGCGAGAATCTCGATCGCCTCGATCTCCTGCTTCGCCTCGAGTGACTTGTCCCGCAACTGGATGATGTCGACGCCGCCGGCGAGGGCCGCGTCCGCGAACTCGGCCAGATCAGGCCGGTTCGGCGTGCAGAGGTAGAGCGTGGCGTCGGCGAGTCGTTGCCTGATCAGGTTTCCGTCGAGTCCTGGCACGTACGCACGTTAACCGTTATGTTGATGGCGGTCCGCACGGGAGCCTGGAGAAAACCGGGCTGAGAGGGAGCGTGGTTCGCTCCGACCGTCGAACCTGATCCGGGTCATGCCGGCGCAGGGAGCGTGAATGCCTTGAGCAGTGTGGAAGTGGCCGTCCGGGGTGGCGGTGTCATCGGCCTGTCCGTCGCGTTGTTCGCGGCACGGGCCGGCTACTCGGTTTCCGTCTTCGACGAGGGTTCGCCGCACGCGGGATCGCGGGTCGCGGGCGGGATGCTCGCGCCGTTGACGGAGGCGTGGCCGGGCGAGGAAGCCGTGGTGGCGCAGGGTGTCGAGGCCCTGGCGATGTGGCCGGACTTCGCCGCGTCGATCGGCGTCGAGCTGTTCACCGCGGGCACGCTGGCGGTCGGCACCCAGCCTGGTGACCTCGCCGACCTGCGGCACGCGGGGGAGTTGCTGACCTCACGGGAGATCCGTGCGCTGGAACCGTCGCTGGGCCCCGCGGTTCGTGGTGGCGTGTACGCGTCGGGTGATCTCGCCGTCGACAACCGCGCGCTGCTTTCCGCACTGTGGAAGGCATGCGTCGACCTCGGCGTGCGGTCCGATGTGGAGGGACGGGTCACGGTGATCGCGGCCGGGGCGTGGAGCGGCCGTTTGCATCCCGCGCTGCGCGACGTGATCCGGCCGGTCAAGGGTGAGATTCTGCGGCTGACGCATCGGCCTGGCGCCTTGCCGCCCCCTCGGCACACCATCCGCGCTCTGGTTTCGGGGCGACCGGTGTATCTGGTGCCGCGATCGGACGGACTGGTCGTCGGCGCGACCCAGTACGAAGTGGGGTTCGACACGGATGTTTCCGTCGCAGGGGTGCGAGACCTGTTGCGGGACGCGGAAACCGTGCTGCCGGGCATCGCCGAGTACACGCTGACCGAGGCCGCCGTCGGGTTCCGCGCGGGCAGTCCCGACAACGTCCCGATCGTGCGCCGGCTCGAACCCGGCGTGATCGCCGCGACCGGCCACCACCGCAACGGTCTGCTGCTGGCCCCGCACACCGCTCGTCTCGTGGTCGGGCTGCTTGAGGGAGGAAGTTCGTGAAAGCACAGGTCAACGGCACTTCTCGGGACCTCGACGACGGTACGTCGGTGGCCGCGGTGGTATCGCTGGTGGGGGCGCCGGACAAGGGCGTGGCCGTGGCGCTCGACGGTGCGGTCGTACCAAGAGCGTTGTGGGACAGGACGATCGTGCCGGACGGCGGCGTGGTCGAGGTGCTGACCGCGGTCCAGGGAGGCTGACGTGGACGACCCGTTGATCATCGCGGGCCGGGAGTTCCGGTCCAGGCTCATCACCGGCACCGGCGGTGCCGCGAACCTCTCCGTGCTGGAACGGGCCCTGGTGGCGTCCGGCACCGAGCTCACCACCGTGGCGATGCGCCGGGTGGACGCCGCCGGTCAGACCGGCGTGCTGGAGTTGTTGCGGCGCCTTGGAATCGAGGTCCTGCCGAACACCGCCGGCTGCCGCACGTCCGCCGAGGCCGTGCTGACCGCACAGCTGGCGCGCGAGGCGTTGGAGACGAACTGGGTCAAGCTCGAGGTCGTGCACGACGAGGAGACCTTGCTGCCGGACCCGGTCGAGCTGCTCGACGCGGCCGAGCGGTTGGTCAACGACGGATTCGTGGTACTGCCGTACACGAATGACGATCCGGTGCTGGCGTTGAAGCTCCAGGACATCGGCTGCGCCACGGTCATGCCGCTCGGTTCGCCGATCGGGACAGGACTCGGCATCCGCAACCCGCACAACATCGAGCTCATCACTTCCAGAGCTTCTGTTCCAGTAGTTCTAGACGCGGGCATCGGCACGGCGTCCGATGCGGCGCTGGCCATGGAACTCGGCTGCTCAGCGGTGTTGCTGGCGACCGCGGTCACACGAGCGCAGGACCCGGAACGGATGGGCGCCGCCATGCGTTGTGCGGTCGAGGGCGGAAGGCTGGCGCGGTTGGCAGGCCGGATTCCGCAGCGCTTTTGGGCCCAAGCGTCTTCGCCAGGTCTTTGAGTCGCTACCTTGGGTACTCACGTGTTGGGGGATGATTGACCATTACCTGATCCCCGCCGAGGAGGACGACAAGCCGTGACGGCCCCCATTGACGCCGAGGTCGAGGACGCGACCGCGCGTCTGTACCTGGCGATCGGCCGGCTGGCCCGGTTGCTGCGACGCACCGGTTCCCCCGGACTCGGCCCCGGCGCGGTCTCCGCGCTCGCCACGCTGGCCAGGTGCGGTCCCATGCGCCTGGGCGACCTGGCGAACAAGGAAGGCGTGGCGCCCCCGACGTTGTCCCGCATCGTCGCCGCGCTGGTCGAGGCCGGTTACGTGAAGCGCGAACCGGATCCGCAGGACGGCCGCGCCTGGCTCGCCACCCCCACGCCCGAGGGCGAGACGATGGTGTCGGGCGTGCGGTCCGCGCGGGTGCGCGAGTTGCAGCGGCGGATCGAGCAGCTCACTCCCGAGCACGTGTCGGCTTTGGTGAACGCGCTGGACGCGCTGGAGACCCTGGTAGGCGATGAGTCCAAGTAGCGCCGAGGTGAATCAGGACGACCGCTGGGCGGATCACTTCCGCGCGCAGGGGCATCCTGCCGTCGTTCTCCTCGGACGTGGCGTGGAAGGCGTCGTCCACGACCTGGGCGACGGGTTCGTGGGCAAGGCCTGGTTCCGGCGCGGGCCGGCTGATCTCCTGCTGACACAGGAGTTCCAGCAGGAGTTGCTCGCCCAGGACCTGCCGTACGCGACGCCGCTGATCCTCCAGGTCGACGAGGTGGACGGGCACGCGGTGACGCTCGAACGCCGGCTGCCCGGCACCCCGCTGTCGGATTCGCTGCAGGACGAACGGATTCCCCTGGCGGTGGCGCACGAGGCCGCGCTGGCGGTGGTGGCGGGGCTGGCGGGGACGGAGGCCGGTCCTGCGGCGCGAGCATTGACCGTGCTGGAGGAGAGCACGTCGTTGTGGGCGCGACATGAGCGCTGGACGGAGGCGCTGGCGGCGCTGGTCGAGCGGCGGGCCGCCGCTCACGCCGACGTGCTGCGCGCCAGGATCACGGACTTCGATCGCAAGCTGGCGTGCGTGCACCGTCTGCTGGAGCGGGTGCCGCCGGCACCCGACCGGATCGTGCACGGGGACCTCGTCCCGGCGAACATCCTGGTGGACGACGAGTTCCGGGTGACCGCCGTGATCGACTGGAGCTTCCTCACCACGGCGGGCGACCACACCTTCGAGGCGTCGATCGCCGCCGGGATCTTCGACATGTACGGTCCTGGCGCCCGTGCTTCCGACGACGCGCTGATGGCCGTGCTGGCGCAACAGCGCGGCCATTCCCTTGCACGCATGCTGCTCTACCGGGCGGCCTATGCGATCGCGACCGCCAACGCCTTCGGCGTGGACGGGGCTGACGGTCATTTCGCCTGGTGTGCCGCCATGCTCGAACGCGACGACGTGCTGGAGATCCTGTTCGCGGCGAACCCGGATCTCTGAGAGCGCTACGAACGCTCGTCGGCGAAGACTTGCAGCAGCGCCTGGTTGAAGGCGTCGAACTCCGCGACGAGCACCTCGCGGGTCTGCGTCAGCACGTCGGCGGCCATCGGGCCGGTGAACTCCTCGACGTTGACCAGGTGGGTGCCGCCGTCGGTTTCGCTGAGTTCCCAGCGGTGGCGGCCGAAGAACATCTCCGGGTCGCCGCCCTGGGACGCCAGCACGAACGGCTCCATCGACGTGATCTCGCCGTCGAAGTCGCGCTCGAACGGCGTGCCCTTGGCCGCCTTCACCTTGGTGTGCAAGCCATCCACCTGCGTGTATTCCATCACGGGGTTCCACTTCGCATAGCCGGCGAAGTCCACGAGCAGCCGCCACACGTCGTCGATCGGCGCGGGGATGACCAGCTCTGTTCTGACCTCATTTTCCTGCATGGTTGTTCAGCATAATGACAGCCGCTAGTCTTTTTCCATCGTTGGGATCAAGGGGCAGGTGCAGCAGCGCGGCGTCGAGCGACGTCGCGAGATCGTTGACGCCGCAATAGAACTGTTCGGTACCAACGGATACGCGGGCACGGGCGTCGCGGCCATCGCGAAGAAGGCGGACGTCACGCCGTCCGCGGTGATCCACCACTTCGGGTCCAAGGAGAACCTGCTCAAGGCGGTTCTCGACGAGTTCGACGCACGGGCGGCAGCGCGCGTGTCATCGAAAGACCTCGTCACGGCGTTGCTGGAAGACGCCGAACACACCATGGCGCACAAGGGTTTGGCGACGTTGCACACGGTGCTGCAGGCCGAGCACCTGGCACGCGATGACGAGATCACGCGGCGTTTCCGCGAACGCAATCGAATGCTCCGCGGCCACTTCGCCGCACAGTGGGGCGAAGCGGCCGCAGTGGAGCTGATCGCGTTCCTGGAAGGCGCGCTGACGGTCTGGCTGCTCGATCCGGAGCAGACCGACCTGAAGGCGATGTACGCCCGTTACCTGTCGAGGCTCCAGAACGGCGACACCGGGCCGACGCCGGCGCCCAGAGGATAGGCGGCCGCGACGGACTTCACGATGAAGTCCTTGCCGAACCGCACGGCCTCCGGCACCGACGCACCGCGAGCGAGCGCCGAACTGATCGACGACGCGAGGGTGTCACCGCTGCCGTGCGTGTGCTTCACGTCGTAACGCGGGCCGGGCAGTTCGATGAACTCGCGGCCGTCGTACAACAGGTCGAGGCACTCCGGGTCGTCCCACATGTGGCCGCCCTTCACGAGCACCCACTCCGGTCCCAAGGCGTGCAACGCTTCCGCTGCCACCCGCTGGTCCGCGCGGTCCTTCACCGCGATCCCGGTGATCAGCCGCACCTCGTCGAGGTTCGGCGTCACCAGCGTCGCGCGTGGGAAGAGCAAGCCCCGCAACGCGTCCAGCGCCGAGTCGGCCAGCAGTTGGTCGCCGTGCATCGACGCCGAAACGGGGTCGACGACGAACGGGGTCTTCGAGCCACGACCGATGCCGACGCGGTCCAGCGCGGGCGTGATCGCCTCGATGATCCGAGCTGAGGCCAGCATGCCGGTCTTCGCGGCCTGCAGCCCGATGTCCTCGGCGACCGAGATGATCTGCGCGGCGACGACGTCCGCCGGGATCTCGGAAACTCCCGTGACGCCCAAGGAGTTCTGGACCGTCACGGCCGTCAGGGCGACGCAGCCGTGCACTCCGCACGCGAAGAGCGTGCGGAGGTCGGCCTGGATACCCGCACCACCGCCGGAATCACTTCCGGCGATGGTGAGGACCCTCGGTGGTGTCCCGGTCACGAAGTCTCCACGACCGGAAGGTAGACCTTGTTGCCCGTGTCGGCGAACTCGTCGGACTTCTCCGCCATGCTCGCCTCGATCGCCTCCACTGTGGACAGTCCGCGTTCCTCGGCGTAGCGCCGCACGTCCTGGGTGATCTTCATCGAGCAGAACTTCGGCCCGCACATCGAGCAGAAGTGCGCCGTCTTCGCCGGTTCCGCGGGGAGCGTCTCGTCGTGGAACGAGCGCGCGGTGTCCGGGTCGAGCGACAGGTTGAACTGGTCTTCCCAGCGGAACTCGAAGCGCGCCTTGGACAGCGCGTCGTCCCAGTCCTGGACGCCGGGGTGGCCCTTGGCGAGGTCGGCGGAGTGCGCGGCGATCTTGTACGTGATCACGCCGGTCTTCACGTCGTCCCGGTTCGGCAGGCCGAGGTGCTCCTTCGGCGTGACGTAGCAGAGCATCGCGGTGCCCAGCCAGCCGATCTGCGCCGCGCCGATCGCGGACGTGATGTGGTCGTACGCCGGCGCGATGTCCGTGGCCAGCGGGCCGAGGGTGTAGAACGGCGCCTCACCGCACCACTCCTCCTCCAGCCGCACGTTCTCGGCGATCTTGTGCATCGGCACGTGGCCGGGGCCCTCGATCATCACCTGGACGTCCTTGGCCCGCGCGATGTGCGTGAGCTCACCCAGGGTCTTCAGCTCGGCGAACTGCGCCGCGTCGTTGGCGTCCGCGATGGAACCCGGCCGCAGCCCGTCACCCAGCGAGAACGTCACGTCGTAGGCGCGCAGGATGTCGCAGAGTTCCTCGAAGTGCGTGTAGAGGAAGCTCTCCTTGTGGTGCGCGAGGCACCACGCGGCCATGATCGACCCGCCGCGCGAGACGATGCCGGTGACGCGCTTGGCCGTCAGCGGCACGTACCGCAGCAGCACGCCCGCGTGCACGGTCATGTAGTCGACGCCCTGCTCGCACTGCTCGATCACGGTGTCGCGGTAGATCTCCCACGTCAGTGAGGCCGGATCGCCGTTGACCTTCTCCAGCGCCTGGTAGATCGGCACGGTGCCGATCGGCACGGGCGAGTTGCGCAGGATCCACTCGCGCGTCTCGTGAATCCGCTTGCCGGTGGACAGGTCCATGATCGTGTCGGCACCCCAGCGGGACGCCCACACCATCTTCTCGACCTCGTCCTCGATCGACGATGACACGGCGGAGTTGCCGATGTTGGCGTTGATCTTGACGAGGAACTTCTTGCCGATGATCATCGGCTCGGCCTCGGGGTGCTTGCGGTTCAACGGAATGACCGCACGCCCGATGGCGACCTCGTTGCGGACGAACTCCGCGTCGAGGTTCTCGCGCACCGCGATGTAGCGCATCTCCGGGGTGATGATCCCGGCCTTCGCGTACGCGAGCTGGCTGACAGCTCCGTTGATCGGTTCCCGTGCGGCGATCCACCCCGACCTCAGATCGGGAAGTCCACTGTGGACGTCGATGGTCGCGTTGTCGTCGGTATACGGACCGGAAGTGTCGTACAGATCGACATGTTCGCCGTTGGTCAGTTCCACCCTGCGGAAAGGCACACCATCGCGGTACACCTTGCGGGAGCCCGAGATCGGGCCGGTGGTAACGCTGGGCTTGACCGAACGGTCGTCAAGTGCCGTCACGACATTCCTCCCTACGCCGGCATTACCCGGTCAGGTTCAGGCGGTCGGTGACACCGGCACTACTGCCAGTCACCCTCTCAGCCCGCTCAGGCGCGAGCTCCCGCGTTGTGTTGAGTTGTCGAGACCCGACCATAGTCAGCGCGTGCCGCAGCTGCCAAGGCCGTCGTTTGCCCCTAACCTTCTCTCTCGTGGCGGATCATCAGCCGTTCCCGCCCGGCGCGCGTCGCGGTCAACGTCCCGCCGTGGTCTCGGCATGCCCTTCCTGCGGTGAACTCGCAGGTCGCGGCTACCCCGACTGCGGTTTCTGCGCGGAACTGCTCGACCAGTTCTGGCTCGCGGACTGGGAGGCCCTGCGAACGTCGTCCCAGCTGGCGGACCGGGAGCTGGCCGAGCTGGTGACCTCCGCCGACGTCGGGCAGTACCCGTGGACGTGCGTCGACTGGGCGATGACGCTGCTGGCGTGCTCCCGCTGCGGTGCCGAGCTCGGCACCGGACCGGTCGAGTGCGTGCGGTGCGCGGTCACCGAGGAGCGCCGGTGGAACTGGGACCACTCGGCGCACCCGTACACGATGAGCGCGAACGAGCACCTGTTACGAGTCGCCCGCGCGGCCCTGCGCGCACCCCACCGGCGCCGGCCGGCGGTGGTGCAGGCCTGGCAGCTGGTGCTGCCGTTCCTGATCGCCGGTGAGGTGATCGAGTTCGGTCGTCTCGACCGCGTTCGCGCGCATGTGCTGGCCGGCGGCTACGCGTCCATGGCCGCGTGCCACACCCTCGACGAGCTGGCCGGGTTGCCCGAGCTGTTCTGGCGCCGGGGCAACCCGATCTCAACGCGGGTTGAGTACCAGCCGGATTCCGAGCGCCAGCAGCACGCCGCCCGACAGCTTCTCGAGCGCGGGACGAACCCGCGGACGGCTGAGCCAGCCGCGGATGGTGTGCAGGATCGACGCGATGATCAGGTACCAGACGGTGTCGATCAGCACCCAGCCGATGGCGAGGAAGAGCAGAACCCTCTGGCCGGCCTCCCCGGCAGGCACGAACTGCGGTAGGAACGAGATCGCGAACACGCCGAGCTTCGGGTTGGCCAGGTTCACGATCAACCCGCTGCGGAACGCGTGGCTGGCCGGCGGAGGCTCGTCGGAGGGCAGGCTCTTGCTGATCAGGGCCTTGACGCCCAGGTAGATCAGGAAGACCGCGCCGACGATCCGCAGCGCGTGGTAGGCGATCTCGGACGCCGTGAGCAGGACGGACAGGCCCAGAGCCGCGGCGACGGCCCAGCACGCGACGCCGACCTCCATGCCGAACACCGTCGCCAGCGCGGCTTTTCGCCCGTGCACCGACTGTCGCAGGACCATGGCCGTGCCAGGTCCGGGCGACAGTGCGATGAGGAACGAAGCCGCCACGAAGGCGACGATGTTTTCGAGTGGCATGCCTTGATGGTCGCCGATCGGAGCAACAGTTTTTATTTTTCTGGAAGCGGCTGGTTGACCTGGAGTGCGCTCCAGGATGTTCGCTGGTGCCCATGACGGATCTGGGCAAGATGGGTTTCGGCACGTGGGCCATGGGTGGACCGTTCTCGGGCCCGGACGGTGCGCCGGTCGGCTGGGGGCCTGCCGACGACGGGCAGTCGATCAAGGCGTTGCAGCGGGCCGTTGAACTGGGCGTGACGCTGTTCGACACCGCGGACGTCTACGGGTGCGGGCACGCGGAAACGCTCGTGGGGCAAGCGTTTGCGGGCATGCGTGACCAGGTGTCGATCGCGACCAAGTGGGGTTGCGGGTTCGACGCGGAGTCGCGTCGGATGACCGGGAACGAGGGGTCTGTCGAGTACCTGCGCCGCGCCGTCGAGGGGTCGTTGCGGCGACTGGGTACCGACTACATCGACCTGTACCAGCTGCACATCGGCGACCTGCCGCTGGAGGAGGCCGCGCTGCTGCGGGACGAGTGCGAGGCGCTGGTCGCCGCGGGCAAGATCCGCGCGTACGGGTGGAGCACGGACGACGTCGAGCGGGCGCGGTTCTTCGCGGCCGGTGAGCACGGCGTCGCCGCTCAGGCCGACATCAACCTGCTGTTCGACAACCCCGAGATGTACGCGGGCGACTTCGCGGTGCTGTGCCGGCGTCCGCTCGCGATGGGGCTGCTGGCGCGGGAGACGTTCACCGAGCTGCCCGCCGACGACGTGCGCGTCACGAACCCGTCGTGGCTGCGGTTCTTCGTCGACGGGAAGCCCTCACCGGAGTACTTCCGGGCGCGGGAGGCCGTGCGGGACGTGCTGACGTCCGGTGGCAGGACGTTGGTGCAGGGCGCGCTGGCGTGGTTCTGGGCGCGTTCTCCCCGGCTGATCCCGATTCCGGGCGTCCGGACGGTGGAGCAGGTCGAGGAGAACGCGGGTGCGCTGGCGTTCGGACCGCTGACGGCGGACGAACTGGCGCAGGTGGAGTCGGTGCTCCGGCCTTAGTCGTCGTCCTCGTCGTCGAAGTTCGCGGGGTCTGCCGGGTCCCAGGACAGGTCCGGCACACCCCACTCGTTGTCGCGCAGCATCCGCTTCGACTCCTTCTTGTACCGGCCGATGAGCCGGTCGAGGTACAGGTAGCCGTTGAGGTGGTCGGTCTCGTGCTGCAGGCAACGCGCGAAGAAGCCGGTGCCCTCGACCTCGAACGGCTGCCCGTCGAGGTCCTGGCCGGTCACCTTCGCCCAGTGGGCGCGTCCGGTCGGGTACGCCTCGCCGGGCACCGACAGGCAACCCTCGAAGTCGTCGTCCGGGTCCGGCATGGTCTCCGGGATCTCGGAGGTCTCGAGCACCGGGTTCACGATCACGCCGCGGTGCTGCACGCCCTCGTCGTCCGGGCAGTCGTACACGAAGACCCGCAGGTCGAAACCGATCTGGTTGGCCGCGAGCCCGACTCCGCGAGCGGCTGCCATCGTCTCGAACATGTCGTCGACGAGCGTCTTCAGCTCGGTGTCGAACTCGGTGATCTCACGCGTCGGGTTGTGAAGCACGGGGTCACCAGCGATGCGGATGCGATGCACGGCCATGGTCAGACTTTAAGCGGTCCAAAACTGTCGGTGTCGCGCGGTAGGTTGGAACGATCACGTGATTGAATTGCCCGCACCTGAGATGGTGTGGCGACCGTGGGGAGCCAGATGGATCACGCCGAGGCGCTTACCTCCGCTGACGGGCTGACCAGCCGCGAACGCACGATGCTGGCGTTCGAGAAGCAGTGGTGGAAGTACTCGGGGTCCAAGGAACAGGCCATCAGGGAACTGTTCGACATGTCGGCCACTCGCTACTACCAGCTGCTCAACGCTCTTGTTGAGAAGGAAGCTGCGCTGGCTGCCGATCCGATGCTGGTCAAACGATTGCGTGGCGTGCGGACAGGCCGCCAGAGGGTTCGCGCACGCGCCAGGAGCACCGAGGACTGATGACCTCCCCCGAGTCCGCCAGCCCGTCCCGTCCGGCCAAGGCCGCCGGGTTCGCCCTGCTCGGCGTCGCCGCCGTGGCCCTGATCATCGGTGTGGTCAGCCTGTTCGGTGGTGGGTCCGACACACCACCTTCCGCCGAGGGCAGTTCCACCGCGCCGCCACCCCATACGACCACCGGGTCGCCGACCACCGTGCCGACGGAGGCGTCGTCCGCGCCGCCGGCCGCCACCACCACGACGGTTCCGCCGGCTTCTTCCGCTGAACAGCCGCCGCCTCCGCCGGTGACTCAGCCGGGTGCGGCGAAGGTTCCTGTCCGGGTCTACAACAACTCGACGATCACCGGGCTGGCTTCGAAGGCCTCGGACGAGGTGCGGGCCAGCGGGTGGACCGTCGCCGACACCGGCAACTACTCGCAGGGGACCATCCCCACCACGACCGTGTACTACCGGCCCGGGACCGATGAAGAGGCTTCGGCCAAGGAGCTGGCGGCGGCGCTGCGGGCTCGGGTCGAGCCTCGGTTCACCGGGATCGAGAAGTCGCCGGCGGGCATCATCCTGATCGTCACCAACGACTACCAGGGCCCGTCCAAGAGCAAGTGAGTGCCCGGCGGTGGAGGGGATCCACCGCCGGACCCGCTAGCTGGAGCGGTTCGCCGCGTAGGCCGCCAGCGCCGCCAGCTGGGCCGGGTCGAGCGACGGCCGCACGACTTTCCGCGCCTTGGCCAGGTGCGCCTGGGTCACCTCGGCGGCGTCCAGCGACTCCCGCATCGCCGTCAGCGCCGCTTCGCGCACCAGGGCCGCGCAGTCCGCCGCCGAGTACATGTCCAGCTCGGCGGCCAGTGCGGCCAGGTCCACGTCGCCCGCGAGCGGAGTGTTGCGGGAAGAGGCTTTGAGGATTTCGGTGCGGGCCTCGGCGTCCGGCGGCGGCACGTTCACCAGGCGCTCCAACCGGCCAGGCCGCAGCAGTGCGGGGTCGATCAGCTCCGGGCGGTTGGTCGCGGCGATCACCACGACGTCGCGCAGGGGTTCGACGCCGTCCAGTTCGGTCAGCAACGCGGCCACGACCCGGTCCGCCACACCGGAGTCGGACGACTGACCGCGGCGCGGGGCCAGCGCGTCCACCTCGTCGAGGAACACCAACGCCGGCGCGGCGTCGGCGGCCCGGCGGAACAGCTCACGCACAGCGCGTTCCGACTCGCCCACGAACTTGTCCATCAGCTCGGCGCCCTTGACGGTCAGGACGTTCAACTGGCCAGAGCCCGCGAGCGCGCGCACCAGGAACGTCTTGCCGCATCCCGGCGGCCCGTACAGCAGCACGCCGCGCGGCGGTGCCACGCCCAGGCGGGCAAAGGAGTCCGGGTAGCGCAGCGGCCAGAGCGCGGCCTCGGTCAGGGCCTGCTTGACCTCCTTCATGTCGCCCACGTCGTCCAGCGTCAGCCCGCCGGTCTGGATGGTGTCCGAGGCGGACATGGAGATCGGGCGGACAGTGCCGAGCGCGCCGAGCAGATCCTCTTGTCCCACACGGGGTTCTGCCACGTCACGTTGGCGCAGCGCCGCTCGCACCGCGGCCTCACGGCGCAGGGCGCACAGGTCGGCCGCCACGAACCCGGGCGTGCGTTCGGCCACCGCGCCCAAGTCCACTTCGGACTCAAGCGGGACGTCGCGCAGCAGCACCCGCAGCAGCTCGGTGCGCGTAGCCCCGTCCGGGAGGGGCAGGGTCAGCTCGCGGTCCACCAGATCAGGCGCACGCAGGCGGGCGTCGACCGACTCCGCGCGGGCGGAGGTGACCACCAGCGCCAGGTTCGGGCGGGACACGGCGGTGCGCAGGATGTCGAGCACGACCGTCGCGACCGGGGGAGGCGTCGAGGGAAGCAGCGCGTCGACGTCGGTGAGCAGCAGGACGGTCGGCTGTGCCGGGACCCCGGCGATCGCGTCGCCCAGTTGCTTGGCCATCGCGCCCGGTTCCAGCACCCCGATGCTCGGCGCGGCCAGCTCGACGATCGACGCGCCCACCGAGTGGGTCACCGCACGGACCAACGTCGCCTTGCCCACGCCTTCCGGACCGCTGACCATGGCGGCCAGCCGTGCGGACGCGCCGAGCTTGGTGAGCAGTTCCGGTTGCCGGAACATCAGTTCCAGCCACTCGGTCAACCGCCGGGCCTGGTCCTTCTGGCCCACCAGGTCGGTGAGGGGAAGAGCTTCGTGCTTCTCCTGCACCACGACCGGGGTCATCTCGGCCGCGGGAGCCGAGGCCGAACGCCAGCCCACGACACTGGAGGGCTGAACGGCCACCGGCCCCGCCGGGTCGGTCGAGGTGATGGTGATGAGCTCGTTGGTCCACGTCATGCCGATGGCGTTGGACAGCTTGCGGCGCGTCTCGGAGACGTTGGCGCCGGGCGGCGGCGCGAGGTCCTGGGGAAGCAGGCTCACGTTGTCGCCGACGGTGAGAACCTTGCCGGTCAACGCCAACCGGACGTGGTCGGGCGTCAGGGCGGTGCTGGCCAGCCGGGAGCCGGCCACGGTGATCGAGCGCGCGCCCGCCACCTGCACGGGAGCCACGACGATCTCGGAACCCTCGACCACGCCCAGGTTCGTCAGCGTGACGTCGTCCACCAGGACCACACCGGGAGGCTGCTCGCCGGCGGCGGCCAGGGCGGCGCTCACGCGGGCACCGGTCAGCTTCACGGCGTCCCACGCTCGCAGCCCCAAGGCGTCGAGCACCTCGGGGTGGAGGCGGACGACGCCGCGCCGGGTGTCCAGTGCGGACGGGGACAGGCGAGCCGTCAGCGTGATCACGTCGACGACTCTAGACCGCCGCGCTGATCACCGGGTTCCGAAGCTGACGCAGGGGTCCCCCTCCAGGGCAAGGCCCCGGCAAAGTCGTTTCTGCTGGTGGGCGTCTGCAAGTACTACCAACTCTTGATCAAATCGCCGCCAACTACACCCAACATGTTCGTCAGATGGGCCGGGCGCGGTGTGGCGGCTGGATCGACGAGGCCAGTTGGTAGTAGCAAAGTGCTTGTTGATGTTGGGTTGGTGGTACTTGCACACGCCATCGCCAGCCAGGCGGATGGCCTGACGGGACTTTGCCGGGGCCCTGCCTTGAGCTGGGAACCCCTGCGTTTCAACGTGCTCCGCGCCACCGACAAGATCGGGAGCGCGAGCTTTTACGGCTTGTGGTGCCGGCGAAGCCCGATCTGGCGCCAGGACCGACGGCGGTTACCGGCCGTCGGCGCCGCACCCTCCGCAGCCGCAGCCGTGGAGGCGTCACGCCGTGGGCGACGCACCGCGCGCATCGCGGCACCGGCCACACGGCCGTGCAGCGGTTGGCGCAGGCCGAGCCGGCGGGCTGCCACGCCGTGCGCGCGCTTGATCGCGCGGCGCTCGACGCCCGTGACGGTCCACGCTTCCGGGTGCTTGGACAGCCACATGTACCGGCGCACCGAGTACGGCAGGTGCCCGAGGTACACGACCATCGCGATGATCAGCGCCACCAACGGGTACGTGATGACCGCGGCGGCCAGCAGTCCGATGAGGACCAGCAGAGGGGCCACCGCGCGCGGCGGCACCTTCACGGTCTTCACGGACAGGGTCGGGATGCGTGACACCAGCAGGATCGCGACGACGACCGTCCACACGCCGACGACGATCGGGTCGTTCCACCAGCCGTCGGTGCGGACCTGCTCCTCGATGATCAGGGGCAGCAGCAGCAACAGGCCGCCTGCCGGAGCGGGGACGCCGACGAAGAACTCCTTCGCGAACGGCGGCTGTTCCTTCTCCAGCAACGTGTTGAAGCGGGCCAGGCGGACCACCATGCAGACCGCGAAGATCAGCGCGATGACCCAGCCTGCCCTGTTGCCCTCGAACTTCCAGAGGTAGATCGCGAGGGCGGGCGCAACGCCGAACGAGATGGCGTCGGCCAGCGAGTCGAGCTCGGCGCCCATCTTCGACGTCGCGTCCAGCAGGCGGGCGATGCGGCCGTCGAGGCCGTCGAACACGGCTGCTGCCGCGATCGAGGCGATGGCCGCGCCCCACATGCCGACGTTCGCGAAGTGCACGGCGGACAGGCCCGAGCACATGGCGAGGACCGTGATCGCGTTCGGCAGGAGGCGAACGCCGGGCCCGCTGGGCGCCATCAGGCCTCCGGGAGCTCAGCGAGGACGGTCTCCCCGCCGATGGTGCGCTGGCCGGCCTCGACCAGGACGCGGCTGCCGCGCGGCACGTAGAGGTCCACGCGCGAGCCGAAGCGGATCAGGCCGTACGTCTGGCCCGCGGTGACCTTCTCGCCCTCGGCGACCTCGCACACGATGCGACGCGCGACCAGGCCGGCGATCTGCACGACGACGAGGTCGTGGCCGTTGACGGTGCGCAGCCACACGGTGTTGCGCTCGTTCTCCTCGGACGCCTTGTCGAGGTCGGCCGAGAGGAACTTGCCGGGGTGGTACGAGACCTGGACGACCTCGCCGTCCGCGGGCACGCGCTGCACGTGCACGTCGAAGACCGAGAGGAACACGCTGACGCGCGTCATCGGCTGCGAGCCGAGACCGAGCTCGGCCGGCGGGACGGCGTCGACGACGTGCGAGACCGTGCCGTCGGCCGGAGCCACCGCGAGGTTCGGGCGGGTCGGCGTCACGCGCTTCGGCTCGCGGAAGAACCACGCCACCCACGCCGTGACCAGGGCGAGGACGACGCCCAGCCGCTTGAAGCGCAGCCGGACGAGGAGGGTCGCGATCGCCGCGCCGGCGACGAACGGGCGTCCAGCCGGGTGCATCGGCGGCACCATGCCGCGGGCGAGTTCGAGGAAGTGAGAGACGGGCTTCTCGCTGCTCATCGTGTCTGTGGGTTCCGTAGCTTCCGTGGATGTCGGGCGGCATCACGCTACGCCAACACGCCAAACCGCCCACTAGCCCTGCCGGGAAAGCAAGTGGCCGGTCGGCTCGTGCATCCCCCGACGAATGCACGTGCCGACCGGCACCTGCAGCCAGTGTAATCCCCGTCACATGGGGTGAACAACGTCGCTGGGTGAGCGTTCCGTCACAGTCCGTTGATGCCAATGGCTTGCAGCTGGCGTCGCACTTCGGGGACCCGATTAGCGTCACGGACCGCGGGTGCCACGAGATCATCCGGGTAGATCGCAGCTCCGTCGGGCAGCCGCAGCACGAACATCCCGCCCCAGTTGAGTTCCAGCATCGCGCGGTTAGCGGAGACCAGCTGGTCGGCGACTGTGCAGGCGAGCAGTTCCGTCACGGTTTCGACGGCGGCCTCGTGCACCTGCTCGGCGGTGAGCGAGGCGTCGACCGGCCGGCCGGTGAGCTGGTGCAGCTCACCCCGTTCCAACGCCGCCAGCACGCCCGCCAGGGTCTCGCCGACCTTGCTCACCCGGCCCGCGTGCCGCAGCGCGTCGGCGTAGCGGCGCACCTGGGCGGCGCCGCTCAACCCGACGAGCTCCTCCCACGTCGCCGCCGGGCCCTCCACGCCGACCAGCTGTGACGTCGCCTCCGGCGGGATGCCCGAGAGCAACGTCCAGCCCGGCCGGTCGTCGATCGGCGCGTCTCCGCTGCTCAGCAAGGCCATCGTGGCCACCCGCTCGCGGATCGGCGGGTGGCTGTCGAACACCGACGTCGGCTCCAGCTCTGCCATCCGGCGTTCCAGCTCGCGCAGTTCGTGCACGCGGCGCGGGTGGTCGAGGTAGGAGCGAAAGCCTTCGAGCAACGGCGGCGTGCGTCCCGCGATGAGCGCGAGCGACACGTAAGACGTGAGGTAGTCGTTCCACGCCTCACCCACCGGTCCGCTGCGCAGCAACGCCCTGCGCGCCGCGTCCCGGCCCGCCGCGGCGACGGCCACCTCGTCGGCGAACCGCTCGTGGTCACGGCTCTCCGACGCGGCGACCAGCGCGTAGAGGTGCGCCCACGCGCTGAGCAGCCCGAACACGCGGTCCCCGCGCAGGGAGAGCTGCAGTGCCAGCTTCGCCCGGTAGGTCATCGCCGACAGCTGGGTGTGGCCGCCGCCGTAGTGGCCGAACTCGTGGGCGAGCACCGACCTCAGCTCGCCGACGCTCAACCCGGCCACCAGCGGCAGGCCCAGTTCCAGGTAGCGCACACCTCGGCGTTCCCACACGGCCGCGTTCGCGCCGTCGACCAGCCGGATGTCGTCGGGACCGCGCGTGCCGGCGAGCCGCGCCAGTTCGTCCACGTGCCGCCACAGCTCGGGATGCGCCTCGCGGGCCATCCGGAACCCGCTCGGCTCCGGCCGTGCGAAGAACGCCCGCAGCGTCGCCCAGAGCGCGGGGCCGCCGAGCCCCACCGCGACGACGAGCATCCAGACGCCGCCCTCGGCATCGCCGATCGAGAACCGCCAGATCGCGATCGCCGTCAGGCCTCCCGCGAGCGCCACCGCGAGCACGAAGAATCCCGCGAGCATCACCAGCGCGAGTGCCGCTCTCATTCCCCCAGGCCTCCGTCTACTGCAGGTGTCTGATGGTGACTTCGTCCCCCGCCGCCAGTTCGGTGACGTCCTCCGGCACCTCGATCAGGCAGTTCGACAGCGCGAGCGCCGACAGCAGGTGCGACCCCGGCCCGCCGACCGGCGTCACGACCTGGCCGGACGACGGGTCGTACAGGCCACGCCGGAACTGCGTCCTCCCCGCTGGAGACGTCAGCGGGGACGACACGGTTGCCCGCGCGGTCGGGCGTTCGGCCTGTGTGTGCCCCATCGACGCCAGCAGCGCGGGCCGCACGAACACCTCGAACGACACCTGTGCGCTCACCGGGTTGCCCGGCAGCGTCAGCACCGGCAGGCCCTCGTACGTGCCGGCGCCCTGTGGTCCGCCCGGCTGCATCGCGACCTTGGTGAACCGCACGTCGTGGCTGGCCAGGGCGTCCTTGACCACCTCGTACGCGCCCGCGCTGACCCCGCCGGACGTCACGATCACGTCCACCGAGCTCAGGTACGGCGCCAGCGCGCGGTGGAACTCCTCCACGTCGTCCGGCACGAACCGCAGCCGCACCGCGACGCCTCCCGCGTCCCGCACGGCGGAGGCGAGCATCATGCCGTTGGACTCGTAGATCTGACCCGGCTGCAACGGCTGGCCGGGCTCGACCAGCTCGGATCCCGTGGACAGGACCAGCACCCGCGGCCGGCGGCGCACCGGGAGCTCGGGGTGGCCGAGCGCGGAGGCGAGGCCGAGCGTGGACGGGCGCAGCACCGTGCCCGCGACCAGCACCGCGTCGCCCTTCTCCACGTCGTCGCCCGCGGTCCGGATGTTCGTGCCCGCCGTGACGGCCCGGTTGATCGTCACCGTCTCCGTGCCGCCGTCGGTCCACTCGACCTGGACCACCGCGTCCGCGCCGGGCGGCACCGGGGCGCCGGTCATGATCCGCTGCACGGTGCCGGGTGCCAGCGGGTTCAGCTCGACGCGCCCGGCGGGGATGTCGTCGGCGACCGGCAGCCGGACCGGGAGTTCCCCGGCGAGATCGGCCGCGCGCACGGCGTATCCGTCCATCGCGGAGTTGTCGAACGGTGGCAGGGAGACGGGCGCGATGACGTCGGCGGCGAGCACCAGTCCGAGGCATTCGTCGAGCGGTAGCTGCAGCACGGGCATGAGCCCGACGAGCTCCGCGACGCGCTGGCGGTGTTCGGCGACGGTGGTGGGAGACACGACTGCATACTGCCAACGTCCACGTGGTCGTGACGATCGCTTGGCCCAGTTCATCCGTGGAGGTGTTGTTCGTGCAGGTCCGGACCAGGCACACACCGACGTTCGGCGTGGCGAGACTCGTCCTCGCACCCGGCGAGCTGGTGCTGGTCGACCCGCTGACCATCGCGGCCACGAGCTACGGGCTCACGGTCGAGGTGAAAGGCGCGGGCGACAAGGCGGTAGCGCTGTGCACGGCGGGCGCGGAGGGCGGCTGGATCGACTCGGCCCCGGTGCTGCCCGGCGACCTGCACCTCGTCGAGCTCGACGGCGCGCACGGCTGGTGCCTCGCCCGGCAGAGCTGGATCGCGTCGAGCAGCACGGTGGCGATGAACCCCGAGGCGCCGCCGATGAAAGCGCTCTTCGGCGGTGTCGAAGGCTTCCTGAACTACGCGCACGGCAAGGGCGCGGTGGTGCTCGCCTGTTACGGCGCGCTGGACCTCGTGACGCTCGAGGCGGGCGAGGCGGTGACCATCAGCAGCGATCACGTCGTAGCGTTCGCGGACACCGTGCAATGCCGCCTCCGGCCTTCCGCACCTGATGGCGCGCAATCGATTCCCACCGGCGAGGGCTTGGTGTTCGACTTTGCCGGTCCCGGTGCCGTGCTGACCCAGACGCGGGGACCCCGGCGACTCACCACCTGGTTGCGCGCCAACGGAGTCAGCTCGCGTTCATGACTCCGTAAGGAGGTATCCGCGTGACTTTTCTTCTCTTAGCGTTGCGTTCTGCTTGCGTGATCTGAAGGAGGACGCCTTGGCTCTCGGTACCGTCAAGTGGTTCAACTCCGAAAAGGGATACGGCTTCATCGCAACCGACGGCGGGCCCGACGTGTTCGTGCACTACTCGGCGATCCAGATGGAAGGTTTCCGGACCCTCTCCGAGGGCGACCGGGTGGAGTTCGAGGTGCAGGCCGGACGGGACGGACGCAGCCAGGCTTCGGACGTGCGCCGCGCCGGATGACGACGACCTGATCACAGCTTCGGCGAACCCTCCGCAAGTCGATCTCGCCGGACGTTAGGCTGCCTGGCGTGTCGGAGGACCTGAGCGGGCGGCGGATCGCGCATTACCGGATCGACGGCGTGCTCGGCCGCGGTGGCATGAGCGTGACCTACCGGGCCACGGACGTGAGACTTGGCCGCAAGGTGGCGCTCAAGGTCATCGGTGAGCACCTCGCACCCGACGCGGAGTTCCGCGAGCGGTTCGTCGACGAGGCGCGCAACACCTCCGCCATCGACCACGCGAACATCGTGCCGCTGTACGACTTCGACGAGGTCGACGGCCTGCTGTACATCGCCATGCGGCTCGTGGACGGCCAGGACCTCGCCGGCCACATCAAGGAGGGGCCGCTCACCCCCGAGCGCACGCTGAGGCTGCTCGCGCAGGTCGCGGAAGCGCTCGACATGCTGCACGGCAAGGGCCTCGTGCACCTCGACGTGAAGCCGGCCAACGTCCTGGTGACCACCAAGGAAGGCGTGCGCGAGCACGTCTACGTCGCCGACTTCGGCCTGACCCGTCGCGGCGCCACCGGCCACCGCACTCGAACGGGTGATTTCCTCGGCTCGCCGACCTACGCGGCGCCGGAGCACCTGCGCGGCGAGCCCGTCGACGGCCGCACCGACCAGTACGCGCTGGCCTGCATGTTGTTCGCGTGTCTCTCCGGCCGTCCGCCGTTCCAGGGCGGCGTGCAGGAGGTCATCGCCGGCCACCTCGGCCAGGTCGTCCCGGCGTTGTCGCAGCTCGTGGCGTTGCCGCCGGCGATCGACGAGGTGATCCGCAAGGGCACCTCGAAGGACCCGTCGCAGCGGTACGCGAACTGCGCCGAGCTGGTGGCCGCCGCGCGCGTCGCTCTCGCCGGAGTCGCATTGGGCTCGGCTCCCGCTCAACTCGGACCCGCGTCCGGCTCGATCCCGGTGCAGACGCCGCAGTCCGGGCCGATGCCCGTGCAGCAGGGGCCGTACCAGGGCGGCTACCAGCAGCAGCCGTTGCAGGACCCGGTCCGGCTGCGCCCGCCGAACCAGGTGGGCGTGAGCGCGTTCACGTCGGGCAAGAAGGAACGGCCGGCCTGGTTGGCGCCGGTCATCGCGGCCGCGGTGGCGATCGTGGTGATCATCATCGTGGTCCTGATCCTGACGCCTCGGGACGAGCCCGCGCGCCAGCCCAAGACGAACTCCTCGCCGACGCTGAACATCGGCGACGAGCCGACCTCGAAGAAGCCGCTGCCGACCTCTGTGCCGGTGCGCACCTCCCGCTGAGTTCGGCCCCGGTTCGCTTGCACTCGCCGTGTCCGAGTGCTAAACACGAACTAGCACTCGGCTCGGTCGAGTGCCAGAGAAGTGAGCTAGGGCGGTGAGGCAACTCCGTTGAACGACGGGGGAGTCGTCCGTCGCGGGCACCAACCTGGCCACTCGCATCGTGTTCCGCTGTGGGCTCTGCCGGCCCGCAGTGGCCCAAGAATCCACAAAGGCGGAGGAACACACCGCAATGGCCAAGATGATTGCGTTCGACGAGGACGCCCGCCGCGGTCTCGAGCGGGGTATGAACACCCTCGCTGACGCCGTCAAGGTGACGCTCGGCCCGAAGGGCCGCAACGTCGTGCTCGAGAAGAAGTGGGGTGCGCCGACGATCACGAACGACGGCGTCTCCATCGCGAAGGAGATCGAGCTCGAGGACCCGTGGGAGAAGATCGGGGCCGAGCTCGTCAAGGAAGTCGCGAAGAAGACCGACGACGTCGCCGGTGACGGCACCACCACCGCGACCGTTCTCGCCCAGGCTCTGGTGCGCGAGGGTCTGCGCAACGTGGCCGCCGGCGCCAACCCGCTGGGCCTCAAGCGCGGCATCGAGCAGGCCGTCGAGGCCATCGCCGAGCAGCTGCTGAAGAACGCCAAGGAGATCGAGACGAAGGAGCAGATCGCTGCTACCGCGTCCATCTCCGCCGCTGACGCCACGATCGGCGAGCTCATCGCCGAGGCGATGGACAAGGTCGGCAAGGAAGGCGTCATCACCGTCGAGGAGAGCAACACCCTCGGTCTCGAGCTCGAGCTCACCGAAGGTATGCGCTTCGACAAGGGCTACATCTCCGGTTACTTCGTGACCGACCCCGAGCGTCAGGAAGCGGTCCTCGAGGACCCGTACATCCTGCTGTTCGGTTCCAAGATCTCCACGGTCAAGGACCTGCTCCCGCTCCTGGAGAAGGTCATGCAGGGCGGCAAGCCGCTGCTGATCATCTCCGAGGACGTCGAGGGCGAGGCCCTCGCGACCCTGGTCGTGAACAAGATCCGTGGCACCTTCAAGTCCGTCGCCGTCAAGGCGCCTGGCTTCGGTGACCGCCGCAAGGCCATCCTCCAGGACATCGCCACCCTCACCGGTGGCCAGGTCATCACCGAGGACGTCGGCCTGAAGCTGGAGAACGCCGACATCTCGCTGCTGGGCAAGGCCCGCAAGGTCGTCGTCACCAAGGACGAGACGACCATCGTCGAGGGCTCGGGCGACGCGGAGCAGATCCAGGGCCGCGTCAACCAGATCCGCGCCGAGATCGACAAGTCGGACTCCGACTACGACCGCGAGAAGCTCCAGGAGCGCCTCGCCAAGCTCGCCGGCGGCGTCGCCGTCATCAAGGCGGGCGCGGCCACCGAGGTCGAGCTCAAGGAGCGCAAGCACCGCATCGAGGACGCCGTCCGCAACGCCAAGGCCGCGGTTGAGGAGGGCATCGTCGCCGGTGGTGGCGTCGCGCTGCTCCAGGCTGCCGAGGCTGCCTTCGCGGGTCTGCGTCTGACCGGTGACGAGGCGACCGGTGCCAACATCGTGAAGGTTGCGGTCGAGGCTCCGCTGAAGCAGATCGCCATCAACGCCGGCCTTGAGGGTGGCGTCGTGGTCGAGCGCGTCAAGTCCCTGCCTGCGGGCGAGGGCCTGGACGCCGCGACCGGCGAGTACAAGGACCTGGTCGCCGCGGGCATCATCGACCCGGCCAAGGTCACGCGTTCCGCGCTGCAGAACGCCGCGTCCATCGCCGCGCTGTTCCTGACGACCGAGGCTGTCGTCGCGGACAAGCCGGAGAAGAACGCTGCTCCGGCCGCGCCGGACGCCGGTGGCATGGACTTCTGAGTCCCGCCGCTTGATTGCTCTGAAGGGCCCGGCTCGCTTCGGCGAGCCGGGCCCTTCGGCATTTCTGCTTCGCCCAGGGTCACGCCCTCGCCGCCACCGCCCAGGAAGGCCGCCACACCGGTCCGGTGAGCGGCGGCAGTCCCGCGAGATGCTCGATGACCCCGCGCAGCCGCGGATGCGGGCTCGCGCTGGGCAACATCAACGAGATCGGGTACGCGATCGTCGGATTCACCACCGGGATGCGCCGCAGGTCGTGCCCGGCAGGCCAGGTGTACCGGTCGCGCGAGCCGACCAGGGTCGCCACCTCGGCGGACTCCGCGAGGGTGTCGAGCAGCACCTCGTCCCCGAAGTGCGGGCCGGCCGCGTCGACCCGGAGGTCGAACGTCGTGACGAGCTCGTCGTAGAACTCCGCCCACTCGCTGCGCGGCGCGATGCCAGGTACCCAGATCCGGAACTCGCCCAGTTGTGCCGGGGTCACCGTGCGCGCCGACGCGAGCGGGTGGTGCGGGCCGACCAGCAACTCGGCCGGTGAGTCGAAGGCGTGGATCATCCGCACGCCGGGTGGCAGCGCGGCCGGATCGACGACGGAACGGAACGACGCGTCGACCTTGCCCGCCGCGACCTGGGCGGCCACCTCGTGCGGGTCGTTGAGCCGGAGCGAGGTCACGTCCAGCTCGACACCGGGGTTCGATCGCCAGTACTCGTGCAGCACCACGGCCTGAGCGCTGCGCAAGCCGAGTACGTCGATCCGCAGGGCCCGCGGCCGGAGCGCGGCGATCGCGCGGTCGACACCTGCCACGACGGTACGTGCGTGCGGGAGGAACGCCCTGCCGTCGGGCGTCAGTTCCACGCCGCGTGCGGTGCGGACGAAGAGGCGGACCTCCAGTTCTCGTTCCAGGGCGGCGATCCGCTTCGAGACGGCCTGCTGGGTCACGCCCAGCTCGTCGGCGGTGCGCTGCACCTGGCCCAGCTCGGCCGCCACGACGAACGAACGCACTGCCTCGGAGTCCACCGAACCACCCTAAGCACGGACAACCGATGGTTGTGGCGCGCCGGGAGACGGTTGTTTGATCTTGCCTGGAGCCGGCGAGTGGGATCTGAGGCGTGACTTCCGGGTTCCGCTGGCTTTGGTCCGCCTACGCCATCAGCACGTACGGCACGTGGCTCGCGTTCGGGGCGTTTCCGCTCATCGCGGTGCAGGTACTGCACGTGTCGGCGTTCGAGGTCTCGCTGCTGGAAGCGGCCGGCCTGGCGGTCGCGGCGCTCGTCGCGTTCCCTCTCGGACCGTGGGGCGAGCGCAGGGCCAAGCGTCCGGTGATGGTCGCGATGGACCTCGTCAGGTTCTTCGCTCTGGTGAGCCTGCCGATCGCGCACTTCGCCGGTCTGCTGACGTACGGCCAGCTGCTGATCGTCTCGGTCGTGTGCGGCGCCGCCAACATCGCCTTCAGCGCCGCGTCCGGCGCGTACTTGAAGCACCTCGTCCCGAAGGACCGGCTGCTCGCGGCGAACGGGAGGTTCGAGAGCACGAGCTGGGCGGCGACCGCGGCCGGTCCGCCGCTCGGTGGCGCGCTGATCGGGCTGCTCGGCCCTGTCGTCACCGTTCTCGTCGACGCCGTCAGCTACCTGTTGTCGGCGTTCGCGGTCCGGCGCATCCGGGGCAGCGATGTCGCGACTACCAGCACCGGCAGGACCGACCTGCTGGCCGGCTGGCGGTTGATCCGCCGCGATCACGTGTTGCTGCGGCTGTTCCTGAACTCCGTGACGGTCGGCGGCCTGATCATGGCCACGGCCCCGCTCATGGCGGTACTGCTGCTCGGCGAGTACGGGTTCCCGGCGTGGCAGTACGGCCTCGCCTTCGGTCTCCCGGCACTGGGCGGCCTCGCGGGCGCCAGGCTGTCCGCGCGGCTGGTCGGGCGCTACGGCCGGCAGCGGGTCATGGCCGTGTCCGGCTGGCTGCGGTCGGTCTTCCCGCTCGGGCTCGCGTTCGTCCAGCCCGGCGTTCCCGGACTCGTCACGGTGATCGTCGTCGAGGGCCTGTTGATCACGTGCATGGGTGTCTTCAACCCGATCTACGCGACCGAGCGCCTGCACCGGACCCCCGCGGGCCACGCCACCAGGGTTCTCAGCACGTGGAGCGTCGCCACCAAACTCACGCAGGCCGCGTTGATGGTGGTGTGGGGCGTGCTCGCGACGTGCACGAGTCCGCTCGCCGCGATCACCATTTCCGGCGTGCTGCTGCTCGGCACTCCGCTGCTGCTGCCGAGGCACGCCAAGACCTCAAACCCCAGAAACCCCAGTTCTCCCGCTGTTAAAGCATGATCGTCGGTGTCACCACTGTCCGGCCCGGTTCGCCGCGCGAGTTCACCAAGTGCACCAGGATCTGCGTGGTCCCGGCCGGCACGTCCGGCAGCACGAAGCGGCCGCCGTCGTCCGCGCGCGTGCTCGTGGACTTGTGGTCGGCCACTCTGACCTCGACCTCGTGCTCCCCAGCCGGGACCAGCCACCCGTCGATGCGATGGCGAGACCCGGTCGAGGTGAAGTTCACCATCAGGGTGAGGTTGTCGACGGTGAACGTGATCGTGCCGGTCTGTCCGCCGCGCACACCGGCGAACGAGCCCGCGCGTTCCCACCGGGCGACTTCCACGTCCAGGGATTCCAAGGCGATCGCGAACTTCACCCGGTCCACCAGGTCGGCGGGCGGTGGGTCCAGTTCGTCCACGAGCCTGTTCAGTTCGGAGAGGACGGCGGTGTCCTCAAGGCCCCTGCGGTCGTCGCGCGGGTCGATCTCGTTCACCGCGATCCTCCTTCCGTCTCCAGGTAGTTGCGCAGCAGTGTCAGACACCGTCCCCTGGTCGGACCGATGCTGCCGTGGGGCATGGCCAGGGCCTCGGCGACTGCTCGGTACTCCGCGCGCCCCGCGAGCACGGTGAGTCGAAGCAGTTCCTGGCACCTCGTGGTCAGGCGGCCGAACGCGAGCCACAACCTGCGGTCGCGGTCGTCCATCAGCGTCACGTCCTCGGGCAGGCCGGTGTCGGACTCGAGCTGTTCGGCGAATTCGTCGGACAGGTGCGTTTCACGCTTGTTGGGTGTCCAGGTTCGGCGTGCTTCACGCCTCGTCGTGACCACCAGGTAGCCGACCAGGGCTTTTGGCTCGTTGATGTTCTCGATGTTCTTCAAGAACGCGAGCCACACGGTTTGCACGACGTCTTCCGCGGCGGCCCTGTCCAGGCCCTGGCCGCGGGCGACGTGCCACAGCAGTGGGGTCAGCTCGGTCACGAGGACGTCCAGCGCGTGACGGTTGCCCTCACGTGCGGCCGCCACGCACACCGCGTGCCGTTCGGTGCCCTCAAGCCCGTCCCACGGCGGACGGTCATCCGCCGTGTGCAGCTCGTCCATGCAGCACCTCCGATCGGCCGCCCTGTCAGCGCCGTCCGCCAACTCATGAAGGGCTGACTGGGCGGTAGATACCAAATTCACTCGAATGGAGCAGTATCACCGCCACGTCGGACCTCATCTTCCTCCGGGTACGCCAGCGGCCCGTGATTCCCCCTCCGAGTCACGGGCCGCCAGTGTTGGGAGCCTGTGCCGGCCGGCACCCCTCGAACCGACCGACACGTGCTCCACGCCTGAACTGAGCGCTCACTGGAAAAGAGCGGAACTCAGGCGAGCAGATACAACGCTTCAGACGCACGAACCACCATTCTCGCTCCGGATTCACGAAAGCACATGTCGCGGCCGTGTTCCCGAATCGCCGTTATGGTCTAGACCATGCCGATTCTCGAAGTGATCGCACTGAACGCGAAGGACGCCGAGGCTGCGCAGGCGGGCGGCGCGCACCGGCTGGAACTGGTCGCCGAGATGGCCTCCGACGGCCTGACCCCGTCCGTCGCCACCTTCAGGGAGGTGCGGAACGCGACCGATCTGCCCGTCCGCGTGATGCTCAGGGACGCGGAGGGGTTCGCGCCCCGCAACCTCAAGCAGCTGCGCCGGCAGGCCTGGGAGCTCAGGGAGGCGGGCGCCACCGAGTTCGTCCTGGGCTTCCTCGACGCCGAGGGGGAGATCGACGAGGGCGTCACGCTCAACCTGGTCACCGAACTGGAGGGCTGCGCCTGGACGTTCCACCGCGCGCTCGACAACTCCGCGGACGTGTTCCGGTCCTGGGTGGTCGCGCAGACCCTCGGGTGCGACACGGTGCTGGCCGCCGGCAGCCCCAAGGGGGTCGAGGACGGCATCGAGAACCTGAAGAAGCTGGTCGCCCAGGCTCCTCCCGCGCTGCTCGTCGGCGGCGGACTGCAAACGCGCCACGTCGAAGAACTGCTGGCAGCGGGCGTGAGCGGATTTCACGTTGGCAGCGCGGTCCGTCCTTCGGGGTGGGATTCGCCGGTCGACTCCGCCTCGGTCCGGGAATGGGTCAATCGTCTGGTCTAGACCCTTGCCCTGGACCGTTCTACAGTCACGTTGCTTCCTGTGAAATGGCCGTTGCAACATGTGCAATCGGAGGGCGCGATGAGGCTGAAGACGATCGTGGCTGTGCTGGGCGTGGGCGCGGTGGTCGCCTGCGCCCCGGTGCAGTCGGGGCCGACCGGCTCAGGCACGGACGAGAAGACCGGGCAGCTGCGGGTCTGGCTGTTCGACGAGGTCAACCGCGGCCCGAAGGAAGCCGTCGTGAAGGAGGCGATCTCCGAGTTCCAGGGCCGGCACAGCGGTGTCACCGTCGATGTCCAGTACATCCAGGTGTCCAGCCGGGCGGAACGCTTCAAGGCCGCGTTCAGCGACCCCAAGAGCGCCCCGGACGTCGCCGAGTTCGGCAACACCGACCTCGCGGGCTACGTCTCCGCGGGTGGCTTCTCGGAGCTCGACCTGAGCTCTTGGAGCGAGTCCAAGGATCTGGTCCCGACGATCCTCGACACGGCCAAGGTCGACGGCAAGACGTACGGCGTGCCGTGGTTCGTCGGCGTCCGCGCGCTCTACTACCGCACCGACGTGTTCACCGAGCTCGGCCTCAAGCCGCCGGCGACGCTCGACGAGATCGCGCCGCTGGCCCGGCAGATCCGGCAGCGCAAGCCCGAGCTGATCGGCATCTCCGCCGGCGGCAAGTACCTGTTCGCCGCGCTGCCGTTCATCTGGGCGAACGGCGGTGACATCGCCAAGTCCGACGGCGGCAAGTTCACCGCCACCATCGACAGCGCCGAGGCGAAGGCCGGCGTCGCCAAGTACACCGAGCTGATCAAGGACGACATCTGCCCGCCGGCCACCTGTGCGGGCAACGGCGGTGACGCGAGCGTCGAGCAGTTCCGCGCGGGCAAGGCCGCGATGACCATCGGCGGCGACTTCAACCGCAAGTCCGTCGACGCCAGCAGCGCTGCGGGCAAGTACGGCGTCGTGCCGTTGCCCGGCAAGAGTGCGGGTTCGATCGCGCCCGCGTTCGCCGGTGGCAACCTGCTCGGGGTCATGAAGGGCACTCAGCGCAAGACGCTCGCGAACGAGTTCACGCAGCTGCTCGCGTCGAAGAAGTACCAGCAGAAGATGTACACGGCGATGGGCAACCTGCCGACCTTCAGCGATGTGCAGAAGCAGGTCAGCGACTCCGACAAGTTCCTGGAGCCGTTCACCAAGACCCTGCAGTCCGGCACGAAGTTCGTCCCCGTCACGCCGGCGTGGGCGAAGATCGAGGCGCAGACCGTGGTGCCGACGATGATCCAGGAGGTCGTCACCGGCGCGAAGAACGTCGACACGGCCACCGCCGACGCGGCCAAGACGATGAACGCGGCCTTCGCCTCGTGAGCATGACCGCCAAAGGCCAGGGGCGGACCGCGTTCGCCTACCTGGCTCCAGCGCTGCTGGTCCTCGGGGGTCTGCTGGCCTACCCGATCTACCAGCTGGTGCTCATCTCGCTCTACGACTACGGCCAGGAGCAGGTGAGCGGGGGAGCTCCGCTCACCTTCCTGGGGCTCGGGAACTACCAGAAGCTGTTGGGGGACCAGCAGTTCTGGGGTGTGCTCGGGCAGACCGTCGCGTTCGCGGCGGTCTGCGTGGTCGGCACGCTGCTGGTGGGCGCCTTTCTCGCGATCCTCGCCACGAGGGTCCGCACCTGGGTCCGGATGACGTTGTTCCTGGCGGCGCTCGGCGCGTGGTCCACGCCCGCGGTCGCCGGCTCGACGATCTGGCTCTTCCTGTTCGACGCGAACTTCGGGTTCGTCAACGAGGTCCTGGGCATCCAGGGCTTCTCCTGGACGTTCGACAAGTGGACGGCGTTCGGACTCGTTGCGGCACAGGTGATCTGGTGCTCGTTCCCGTTCGTCATGGTGACGCTCTACGCGGGCATCAAGGCGATCCCCGGCGAGGTGCTGGAGGCGGCGGCACTGGACGGCGCCTCGGCGTTCCGCACGGCCTGGAGCGTCACCCTGCCGTTGCTGCGGCCGATCATCCTCGTGGTGACGATCCAGTCGATCATCTGGGACTTCAAGGTGTTCACGCAGATCTACGTGATGACCAACGGCGGCGGTATCGCCGGGCGCAACCTCGTGCTCAACGTCTATGCCTACCAACAGGCGTTCGCGGCGTCGGAGTACGGCCTGGGCGCGGCGATCGGTGTCGTGATGACCGTGCTGCTGCTGGCGATCACGATGTTCTACCTCCGTGCGCTGCGGCGGTCCGGGGAGGTCTTGTGAGGCGCCGGCTGACCGAGGGCCTCGTCCTCGTCATCGCGGGAGTCGTCGCGTTCCCGCTGTTCTGGATGGTGCTGAGCGCGTTCAAGCCGGAGGACGAGATCATCTCGGCCGACCCGGTGCCGTGGACGACGAGGCCGACGCTGGACAGCTTCACGCGCGCGCTGACCGTCGCGAACTTCGGGCGCTACTTCATGAACAGCGTGATCGTCGCGCTGATCGTGGTGGTGCTGAGCATCCTGATCTCGTTCCTGGCCGCGACCGCGCTGACCCGGTTCCGGTTCCGCAGCCGCACCACGTTGCTGATCATGCTGCTGGTCGTGCAGATGGTGCCGGTCGAGGCGTTGACCGTGCCGCTGTTCTTCCTGATGCGGTCCGTGGGCGACAGCGTTCCGGCGTTCGGGCTGAACCACCTGGGCTCGCTCGTGCTGGTGCACCTGGCGTTCGGGCTGCCGTTCGCGATCTGGATGCTGCGCGGCTTCGTCGCCGCGGTGCCGGTGGAGCTGGAGGAGGCCGCCACCCTGGACGGCGCCTCGCGGTTCCGGTTCCTCTGGCAGGTGCTGTTCCCGCTCGTCGCGCCCGGCCTGGTGGCGACGTCGGTGCTGTCGTTCATCCACGCCTGGAACGACTTCCTGTTCGCCAAGACGTTCATCATCTCGGCCGTGGAGAACCAGACCCTGCCGCTGGCTCTTCAGGTGTTCGTCAAACCCGACCAGAACGATTGGGGCGCGATCATGGCGGGCTCCACCCTGATGACCATCCCTGTGCTGATCTTCTTCGTGCTCGTGCAGCGTCGTCTGGTGTCCGGCTTGGCAGGGGCGGTGAAGGGATGAACCTCCTGCCGCGTCCGGTGTCCTACGTGGACGGCGGAAGACTCTGTGCCTACCGGGGCTGGGAGACGGTTCTCGTCGACGGCCCGGCCGGCGGTTATCGGCTGTCGTCGAGCGAGGACGGTGTGCTGATCGAGGCGCACGACGAGGCCGGCGAGATGAACGCGCTGCAGACGCTGCGGCAGTTGCTGGGGCCGCAGGCGTTCCGGGCGGCGGGCGAGAAACCGACGGTCATCCCCGCGTGCGAGATCGTCGACCACCCGCGGTTCCCGTGGCGCGGCGTGATGCTCGACGTGTCACGGCACTTCCTGCCCAAGCGGGAGGTGCTGCGATATGTCGAGCTGCTCTCCGCGCACAAGCTCAACGTCCTGCACCTGCACCTGACCGACGACCAGGGCTGGCGCTTCGAGTGCAGGCGCTACCCGAAGCTCACCGAGGTCGGGTCGTGGCGGGAGGACTCGCGGTTCGGCGACCGGCGTTCGGCCGGCATGTCCGGGCGTCCGCACGGCGGTTTCTATGCGCAGGACGACCTGCGGGAGATCGTCGAGTACGCACGGGCGCGGCACATCGTGGTGGTCCCCGAGATCGACATCCCTGGCCACTCGCAGGCGGCCATCGCGGCCTATCCGGAACTCGGCGTGCACGGCGGCGGTGTCTGGACCGACTGGGGCGTCAACGAACGCGTGCTGAACACCGAGGAGTCCACAGTGGACTTCTATCGGAACGTGTTCGACGAACTGATGGACGTGTTCCCGTCCGAGGTCATCGGGCTCGGCGGCGACGAGGCGCCCGGCCACGAAGGCGAGCTGGTCCGGGCGATCGCGAAGCACATCGTGCGCGGTGGACGGCGGCCGTACGGGTGGGACGAGATCCTGGAGTCCGGTCCGTTGCCGGGCGGCACGATCGTCGCTTCCTGGCGCGGTGTCGAAGGCGGCGTCACGGCGCTGCGTGAGGGCCACGACGTGGTGATGTGCCCTGAACAGCACGTTTATCTGGACTACCGGCAGTCGGAGTCGCCCGACGAACCGATTCCGGTGGGGACGGTGACCACACTGGAGGACGTCTACGCCTGGGATCCGGTGCCAGCCGAGCTCACGGGTGACGAACCCGGACGGTTGCTGGGCGCGCAGGCGAACATCTGGACCGAGCACCTCGACTCGGCCCGGCGGGTGGACTACGCGGCGTTCCCGAGGCTGGCCGCGTTCGCCGAGGTCATGTGGTCCCCGGCGGAGAAGGATCCGGAGTTCGTGCGGCGGCTCGCCGAGCACCATCTCCCGAGGCTGGACGCACTGGGGGTGGAGTACCGACCCCTCGACGGCCCACTCCCGTGGCAGCGGCTTCCCGGTGTACCGGGCTTCCCGCGCTGATCAGCAGGGGTGGCGTCCCCCACCCCTGCCAACGGCTACCTGTGTGTTCCCGATGTCCATGTCGATCACATCGCAACGTCTTCCTCGGGCATGAGGATCCAGGCGGCGATGTAGAGGATCGCTCCGGTGCCGAACCCGAGCAGCGTCGCCGCCACCAGGATGATCCGCAGGATCGCGCCGTCGACGCCGATCATCTTGGCCATGCCGCCGCAGACACCGGCGATCATCTTGTCGCTCCGGCTGCGGCGGAGCTTCTTGACCTGGTCAGTGGCTTCGTTGAGCACGTTGTTCGTCATGGCTCAAGATTCGCCGAATTCCACCACCGGCACATCGGTGACCACCCGGAACCCGACCCTGAAACCGGGCCGGGTTCTCAGGGGTTCAGTCGAGGCAGAACTCGTTGCCCTCGACGTCCTGCATGTTCTGGCACGACTCGTTGTCCTCGTCGGCGAGCAGCAGCTGCCCGCGCACCGCTCCGAGCGCGACCAGCCGGGAGCACTCGGCCTCGAGCGCGTCGAGGCGTTCCTGGCCCACCAGCCCGGTGCCGACCCGCACGTCGAGGTGCACCCGGTTCTTGACGATCTTGCCCTCGGGCACGCGCTGGAAGAACAGCCGCGGACCGACCCCGGAGGGATCGCCGGCGGCGAACCACGAGTCGTCGTCGTGCTCGGACGGTCCGACGTACCCCAGCACCTCGCACCAGAACCGGCCGACGCGCACGGGTTCCGCGCAGTCGAACGTGACCTGGACCTGTTTCACTGACCCCATCAGCCCACCTTAAAGGGGGCTTACTCTGTGGGGCATGCAGTCCCCTGAGGAACTGGCGTCAGGGCTCGACCGCGCCGGGTACCTGCCGGACGGTGGGATCGCCACGGCGGCGTTCCTCGCGGTCCGGATGGGCCGGCCGCTGTTCCTCGAAGGCGAACCCGGCACCGGCAAGACCTCGCTGGCGTTGGCGCTGGCCACCACGCTGGACGTGCCGTTGATCCGGCTGCAGTGCCACGAGGGCATCGACGCCACCCAGGCCCTGTACGACTGGGACTACCCGCGTCAGCTGATGCACCTGCGCGTGCTGGAGACCCGCGGCGAAGTGGACGAGGCCTCGCTCTACACGCGACGGTTCCTGCTCGCCCGGCCGCTGCTCCGGGCGCTGGAGAACGCTCCGTGCGTGCTGCTCGTCGACGAGATCGACCGGGCGGACGACGAGTTCGAGGCGTTCCTGCTGGAGGTGCTGTCCGAGAACGCCGTCAGCATCCCCGAGTTCGGCGAGATCAGGGCCACGACGCCGCCGCTGACCGTGCTGACCTCGAACCGGACCCGCGAGGTGCACGACGCGTTGAAGCGCCGCTGCCTCTACCACTGGCTGGAGCACCCGGACCTGGAACGGGAAGTCGCGATCCTCCGCCGCACCCTGCCCGGCCTGGACGAACGGCTCGCGCAGCAGGTCGCGGAGGCCGTGCGGAAGATGCGCGGCCTCGACCTGCTGAAGCCACCCGGTGTCGCGGAGTCGCTGGACTGGGCGCGGGCGCTGCAGGCGTTGGGTCGCACCGAACCGGACGTGACGACGCTCGGAGCCGTGCTGAAGTACCGGGAGGACGCGGATCGCGTGATCGGGAGCACAATCGTGGGGTGACGGAAGCCTGCGTGGGGTTCACGCGCGTCCTGCGGGGCGCGGGACTCCAGTGCGGGCCCGATCGCGTCCAGGCGTTCCTGCGGGCGACCGCGCACGTCGACCTGTACTGGGCCGGGCGCCTCACGTTGTGCGCCGACCCGGACGACCTGCCGCGCTACGACGCCGCCTACCGCGCGTACTTCGGCGGCACACCGCCCCGGCCGCGTTCGACGGTCGAGCTCGACTCGATGACGGTCGGTGTGGCGGCCTCCGAAGTGGAAGTGTTGCGCCACAAGGACATCTCCGAGTTCAACGCGGCACCGTTGATCCAGCGGTTGAAGCCCCTTCCGCCGCGCAGACGATCACGCAGGCTGAAGAAGGCCCGTCGTGGCCGGATGGACCTGGCCCGCACGGTCCGCGCGATGATCGAGATCGGTGGTGAGATCGCGCTGCCGCGGCACCGCCGTCGTGGGGTGAAGGCGCGCAGGCTGGTGCTGTTGATCGACGTGTCCGGCTCGATGGCCGCCTACTCCGACGCTTTGCTGCGGTTCGCGCACGTGATCGCGCACGCCATGCCCGTCGAGGTCCGGACGATCGGCACGCGGCTCACCAGGGTGACCCGTCAGCTGCGCGAGCGCGATCCGGAACGTGCGTTGCGAGCGGCGGGAAGGGCAATCCCGGACTACGAGGGCGGCACCAGGCTCGGTGAGGCGTTGCGGCGGTTCAACCAGCAGTGGCGGCAGCGAGGTGCGGTGGTCGTGTTGTTCAGCGACGGCTGGGAACGTGGCGACCCGACGCTGCTGGCGAACGAGATGGTGAGGCTGAGACGGGTGAGCCACAAGGTCATCTGGGCCAACCCGCACGCGGGCAAGCCCGGTTACCGGCCGGTGCAGGGTGGCGTGGTGGCGGCGCTCCCGCACGTCGACAGGATGGTCGCCGGCCACAGCGTGCACGCGTTGGAAGAACTGCTGAAGGAAGTGCGCCATGCGTGATGTCCTGTTCGACCTCGCGGAACGGGTGGCGAACGGCGAGACCGTCGGCGTCGGGACCGTGGTCGCGACCTTCAGCTCGGCGCCGCGGCCGGCGGGGGCGGCGATGCTGGTGACCGAGGGTGGCGAGGCGATCGGCAGCGTGTCCGGCGGCTGCGTCGAAGGGGCTGTGTACGACCTGGCGCAGTCCAGCGACGACCCGGTCCTGCAGCGGTACGGGGTGAGCGACGACGACGCGTTCGCGGTCGGGCTCACCTGCGGCGGGATCATCGACATCTACGTCGAGAAGATCAACGCCCACACGTTTCCGCAGCTCGGTGAGGTGGTGGAGACGGTCCGCGCCGAGGAACCGGTGGCGGTCGCGACAGTCGTCGAGCACCCGGACGGCATCGGCCGGCGCATGGTCGTCTGGCCGGATCGGCGGGCCGGCAGTCTCGGCAGCTCACGGATCGACGACGCCGTCACGGACGACGCACGCGGCATGCTGGCCAGCGGACGCAGCGGTGTGCTGACGTACGGCCCGGACGGTCAGCGGCGCGGCGAGGGCATGAGCGTGTTCGTGAACTCGTTCGAACCGCCGCCGCGCATGCTGGTGTTCGGCGCGATCGACTTCGCCGCCGCCATGGCACGGCTCGGCGCGTTCCTCGGCTACCGCGTGACCGTCTGCGACGCGCGACCAGTGTTCGCCACGCACAGCCGTTTCCCGGAGGCGGACGAGGTCGTTGTGGACTGGCCACACCGCTACCTGGAGCGCGAGGCGGCCAAACTCGACGAACGCACCGTCATCGCCGTTCTCACGCACGACCCGAAGTTCGACGTGCCGCTGCTGGAGGTCGCCCTGCGACTCAAGGTCGGTTACGTCGGCGCCATGGGGTCGCGGCGCACGCACGAAGATCGGCTGCAACGGTTGCGGGAAGCCGGGTTGGCCGAGAGCGAGCTGGAGGTTCTGGCCTCGCCGATCGGCCTGGATCTCGGTGCCAGGACGCCGGAGGAGACCGCGGTGTCGATCGCCGCCGAGATCATTTCCTTGCGGTGGAAGGGATCCGGCCGTCGTCTGGTCGATCTTGGTGAACCGATCCACCACTGATCGGGTTGTTGAACTCGCAAACGGGGAGGAGGCTGAAGTGACCCTCGTCACTAAGAAAGAAGAAGGCCCACCGCCGTTTCGATAAAGCACGGGAGGGTTTCATGCACATCTCGGTCAACGTCGACGGAGTGACGTACGCCGACGAGGTCGAACCCCGGCTCCTGCTCGTCCACTACCTGCGGGAGCGTCTGGGCAAGACCGGCACCGTCGTCGGCTGCGACACCGGAAACTGCGGCGCCTGCACGGTGCACCTCGACGGCCACAGCGTGAAGTCGTGTCAGATGTTCGCGGTCCAGGCGAACGGGCACGACGTCACGACGATCGAAGGCCTCGCCCGTGACGGCCGGCTGCACCCCGTGCAGGAGGCGTTCCGGGCCAACCACGCGTTGCAGTGCGGTTTCTGCACGCCCGGCATGATCATGCAGGCGATCGACCTGCTCGCCGACGAGTCGGATCCCGACGACGAGACCGTGCGGAAGGGCCTGGAGGGCAACCTCTGCCGCTGCACGGGCTACCAGAACATCGTCCGCGCGGTGCAGGACGCCGCCCAGCGGATGAAGCCGGGTGCCGGCCCGAGGATCGAACAGCACAGCGACGAGACCGTCGCGGCGAAGCAGCCGGTAGGTGGCGAGTGACCGCCACAGCGGAACCGGAAGTCGGCAAAGCCCGGCTCCGCAAGGAGGACGCGCGCCTGATCACCGGTCGGACCAGGTGGACCGACAACATCCAGCTCACCGGCATGCTGCACATGGCCGTGCTGCGCAGCCCCGTCGCCCACGCCCGCATCCGCAACATCGACTGCAGCCGGGCGACCACCATGCCCGGCGTGGCCGTCGTGCTGACCGGCGAGGACTTCGCCGCCGAGCAGGGCTCGCTGCCGTGCGCCTGGCCGATCACCGAGGACATGTTGGCGCCTCCCGCGCCCGCGCTGGCCGTGGACCAGGTCAACTTCGCCGGTGAGGCCGTCGCGCTCGTGATCGCCGACAACGCCTACCACGCCGCGGACGCGCTGGCCGCGGTCGACGTCGACTACGACGAGCTGCCGGTCGTGCTCGACCTGGAAGAAGCCTTGCGGGACAACGATCTGGTGCACTCGGATCTCGGCACGAACAAGAGCGCCACGTGGATCTTCGACTCCGCCGAGGCCGGCAGCGGCACCAACGTCGAGGACGAGATCGCCTCGGCCGAGGTCGTGATCGAGCGGACGTTCCGGCAGCAGCGGCTGATCCCGTCGTTCATGGAACCGCGGTCGGTCGTCGTGGACCCGAGCGCGGACATGTTCACGATCTGGTCGGCCACGCAGATCCCGCACATCCTGCGCTGGATGCTCTCGGCCGTCAGCGGCATCGCCGAGCACAAGATCCGGGTGATCGCGCCGGACGTCGGCGGCGGGTTCGGCGGCAAGCTCCAGGTCACCCCGGAAGAGCTGCTGTGCCTGCTGGTCGCGCGGCGGATGGGCCGTCCGGTGAAGTGGACCGAATCGCGCACCGAGTCGATGTTGTCCGCGCACCACGGCCGCGACCAGATCCAGAAGGTCACGCTGTCCGCCCGCCGCGACGGCACCGTCACCGGGCTCAAGGTCGAGCTGCTCGCCGACATGGGCGCGTACCTGCGGCTGGTCACGCCGGGCATCCCGATCCTGGGCGCGTTCATGTTCAACGCGATCTACAAGTTCGCGGCCTACCGGTTCGTGTGCACCAACGTGTTCACGAACAAGGTGCCCACGGACGCCTATCGCGGTGCCGGCCGGCCGGAAGCCACGTTCGCCATCGAGCGGATGATGGACGAGCTCGCGACCGAGCTGGGCATGGATCCGATGAAGATCCGCGAGATGAACTGGATCAAGCACGAGGAGTTCCCGTTCAACACGGTCGCCGGGCTCACCTACGACTCCGGCAACTACGAGGCCGCGACGGCTCGTGCGATGGAGTTGTTCGACTACGAATCGCTGCGGGAGGAACAGCAACGGCGGCGGTCCTCTGGTGATCCGGTGCAGCTCGGCATCGGAATCTCCACCTATACCGAGATGTGCGGCCTGGCTCCGTCCAGGGTGCTGGGCGCTTTGCGTTATGGCGCAGGCGGTTGGGAGACCGCGTCGATCCGGATGCTGCCCACCGGCAAGGTCGAGGTGATCACCGGAACGTCGCCGCACGGACAGGGTCACGAGACGGTGTGGTCGCAGATCGTCGCGGACCGGCTCGGCGTGCCGTTCGAGGACGTCGAGGTGCTGCACGGCGACACGGCGTCGTCGCACAAGGGCATGGACAGTTACGGCTCGCGTTCGCTGGCCGTGGGTGGCACCGCGTTGGTGCACGCGGCGGACAAGGTGCTCGCCAAGGCACGGACGTTGGCCGCGCACATGATGGAGTGCGACGAGGCGGACGTGGAGTTCGCCTCCGGATCCTTCTCGGTGCGTGGCACCTCAACGGTTCGCACGCTGGGTGACGTCGTGTTGGCCGCGCACGTGGCGCACGACCTGCCCGAGGGCATGGAGCCCGGCATGGACGCCGATGCCACGTTCGACCCGGACAACTTCTCGTTCCCGCACGGAACCCATTTGTGCGCAACGGAAGTCGACACCCAGACCGGCATGGTGAAGATCCGGTTGTACGTGGCCGTGGACGACGTCGGAACCGTGGTGAACCCGTTGATCGTCGACGGTCAGGTGCACGGCGGCCTGGCGCAGGGCATCGCGCAGGCGTTGTTCGAAGAGGCCGTGCACGACGAGATGGGCACGCTGACCACGGCGACGTTCGCGGACTACCTGGTGCCGTCCGCGGCCGACCTGCCCGGGTTCATCACGGCGCGCACTTCGACGCCGGCGACGTCCAACCCGTTGGGCGCCAAGGGAGTCGGCGAGGCGGGCACGATCGCCTCGACACCGGCGGTGGTGAACGCCGTGCTGGACGCCGTGCGGCACCTGGGCGTGCGGGACATCGAGATGCCGTGCTCGCCGGAGCGGGTGTGGAACGCGCTGCAGGGCCGCGCCGCGGACGCTTCGGCGCCGGCCGCGGGCGGGCTCGGTTCGATCGACGCGCAGGGAGGACAGTCGTGATCCCGGCGGAGTTCAGGTACCTGTTCCCGTCCTCTGTGGACGAAGCCGTGCGGATGCTCGCCGACGAGGGCGAGGACGCGAAGATCATCGCGGGCGGGCAGTCGCTCGTGCCGGTGCTGCGCATGCGGCTGGCGGCGCCCACGGCGTTGATCGACATCGGCGGGCTGACCGAGCTGACGGGCGTGCGCGACGACGGCGACTCGTTGCTCATCGGTGCGATGACCACGCACTACGAGGTGCAGCGCGATCACCTGATCCAGGACCACGCGTTGCTGTTGAGGCTGGTCACGGACACCGTGGCGGACCCGCAGGTGCGGCACCGCGGCACGTTCGGCGGCTCGCTGTGCCACGCGGACCCGGCGGGCGACCTGCTGGCACCGGCGCTGGCGCTGGACGCGGTGATGATCATCGCCGGCCCTGGTGGCCGGCGGGAGGTGCCCGCGGCGGAGTTCTTCGTCGACTACTTCGAGACGGCGCTCGGGCCCGACGAGATCCTGATCGACGTGCGCGTGCCGAAGTACACCGGCTGGGGCGCGCACTACGAGAAGCTCAACCGCGTCGCGCAGGCGTGGTCGATCGTCGCGGTCGCGGCGGCCGTGCAGGTCAGCGGCGGAACGATCGCGGCTGCCAGGGTGGGTCTCACCAACGTCGGTTCCGGACCGGTGCGTGCCGTCGACGTGGAATCCGCGCTGGTCGGACAGCCTGTTTCGGCCTCGGTGATCTCCGATGCGGCGTTGCGGGCCTCCTCGGGCGACGGCTACAAGGACAACCTGGCTCGGGTGCTGACCGACCGCGCGCTGACGGCGGCGGTAGCGGGATGAAGCTGACGCACTCGTTCGTCGCGCCCGCCCCGGCCGAGGAGGTCTGGGAGGCGCTGATCGACCCGGAACGCGTGGCGCCGTGCCTGCCCGGCGCCACGCTGACCTCGGTCGACGGCAAGACGTTCAGCGGGGAGGTGAAGGTGAAGCTCGGCCCGGTGCAACTGCTGTACCGGGGGAGCGGCGAGTTCGTGGAGATCGATCCCGTGCTGCGCCGCGCCGTCATGAAAGCCGCCGGCAAGGACACCCGCGGCAACGGCACGGCGTCCGCTGTTGTCACGTTCCAAGTGGGTGACACGGTGGAGGTCGAGACGGATCTGAGCGTGACGGGCCGTCCGGCGCAGCTCGGCCGCGGACTGATTTCCGAGGTCAGCGGCAAGCTCGTCGACCAGTTCGCGGAATGCCTGGCGAGCACGCTGGGTTCAGTGGATCCTGACGAGGTGGCGCAACAGCAGCATCTCCGAGTGGTCCCCGACGAGCCGATCGATCTGATCGACACGGCAGGCGTTCCGGTGTTGAAGCGCGTGCTACCCATTGCGGCCGCGGTGCTGGCCGTCGTGCTGCTCGTGGTCCTGCGACGCAGGCGGCAGCGCTGAGGCGTGCGGCCCGGTGGTCGGCATTCCTGCTGGCCACCGGCTTTCTGCTATCCGCGTGCACCGGCTCGCCCGTCGTCATCACGTCCGCGCCGCTGACGCCTTCGTCGCCGACCTCCACGGGTCCGCCCCCGCCACGCTCGTTCACGCTGACCGCGGGCGGCGACATCCTGATCCACCCGGCGCTGACCGACCAGGCCGTGGCCGACGGGGGTCCGGCGGGACGCGACTACCAGCCCCTGCTGTCCGGTATCAAGGACACCCTGAAGGCCGATCTTTCGTTGTGCCACCTGGAGGTCCCGCTGGGGCCGAAAGAGGGCCCGTTCTTCGGCTATCCCGCCTTCCTGGCCCCGCCCGAGGTCGCGAAAGGCCTGGTCGACGTGGGCTACGACTCCTGCTCGACCGCCTCGAACCACACGCTGGACCGCGGTGTCTCGGCGATCACGAGCACTCTCGACGCGATGGACGCCGTCGGCCTGAAGCACACCGGCTCGTTCCGCACCCAGGAGGAATCCGCGGCGCCGCTGATCCTGGACGCGGGCGGCGTACGAGTGGCCCAGCTGTCGTTCACCTACGGCTTCAACGGCATCCCGCTGCCCCAGCCGTGGCGCGCGAACCAGATCAACGCCGAAAAGATCCTCGCCGACGCACGCGCCGCCCGTGCCGCCGGCGCCGAGGTCGTCGTGCTGTCCGTGCAGTGGGGCAACGAGTACCAGCACGAGGCGACCGCGGAGCAGAAGGCCCTGGCCCGCCAACTGCTGGCCGACCCCGCCCTGGATCTGATCATCGGCACGCACGTGCACGTGGTGCAGCCGTTCGAGAAGATCGGCACCAAGTGGGTCGCCTACGGGCTCGGCAACGAGGTCGCCCGGCACGCCGAACCTCGTGGGGTGACCGAGGAGGGGGCGATCGCGCGGTTCAAGTTCGAGCAGCGTGCCGAGGGGTGGACCGTGGTCGAGGCGTCTTACACGCCGACGTTGGTCGAGCTGGGGCCGCCGATCCGGCTGGTGGACCTGACGCGGGTGCCGGCCACGGCGCGGCGGACCGAGGCGATCAACCGGACCGAGGGTGTGGTGTTCAGCATGGGGGCGAACGGGCAGGGACTCGCGAGGGCCAAGCCCTGATCAGCCGAAGGTGTGGAAATGCGGGACAGTTTGGAGCGTCTCCATGTGCGACGGTGACTGAGACGGAAGGAGACGCAGTGACCGCACTACCCGATAGGCCTCCGAGGCGTCTTTCTGCTGTTGCAACGAGTCTGCTGACCGTTGCTCAGTACGCCGCACTCGGAGAAACCGAAGACGGCTATACAGAATTGGTTGAAGGCCGTCTCATCGTGACCCCCAGTCCCAACCCGCGCCACAATATCATCTTGCTCGAGCTGCTCGCTCAACTTCGAGTCCAGGTGCCCAGTGGTCACCGGGTGATTCCTGACATCGACATCAACCTGGAACTGGCACCAGCAGACAAGCCTGGCTTCGTGCGGCGGCCTGACGTCGTCGTGGTCAGTCAGGCCGAAATCGACAGGGTAGACCGCGAAGGCGGTTTGCTTCGCGCATCCGAGGTGGTGCTCGTGGTCGAGATCTTGTCGCCGAGCTCCAAACGTACCGATTACAGGATCAAACGCGACGAGTACGCCGACGCCGGCATTCCGTACTACTGGATCATCGATGTCGAAAAGCCGGTTTCGCTGGCCGCCATGCATCTCGCGGGTGCGTTCGGCTATCAGGAAGCACCGGCCGAAGCTGTCGCCTACAAGACCACTGATCCGTTCCCGTTGACGATCGACGTCGATCAGCTCTGCTGATTGAGCTTGCTCAGCACCCTGTCGTACCGATCGGTCCAGGCCTTCGTGAGCGCATCGCTCTCGAACCCCTCGACGCGGTCCGGCACGGGTGGTTTCGCCAGCACCGGCAGATAGCCGTCCACCGGCATGAGTGAGTCGCTCGTGACATCACCCTCGAACAACGACAGCGTCGCGAGCCCGCACGCGTAGTCGAGCTCGGGCAACGCCGCCGCCAGCGCGACCCCGGCCGCCATCCCCACCGACGTCTCCAGCGCCGACGACACCACGCACGGCAGCCCGCACGCCTCGGCCACCTCCAGCGCCTTCCGCACGCCCCCGAGCGGCGCCACCTTGATCACCGCGATGTCCGCGGCACCCGACACCGCCACCTTGAGCGGATCCTCGGCCTTGCGGATCGACTCGTCCGCCGCGATCGGCACGCTGACCCGCCGGCGGACCTCCGCGAGCTCGTCCAGCGTGTGACACGGCTGTTCCACGTACTGGAGACCACCAGCGGCCTTGTCCATGGCCTTGATCGCCGCAACGGCCGTGTCGACGTCCCACAGCATGTTCGCGTCGACCCGCACGAACCCGTGAGGCCCCAACGCGTCCCGCACCGCTTCTAGCCGTGCGCAGTCCTCGGCCAGTGTGGACTCCGCGACCTTCACCTTCGCCGTCGAACATCCCGAGCGCACCACGATCGCGTGTGCCTTCTCGGGGCTGACCACCGGCACTGTGCAGTTGACCGGGATCCGGGTACGAACCGGCGTCGGCCAGCCGTCGTGAGCCGCCTCCAGCGCGCAGGCGAGCCACGGCATGGACTCGTCGTCGTCGTACTCCTCGAACGGGCAGAACTCGCCCCACCCGGCCGGTCCTTCGAGCAGCAGTCCGGTGCGCTGCGTGATGCCGCGGAACCGGGAACGCATCGGGATGGAGTAGACGTGCACGCGCCGATTCAAGCGCACTTCTGGAACTCCAGCGAATGGCCGCCGCCGCGCAGGTTCACGTTGCCGACGGGCTGCACGCCGAGAAGGGTGCACACGATCTGTTGGACGGCTGCGGGGCTGAGCTGCGAGACGTCGCTGGAAATGGTGACGTCGAGGCCGTTCACCACTCGGTCGACGGTGGCGGGCGCCGCGTCGAACGGGACCTCGGTGGTGAAGCCGCGGCTCTGCTCGGCGACGGTGGGGCCCTGGGCGAGCAGGGAGATGACGTCGTAGCCGCTCAGGCTGGCCTGCGGGCGGTTGACCGGCACGACCTGGCCGCCGGCGACCCAGTAGACCGACGGCGAGGTGTTCTCGACGGGGCCGCTGGGCGCTTCGAGGCCGGGGATGGGTTCGGTGGTGCGGATGCCGCACGCGGTGAGGACGGCCAGCACGAGCACCGCGAGGCCAAGCTCGCGCAGGGGTCCCCTCCAGGGGGTCCCCCTATTTTCATTGTCCCAGGCAGCACCGACAGTTTTCGGCCTCACCGCTCACCTCCCAGCGGCAGCCGCAGCGTGAACAGCGCCCCGCCGCCGCCCGGCCGGTTCGCCGCGACCAGCGTGCCGCCGTGCAGCCGCGCGTTCTCCCACGCGATCGCCAGGCCGAGGCCGCTGCCCTCGGACCGTCCGCGCGCCGAGTCGGCCTTGTAGAACCGCGCGAACACGTGCGGCAGGACGGCGTCGGGCAGGCCGGGGCCGGAGTCGCCCACCGAGATCACCAACGACGAGCCCTCGATCCACAGCGTCAGGAAGACCGGTGGCGAGCCGTGCCGCAGCGCGTTGCCGACCAGGTTCGCCACGATCACGTCGAGCCGCCGCGGGTCCAGCCGCGCCCGCACGTCGGTGGGCAGCGTCGTCGTCACGCCAGTGAAGCCGCGCATCCGCAGGGACGCGCGGATCACCTCGGCCACGTCGACGTCGTCCAGGGCCAGCGCCGCGGTGCCCGAGTCGAACCGGGTCACCTCGATGAGGTCGTTCACCAGCCGCGTCAGGTTCAGCGTCTCCCGGTTCACCAGCCGCGCGGCCTGCCCGGCGACGCCTGGCAGCGAGCCCGTCTCGGCGTCCAGCACGTCGGTCACGGCGGTCATGGCGGCCAGGGGAGTCCTCAGTTCGTGCGACACGTCGGCGACGAACCGCCGTGCGTCCGCTTCCATCCGTTGCAGCTCACCTACGTAGTGCTCCAACGACGAGGCTGTGCTGTTGAAGGTCGAGGCGACGGACGCCAGCTCGTCGCGTCCGCGCACCGGCACCCGTGCGGTCAGGTCGCCCTGGCCGAGTTTCCAGGCCGCCAGTTGCAGTTCGCGGACTGGGCGCAGCACGCCGCGTGCGGCCAGGAAGCCCAGGCCCAGCGCGAACAACAGGCCGGCGCCGCCGATCAGCCACGCGTTGCGGGCCAGTTCGGCGACGAACTCGATCTCGGAGGTGAACGGCCGCAGCACGTACACCTCGACACCGGACGAACCGCCGGACGTCACCCGCAGCTGCATGCCGACCACGAGCCACACCCCGCCCTGGTACGGCACGCGCTGCCAGCCGACGCGTCCGGTGGAGACCAGTGAACGCAGCTCGGTAGTGATCACCGAGGAGTCCATCGAGCCCGCCACCACGCCCTGTGCCTGTGCCAGGGCCGTTCCCTCCCGCCCGGACACCCGGCCGGCGATGCGTTCCAGCGCGGCCGCGTCGAGCCGGGCGGGCAGGGGGTAGAGCTGTTCGACGCGGTTCGTGGTCTCGATGACGGCGTTGTCCTGGGCGCGCTGCACGACGGCGTCACGCGCTCGCACGTAGCCGACGCCGGCCACCGCCACGGCGGTCACGATGCTCAGCAACGCGAACGCGAGCAGCAGCCGCAGCCGCAGGGTCACAGTGGTCCGAAGCGGTAGCCGAAGCCCCGCACGGTCTGCACGTACTGAGGCGCGGCCGGGTCGTCCTCGATCTTCGAACGCAGCCGCTGCACGCACGCGTCGACGAGCCGCGAGTCGCCGAGATAGCCCTGGTCCCACACCGATTCCAGCAACTGCTGCCGGGACATCACGCGGCCGGGCGACGACGAGAGTTCCAGCAGCAACCGCAGTTCGGTCGGTGCCAACGACACCGGCCGGCCGAGGCGCGTCACCACGAGCCCCTCGCGGTCGATCGTCAGGTCGCCGTACCGCTCGGCCACGACCTCGGGCACGGAAACGGACGAGCGGCGCAGCACCGCGCGGATCCGCGCCTCGAGCACGCGGGCCTGCGCGGGTTTGGCCACGTAGTCGTCGGCACCGGCCTCCAGACCGGCCACGACGTCGATGTCGTCGTTGCGCGCGGTGAGCATGATGATCGGGAGGTCGCCGGACGCCCGGATGCGCCTGCACACCTCGAACCCGTCCACGCCCGGCAGCATCAGGTCCAGCACCACCACGTCGGGTGCGACGCTGCCCAGCAACTCGAGGCCCTCCTCGCCCGTGCGCACCGCGTCCACGGTGTGTCCCTGGTAGGTCAGGGCGAGCGACAGTCCCTCGCGGACCGCCTCGTCGTCCTCGATCAGCAGTACGCGCGGCATGCCCTCCAGCCTTCCCGACGGGTCTCATGAGGACGTTCTTGCGACGTCATCGTTGCGTAACGACCACCCGTGCGCAGTTGTTGCGAAGCCATCACCTGACGCGCACACGGATTCGAAACCCTCTGCGACATGCGAAAAGTACTGCTGACCGCGATCTTCGCGGTCGTCGCAATGATCAACACTGTGGCCCCCGCGTCGGCCATCCGCGGCGGCGTCGAAGCTCCCCGGCCCTACCCGTTCTCCGGCTCTCTGCAGCGGCCCGACTCACCGCGCGAGGACGGCCACACCTGCGGCGTCACCCTCGTCGCGCCGACCTGGGCCGTCACCGCCGGTCACTGCACGAAGAACAACCCGAGCGGCGCCCAGGTCGGCAGGCCGCGGGACTGGACGGTCCGCCTCGGCACGACGGACGCGGGCAGCGGTGGTGAGGTGATCGCGGTCGAGCGGTTCATCACCTACACCCAGTACCCGGTCCACGACGGCGACATCGGGCTGCTGAAGCTGAAGAAGCCCGCGAAGACCAAGCCCGTCGCACTGCCGTCGGCGCGGCCCGCCGACGGCACGAAGGTGCGGATCCTCGGCTGGGGCATGACCTGTGACCGCCGCGCACCCGAGTGCTACCCGAAGAAGCTGCGCGAAGCCGACACGATCATCCAGCCCACACCGGCCTGCGACGGCATTCACGCTGATCGCGAACTGTGCATCGGGGCGCTCGACGGCAGCGTGGCCGCCACGAACATGGACTCCGGCGGACCCGGACTCGTTCGCGACGGTGACCGCTGGGTGCTCGCCGGCCTCGTGAGCGGCTCCGGCGGCGACGACCGGCCGGTCATGTACACCGACGTCGACTACTTCAAGGGCTGGATCGACGACGTCGTCACCGGCAAGGTCAACCCGCCGGACACCCCGGTGCCGAACCTCGAAGGCGCCGCGTCGGCAGGAGGCATCTGCTCGGCGTCCGTGGTCAGGACCGGCCACAGCAAGCTCAGCGACCCGGCGCTGTTGCTCACCAACGGCCACTGCGTCCCGGAACGCCCGGCCCCAGGCCAGACGCTGAGGGACGTGGCGATCGAGCTCCCGGTGACCATCGGCGACCGCCAGGGCTACCTCCAGGCGAAGGCCAGGACGACGAAGCTGGTCTACGCGACCATGACGGGCACCGATACCGCGTTGTTCCGCCTCGACCAGACCTACGCGCAGCTGTACGCGAAGGGCGTGAAGATCTTCAAGCTCGCCGACAGGTCCGCCCAGCCAGGTGAACGCGTCGACATCATCTCGTCGGGCAACGGCCAGCGCTTCAGCTGCACGATCGAGGCCGTGGTCCCGCATCTCCGCGAAGAGGGCTACACGCAGGACAACGCCTACAGGTACGACCCCGCGTGCGGGCCGTCGCACGGCGGTTCGGGCTCACCGATCGTGCTCAAGGACGGCGTCACCGTCGTCGGTGTGCACAGCACGGGCAACGACAACGGTGAGCAGTGCACGGCGAACAACCCCTGCGAGGTCGCAACGGACGGCACGGTGACGGTGCACCAGGGCGCCCGCTACGGCCAGCAGGTCAAGCACCTGGCTTAAAGGCGTCTGCAAGTACCACCAGCCGCCCTGTTGGCGGTACTTGCAGACGCCTAATCCAGAGCGGCGGTGTGGCGCAGCTGCTCGGGGGTCGGGTCGGTGATGAGGACCTGGAGGGCCCCGGCGAACCGGTCGAACCGCCGGTCGAACTCGGCCAGTTCGCGGGACGGCTCCGCGACCAGCGCCGCCCGCCCCGCCTTGGGCACGGCGGTCGCCAGCGCGTCGCGGAGCGGCTGAGCCCGGCGCAGCGCCACGAGCAGCGTCCACAGCCGTTGCTCGACCAACGCCACCTGCACCGGATCACCGGTCACGCGGAGGAAGTCCGCACGCACGGCGGTGGCGCGGCGGCGTTGATCAGGGCAGGTGAAGTCGTCCGACCGGACGACCTGCGTGTCCGGCGCCGACCGGGCGAGCGACTCCTCCGACCGGAACCGCCGCACAGGCACGGTCCCAGCCGGGTCCCACATCCACCAGAACGTCATCCGACCAGGTCGTCCGCATCGACGATCTTGTACGCGTAACCCTGCTCGGCCAGGAACCGCTGCCGGTGCGCCGCGTAGTCGGTGTCGAGCGTGTCGCGCGAGACGACCGAGTAGAAGTGCGCCTGCCGGCCGTCGCCCTTGGGGCGCAGGATCCGGCCGAGCCGCTGGGCCTCCTCCTGCCGCGACCCGAACGTGCCGGACACCTGGATGGCCACGGACGCCTCCGGCAGGTCGATGGAGAAGTTCGCGACCTTGGACACGACGAGCGTGCGCAGCTCGCCCTTGCGGAACTTGTCGAACAGTTCCTCGCGTTCCTTGTTCTTCGTCGATCCCTTGATCACCGGTGCGTCCAGCTCCTCCCCGAGCTCGTCGAGCTGGTCCAGATAAGCACCGATCACCAGAGCCGGCTCGTCGGGATGCTGGTCGAGCACCCGCTTGACCACCGGGATCTTCGTCCGCGCGGTCGAGCAGAGCTTGTAGCGCTCCTCTGGCTCCGCCGTCGCGTACTGCAGCCGCTCGTTGTCCGTCAGCGTCACCCGGACCTCGGTGCACTCGGCGGGAGCGATCCAGCCCTGAGCCTCGATGTCGCGCCACGGCACGTCGTACCGCTTCGGCCCGATCAACGAGAAGACGTCGCCCTCCTGGCCGTCCTCGCGCACCAGCGTCGCGGTGAGCCCCAGCCGCCGGCGGCTCTGCAGGTCCGCGGTCATCCGGAAGACCGGCGCGGGCAGCAGGTGGACCTCGTCGTAGACGATCAGGCCCCAGTCGCGCGAGTCGAACAGCTCCAGGTGCTTGTACTCGCCCTTCGACTTGCGGGTGATCACCTGGTAGGTCGCGATCGTGACCGGCCGGATCTCCTTGCGCTCACCCGAGTACTCGCCGATCTCCTCCTCGGTGAGCGAGGTGCGCGCGATCAGCTCGCGCTTCCACTGCCTGCCAGCGACGGTGTTCGTGACCAGGATCAGCGTGGTCGCCTGCGCCTCGGCCATCGCCGCCGCGCCGACCAGCGTCTTGCCCGCGCCGCAGGGGAGCACGACGACGCCACTGCCGCCCGCCCAGAACGCCTGCGCCGCGAGCCGCTGGTAGTCGCGCAGCTTCCAGTCGTTCTCCTCCAGCTCGATCGGGTGCGCCTCGCCGTCGACGTACCCGGCGTGGTCCTCAGCCGGCCAGCCCACCTTGAGCAGCAGCTGCTTGAGCCGCCCGCGCTCGCTGGGGTGCACGACGACCGTGTCGTCGTCGATCCGCGCCCCGAACATCGGCGCGATCTTCTTGTTGCGCAGCACCTCTTCTAGGACCGCGCGGTCGTTGGAGTGCAGGACGAGCCCGTGCGCCGGGTTGTTGGCGAGCACCAACCGCCCGAACCGGCTCATCGTGTCCACCACGTCCACCAGCAACGGCTGTGGCACCGGGTAGCGGCTGAACCGCACCAGCGCGTCGACCACCTGCTCGGCGTCGTGCCCGGCCGCGCGGGCGTTCCACAAAGCCAGCGGCGTCACGCGATACGTGTGCACGTGCTCAGGCGCCCGCTCCAACTCGGCGAACGGCGCGATGGATGTCCGCGCGTCGTTCGCGAGTGGGTGGTCGACCTCGAGCAACAGCGTCTTGTCCGACTGGACGATCAGTGGGCCATCGGTCACGCGTACAAGTCTCCCTGACGACGCCAAACGTGTTCGACCTGCGTCAACTGGCGATAACAAGTGAGAGGCGACACACCCAGCCAACACGACGTGTCGTACGTTCTCGCGCATGAGCACCGAGTCGACTGATCCCGTCGAGCCACCGGCCAAGGTGGAGCCGGCTTCGGAGGAGACCGAAACCGAGGTGGAGGCTCCCGAGGAGACCGAAACCGCGGTACCGGCTCCCGAGGAGACCGAGACCGACGAGTCGCCCAAGCAGAACAAGTGGCTGAAGCCGGTCATCGTGGCCGTGCTGGCGGTCATCCTGGTCGGCGGCGGCGTGTACGCGCTGACCGCGCTCAACGGCACCAAGGTCGGCGACTGCGTCAGCGCGTCGCCGAAGGACGTCGACAAGCCGGACGGCGAGTGGAACCTCTCGTCGAAGAGCTGCGGCGACGTAGCGGCCACGCACCGGGTCGCGGCCGTGCTGAAGAGCGCGGAGGACCCCTGTCCCGCCGAGGGCATCTACGAGGCGGTGAACGCGGGCGGCGACGTGATGTGCCTGATGCCGAACCTCGCCGAGGGCAACTGCTACACCTCCGGTGACGACGGTGCGTTCAAGAAGGAGACCTGCAGCACCGAGTCGCCGGTGAAGATCGTGAAGAAGGTCGACGGCCTGCCCGAGGAGGGCACGGTCTGTCCCGACGGGTCGAGCGAGCTGCGGTTCAGCGAACCGGCCTCGGTCTACTGCATGGGCGTGCACGGAGACTCCTGATCGGGTGAACTCGGTTGAGTTCATGACCGTCCGGCGCCGATACCCAGGCCATGAAGAAGGTCGGCCTGGGTATCGCCGTTGTCCTCGCACTCGCCCTGCTCGGCGGATTCGTGCTGAACCAGCTCGGCGGCGTGGCCAAGACCGCCCAGGTCGGTGACTGCGCGCGCATCTCCGGCGCGCTCGACAACCCGAAGTACCAGGCCCTCGACTGCGGGTCGGAGCAGGCGAACGTCAAGATCGCCAAGATCCTGCAGTGGAACGAGCACAAGTGCCCCGACGGCGGCATGGACTACTCGACCTACACGGGCGACTCCACGTTCTGCCTCATGCCGAACTTCGTCGAGGGCGCCTGCTACGGCCAGAACCCCGACACCGGCATCGCCAAGGTCGACTGCACGACCAAGGACTCGGTGAAGGTCGCCAAGGTGGTCGCCGGCAAGACCGACGGCGCCGCCTGCGGAGATTCGCGCGCCGCGGTCTTCCCGGAACCCGCCGTCACCTTCTGCCTGCAGCGCGGCGACCGCCAGCCCTAGAAGTTCCGGTACGACCCGGTCATCGGTCCTTCCTCACTGCCGAGAAGGTCGATGTAACCGTTGTAGTCCGTGCCGGCCTTCGTGCAGCGGGACGGCGTGTTGACCGAGACGCCGTCGGCGTTGGCTGGCGCGGAGACGTTTCCGCCCATGCTCGCCAGCAGCATCACCCTGTCGCCGTTGCGCATGCTCTTCCCCTGCGCGTGCAGGCACCCGGTCGTGTCGTTGCGCCACAGGTACACCTGCCTGCCCCTCCCGCTTGCGTAGCCCACCTGCGAGAAGGTGTCCGCGTGCGCGGCGGGCGCGGTCACGACGACCAGGCTCGTCAGGGCGAACGTGCTCAGCAGAAGTGCACGGGCTTTTTTGTGCATTGCCAACTCTCCGAAGGTTGCTCTGTTTGGTGCAATGCGGACCGTACTGGCGCATTGCGGACACCGCCCGTTCGTCCACATGGCACTCTCTGCGCGTGATGAACGACGGTCCGGCCGCACCGAGGTCGAGCGTGGGGAAGCGGGTCCTGACCTACGGGGTGACCCTGGTCGTCGCGGCCGTCGTGATCTACGGCCTGACCGAGTTCCTGACCCCGATCCAGAAGCCGAAGGCGGGCGACTGCGCGTTCCTCACCGGTGCTGTCGGCGAGGGTCGCTACAACGCCGTCGACTGCGCGGCGCCCAACGCGAACTACGTGGTCGCCGGGACCGTCGCCAGGACCGAGAGCTGCCCGAACCCCGCCGACGCGGCCTGGGTGCCCGTGCGGTTCATCGACCCGAAGATCAGGTTCTGTCTGGTCCCGCGGTACGACGAGGACGACTGCTACGACGAGGCCAGTCCGGTCTACGACGTCAACGCGGTCGACTGCGGCGGCGACACGTTCCGGGTGACCAGGGTCAGCTCCGAGGTGCCCGCGCCGGCGTGCGCGACGGGCGAGCAGATCCGGGCGTTTCCCGAGGTCAGGTTGACCTACTGCATCGCAGCTCGGTGAGCCGGTCCAAGCGGCAGTAACGGTTCTGTAAAGCGCAGGCGGATTCCCTCGCCGCGTGGCAACCTCTCCTGCGGCCATGTCGGGGGGCGTGGGCCGTTCGGAGCATGCGTGCGAAACGGCAAGAGGCGCGCCGACGACTGACTGGCAACAGCTTCCCGGAACCGGAGCCCGTCCAAGGCTTCGGTTCCGGCGTCTTTCGCACGACCCATCGGAGAGGAATCCAGTGACCACCCCCAACTACCCGCAGCAGCCTGGGCCCTACGGCCCGCCTCCCGGTGGGCAGCCCCAGCAGCCCTACGGTCAGCAGCCGCCGCAGCCCTACACGCCGTCGCAGGGAATGCCCCAGCAGGGCTACCCCGCCGACCCGTACGCCCAGCCGCAGGGCCAGCCCGGTCAGCCGGGTATGCCCGGTGACCCGTACGCGCAGCCGGGTCAGCCCGGTCAGTACGGCCCGCCGCCCGGTCAGATGCCGCCCGGCCAGATGCCGCCCGGCGGACCCATGGGCCAGCCGATGCCGTACGGCCCGCCGCCGAAGAAGGGTGGCGCCGGCAAGATCATCGGCTCGATCGTCGGTGTCGTCGTGCTGGTCGGCGCGTTCATCGTGGTGCGCATGTTGATCAGCGGTGGCCTGAGCAGCATCACGGAGCCGTCGGCCAAGGCCGGCGACTGCGCGAGCGTCACGGGCACCACGATCAGCCCGAAGTACAAGAAGGTCGACTGCGGTTCGACCGAGGCGAACTACTTCATCGCCAAGGCCATGAACTCGACCAGCGAGGCGTGCCCGAGCGACGACTACGCCGAGTACACCGAGTCCGGTCGCCGCAGCTCCTCGCTGAAGCTCTGCCTCGTCGAGAAGCTCGAAGAGGGCAAGTGCTACCAGGAGGAGATCGTCAAGATCAACATGGAGGGCATGAAGGCCGTCGAGTGCCCGAAGGCGCCCAACGAGTTCGCCATCCAGAAGATCCTCAAGATCGAGAAGGTCGTCAAGGCCGCGACCGCCGAGTGCGGTGAGGCCACGGCGGTCTCGTACGCCGAGCCGACGCCGGGGATCACGTACTGCGTGACCGCCGTCGAGGGCAAGTGACGGGCAACTGACAAAGGCGGGCCGGTGACGGCCCGCCTTTCTCATGTCTCATGACAAGCGATCGGGAAACTTTCGAAACATCTGGTTTCGCGGCGCTAGTTCGTGGTGCCCGGCGGTAGCAGTTGCTGCACGTCCAGACGGCCCGAGAGCACGTCCTCGGTGTCCATCATGTCGGCGACCCGCTGGAGCCGGATCGGGTTCAGCGACAGCGGGAACGTGCCCACGGACACGAGGGCCGCGGTCTGCTGGTCGACGTCGGCGTAGCTGGTCAGCGAGTCCTGCACGGCGAGCTTGTTGGCCTGCGCCCGCTGCTGGGCCTCGCGCAGCACGTCGCGGAACACCTTGAGCGTCTTCGGGTTCGCCTCGGCGAACTTCTTCGACGACGCGTAGCCGGACATCGGGAAGTCCAGTGTCGGACCCCGCGCGGTGTCGGTGAGGATCTTCGCACCGATGCTGCGCTGCGCCTTCGTGATGAACGGTTCGATCATGAAGGCGGCGTCGACCGTGCTCGACTTCAGCGCGTTCTCCATCTCGGCGAACGGCATCGGCCGGAACTTGATCTTCTGCTTCTCGACCGCGGCGGTGTCCAGCACGGCACGCGTGGTCAGCGCGCCGATGTCGGTCTCGCTGTTCACGGCGATGGTCGGCGCCGCGTTCTTGCCGGGGTCGTCGTAGGTCGAGTTGGCGCCCGTGACCAGCGCCATCGAGTTCTGACCCGCCTGGTAGGCCTCGCCCTGCAGCTGCAGTTCCGTGCCCTCGGCGACGGAGCGGAAGAGGCTGACGTGCGTGGCCCACGTGATGTCCAGCGTGGTGTCCAGCTGCTTGATGGCCTCTGCCTCGCTGGGCTGGGTCACCAGGGTGACCTGCAGACCGGCCTTCTCGAACAGCTTGTCGTTCAGCGCGATCCGCAGCGGGGCGACGTCGACGACCGGCAGCACGCCGATGCGCAGGGTGTTCTTCTCGACGTCTGCCGTGCCGCCGTTCGACGAACTTCCGAACAGGCCGCAGCTCGCGGTCAGAACACACGTGATGAGCACTGCGACAAGCCGCAGAGCTTTGGCTCGGGTAGCCATGGCACCTCTCGCCGGTAGGCCTTGAGTAACATCAAGTTGATCAGTGAGTGTCGACACAGACCAGGTCGTTCGCAGTCCCAACTGGGAGTTCGGACAGACTTGAGGGATGCCGACGACCGGGGATGTTAACCACCTGAACGTATGAAAGGACACCCCGTCTCGATACGGTGAGTGCTTCTGGAGACTTCCCCCGAGGAGGGGGTGGCCATTACGCTCCCCGCCGGGTGGCACAGGTCGTAGTAGACCAACGTGTCTTCAGACGGGGTAGGGCGCCTCACCGGGCGAACAACCTCTGTGCTGCAATTCGGCCCGTTTGACGAGTCCATGCTCGGTCCTGGGGAGAGACCGGGACACTGCTGCTGGAAGAGGAAGCCCAGAGTGGCCCGACGTGAGAGAGGTCCCAGCCAGTTTGGCGTGGGTGACACCACACGCTCCGAAAGGCCCGAATCGGGTGACGGACTGGCTGCGCTGGGTAACGGCACCATGACGGCGACACCGGACCCGGTGAAGACCGACACGGGGACCGGACCCGGTTCAGGACCTGCCCGCTCAGCGGGATGGCGGCTGCGCAACTGGAGGTTGCGCACGAAGCTGCTCGCCGTTCTGCTGATCCCGACGGTCTGTGCACTTGTCCTGGGTGGCCTGCGCGTGCGCAGCGACCTCCAGGCCGCGACGGAGCTCAACAACCTCGCGAACCAGATCCGCCTGGAGACAGCGGTCGCGGACCTGGTTCAGCAGCTTCAGCGCGAGCGCGACCTGTCGGTCAGCTACGTGGCGTCGAACAAGAAGGTCGACCGGGTCGTCCTCGAGCGCCAGCTGCGCCGCGTGAACGACACCAGCGAGGCGTTCAACAACCGGATCGCCGAACTGAGCTCCGACCTGAACCCGGCTGCCGTCGAGCGGTTCCAGGTCGCGTTCCAACAGCTCAACCGCCTGAACAGCCTCCGCAACTCGGTGCGCGACACGCAGTACCCCGCCGAGGCCGTCCAGCGCACCTACTCGGAGTCCATCGAGACGCTCATCAACCTCGGCGAGCAGACGCTCACCGACATCAACGACCCCGAGCTGGTGCGACTGCACCTGACCACGAACGCCATCGCGCGGATCAAGGAGGAGGAGTCGCTCAAGCGGGCGATTCTCCTCGACGTCTTCCAGCGCAAGGCGTTCACGCCGGCCCAGCTGCGTGCCCTGCAGGCAGCCGACGCCGAGCTGCAGGCCGCTCGAAACGACTTCCGCAAGTCCGCGACGCCCGACCAGGCCAAGATCTACGACGACACCGTCACCGGCCTCATCGTCGACACCGCGAACGACATGCAGGAATCGGCGATCAACCAGCAGTCCAGCACGGGCAAGAAGGACTTCACCCAGCTGACGTCCGAGAAGTGGGACATCGCCGCCACGCTGACGGTCAACCTGACCCGTGACGTCGAGAACCTGCTGATCGAACAGCTGCAGAACAAGACCGACCAGACCGCGGGTGACACCAGGACCCAGGCGTACCTCGCGTCCGCCCTGGTCCTCGCGTTCCTCGCACTCGCGTTGCTGATGGCGCTGTTCGTCGCCCGCTCGATCCTCAACCCGCTGCGCACGCTGCGCCGCACCGCCCTCGACGTCGCCGACCACGGACTCCCCGACGCGGTCGAGCGCATCCTCGCGGACCCGAACCCGGAGGAGGCGGCGAAGCACGCCGTCGAGCCGGTGCCGGTGCACACGCGTGAAGAGGTCGGTCAGGTGGCGCGCGCGTTCGACGCGGTGCACGGTGAAGCGGTGCGACTGGCCGCCCAGCAGGCCCTCCTGCGTGACAACGTCAACGCGATGTTCGTCAACCTGTCGCGCCGGTCGCAGGCCCTGGTCGAACGCCAGCTGAACCTGATCGACCGGTTGGAGCAGGACGAGCAGGACCCGGACCAGCTGGCCTCGCTGTTCGAGCTGGACCACCTCGCCACGCGTATGCGCCGCAACTCGGAGAACCTGCTGGTTCTCTCGGGCACGGACCTCTCGCGGCGCCTGACCCGGCCCGTCCCGGCCGCCGAGGTGCTCGGCGCCGCGGTCTCCGAGGTCGAGCAGTACGCCCGCGTGCAGGTCGGCCAGACCCCGGAGCTCACCGTCCAGGGGCGCGCGGTCAACGACCTCGTGCACCTCATCGCCGAGCTGCTGGACAACGCCACGGCGTTCTCCGACCCGGTCACCAAGGTCACCGTTCGCACGGCCAAGACCCGCAAGGGCGAGCTGGCGATCGAGATCCAGGACCGCGGCGTGGGCATGGGCGACCAGGAGATCATCGACGCCAACGACCGGCTGGCGGACCCGCCGGACGTCGACGTCGCCGTCTCCCGCCGAATGGGCCTGTACGTGGTCGCGCGGCTCGCCAAGCGCCACGACATCAAGGTCCGCCTGCGCGGCAACGAGGACATCGAGGGCGGCACGACGGCACTGGTGATCGTGCCGGAGACGCTCATCGCGTTCCCCGGTCAGACTCCGGTCTCGACCCCGCCGTCCGGTTCCGGTTCGCTCGCCTCGGCGTTCGGCATGCCGAGCCCGTCGGCCGGCCTGGCCTCGACCGAGCTCACCACCGAGATCGGCACCACGGCCACCAGGGCCAGCGGGATCGCGGGTGCGTTCGGCGGTGCCACCGGCACCACGCCGAGGATCGACGAGTCGAGCCCGAGCAACCCGAGCATCCCGGTCAGCTTCGTCCCGAGCGCGCTCACCGACACCGGTGCCGGCGCGACGGCGGTACCCGTCTACAGCGAGCCGCCGATCGAGGACGTGACGCCGTCCGAGCGGTGGCGCCGTGACCAGCTGGCCGCCGTGGAGCCCGAGGGCTCGTTCGGCGAGCCCACGCTGTTCACGGCCTACGAGGACCGCCACGAGGACGGCGGCGAGATCTCCTTCGAGCCGGGCTACGAGACCACGCAGTTCGTGCCGATCCCGCCGATCGACGACGAACCGCACTCGAGCAACGGCGTCTCGCGGGCACCGGTCGACACCGGCTCGCTGGACATCGGCATGGGGCACCGCAACGGCACGTCCGAGGCCTCCCGCAAGGGGGTCGAGCACGACCTGGACGCACCGACCGAGCGCCTGCCGATCTACGAGGCGGTCCTGTCGCAGTGGTTCCAGGCGGTCGGCAGCGAGACCTCCGCGGCCGCGGCCCAGCCGGTTCCCGCCGCGGCGGACGAGCCGGCAGAGCCCGCGGCGACCAACGGACGGGTCGAGTCCAAGCTCGGCAGCGTCGAGAAGGCCGGCAAGAACGGTGTCGAGTACATCGACGAACCGGTCACGACCCCTCCGCTCTCGGACGGGCCCGAACCGGAACTGCCGACCCGCAGCCCCAAGCCCGTCCCGGCGGTGGCACCCACCACCACGTCGGCCGCTGGTCTTCCCGTGCGCCAGCCGCGCGCCAAGGTGAAGCAGGCCGAGGAAGTAGTCGCCCCCGCCGAGCAGGAGCGAGTTGTGGAACCGGAGCCCGTTGTGGAGGAGACTCCAGCGGCGGCACCCACTTCCGAATCGGCCTGGCAATCGCCTGCCGACGAGGGATGGCAAGCGGCTCAGGCGTTGTTGAACAAGGCGCCGGAGTCGAAGACATCGGCAGGATTGCCAAAACGGACACCGAAGGCTCAGCTCGTGCCAGGATCTGCGGCACCCAAGCCGCAGGGCACGACGCAGACCGCGCAGCGGCCCCCGCTGCCGCCTCGTACCGCTGACGCGGTGCGCGGGCGCATGTCGAGCCTGCAGAGTGGTGTCAAGCGAGGCCGGCACGCATTGATCGAGGCATACGCTGGTGACCAATCGAGCCGGCAGAACGAGGAGCAGGAGTGACGACCGCAGCGCAGCCAGGCAGCTTTGGTTGGCTTATCACCGACTTCGTGCGGAGGGTGCCCGGAGTGGCACATTCCGTCGTGGTGTCCGCGGACGGGCTGTTGCTCGCGGGGTCTCAGGGGCTGCCCCGAGACCGTGCAGAGCAGCTCTCCGCTGTCGCGTCCGGATTGGTCAGCCTCACACAGGGTGCTGCCCGTTGCTTCGAGGCAGGCGGGGTCAACCAGACCGTCGTCGAGATGGAGCGGGGCTACCTGTTCCTCATGTCGATCAGCGATGGTTCGTGTCTCGCCGTCCTGGCGGCACCGAACTGTGACATCGGCCTGGTGGCATACGAGATGACGCTCCTGGTGGAGCGTGTCGGTCAACAACTCACCCCTGAGCTGCGCGCGCAGCTTCAGGGTGTGGTCCGTCGCTAGACCTCACTGGCAGTTCAGGGGTGAGAAGAGATGGCTAGCAGACCTGGCGCTAGAGGCCGTGGCTTCGGTAGGAACTTCAACTACCAGGAGTGGGCCGCTGGTGGGTTCCAGTTCGACGAGCCTGATGCGATACCCCAAGAACCAGAGGAAGCCGAGGACGCACCCCACGATGAGCGGGTTACAGGGCAAGGGCTAGGCGATATGTCTCAGCGTGAGGTGGATGACTCGTCGTCGTATCCGTACGACGACGTGCCGAACCGGTTCGACATCGACGGGTACGGCACCGGGTTGTTCGGTGGCCCCGGTGCGGACCTCTTCGGCCAGCACGAGATGCCGGACGCCGTGCCGGAACAGCTGCCGTACACCACCGGGCCGCAGCCGGTGTACAGCACCGGTGCGCAGCCTGTTGTGCGGCCGGAGGAGAATTCCTCTGCGGACTCGGGTTCACTTGTGCGGCCTTACACGCGCACTGGTGGACGCACCCGGCCCGACTACGACCTGGCCATCGAGGCGCTGATTTCGACCAGCGAGCGGGGCCTCGAACGGGACGCCGCAGTGCTTCCCGAACACAGGTCGATCTGCGGGCTGTGTGTCGACACTCGGTCAGTGGCCGAGGTCGCTGCACTCCTACGCTTGCCTCTTGGCGTCGTGCGGGTGTTGATCGGCGACATGGCAAGCATGGGATTGGTTTTGATTCACCAGGGCGGTCTGGTCGTGGGGGACCGGCCTTCCATGGAATTCCTGGAGAGGGTGCTCAGTGGGCTTCGCAGGCTCTAGTCCCCAGGGCGCCGAGGGCGCACGGAAGCCGACGACCTCCGCCAAGATCGTGGTGGCGGGTGGCTTCGGTGTTGGCAAGACGACGTTCGTCGGCTCGGTGTCCGAGATCGTCCCGTTGACCACCGAGGCGGTGATGACCGAGGCCAGCGCGGGGGTGGACGACCTCTCCGCCACGCCGAACAAGGTCACCACGACGGTCGCGATGGACTTCGGCCGCGTGTCGCTCGACAGCGACCTGATCCTGTACCTCTTCGGTACACCGGGTCAGCACCGGTTCTGGTTCATGTGGGACGACCTGGTGCGGGGTGCCATCGGCGCCATCGTGCTGGTCGACACCCGCCGCCTGGCCGACGCGTTCGCCTCGATCGACTTCTTCGACGACCGGCAGCTGCCGTACGTCGTGGGCGTCAACTGCTTCGACGGCCTCCTGCACCACAGGCTGGAGGACGTGCGCGAGGCGTTGACGATCGACGAGTCGGTGCCGATCGTCACCTGTGACGCGCGGAACCGGCAGTCGACGAAGCAGACGCTCATCACGCTGGTCGAGCACGCCATGCGCCAGTGGATGTCCGTCCGCGCGGGCTGACCTCGCCGGCGCCGATCCAACTCCACGAGCAACGAGGCGAGCGCCACCTTCGGGTGCGGCGCTCGCCTCGTCGTTGCGGTCTGATTCAGATGCGGATCACGTCGTCGTGAGGGCCTCCCTTCCGGCTCCGCGGTGTCGTCGGATCAGATGTGGAGCTGAACCAGGTTCGGCAGCAGACAGACGCTGAGAATTCCCAACGCGGTGATGTTGGGACAGCCGGACGGTTCGACTTCCTCCGGGCAGTCGTCCTCCTCGTCGTCGCCCTTGGGCTCCTCGGTCAGCGCCGCGGTGTCATCGGTGATCGTGACGGCGGACTCGAAGACCGGCGTGGCCTCTGGTGCAGCGAGCGGTGCGGCCACCTGAGGGGCGGGAGGCGCCGCCACCTCGGGCTCAGCGGCCGGCGGTGGCGCGACGGCGACAGCAACCGAGGGTGCTTCGACCGCCGCCGCGGCGGCGGCCTCGACGCCGATGTTCGTGAACGGAACGCCGACCGACGCGTCGGCCCAGATCTCCGCGTGGCCGATGTCCAGCGCGAGCTGGATGCCCTCGTTCTCGTCGAGGTCGAGCGTGATACCGCTGCCCGTGTTGAGGCTCGCGCCCGCGCCGAGGCTGACCGGGATCGAGTCCACGTTGTTGTTGTAGGCGCCAACGGTCACGTTGACGTTGTTGTCCGCGAGAACCTCGATGATCGGGTCGGCCTGGGCTGATCCTGTGGTGAACGGCAAGGCGAACGCCAATGCCGTTGCGGTGAGGACCGCTCTACGCGCCCACCGGTTGATGGCCATCTGCGCTGCTCCTCCTGTCGTCGAGCGAGCGTTGTAAAACGCTCACGCCACTCGACGCTAGGTCGCGAAACAGCCACGCAAGGGTGGTCGTGCGGATCGACCGGGGGATGACCGACGGTCAGCTCTCGTCCACCAATGCGGCGGACGTGACGCGATGAAGAGGGAACCTGAGCACCTCTCCGTAGCTGTGGTCGTAGCCTTCGAGCACGCCGCCGCCGACCACGTGCGGCTCGATCACGCGCTGTGCCGCCGTGCCGTGGGAGTCGACGAACCCGACGAGCACCCTTCGTCGCGCCCGTGCTGCCTGCTGGAGCAACGACAGGGTGGCGGACGGCCCGGCGCCGAGGTGGCCGGGAACGGCGATGCGTTCACCCCGTGGTGTCGCGGCGGCACGATCTCCTGCCCGGACCAGCCGGACGAGTTCACCCAACCGCTCGTCGGCGGGCACTGCGGGTGACGCCGGTTTGCGTGCCGATCGCTGCCTCGGCGTGGTTCGGCGCCCGCCCGGCCGCAGGTCGAGGACCTGGCCGTCCGGGCCCTCCGCGGCCGGGGCGAACCCGGCCGAGCGCAGTCCGTCCAGCACGTCCGCCAGCGGCAACGGGCTGACCAGCACGGTCGGCGCGATCCGGCGCAGCTCCAGCCGCCCGGCCTCGGGGTGCGCGAGAACCTCGCTGATCAGCACCGGGTCGTCGCACCGCAGGAACGACCCGGCGGCACCGCCGCGGAGCCTCCCGTGCCGGCGTGCGGCGTCGTCGATCAGGTAGGTCAGCGACTGCGGAACCGGCGTGCGCGAGCGGACCTTGAAGAGTTCGTGCAGCTCATCGGCGGTGCGGCCGGAGTCGAGCGCGCGCCGGACGGTGGCCTCGCTGATCCGGTAGACGGTCGCGCTGCCCGCCGACTCGACGTTCGCGACGATCGCCAGCTCGTCAGCGAGGTCCGGTTCGAGCCGGCCCGGCGCGACGACCGTGAGGTCGGCCTGCACCAGTACGTGATCGAGCGGCTCTGGCAGTGCGTCGGCGAGGGTCTTGGCGGCGTGGCCGGGGCCCTCGTCGAGCAGCACGCGGCCCGCCGTGGTGATCGCGCCGAGTGCGAGCACGCCGACGGCCGTGCCCTCCTCGACGGTCCAGCGCACCAGTTCGTCGCGCTGCCGTCCGCCCCGGCGCGGCGCCCGCCAGCCGAGCAGCGCGGCCAGGTCGGCGGGGTTCGCGATGGCGGTGCCCTTGGGGAACGCGCCGAGCGCCTCCAGGACCCACCTGCGGTCGCGGGGTGCCTGGGCACGCCGGACCTCGTCCGCGAGCGGGGTGAAGAGCTTGTCCTTCTCGTCCCGGCGACCGATCAGCGCGGGCAGCCGGGGCAGCTCCAGCCAGGCGTGCGCGAGCGTGGCCCAGCGGACCTCGGCGGTCGCGGCGAGCCAGACGTCGGCCTTGGTGGTCGGCACCCACTCCGGTTCGGCGGCCTCGGTGTTCGCGACCAGGTCCGCGCCGACCACGAGCTCGATCAGCAGAGCGGCCCGGCGTTCGTCGACGTCGAGGTCCTTGGCGGCCTTGCGCAGCTCGCGGACGCCCAGCCCGCCCGTCCGCAGCACCGGTGCCGGTTCGGCGGACCAGGCGGCGATGAGCTTCTCGACGTGCCGGACGAGCTCCAGGGCCTCGCCGCCGCCGGTGGCGTCGATGCTGGTCTGCTGGAGCGTGGAGGTCTTCGGTTTCGGCTCGGTGACCTGGATCGGGCCGAGCGGGCGTTCGCCGCGCAGCTGGAGGGCGATCTCCCTGGGCAGTTCGACGGTGCCGGGGTCGCGGCGCAGCAGCAGGTTGCGGGCGAGCAGCCGTTGCACGGGCGTCTCGGCCTTGCCGAGCGGCACGACCCGGGAGGCGTCCTTGGTGTCGCCGATGGGTGGTCCGGCGGCGAGCTTCTGCAGCACGCGCTGTTCGCCCTCGGTGATGCCGTGGAGGTCGTAGCTCTGTCCGGTGGCCCGGCCCAGACCGCCGGGGTAGCTGCCGAACGCCTCGCGCGTGACCGGGGGGATCGACAGCGCGTCGTCCTCGCCCCACAGCAGTGCCTGCGACCTGAGCCTGGCGACGGCCTGCTTGAGCGGCTTGGGCTTCACGTCCGGCCCGAGCACCTCCGCGAGTGTGGCCAACGCCACGGGTTCGGCGTCGGCACCCTGCACGACCAGGCCTTCGAGGACGGCGAGCGTGAAGGTGTCGAGGTCCTCGCAGGCGCGCGCGACCGACGCCCTGGTGCCGACCCGTGTCGCGAGCACGGACATATCGGCAGGTGGGGGCGTTGCCAGGTCGGGACGCGCGCGCAACAGCGCCACGAGAGCGACGTCGTCCTGGGCGCGCAGCCAGTCGGCGAGAGTGATGCCGGACATTCTCACCACGTTATATGGGCCGGTGGGGAACACATCGTGCTCTGTCACACTTGTCGCGTCATCAGGCACCACCGAGGAGGAGAAAGTGGCGAAAGGACGCCCTGGACGGGTCGACCCCCACTGGCCGGAAGGCCCCGACGGCGGCCACCCCGTCACCGAACTGACCAGCGACTCGCAGGGTGCGCTCTCCCCGTTCGGCACGGTGACGTTCCCGCTGCCGGTGGAGGACCTCGGCTACACGCACCCGGTGACCGAAATCAACAAGTCCTGATCGGACTGTCAGGGCGGTCTTAAGACTGCCGAGTCGCGTGCGTACCGCAATGGGCCCGGGGATAGGCTCACTTCCCGCTTGAGCAGCACTTCGTGGGAGGAAGACGATGCCGGTCCCCGGCCCTGGTTACTCGATCACCGTTCGTCTGGAGGCGCCGCCGTCAGCGAGCGCCGCGGGTGACCTCACGTCGGCCGTCGGCCGCGCGGGCGGTGTCATCACGGCGTTCGACGTCGTGGAGTCGCACAACGACCGCGTCGTCATCGACCTCACCTGCAACGCGCTGTCCGCGAACCACGCCAAGGACATCACCGACACGCTGGAGACGTTGCCCGGCATCGTCGTGCGCAAGGTGTCGGACCGCACGTTCCTCGTGCACCTCGGCGGCAAGATCGAGATCTCGTCGAAGGTGCCGCTGCGCAACCGCGACGACCTGTCCCGTGCGTACACGCCGGGTGTCGCCCGCGTGTGTGAGGCGATCGCCAAGAACCCGGACGACGCCCGCCGTCTGACCATCAAGCGCAACACCGTCGCCGTCGTGACCGACGGTTCGGCCGTGCTGGGCCTCGGCAACCTCGGCCCCGCCGCCGCGCTGCCGGTGATGGAGGGCAAGGCGGCGCTGTTCAAGAAGTTCGCCGGCGTCGACGCCTGGCCGGTCTGCCTGGACACCCAGGACACCGAGGAGATCATCCGCGCGGTCGAGCTCATCGCTCCCGTGTACGGCGGCATCAACCTCGAGGACATCTCCGCGCCGCGCTGCTTCGAGATCGAGGCCCGCCTGCGCGAGAAGCTCGACATCCCGGTCTTCCACGACGACCAGCACGGCACGGCCATCGTCGTCGTCGCCGCCCTGCGCAACGCCCTGCGCGTGGTGAACAAGGACATCAAGAACTGCCGCATCACGGTCTGCGGCGTCGGCGCGGCCGGTTCCGCGATCATCCGCCTGCTGCAGGCCCAGGAGCCCGGCGACATCATCGCCGTCGACGTGGACGGCATCGTGCACCGCGACCGTCCCGGCCTGGACTCGAACCTGAAGTCCATCGCCGCGTCCACGAACAAGGACAACCAGGCAGGCCGCCTGCACGACGCGCTGGTCGGCTCGGACGTGTTCATCGGCGTCTCGGCTCCCAACCTGTTCGGCGCCGACCAGGTCGCCACGATGGCCAAGGACGCCATCGTGTTCGCGCTGGCCAACCCGGACCCGGAGATCGACCCGATGGAGGCCCAGCAGCACGCCGCCGTCGTGGCGACCGGCCGCTCGGACTTCCCGAACCAGATCAACAACGTGCTGGCGTTCCCCGGCGTGTTCCGCGGCCTGCTGGACGCGCACGCCCGCACGATCACCGACGCGATGCTGCTGGCCGCCGCGCAGGCCATCGCCGACGTGGTGGACGGAGACCGGTTGAACGCGTCGTTCATCGTCCCGTCGGTCTTCGACAACACGGTCGCCCCGGCCGTGGCGGACGCCGTTCGCAAGGCCGCCCAGTCCTGATTTCAAGGAACGCGGGGGCCCCACGCTTCCTTCAGGGGAACGCGGGGCCCCCGCGTTCCTGCAATGCCGGGCATACGATCGCGGTATGACCAAGCAGTTCACCCACCTGGACTCACACGGAGCGGCCCGCATGGTCGACGTCTCCGGCAAGGAGCAGACCACCCGGACGGCCGTGGCCACCGGGATCCTGCACACGACCGCCGAGGTGGTTGGGCTGCTGGGTGCCGACGACCTGCCCAAGGGCGACGCCCTGGCCACGGCCCGCATCGCCGGCATCATGGCCGCGAAGCGCACCTGGGAACTCGTGCCGCTGTGCCACCCGATCTCGCTGTCGTCGGTGGTGGTGGACCTGGCCCTGGCTGCGGACTCGGTGCTGATCACGGCCACGGTCCGCACCACCGACCGCACGGGCGTCGAGATGGAGGCCCTGACCGCGGTGTCGGTCGCCGGCCTGACCCTGCACGACATGGTGAAGTCAGTCGACCCGGCCGCGTCGCTGGACGCGGTGCGGGTGGAACGCAAGGAGGGCGGCAAGTCCGGTCTGTGGGAACGCCCGTGAAGGCGGTGGTGATCACGGCCTCCAACCGCGCCGCCGCGGGGGTGTACCCGGATCGCAGCGGCCCCCTGATCGTCTCGTGGCTTGCCGATCGCGGGTTCTCGGTCGCCGCGCCGGTGGTCGTGCCGGACGGCGAACCGGTCCGTCTCGCGTTGGTCGACGCGGTGTCCGCGGGCGCCGAACTGGTGGTGACCACGGGCGGCACCGGGATCAACCCGACCGACCGGACGCCGGAAGCCACGCGTGCGGTGCTGGACTACGAGGTGCCCGGCCTGGCCGACGTCATCCGCATGTCGGGCTGGCCGCGCGTGCCGGGCTCGGTGCTGTCGCGCGGCGTGGCCGGGGTGGCCGGCCGCACGCTGATCGTGAACCTGCCGGGCTCGACCGGCGGCGTGCGCGACGGGCTGGACGTGCTGGGGTCCGTCGTAGAGCATGCGCTGGACCAACTGCGTGGAGGTGACCACAAATGAGCGTGGTGCTGCGGGCCGTCGTGACCGAGGAGCCGTTGTCGGTCGAGGAGCACGCCGCTCTGGTGGCTTCGGACCGGGCCGGCGCGGTGGTGACGTTCTCCGGGGTCGTGCGCGATCACGACGGCGGGCGTTCGGTGCTGGAGTTGGAGTATCACTCGCACCCGTCTGCTTCTGATGTCGTGGCCGAGGTCGTGGAGTCGCTGGCTTCGAAGTACTCCGGGGTGCACGGGATCGCGGTGTCGCACCGGGTCGGGCCGTTGAAGATCGGGGATGTCGCGCTGGCCTGCGCGGTGGCGGCTGAGCACCGCGGGGAGGCTTTCTCGTTGTGCTCGGACCTCGTGGACGAGGTCAAGGCTCGGTTGCCCGTGTGGAAGCGGCAGGTGTTCTCGGACGGCAAGGACGAGTGGGTCAACTGCCCCTGAGCCGGCTGCCTTGCGGTTGGCACCGTACGGGTCGGCTTGCCCGGTTCCAGCGGCTTGGCCGTTGGGCAACTCGCCATCAGACCCTGCAAACGCAGGCAGGGACCTCACCGCCGGGGGGATAGCGGTGAGATCCCTGGTTCCTGCATCAGCCCATGACGAACAGGGGCCAACGTTCAGAATCGGCTTGAAGCCCTGATCAGATCAGGATCTTGTCGCCCGGGAAGATCAGGTCCGGGTTCGTGAGGAATTCCTTGTTCTTCTCCACGATGGCCTGGTAGCCGCCGGCGACCTTGTTGGCGTCGGCGATCTTCGACAGCGTGTCGCCCGGCTTGATCTCGTAGTTGCCGCTCGGGTTCGACTTCGAACCCGCGAGGGCGACTACCGGAGCCTGCTGCACCGGGGCCTGGCGCTGCTGCGGCTGCGCCTTGCGCTGCTGCGGGGCCGGGGTGGCCTTGGGGGCCTGGCCGGTGTAGTTGCCCAGCCTGGCGCTGCACGAGGGCCAGGCGTTGCGGCCCTGGCCGGCGAGCACGCGCTCGGCGACAGCGATCTGCTGCTCGCGCGAGGCGTTGGCCGCGTTGCCCTGGCCGCCGTAGGCGTTCCAGGTCTGCTGCGTGAACTGCAGACCGCCGTAGAACCCGTTGCCGGTGTTGGCGGCCCAGTTGCCACTGGCTTCGCACTGCGCGAGTGCGTCCCAGTCCATTCCAGGGGCGGCGTTGGCGGTGCCAACGGCGAGGCCCAGAGGGGCGCCGGCGATGATGCCGACAGCCGCGACCTTGGCGATAGTGCGAGCGGCGGAACCCTGCTTGCCCTGCTTGCCACGGTTGAAAGCCATGTGCCTCTCGGTCCACCGCACCTGCGGTCAGGAACTCGGGTTCGGGCCCGGTACGTTCCTGCGTCCCAGTCCGGCGGTGTCTCTCGCTCGGGGTTTGTGCCGGAGAACCCTCGGACTGGGCTCGGTGCTCGGTCCTCCGGTCGTGCTCGTGGCTGGTCGGGGCCAGCCGAGGAGCGACCGTACGTAACCGAAGTCGGGCTCACCAAATGTTTCGGGCCGTGACGCACATCACAGTAACAGTCCGAATCTTTGTGCTGGTCCTACAAACGCGCAGCTCAAAGGTGTCGTTATCGGTCCGTTTCCATTCTGAGATCGATCGAGATTTATCACGGAAAGTGAGGCGTGGCTCACGCGGGTTAGGCCATCTGCGACACGCCGGTTCTGGCCATCACCGCGATCGAATGACCATGATCTGAAGCATGAGAATCGACGCGCTCCGGCGAGCGTTGGGGGCCAAACCCGGCCAGCCCGTGCCGTTCGACGAGCTGATCGACGCCATCTGGGGCGCCGAGCGGCCGGTGAACCCGAAGCAGGCGTTGCGCAACCTCGTCCAGCGACTCCGCGCCACCGAGCAGGTGGTCACCGAACCGTCCGGCTACCGGCTGGTGCCGCGCAAACCGGGGCCGCGGCAGTTGCCGGCGGACCTGCCGGACTTCGTCGGCCGCACGGGCGAGATCACCGCCGCGCTGGCGTCGCGGGCGCCGGTGCTCGCGATCACCGGTCCGCCCGGCGTCGGCAAGACCTCGCTCGCGATCCACCTCGCGCACCGGTTGAGCTCGCAGTTCGCGGACGGCCAGCTGCACGTGAACCTGCGCGCGTTCTCGCCGGGCACCCCGGTCACGCCGGAACAGGCCGTCTCCCGGTTCCTGCGCGCGCTCGGCGCCGAGGACGTCCCCGTCACCCTCGACGCCCAGACCGCGCTGTACCACCAGCTGACCGCCGAGCGCGCGGTGCTGATCGTGATCGACAACGCCACCCGCGACCTGGTCGGCCCGCTGCTGCCGGCGGGCGACCGGTGCCGGGTGATCGTCACCAGCCGCACGGACCTGCCGGAGTTCGAGCAGCTCAAGCTCGGCGTGTTCGACCACCGCGAAGCCCAGGACCTGTTGTCCCACCTGCGGATCGGCGGCAGCCACGTCGACCGCGCCGAGCTCGCGCGCCTGTGCGGGCACCTGCCGCTGGCGTTGCGCATCGCCGCGGCGAACGTCGCCGAGAGCCATCTGCCCGACTACCTCACCGAACTGCGCGGCGACGACCGCCTCGACGCGCTGGAGATCGAGGGCGACGCCGCGGTGCGCGCGACCTTCGACCTGTCGTACCGCGCGCAGTCCGCCGTGGCCCGCCGGTTGTTCCGGTTGCTCGGCCACGTGCCGGGCCCGGACTTCGGTGTCGCCGGCGCCACCGCGTTGCTCGGCGCGGACGCCACCGAGCCCCTCGGCCAGCTCGTCGACGCGAACCTCGTGCAACGCCACGGAGATCGCTATTTCCTGCACGACCTGCTGCGCATCTACGCGATGCGGCTGGGCGAGCCGTCGCTGGGCCGTCTGCACGACTACTACCTCGTCAACGCCTTCGCGGCGGGCAAGGCGTTGCACCCGGAGTTCCGCCGGTTGCCGTTGCCACCGCACGAATCCGTGCCGGAACACGACCTGTCCGACACACCCGCCGCGCTCGCCTGGCTCGACGCGGAACGGGCGAGCATCGTGGCCGCGATCCTCGCAGCCGCCGGTCAGCCGTTGACGTGGCAGCTCACCGATGCCATGCGGGCCTACTTCTACTTCCACAGTCATCTCGTCGAATGGGTCACCTCGGCCAGAACCGGCCTTCGTGCCGCCCGCGACCACGGCGACCTGAACGCCGAAGTGACCATGCGCAACGCACTCGGCCTCGCTCATTGGCGTGGCGGCCAGTTCACCGAGGCACTGGCGGAGTTCGAACCGGCCGTGGCGATCGCCCGCGACCTCGGTGACGAGCTCACGCTGAGCTCCGTGCTGACCAACATCGGCATCGTGAACTGGGAGCACGGCCGGCTCGCCGAGGCCGCCGACGCCCTGCGCGAGTCGCTGGCCATCGACCCCGACAGCGCACCGGCGGTGTTCAACCTCAGCGGCATTCACATGGACCTCGGGCCACTCGACATGGCCATCTCCTACGCCGAGGAGGTCGGCCGGCTGTCCATCGCGCAGAACATCCCGGTGGGCAGGGTGTTCGCCGCCGGCCACCTCACCGATGGCTACGTGCTGATCGGCGACGTCGAGAGCGCGGCGGCCCAGCTCGACGAGATCGACCGGCTCGACCTGACACAGGTCGGCCCGGCGTTCGTCGCCCGCAACACCGACACCCTCGCGTTGCTGGACCTGGAACGCGGTGACTTCGCCGCCGCAGAGGCGAACGCCCGCCGCTCGATCGAGCTGGCGATCGACTGCGGTGACCCCAAGACGGAAGCGGACGGAAACAACAGCCTCGGCTTCGCGCTGACCGGCCAAGGGCGTGCGGGCAACGCCTTCCAGCACCACCAGGAGGCCCTCGAGCTGTGCCACAAGGTCGGCTTCCTGCGCGGCGAGGTCGACGCCCTCACCGGTCTCGCCGCCTGCCTGCGCGCGACCGGGCACCTGTCAGAGGCGTTCGAGCACGCCACCGAAGCCGTCGCCGCGGCAGACCGCGGTCAGCTGCGTGTCCGCGAGGTGCCCGCGCTGGCCGAGCTCGCCGAGGTGCACCGGGCGATGGGTGCGGTGGAGCAGGCCGAGGAGTGCCGGTCGCGTGCGCTGGAGCTGGCTCGCGTCACCGGGCGCCGCTCGTGGGAACGGCGGCTGGCTCAGAGGTCCGGGAGCTGGTCACCGGTGACCGGGTAACGGCCTCGTTCCAGCCGGAAGAGGTAGGCCTGGAGGTCGGCCCTGAGATCACCGGCCAGGTAGGCGAGGAAGTCGCGCGCACCTTCGGCGGCCTCTTGGCAGGCAGGACGGTCGATGGAGGCGAAATCGGCGGCCAGCCAGGCGACGTGTTCCTCGACCTCGTCCCGCGCGTCCCACCAGGCGCGGACGGCGTCCGGTGTCCACCGCGCGTCGCCGTCGCAGGCGTAGCCACCCATGGGTTCGTCCCCGGCGGCCTCCAGCAGGCACTCGACCTCCGCCTTGGTCTTGGGCTGGCGGTAGACGAACTCGTTGAAGTACTCGCCGCCGTAGAGGACGTGTCGTGGTGCGGACATCCGGCCGGTCCAACCGGTGTCGGTCTCGCCTGTGTAGAAGGGGCCGGGCACGTTCAACCAGTGCTTCTCCGCCCACTTCCGGCCGTCGTCGGACGTGAGGTAGTTCGGCGGAACGTGCGAGATCGGATCCCACGGTGCCTCGGTCACTCCACCAGCATCCACCAAGTCGCATCGCGATCGACTGTTCAAGATCAACGCACCAAGATCTGAAGGCATGAGAATCGACGCGCTTCGGGAGGCGCTCGCCGCCAGGCCCGGCCAGCCCGTGTCGTTCGACGAGCTGATCGACGCGGTCTGGGGCGCCGAGCGGCCGGTGAACCCGAAGCAGGCGTTGCGCAACCTCGTGCAACGGCTGCGCACCACGGAGCAGGTCGTCACCGAGCCCAGTGGGTACCGGCTGGTGTTGCGCAAACCGGGACCGCGGCAGCTCCCGGCGGGTCTGCCGGACTTCGTCGGCCGGGCGGACGAGATCGCGCGAGCCCTGGACAGCACGGCACCGGTGCTCGCGATCACCGGGCCGCCCGGTGTCGGCAAGACCTCGCTCGCGATCCACGTCGCGCACCTGCTGAGCGAGCGGTTTCCGGACGGTCAGCTCCACGTGAACCTCCGCGCGTTCGCCGAGGACGCCGCGATGACGGCGAACCAGGCGCTGCACCGGTTCCTGCGCGCACTCGGGGCCGAGGACGTCCCGGTCGACCTCGACGCGCAGTCCGCGTTGTTCCAGAAGATGACGGCGGACCGCGCGGTGCTCGTCGTGATCGACAACGCCACCCGCGACCTGATCGGGCCGTTGCTGCCGCAGGGGCCCGGCTGCCGGGTGATCGTCACCAGTCGCGCCGATCTGTCCGAGCACGAGCAGATCAGGCTGGGCGTGTTCGAGGACGACGAGGCGCAGGAACTCCTCGCCCGGATGCGGATCACCGGCTCGCCGGACGACAAGGGGGAATTGGTCCGGCTCTGCGCGCACCTGCCGCTGGCGTTGCGCATCGCCGCGGCACACGTGACGGACGGCCACCTCGTCGACTACCTCGCCGACCTGCGGGGTGACGACCGGCTCGACGCGCTGGAGATCGAGGGTGACGCCGCCGTCAACGCCGCGTTCGACCTTTCCTACCGCGCGCAACCCGTTGTCGCGCAACGGGTGTTCCGGCTGCTCGGCCTCGTTCCCGGCCAGGACTTCGGGATCGGGGCGGTCACCGCGTTGCTCGGCGAGCCGGCCGGCGAACCGCTCCAGCAGCTCGTGGACGCGAACCTCGTCCAACGCAACGAGGACAGGTACAGCCTCCACGACCTCCTCCGCATGTACGCGATTCGGTTGGGGGAGGCGGAAACCGCGCGGGCGAGGCTCTTCGACTACTACCTCGTCAACGCGGAAGCGGCGGCCAGGACGATCAACCCGGAGTTCGCCCGCATGCCGGTACCGGAGCTCCCCGGCGATCTCCCGAGGCACGACTTCGGTTCCCAGGAAGCGGCGATCGAGTGGTTCGAGGCCGAGCGCGGCAACATCGTGGCCGCCATCCCGCACGCGAGTCCCGCACCGGTGGCGTGGTTGCTCGCGGACATGCTGCGCGGCTACTTCTACTTCCACTCCTACAAGGTCGACTGGTTCGTCGCGGCCACGGCGGGACTCGCTGCCGCACGTGCTGCGGGTGACGATCTCGCGCAGGCCGTGATGCACGGCAGCATCGGCCTCGCCCACTTCGCCAGCAGCCAGCTGCCCGACGCGCTGGTGGAGTTCGGCCAGGCACGCGAACTGCTGCGGCGCAGCCCCGACGACCGGATGCTGGTGTCCGTGCTGATCAACAGCGGCATCGCCTACCGCGAGCTCGGCCGGCTGCGCGACGCGGCCGGGGTGTACACCGAAGCGCTCGAACTGCAGCCGGACAACTCCGCCGCGACCCACAACCTCGGCGCCATCTACCTGGAGCTCGGCCCGTTGTCGGCGGCACTGGCCAACGTCGACCGCACGCTCGAACTCGCGGAGCAGCAGGAGCTGCCGCACGTCACCCTGTACGCCCTGGACGCGCGCGTCGAGGTGCTCGAAACGTCGGGCCGGTTCGAAGAAGCCGAACGGGTCGCCGACCAGGCCGCGGCACTGCGGCGGCAGCTACCGTCGAGTCTGGCCCACGAGTCGAGCTTCTTCGTGGCACGCGCGACGATGGCGCTGGCCGACCGCCGCTACCAGGAGGCCCTGGACGCCTTCCACAAGGCGTTGGCCGCGGCGCAGGCCCAGGACCGCCAAAGGGAACAATCCGACTACTACGACAGCATCGGCGACGCCCAGCGCGGGCTCGGTGACATCGACCAGGCCCTCGCCGCCCACGGCGAAGGGTTCGCGATCGCCGTCAAGACCAGCTACCTGCGCGGTGAGGTCGACAACCTGGCGGGCCTCGCCGCCGACCATCACGCGGCGGGCGAGCTGAAGGAGGCGCTGAACCTCGCGCGGCAGGCCAGGGAACGGGCGGAGAGCGGCGAACTGCGCGTGCGCCTGGTCCGTGTGCTGGTCGTGCTGGCCGGCATTCACCGCGCGCTCGGCGACCACACGGCCGCCGACCGGACCGTCCAGGAGGCCCAGGCGCTCGTCGACGAGACCGAATGTCATTTGTGGGACCGGGAACTGCGCGAGGCCGCTGTTTAATGGGTGGTCACATGAGCAAGCAACCTCGAACGACCGCGCTGCACCGGGCACTGGTCGCCAGGGCGGGCCAGCCTGTGTTGTTCGCAGACCTCGTCCAGGCGGTCTGGGGTGACGAGCCACCGGCGAAACCGTTGCCCGCCTTGCGCAGTCTCGTGAAACGGCTGCGGCAGTCGGTCGACGACGAGATCGTCACCGACGTCTCCGGCTACCGGCTCGTCGTGCGTCCGTCCGGCCCGGCTCAGCTGCCCGCGGACCTGCCGGACTTCGTCGGACGGGAGGACAAGCTCGCCGCACTGTCCACTTCGGACGATCCGGTGCTCGCGATCACCGGCCCGCCCGGCGTGGGCAAGACCGCGCTCGCGATCAAACTCGCGCACCGCGTCCGGGACCGGTTCCCGGACGGTCAGCTGCACGTCAACCTGCGCGGGTTCGCGACGGGGCCGGCGGTGACCGTCGAGCAGGCGCTGGGCCGGTTCCTGCGCTCGCTCGGGGTGCCGCCGGAGCGGGTGCCGCTCGAACGCGACGAGCAGGTCGAGCTCTACCGGTCGAAGCTGCGTGGCCGCCGGGTGCTGGTGGTGCTCGACAACGCCACCGAACTGAGCCCGCTCGTACCGGAGGTCGACGGCTGCGCGGCCATCGTGACCAGCCGCAACGATCTCCCCGGCCAGACCAGGCTGGAGGTGCTGGCCGATGAGGACGCTCGCGCGTTGCTCGACCGGTGGGAGATCGAGGGGACACCGGCGGAGCGCGCCGAACTGATCAGGTTGTGCGCGCATCTGCCGCTGGCGTTGCGCATCGCGGGCGCGCACCTCACCGACCGGCACCTGCCCGACTACCTGGCCGAGCTCCGCGGCGACCACCGGCTGGACGCGCTGGAGATCGAGGGCGACACGGCGGTGCGGGCGGCTTTCGAGCTGTCCTACCAGTCGTTGCCGGACGACGCGCGCCGGTTGTTCCGGCTGCTCGGTGTGTACCCCGGCACGGACTTCGACGTGACGGACGCGGCCGTGCTCGGTCACCTGTCCACTGAGGACAGTGCGCGGCAGGTGGGCGTGCTGGTGCGCGCAGGGCTCGTGCAGCAGGCAGGAGAGCGGTTCCAGCTGCACGACCTGATCCGGCTCTTCGCCTCGGAACAGGTCGGTGCCGACGGACCCGCCGCCTTGCGTCGGCTGTTGTCCTTCTACCTGGCCACCGCGTGCACCGCCGCCGAACTCGCCACCCCCTCGGTCAAACGGATGGACCCGCTGCCGCTGGACGTCGAGGGACTCGCGTTCGCCACTGCCGACGACGCACGGGCGTGGCTCGATGCGAAACGCGCGGCGCTCGTGGCGGCGGTGCAGGTCGCGCCACACCCGTTCGCGAGCCACCTCGCCGACTCGTTGCGCGGCTACCTCCACTACGGCGGCTACCGGCCGGAGCTGAAGATGTTGCTGGCGACGGGTCTCGCGTCGGCACGCGCGGCGGGCGATGTCGTCTGTCAGGCGGCGATGCACAACGGACGCGGCCACCTCCGGTGGATGCTGGGAGAGTACGACGAGGCGCTGGCGTCGTTCGGCGAGGCGGTCGAGCTGACCACCTCGGATCGTTCGAGGGCCTCGGTGCTCAACAACAGGGGGCTGGTGAAGCGGGACACCGGTGATCTCACCGGTGCGCTGGCAGACCTGGGAGAAGCGGTACGACTGTGGCGCCTGGGCCCCGACGAGCCCGGCGTTCTCGCGGCCATGTTGTTCAACCTGGGCACGATCCGCGGTGCCCGCGCCGAGCTCCGCACGGCGATCGCGCACTTCGAGGAGGCCAGGTTGATCGTGGAGGCGACCGGTTCCACGATCAACCTGGCCATCGCCGACGAGGGCATCGGCATCGCTCACTGCGAGCTCGGGGAGTTCGACGAGGCACGGCGCCACCTGGAGGCCGCACGGGCCGGCTACCAGGAGAGCGGGGCGGCGGAAGGCGAGCCGAACGTGCTCTTCAACCTGGCTGTGGTGGCCGCGGAAACGGGTGACCCCGAGCAGGCCAGGACGTTGGCGCTGCGGAGCCTCGAAACGGCACGGAAGTTCGGCGATCTCCGGGCCGAGGCCGATGCGCTGGTCGTGCTGGAGGAGCTGCAGGCGGCGGTCGAGCTGGCAGACCGGATCGGCTACCCGGTGGCGCGGCGGAAGGCGCAGCTGAAACTCGCCAGGCATGATCGAGCACTCGCGGAAGAGCTGGTGCGGGACGTGCGGGACAACGGCGACCTGTTGCTGGAGGCCCCGGCCGTGCTGGTGCTGGCAGAGGTGACCGGCGACGTGGTCCTGGCCGGGGAGGCGCTGGAGCTGGCCCGGTCGCGCGAGCAGGGAGCCGTGGTTGCCCGTGCACAGGCGTTCCTGCGCGGGGCCGCTGCCGGATGATGGTCATATGAGCAAGGAGCCTCGGCTGATCGCACTGCACCGGGCGCTGGCTGCCAGGGCGGGCCAACCGGTGTTGTTCGCGGATCTCGTCCAGGCGGTCTGGGGTGACGAGCCGCCCGTCAATCCGCTGGCCGCCCTTCGTTCGCTGGTCCACCGGCTGCGGCAGTCGACCGACGACGAGATCGTCACGGACGCCACCGGCTACCGGCTCGTGGCGCGTGGGCCCGGTCCGGCGCAGCTGCCCGCCGACCTGCCGGATTTCGTGGGCAGGGACGAGGAACTCGCCGCGTTGTCCGTGCTGGCCGCGACGGACGCGCCGGTCGTGGTGATCACCGGCCCGCCCGGCGTCGGCAAGACCGCGCTCGCGATCAAACTCGCGCACCGCGTCCGGGACCGGTTTCCGGACGGTCAGCTGCACGTCAACCTGCGTGGGTTCGCGACCGGACCGGCGGTCACCGTCGAGCAGGCGCTGGGCCGGTTCCTGCGGGCACTCGGGGTGCCGCCGGAGCGGGTGCCGCTCGAACGCGACGAGCAGGTCGAGCTCTACCGGTCGAAGCTGCGCGGCCGCCGAGTGTTGGTGGTGCTCGACAACGCGGCGGAGCTCAGTCCACTGATACCGGACGTGGAGGGCTGCACGGCCATCGTGACCAGCCGCAACGACCTGGAGGGCCAGGTCCGGCTGGACGTGCTGGCCGAGGCGGAGGCCGGCACGCTGCTCGACTGGTGGAAGATCGACGGTTCGGCGGAGGAGCGCGCCGAGCTGATCAGGCTGTGCGCGAACCTGCCGCTGGCGTTGCGGATCGCGGGCGCGCACCTCGCTGATCGGCACCTGCCCGACTACCTGGCCGAGCTCCGCGGCGACGGCCGGCTGGACGCGCTGGAGATCGAGGGCGACGCGGCGGTGCGGGCGGCGTTCGACCTGTCCTACACGGCGCTGCCGGCCGAGGCGCGCCGGTTGTTCGGACTGCTCAGCGTGCACCCGGGAACCGACTTCGGCGTGCGGTCCGCTGCCGTCATCGGTGATTTGTCCACTGAGGACAGTGCAACGCTGATGGGCGTGCTGGTGCGGGCAGGGCTCGTCCAGCAAGCGGGAGAACGGTTCCAGCTGCACGACCTGATCCGGCTCTTCGCCTCCGAGCAGGTGGGCGCGGAAGCGGCACCGGCTCTGCGCCGACTGCTGTCCTTCTACCTGGCCACCGCACGTGTTGCCGCCGAACTCGTCTACCCGACGATGAAACGGCTGGATCCGTTGCCGGTCGACGTCGAGGGCCGGTCGTTCGCGACCGCGGACGAGGCGCGTGCGTGGCTCGACGCGAAACGTTCGGTGCTCGTGGCGGCGGTGCAGGTCGCGCCGCATCCGTTCGCGAGCCAGCTCGCCGACACCTTGCGCGCCTACCTCACTTCCGGCGGCTACCGGTCGGAGTTGGCCATGACGCTGACCGCCGGCCTGGCGTCGGCGCGCGCGGCGGGAGACGTGGTCCGCGAGGCGGCGATGCTCAACGGGGTCGGCGAGATCCACTGGTTCCGGGGGGCCTATGCCGAGGCGCTGGAGACCTACGGCGCGGCGTACGAGCTGGCCACGACGGATCACATGCGGGCGACGTTGCTCAACAACATGGGTTTGCTGCGGCGGGACATCGGCGATGTCACCGGTGCGGTGGCGGACCTGGAGCACGCGTTGCGAATGTCAGGGGGATATCCGGACCTGCAGGTGACCGTGCTGGGCAATCTCGGCTCGATGGCGGGTATCCGCGGCGAGCTGCGCAGGGCGATCGAGCTCTTCGAGGAGGCCAGACGGCTGTCGGAGGAGCACGGACTCCTGCTCAAGGTCGCTGCCGCCGCCGAGGGTCTCGGCGTCGCCCACCTCGAACTGGGGGAGTTCGACGACGCGCAGCGGCACCTGGAGGCTGCGTTGACCTTCTACCAGGAGACGATCGTGGCGCCGTTCTCGACGCCGAACGTGCTGGTCAACCTCGCGGACACAGCCGCGAAGGCCGGTGACCGCGAGCGGGCGCGGACCTTGGCGCTGGCGAGCATCGAGGCGGCGCGGAAGGTCGAGGACGCCCGCATCGAGGTCGAGGCGCTGGTCGTGCTGGGAGACCTGACGGCGGCGATCGAGATGGCGAACGAGGTCGACCACCCGGTTGGCCGGCGCAAGGCACAGCTGCAGCTCGCGAGGCATGACCGGGCGCTGGCCGAGGAACTCTTGCGGGACGTGCGGGACAGCGACGACCTGCTGCTGGAGTCACCGGCGTTGCTCGCGCTGGCCGAGGCGACAGGTGACGCGGCAGTGGCACGCGAGGCGCTGGAGCTGGCCCGGTCACGTGAACAGGGCGCCGTGGTGGCTCAGGCGGAGGCGTTCCTGGCCGCTCAGCCGCCGGCGAACGGCGGCAGCACGTCCAGCTGAGAGCCCGCGGGCACGCGCGTCGACGTGTCGCGCACCGCGACGCCGTCCAGCAGGAAGCTGGACGCGGCGAGGACCTTGCCGAGCTGGGAGCCGTGCCGTTCACCGATGGTGCTCACCACGAGCGCCACGGTGGGTTCGGAGGCGTCGAGCAGCAGGTCCTCGTCGGCCACCCCGGCCGCAGCGCGCGCACCCGCGAAGTAGCGGATCTTGACGGCCGTCCCGGGCAGGGATGTCACAGTCATCCTCCGATGGCGCTCATGGGACGGTCCGGCTGGTGGAAGCCCGCGTCGTTGATGCCGTGACCGGCCGCTTTGGCCCACATGGTGGCACGCCAGGCGTCGGCGATCGCCTCGTCGGGGCTGCCGTCGCGCAGCAGCGTGCGCAGGTCGGTCTCGCCCTGGCTGAACAGGCAGTTGCGGATCTGACCGTCGGAGGTGAGCCGGGTGCGGTCGCACGCGGCGCAGAACGGCCTGGTCACCGACGCGATCACGCCGACGACCGAGGGTCCGCCGTCGACCAGCCAGCGCTCGGCGGGCGCACCGCCGCGAGGGGTTTCCTCGGGCGTGAGGGTGTACGCGGTCGAGAGCTTCGTGAGGATCTCGTCGGCCGTCACCATGTTCGTGCGCGTCCAACCGTGCTGTGCGTCCAGCGGCATCTGCTCGATGAACCGCAGCTGGTAGCCGTTCTCGACGCAGAAGCGCAGCAGCGGCACGGCCTCGTCCTCGTTCAACCCGCGCATCAGCACGGAGTTGACCTTCACCGGCTCCAGCCCGGCCTCACGGGCGGCGTCCAGCCCGTCCAGCACGTCCGTGATGCGGTCGCGCCTGGTCAGCGTCGCGAACCGGTCGGGGTCGAGGGTGTCGAGCGAGACGTTGATCCGGTTCAGGCCCGCCGCCTTGAGCGACTTCGCCCGGCGGGACAGCCCGATGCCGTTCGTCGTCATCGACATCCGCGGCCGCGGCTCCAGCTCGGCCGTCGCGGCGATGACGTGCTCCAGGCCGCGCCGCAGCAACGGCTCGCCGCCCGTGAACCGGATGTCCGTGACGCCCAGGTCGACCACCGCGATCCGCATGAGCCGGATCAGCTCGGCGTCGGTGAGGAGCTCGTCCTTCTGCAGCCAGTCGAGCCCCTCGGCCGGCATGCAGTACGTGCAGCGCAGGTTGCAGCGGTCGGTCAGCGACACGCGCAGGTCCGTCGCCACCCGGCCGAACCGGTCGACGAGCAGAGGCGAGTCCGGTCGTGCGGACACGTCAGGGGTGCCGCGCACGATGGGTAGTCCCAGGTCCACTGCTGTCACCTTATTTAGCTTAATGAACAACCCCTTGTAGATGCCTCCACAAACGAGGTTTCTCACGTTCCGCCCGTTTGGAGCACTGTCACAAGGAATTGTCTTAGTGGCTAAGATGTTCGACATGGAACCTGAAGTGCTCGAGAGGTTCACCTGGTACATGCGTGAGCAGAGCGCGCTCACCGTCATGTTCCACTCGAAGATCGCCGAGAAGATGGGCGTGTCCGCGACCGACGAGAAGTGCATCGATCTCATCATGAGGGCCGATGGACCGGTCACCGCGGGCCGGATCGCCGAACTCTCCGGCCTCTCCACCGGAGCCGTCACGGGCGTGATCGACCGCCTCGAACGTGCCGGTTTCGTCCGCCGTGTCCGAGATCCGCACGACCGCCGCAAGGTGTTGGTCGAGGTCACGGTCGGCGACGTGGAGAAGTTCGGTCAGCTCTTCGAGGTGGCCCGGCAGAGCCTGATCGAGGTGCTCAGCCACTTCGGCGACGACGAGCTCCAGGTTATCGAGCGTTATCTCCAGGTCCAGATCGAGACGTTCCGCAAGCGCGTGATCGATACTTAGTCCATGTGGCACTACTTGATGGACATGGACGGCGTCCTCGTGCACGAGGAGCACCTGATCCCCGGAGCGGACGAGTTCGTCGCGGAGCTGCGCGCTTCCGAGACCCCGTTCCTCGTGCTCACCAACAACTCCATCTACACGCCACGGGACCTGCGCGCCCGGCTGCAGCGCACCGGCCTGGACATCCCGGAACAGTCGATCTGGACGTCCGCGCTGGCCACGGCCAGGTTCCTGGACTCGCAGCGCCCGAACGGCTCGGCCTTCGTGATCGGCGAGGCCGGCCTGACCACCGCGCTGCACGAGATCGGCTACGTGCTGACCGACCGCGACCCGGACTACGTCGTGCTCGGCGAGACCCGCACCTACAGCTTCACCGCCATCACCAAGGCCATCCGCCTGGTCGAGGAGGGCGCGAAGTTCATCGCGACCAACCCGGACGCGACCGGGCCTTCGAGGGAGGGCTCGCTGCCCGCGACCGGAGCCGTGGCGGCGTTGATCGAGCGCGCCACCGGCCGTGAGCCCTACTACGTGGGCAAGCCGAACCCGTTGATGATGAGGTCGGCGTTGCGCGCGCTGGGCTCGCACTCGGAGAACGCGCTGATGATCGGCGACCGGATGGACACCGACGTGCGTTCGGGCCTGGAGGCCGGTCTGTCGACCATCCTCGTGCTGTCCGGGATCTTCACCTCGGAGCACGCGGAGATGTACCCGTACCGGCCGACGCGCGTGCTCAAGTCGATCGCCGAGCTGGTCGGTCACTCTCAGGACCCGTTCGGCGACTGGTCCGGCTGACGTTCGGACGGTGGCGGCAGACGGCGTGCGCCGGGCCCTTCGCGGCCCAGCACGTCGCGCGGGTTCCTCAGGTGGCACGACCGCAGTGAGAGGCAGCCGCAGCCGATGCAGTCGTCGAGGGTGTCCCGCAGCGCGTGCAGCTGGGCGATCCGCGCGTCGAGGATGACGCGCCATCCCTTGGACAGGCGTGTCCAGTCCTCGCGTGTCGGCGTGCGTTCGCTGGGCAGCTGGTCCAGGGCTGCCCGGATCGTCGCCAGCGGGATGCCGACGTTCTGCGAGGTCTTGATGAAGGCGACCCGGCGCAGTGTGTCGCGGCTGTACCGGCGCTGGTTGCTCGCTGTCCGGGCGCTGCGGATGAGGCCCTGGCGCTCGTAGAAGTGCAGCGCGGAGATCGCGACACCACTGCGCTCGGCGACCTGTCCGACGGTGAGTTCGTGGAACGTGGTGTGCGCCCTCGGCATGGCCGGGAACGTAGCACTTGACCTCAACCAAAGTTGAGGCCAGAGGATCGCGTTCGTCCACCAAACGCGATCAAGGAGCATTCGTGACCTCCGTTCTCGTCATCGGCGCCACCGGGAAGCAGGGCGGCGCCGTCGCCGAGCTCCTGCTCGACCACGGCCACGACGTCACCGCCTACGTGCGTTCGCCCGAGTCGCCATCCGCACAGGCGCTGTCCACCGCCGGCGCCCGGCTGGTCACCGGCGACCTGGCTGATCCGCAGGCACTCGCTCGTGCCGCACGAGGAGCTGACGCGATCTTCGGGCTGTCCGTGCCGTTCGGCTCCGGCGGCAAGGACGAGGAAGTCGCCCAAGGTCGTCTCCTGGTCGATGTCGCGGCGAAGACCGACGCGCACCTCGTCTACTCCTCGGTGCGTGGCGCCGACCGGCTGACGGCGACCGACATCGACCACGCCGACAGCAAGCAGCTCGTGGAGGCCTACCTGCGTGGTCAGCAGGTCCGGGCGACGGTTCTGGGGCCGGTGTACTTCATGGAGAACGTGCTCAACGTCGGCTTCAGCCGCCTCACCGACGGTGTCCTGGTCAACCCGCTCTCCGCGGGCAAGCCACTGGACCAGGTCACCGTCAGGGACATCGCCGGTCTCGCCGTGCACGCCGTCGAGCAGCCGGACCGGTTCATCGGCAAGCGGATCGACATCGCCTCCGATCGGGTGACCGGCGAACAGGCGGCCGGGATCCTCAGCGACGTGCTCGGGCGTGAGATTCCCTACCGGCAGCTGCCGTTGCCGCAGGTCCGCCAGTGGGCCGGCGACGAGATCGCCGACATGTTCCAGCGGTTCGAGGACAACACCGACTTCCTCGACATCGAGACCCTGCACGCCGACCACCCCGACGTGACCTGGCACAGCTACGCCGACTGGGCCAGGACCGTCGACTGGGACCGCGTCCTGCAGAGCCCGGCGACGGCGTGAACTGGGCTGCCCACTGACGCGCGAGGACAAATCACCTATCGTCGCGGACGTGGACACGGATCGACGCTCGATGTACGTCGTGGGCGACGTGCACGGGCACCTCGCCGAACTGACCAGGGCCCTGCACGTCGCCGAACTGTGCGACGAGGAAGGGCACTGGGCGGGCGGCGAGGCCGAACTGTGGTTCCTCGGCGACTTCGTGGACCGCGGGCCGGACGGCGTGGGCGTGATCGACCTGGTCATGCGCCTCGGCGAGGAGGCGGCCGAGGCGGGTGGGTCGGTCAACTCGTTGATCGGCAACCACGAGGTGCTGCTGCTCGGCATGCACCGGTTCGGCGACGACCAGGTGCCGGACAGCCTGGGGCCGCGGTCGTTCGCGCGCAGCTGGCTGCTCAACGGCGGGCTGCGCAGCGACCAGGACCGGCTGACCGAGGAGCACGTCGAGTGGCTCACCAGCAGACCGGTGCTGAAGCTGCGCGACGAGCACCTGCTGATGCACTCCGACACGGTGGCCTACCTCGAATGGGGGTCCTCGATCGAGGAGGTCAACGAGGCCGTTCGGCAGGTGCTCAAGGGCGACGACCTCGTCGACTGGTGGGAGTGCTGGCGCAAGATGACGACCCGGTACGCGTTCCGTGGTCCACAGGGGCCCGAAATCGCGGATGAGCTGCTCGCGACCCTTGGCGGCAGCAAGATCGTGCACGGCCACAGCGTCATCGCGGACCAGCTCGGGGTGCCGCCGGAGCAGATCGACGGGCCGCTCGTGTACGCCGACGACAAGGTGCTGGCGATCGACGCCGGCCTCTACAGCGGCGGTCCGTGCCTGGTCGTCCCCTTGCCATACGCCGGAGCCTGACTACGGTCAGGCAGATGACCGCCAGCTACTCCTCGGGCACCTCCGCCGCCCCGCTGCTGGGCGACACGATCCACGCGAACTTCGCCGCGACCGTCGCGCGTTTCGGTGATCGTGAGGCACTTGTCGACAAGGCCACAGATCGACGGTGGACCTACGCCGAGCTCTCGGCCGAGGTCGACAAAGCGGCGGCCGGGCTCACCAGCCTCGGCGTGCGCAAGGGCGACCGGGTCGGGATCTGGGCGCCGAACTGCGCCGAGTGGGTGTTCGTGCAGTACGCGACGGCCCGGATCGGCGCGATCCTGGTCAACGTCAACCCGGCGTACCGGGTGCACGAGCTGGAGTACGTGCTGAACCAGGCCGGCATCCACACGCTGGTGTCCGCGCGCACGTTCAAGACCTCCGACTACGCCGCGATGATCGAAGAGGTCCGGCCGCGGTGTGAGGCGTTGCGGCACGTGGTGTTCGTCGACGATCCACAGTGGACCGGCACCGAGATCCCGGACGTCGAGCTGGACCGCGACGACCCGATCAACATCCAGTACACCTCCGGCACCACGGGATTCCCCAAGGGCGCGACGCTCAGCCACCACAACATCCTCAACAACGGCTACTTCGTCGGCGAGCTGATCAACTACACCGAGCACGACCGCATCTGCGTGGTGCCGCCGTTCTACCACTGCTTCGGCATGGTCATGGGCAACCTCGCCGCCACCAGCCACGGCGCCTGCGTGGTGATCCCCGCGCCGGCGTTCGACCCGGTCAAAACCCTTGCGGCGGTTCAGGAAGAGCGCTGTACCAGCCTCTACGGCGTGCCGACGATGTTCATCGCGATGCTCGACCTGGTCGACGGTTACGACCTGAGCAGCCTGCGCACCGGCATCATGGCCGGCTCCCCGTGCCCGGTCGAGGTGATGAAGCAGGTCGTCGACCGCATGGGCATGCGCGAGGTCTCGATCTGCTACGGCATGACCGAAACCTCGCCGGTGTCAACGCAAACGCGCATCGACGACTCACTCGACCGTCGAGTCGGGACGGTCGGCCGGGTCGGTCCGCACCTCGAGGTCAAGGTGGTCGACCCGGAAACGGGCCTCACGGTTGCGCGTGGGGTGCCGGGGGAGCTGTGCACGCGGGGCTACTCCGTCATGCTCGGCTACTGGAACGAGCCCGAGAAAACGGCCGAGGCGGTGGACCAGGCGGGCTGGATGCACACCGGCGACCTCGCGGTGATGGACGACGACGACTACGTGAACATCACCGGCCGGATCAAGGACATGGTCATCCGCGGCGGCGAGAACATCTATCCCCGCGAGATCGAGGAGTTCCTCTACACCCACCCGGACGTGCTCGACGCGCAGGTGATCGGCGTGCCCGACGCGAAGTACGGCGAGGAGCTCATGGCCTGGGTCCGCCTGCGCGAGGGCGCCGAGCCGCTGACCGCCGAGGCCGTCCGCGAGTTCTGCACCGGCAAGCTGGCCCACTACAAGGTCCCGCGGTACGTGCACGTGGTGGAGGAGTTCCCGATGACGGTCACGGGCAAGGTCCGCAAGGTGGAGATGCGGGCGAAGGCCGTGGAACTGCTGAGCCTGGACGACAGCGTCGAGCACGCCTAGTGATCACCTACGAGTGGCGGGGCGAGGTCGACAACGCGGCGGTCAACGCACTGCACGCCGAATGCTTCGAACACGAGTTGCTGGACGACGACTGGCGAGCGCAGGTGAACCGGCACAGCCTCGGCTGGGTGTGCGCCCAGGAGGCCGGCCGGCTGATGGGGTTCGTGAACATCGCTTGGGACGGCGGTGTGCACGCCTTCGTCATCGACACGATGGTGTCCGCGCGGGCTCGGCGCCGTGGTGTCGGTACCGCGCTGATCCGGACCGCCGTGCCGCACGTCCGGGCCGTCGGCTGCGAGTGGCTCCACGTCGACTTCGACGACCACCTGAGCGAGTTCTACCTCCAGGCCTGCGGGTTCTCCCCGACCAAGGCCGGACTCATCGCCCTCTGAGGTGGTCAGGGGTGGATCAGGGACCGACCGGGGTGATCACCGATGGGCGCCGGCGGCCCGGCGCGGCAGAGTCGGCGCCGCCACCTTGATCCTTTCCCCGGAGCCGTCCACCATGCGCAAACGCATCACCTCCGCAGTCCTGGCCACCACCCTCGCGATCGGCGCCGCGTTCCCCGCGACCGCCGCGACGTCCGTGGGTCCCGGCGTGCGCGGAGTCCTCGACCGGCTGCCGGACGACGTCGTGGCGGGCGCGCTGGTCAGACACGACGGCGCAGGGGCCGCGGCCGGTCCGGTCACCGCCGACGCGCACTTCCGGATCGGCAGCGTCACCAAGGTGTTCACCAGCACCGTGGTGCTCCAGCTCGTCGCCGAACACCGCGTCGACCTCGACGCGCCGGCCCACCGCTACGTCCCGGAACTGATGCCCCGCCAGTACGACGGCGTGACCGTGCGCCAGCTCCTCGACCACACCAGCGGCCTGCCCAAGCCGGCCGCGGCTCCGAGTCCGCTGGACGGTCCCGGGTGGTGGCTCAGGTCCGTGTCGCCTCGCGACGCCCTGCGCGCCTCGTTCGCGGCGGCCACCGCCGTGCCGCCCGCACCCGGCTCCGAGCAGCAGTACAACGGGCTCAACTCGCTCGTTCTCGGCCTGCTCGTCGAGGAGGTCACCGGCCACTCCTTCGCCTGCGAACTGGAGCGGCGGATCATCCGGCCGCTGCGACTGCGGCACACGAGTCTTCCCGACGGCCCGGCGATCCCCTCGCCCCACGCGCGGGTGTACGTCGGCGGGGACGACGTGACCGAGCAGAGCCCGTACCCGTGGGCGGAGGGCGGCGTGATCTCCACGGCCGCCGACCTGGACCGCTTCCTCGTCGCGCTGTTCCAGGGCCGCCTGCTGCCTCCTGCTGAGCAGAAGCTGCTGTTCGACGTGCCGAACGTGCCAGGAGCGGCGACCAACACGAGGTACTGCTTCGGCACCGAGGCTTGCTACAGCGTGGGTGGGCTGATGCGTTACCGGCTGCCGAGCGGGGAGTACGCGTGGGGCAAGACCGGCTCGCGCCCCGGCTGGGACAACGGGTTCTTCGCCACGCGGGACCTGCGTCACCGCGTGGTCTACTCGCTGAACCCGACCGGGCGGGGCTCCGACCTCGACCACATCAAGGCGATCGTCGGCGCTGGGCTCGCTGACTGACCTCCGGCCGTGTCCGGGGAACTACTGCGGGCGACGGGCGGAAAGACCCTTGTGGACGGAGTGTGACGCGCGCAACATCGATGGATTCCGCCAGAAGGAGGCGCGCATGCTCACCGCCACCAAGACCACCACGATGCTGCCCGTCGAAGACTCCGACCGCGCCGGACGCTTCTACGCGGACATGCTCGGTCTCAAGCCCATCACCACCGCCCCCGACGGCACGCGCATCTTCGAGCTCGGCCAGGGCGACGCGCTGGGTCTGATGCCTGCGGAAAAGGGTGCGCAGACCGCGCACACGGTCCTCAGCTTCGAGGTGCCGAACCTCGAGGACGAGATCCGCGAGCTCGAGAACAAGGGCGTCCACTTCGAGGACTACGACCTGCCCGACTTCAAGACGACCAACCACATCGCGGTCATGGGCACCGAGCGCGCGGCCTGGTTCACCGACACCGAGGGCAACATCCTGTGCCTGCACGAGCTGCTGGGCGACGACGCCTGACGGCTGGTGCCTGCGCAAGTGGTCTCCCGCGACTGCCCCCGGCGGACGCGGGAGACCCTCACGGAACCTCGACGATCTCCTTGCCCAGCGGCACCAGCGAGACCTTCACCAGCTTGAAGTTGGCCAGGCCGAGCGGGATGCCGATGATCGTGACGCACAGCGCGATGCCGGTGAGGACGTGGCCGATGGCGAGCCAGAGGCCGGCGACGATGATCCAGATGATGTTGCCCAGCAACGACCCGGTGCCGGCACCCGGCTTCTCCACGACCTCGCGGCCGAACGGCCAGAGCGCGTAGTTCGCGATGCGGAACGACGCGATGCCCCACGGGATCGTGATGATCAGGATGCAGCAGATGAGGCCGGCGACCGCGTAGCCGACGGCCATCCAGAACCCGGCGAGCACCAGCCAGATCACGTTCAGGATGAGGCGCATACTTCCAATCTAAGCTCACCTCATGAAGTGGGGTGTGATCGCTACCGGTGGAATCGCGCAGACCGTGACCGCCGACATGCTGAAAGTCGAGGGTGTCACGGTTCTGGCCGTGTCCTCACGCGACGTCACGAGGGCGCAAGCGTTTGCCGATCGGTTCGGCATCGAGCGCGCGTACGGCGACTACCGCGAACTGCTCGCTGATCCCGATGTCGAGGTCGTCTACATCGCCACGCCGCACGGCCAGCACCACGAGGTCACGCTCGCCGCGCTCGACGCCGGCAAGCACGTCCTGTGCGAGAAGGCGTTCGCGCTGACGGTCGCCCAGGCCGAGGAGATGATCGACAAGGCGAAGGAGAAGAACCTCTTCCTCATGGAAGCCATGTGGACGCGGTTCAACCCGTTGATCCGCAAGGTCCACGAGGCCGTCCGCAACGGTGAGATCGGCGAGGTCCGCTCCTTGCGCGCCACCTTCGGCTTCGCGCTCGGGTTCGACCCCGACCACCGGCTCTGGGCCAAGGAGGCCGGCGGCGGCGCGCTGCTCGACCTCGGCGTCTACCCGGTCGCGCTCGCGCACATGCTGCTCGGGGTTCCGCTGGAGATCCGGGCCTGGGGCGGCAAGGCACCGTCCGATGTGGACTCGGACGCCGGCCTGCTGCTCGGGTATCCCGGCGGTGTGCACGCGTTGCTGAGCTGCTCGCTCGTCGCGAACATCGGCTGCACCGCGGACATCGTCGGCACCAAGGGCCGGATCGACATCGCCGAGCCGATGTTCAACGCGACGAAGGCGACGATCAACGGCGTCGAGCACACCATCGAGGACGACGGCTACACGCACCAGATCCGCGCGGTCGAGGAGTACGTCGCCGCCGGCCTGACCGAAAGCCCCGCGATCACCTGGCAGAACACTCTGGAGGTCATGCGCACGCTGGAGGAAGCGCTGTACCAGCTCGGCGTGAGCTACGCGGACATCGTCAAGTAGATCAACGCCACGTTCAGCACCACCACCGCGAACGCCACGACGCAGGCGGCGAAGGTGACCGAGCGCCGGTTCGTGAACGAGCCCATCACGGATCGGCGCGCGGTCAGCCAGACCAAAGGCACCAGCGCGAACGGGATGCCGAACGACAGCACGACCTGCGACAGCACCAACGCGAACGTCGGATCGACACCGAACGCCAGGATCGCGAGCGCCGGTACGAGCGTCACCAAACGGCGTGCCAGCAACGGAATCCGCACCCGCAGCAGCCCGTCCATCACCACCGCGCCCGCGTAGCAACCGACGGCCGTCGACGCGAAACCCGAAGCCAGCAAACCCAACGCGAACAGCAGCGCGATCCCGCCACCCAGCGTGGAACCGACAGCCGCGTGCGCGCCTTGCAAGGTGTCCACGCCGGGAACGCCCTGCAAGGCGGAAGCCGCGAGCAACAGCATCGCCATGTTCACCGCACCGGCCAGCACCATCGCGACGACCACGTCGATCTTCGTCGCGCCGAGTACCGAGGGGTTGCGGCCGTGCCGGTCCCTGGCCAGTGCCGAGTGCAGGTAGACCGCGTGCGGCATGACGGTCGCCCCGAGCATGCCCGCCGCGAGCAGCACGCTGTCCGCGCCGTCGAATCGCGGCACCAGACCGGAAACCGCGCCGCTGACCGACGGCGGTGACACGAAGAGTCCCGCCATGAACCCGACCGCGATGACGATCAGCATTGTCGTGATCACGCGCTCGAACGGTTTCTGCCCGCGCTTGTCCTGCACCAGCAGCAAAACCGTCGACACGACACCGGTGATCACGCCGCCGAGCAGCAGCGGGAGGTCGAACAGCAGCGCGAGCGCGATGGCCCCGCCGAGCACCTCGGCGAGATCGGTCGCCATCGCGACCACCTCGGCCTGGCCCCAGTACGCGAGCCGCACCGGACGGGGCAGGTGGTCGCGCACCGCCTCGGGCAACGACTTTCCGGTGACCAGCCCGAGCTTCGCCGACAGGTACTGCACGAGCCCCGCCATGACGTTCGCGACCACGAGCACCCACACCAGCAGGTAGCCGTAGCGCGCACCCGCCGCGGTGTTGGTGGCCACGTTGCCGGGGTCGACGTACGCGATCGCGGCGACGAACGCCGGACCGAGCAACGCCGCACCCGCACGTAAGCGCGTCGAAACAGCGACCATCGGACACCCCCTTGCTGCAAGATTATTGCAACAAGGGTTAAGCCTCCATCGTGGCTCTGGCCACACGCACGACGGCGTCCATCGCACTGTCGAGGTCGCCGCTGGGCATCAGCAGATGGCTCAACGCTAGACGCACGGTGGTTTCCGCCGTGAGCCGCACACGCCTGCCGGGGAAGTGCTCGCTGAGGTGCCGCTCGACGACCTCGGTCGCGTGGAACAGCACGGGATGGCCGCGAATCGTGAGAAACGGCAGCAGGTCCTCGGCATCCTGGCCGGTCAGGATGGCGGACACCAGCCGATCTTTCTCGGTCCGCTCGAAGGTGTACCGGAACGCCGACCGCATCGCGTCCCACGGGTCGGGGTTCTCCTTGAGGCGGGTCACGATCTCGGTGAGGTACTCCTCCGTCTGATGGGCCGCGACGGCCTGGACGAGCCCCTCCTTGTTGCCGAACTCGTTGTAGACGGTCTGTCTGCTCACCCCGGCGCGAGTGGCGACCTCGATCATCCGCAGGCCGTGGAAACCGTGGGCCGCGAGCAGGTCAGCGGCCGCATCGAGTAAGAGCTCGGTGATGTCACTCACGCTGTCAGCTTTACACAATTATTGACTTTGTAAAGACGTAGAGTTGGGCTCTGTGCCGTTCACCGTGGGCTTCGACCTGGACATGACCCTCATCGACCCGAGACCGGGCATGGCCGCGGTGCTGAACGAGGTGGGCGCCCGCACCGGGCACGCCCTGGACGGCGAGCACTTCGCCGCGAACCTCGGCCCGCCCCTCGACATGACCTACCGCGCGATGGGTGTGCCCGAGGAGGAGATCCCGGACCTGGTCACGCTGTTCCGCGCGCTGTACCCGGACGTCGTGATCCCCGGAACCGTCGCGCTCCCCGGAGCCGCCGCTGCTCTGCAGTGCGTGCGCGAGCTCGGCGGCCGGACCATGGTCGTGACCGGCAAGTACCGCAAGAACGCCGCATTGCACCTGGAAGCCCTCGGCTGGGAGGTCGACCACCTCTACGGCGAGCTGTGGGCGACCGGCAAGGCGGAGTCGCTGAAGCTGCACGGCGCGTCGGTCTACGTGGGTGATCACATCGGCGACATGCGTGGCGCGGCAGCGGCCGGAGCACTGGGCGTCGGCGTCGTCACCGGGCCGTGCAGTCGCGCCGAGCTGGCCGAGGCTGGCGCCGCGGTCGTCCTGGAGGACCTGCGTGAGTTCCCGGAGTGGCTCAGGACTTCTTCTGGCGTGCTTTCCTGATCACCGCGATGATTCCGAGCCCCAGGCCGATCGCGGGCAGGTAGGTCGCCGCGACGTTCAGCCAGACCGGCAGGTCGCCGTGGCCCGTGGCGAAGAGCACGAAGACCGCGATGATCGCCAGTACGCCGACGGCGAACAGGCCGATGGCCAGCGGGATCAATTTCGGAGCGGTCATGCCCGGCAGCCTAGTCGCGCTAACGGAGGTGCCTTCGCGCTGGTCTTCTGGCTACTCTGGTGAGACGCGTCTCGGGTACGCCTGGGGCGCGTTCGTTGTGCGACAAGCTTGGGAATGGTGAGCGCGGTGCCGACCGGCAAGGTCAAGTGGTACGACACGGAGAAGGGCTTCGGCTTCGTCACCCAGGACGGTGGCGAGGACGTCTACGTCCGCAAGGCGGCGTTGCCTCCGGGTGTCACCGGTCTGAAGGCCGGTCAGCGCATCGAGTTCGGCATGGCGGAAGGCCGGCGCGGTCCGCAGGCGCTGTCTGTGCGCCTGGTCGACCCGCAGCCGTCGGTCGCCGAGGCGCGCCGCCGTCCCGCGGAGGAGCTGCACGGCCTGATCGAGGACATGATCAAGCTGCTGGAGACCAAGGTCCAGCCTGACCTGCGGCGCGGCCGCTACCCGTCCGACAAGAAGAGCATGAAGCTCGTCGCCGAGGTCGTCCGGGCGGTGGCGCGGGACCTCGATCCGTAAAAAGATCAGCGTCATGTCTGACGCTGACAGGATCGTCGAGTTCCTCTACGAAGTCGGCCAGCTCAAGCGCCTGCCCCGAGCGGGGTGGCTGTTCGCCGGGGTGCAGCACCCCGAGTCGGTGGCGGCCCACTCGTTCCGGGTGGGCGTTCTGTCGTACGCGATCGCCGTCCAGGAGGGTGCGAACCCGGACCGGGCGGCGACGCTGGGGCTGTTCCACGACGTCCCGGAGACGCGGATCGGCGACATCCCGTACGTCGGCAAGCTCTACCTCGACGTGAAGATGTCGCCGGAAGCCGTTGCCGCGGACCAGGTCCGGCACCTGCCCGCGCCGCTGGCCGCGCACATCGAACAGCTGGTCGCCGAGCACGAGTCCGCGAAGAGCGACGACTTCACGCCGGAAGCGCGCTGCTCGCGAGACGCCGACAAGCTGGAGTTGTTGCTGCAGGCCCGCGAGTACCAGGCCGCGGGGATCACCAAGATGGAGCGCTTCATCCAGACCATGCAGGCGTCGGTGGTCACCGACACCGGCAAGGCCCTGATGGACTCGGCTCTGCGAATCGCCCCCAGCGAGTGGTGGGAGGCGTTCGGCAGGCGTTAGCGCGTGATGTCGACGACCCAGGAACCGCGCATCAGCGGCTGGCCGGTCTCCAGCACCGCGCCGGCCGCCTCGTGCACCTCGATGCGCAGCAGCTGGTCGGAGTCGTTCGGCACGGCCAGCGTGTAGGTGTAGTTCTCGCCCTTGCCGAGCAACGGCGAGGTGCAGCCTTCCTGCACCTTCGCGGCGTTCTCGTACACGCACACGACCTCCCAGAGGCCGTCCGCGAGCTGTCCGTCCACGGAGATCTGCACGACCTTGCCCGCAGGCACCTTCAGGCTGCTGGGAGCGTTCTTCTCCGCGCAGTTCTCGCCGGTGACGTCGCAGTAGATCGTCGGCTCGACGCGGATGGTCTTGCCGTTCGCGTAGAACGTGACCTCGGGGTCGTGCCGCTGCAGCGAGCAGCCGGACAGCACGAGAACACTGACAGCCATTACCGAAGCAAGTCGACGCACGTCAGGCAGCCTACGGGGTGGCTGCGGCCGGCCTGCGGACGAGCCTGTGCAACACCGTGTGCAGCGAGGTGCCGTTGCGGTACATCCACGTCTGCGTGAGGCCCAGCGCGAGCAGGACCGAGAGCACCAGGAAGCCGACCCAGAACGTCGCCGGCAGCAGCACGCCCAGCGCGCCGCCGAACACCCACGCGAGTTGCAGGATCGTCTCCGAGCGGCCGAACGCGGACGCGCGCGACTCCTCCGGCAGGTCGTCCTGGATCACCGCGTCCAGGCTGATCTTGGCCAGCGACGACGCCGTGGCGCCCAGCAGGCCGACGATCGCCGCGGTCGTCAGGCCCGGCAGCGCGGCGGCCACCACGGTCGCGGCGAGGGCCGTGCCCACGCAGGCGATGACCACCTCGTCCGGCTTGCCGAAGTGCTGGCGTGCGCCGATGGCGTTGCCGAGGAAGCTGCCCGCACCCGCGGCGCCGGCGATCACACCGAGCAGCAGGAGTTGCCGGACGGCGTCGCCCTCCGTCTGCGCACGGACCACGAAAGCCGCGAACAGCGTGAGGAAGCCGGTCAGCATGCGGATGGAACCGTTGGCCCACAACGCGACCACGACATGCCGCGACACGGGTTGTTTGGCGGGCTTGGCCGTCAGCGTCGCGGGGACCTCGCCCTCGGTCACCTCGACCCACGCCGGGATCTTCATGCACAGCCACGCGTTCACCAGGCACAGCGCCGCAGTGAACCACAGCGCGCCCGGTGAGCCGAAGAGGTTCGCGAAGCCCGCCGCGATCGCACCGAACACCGCGCCCGCCGCGAGCCCGAAGATCGTCATGCGGGCGTTGGTCTTGGACAGCGTGATCTCCGGCGGCAGCACGCGCGGCGTGATCGCGGACTTGAGCACCGTGAACGACTTGCTGAGCACCATGCTGCCGAGCGCCGCCGGGTACAGCAGCCAGTTGTCGAAGTTGAGCGCCATCACGACGGACAGCACGATCCGCAGCACGCAGGAGGCCGCCAGTGCGAGCCGCCGGCCGCGCTGGATCTTGTCCAGCAACGGCCCGATCACCGGCGCGATCAACGCGAACGGCGCGACGGTGATCAACAGGTACAGCGCGACCTTGGTCTTGGACTCGGCACTCGCGGCGCTGAAGAAGAGCGTGTTCGCCAGCGCCACGGCCATCGCCGCGTCGGCGGCGTAGTTCATCATCACCGCGTAGGTGACCGAGGACATGCCGGACTTCTTGGCACCGTCCGCGTGGGCCGCGCGCCGGAACGCCGCGACCGCCTGCTGCGAGAGCTGCTTGCCGCGGAACCAGGCGACGCGCGTGACCGTGAGCTTCCTCGGCGGCTTGGGCGTCGGGGTGGTCTGCTGGTCCTGGTTCGGCAGCGGACGCGTGTTCTGCGGACGGCGGGGTGGGGGCTGGAAACCGTGCTCGGCCGCAGCCTCGCGACGCTGCCGCGGCTGGTATTCGTCGTCCTGCCACGGGTAGCGCTTCGGAGTCGGTTCGTCACTCCACCCGCGGTCGCCGGTCACACCGTCAATCCTGCCCCATCCCGTTGAACCTCACCCGGAAGATGGTGGGCCAGTTCTTGCCTGTGACCAGGAACTCGTTGGTCCCGGGGATGTGCGCGATGCCGTTGAGGACGTCGACCTGACCCGAAGGCTTGAGCGCCGACAGGTCGTAGGTGCTGATCACCTGGCCGTTGGCGGGGTCGATGCGGACGATCTCGTCGGTCTTCCACACGTTCGCCCAGACCTTGCCGCCGACGCACTCCAGTTCGTTGAGCTGCTCCAGCGCCTTGCCGTCGCGGGTGACCTGCACGTTCCCGGTCTCCGTGAACGACTTCGGGTCGCGGAAGGTCAACTTCGCGCTGCCGTCGCTCATCACCAGGCGCCGGCCGTCGTCGCAGATGCCCCAGCCCTCGCCCTGGTACTCGACCCGGCGGAGCTCGTTCAGCGTCTTGCGGTCGCGTTCGATGGCCACGCCGTTGCGCCAGGTGATCTGCCAGATGGTGTCGCCGACGACCGTGATGCCCTCGCCGAAGAAGTCCTGCGGGAGGTCGACCTTCTTCTGGACGTTCCCGCTCGACGGATCGAGCGCCCGCATCGTCGACTGGCCCTCCAGGCCGGTGCCCTCGTAGAGGACGCCGTCGACCAGTTCCAACCCCTGGGTGAACGCCGACGTGTCGTGCGGGATCTTTTGCAGGACTTCTACCTGCGGTTTTGTTTCCGGCGGCGACGAGCAGGCAGCCAGGACCGCGACGAGGACCAGCCAGACGGGTGAGCGCACCCCACGGAGGGTGGCACGAGTTTTCGTCCCGGCGAAGACCTGCGGCACAATTCACCACGTGACCGCGACTGAGATGCTCCTCGACGCCATTGATCTCGCCCGCGCCGCCGCTGAAGAAGAGGCAGGTGTGGAACGCGTCGGCGCTCACGTCGGGGTGCACGGCGAGGACGAATACTCCGTCACGCACCTGTTCGAGGCCGAGCACGCGGGCTACCGCGGCTGGAACTGGGCCGTGACCGTCGCCTTCGCGGGCGAGGGCTCCCCGGTGTCGGTCAGCGAGGTCGTGCTGCTGCCGGGTCAGGACGCCCTGGTCGCCCCCGAGTGGGTGCCGTGGAGCGAACGGGTCCGTGCCGGCGACCTCGGTGTGGGCGACCTGATGCCGCCCCGCGAGGACGACCCGCGCCTGGTCGAGGCCTACGTGCAGTCCGACGACCCCGCGGTCGAGGAGGTCGCGCTGGAGATCGGCCTCGGCCGCACGCGCGTCCTGTCCCGCGAGGGCCGCCTCGACGCCGCCGACCGCTGGGTGAGCTCCGACTTCGGCCCCAAGTCCGACATGGCCCGCAGCGCCCCCGCGCACTGCGGCACGTGCGGCTTCTACACCCGTGTCGCCGGCGCGTTCGGTGCGGCGTTCGGCGTGTGCGCGAACGAGATCGCGCCCGCGGACGGCCACGTCGTGCACGTCGAGTACGGCTGCGGCGCCCACTCGCAGGCCGAGGTCGACATCAGCCCGATGGTGCCGGTCGCCGACCTGGTCTACGACGACGCGCAGCTGGACGTTCTGGACGTCTCGGAGTGACCGACCCGTTCGGCACCGAGGCCCTGCGCACCTCGGTCCTCGCCGCCTGGCGTGGGTCGCCCACCCGCTTCCGCGAAGACGCGAACGCCGAGGAAGACCTCCGTCTCGGCGGCTACCGGGACCGCCTGCTCGTCGAGCTCGCCCAGAACGCCGCCGACGCGGCCGGTGCCGAGCCGGGTGTGTTGCGGATCACTCTGGTCGACGGCGAGCTCAGGGCCGCCAACACCGGTGCTCCGCTGACGTCCGCCGGCGTGGCCGCCCTGGCGTCGCTGCGGGCGTCGGCGAAGGAGTCCGGTGTGGGGCAGTTCGGTGTCGGGTTCGCGGCCGTCCTGGCCGTGTCGGACGCGCCGCGCGTGGTCTCCGTTTCGGGTGGCGTGGAGTTCTCCGCCGCCCGGACTCGCGCCGAGGTGCCGGAGCTGGCGTCGGAGCGCGGTGGCGACGTGCCGGTGCTGCGTCTGGTGTGGCCGTGCGACGAGACGGTCCCCGAGGGCTTCACGACCGAGGTCCGGCTGCCGCTGAAGGTCTCGCTGTCGCTGGACGATCTGGCCGCCGAAGTGCCGGACCTGCTGCTGGCGTTGCCCGGCCTGCGTCGCGTCGAGGTCGGCTCGCAGTCGTGGGAACGCTTCGTCACCGCGGACGGCGTCGTCACCGTCGGGTCGTCGCGCTGGCTGGTCGAGCGCGCTGTCGGCGAACTGCCGGCCGAACTGGTGCAGGGCGTCGAACACCGTCCTCAGTGGACGGTCGCGTGGGCGTACCCGCTGGACGCTCCGCTGGGCGAGGACGTGCTGCACGCGCCCACGCCGACCGACGAGCGCCTGTCGTTGCCGGCCCGCCTGATCGCGACCTTGCCGGTCGAGCCGTCGCGCCGCCGGATCCTGCCCGGCGCGGCCGCGTGGTCGGTGCTGGACGCCGCGGCTTCGCTGTACCCGGCGTTGATCGCGCGGGTTCCTGCTGTCGAGCGGACCGCTCTGGTGCCGCTGCCGGGGTTCCCGATGTCCGAAGTGGACGATCGACTCCGGTCCGCGGTGCTGCGCTCGCTGCGCGCCGCCGCCTGGCTGCCGCTGGCGTCGGGGGAGTGGATCGCGCCGGCTCGGGCGCGCGTGCTGGACGTCGGCTCCGAGGAGCTCGTCGAACTGGTCGAGGACGCACTGCCCGGACTGCTGGACGCGGAGCTGTCCGCGCCGGTGCACGCCAAGGCGTTGGCCGCTCTGGAGGTTCCGCGCGTGTCGACGGCCGAGGTCGTCGCGGCGCTGGCCGGCGTCTCCGGTGATCCGGGCTGGTGGCGTGATGTGTACGCCGCTTTCGAGCCGTTGGCCGAGGTCGACCCGGACGTGCGCGAGGCCCTGCAGTCGTTGCCGGTGCCGCTGGCTGACGGCCGGACGGTCACCGGACCGCGCACGACCTTGATCGCTGACGAGCCGCTGCCCGGCCTGCGCGTCGTGCACCCGGACGCCGTGCATCCGTTGCTGGTGCGGCTCGGCGCGGTCGAGGCGGGTGCCACGGAGCTGCTGGCGGATCCGTCGTTGCGCGAGAACGTGGCGCGGTCGCTGGAGGATGCCGAGGCAGGACTCGACGGTTTCGATCTGGCTGAGACCGTGCTGCGGCTGGTGGATCGCGCGGCGGTGCGGGCCGGCGAGGAACCGTGGCTGGGCGCGCTGGCGCTGCCGGACGGTTCCGGCGAGTGGCACCGCGCGGACGAGCTGCTGCTGCCAGACTCGCCGCTGGTCGGCGTGGTCGAGGCGGACGCGTTCCCGTTGCTGTCCAAGGAGATCGCCGAGTCCTACCCGCGCGCCGCGCTGGTCGCGGTCGGGGTGGTCGACGGGTTCTCGCTGATCGTCGACGACGAGCCTGCTGGTCCGGATCACGATCTGCCGGACGAGTCCGCGTGGTGGTCGTCGGTGCCGGACGAGCCCGCTCGGGTGGTCGCGGTCCGGGACCTGGATCTGGTGGCCGACTGGCCTGCCGCGTTGCGGTTGCTGGCGTCTGATCCGGTTACGTGGCGGGCTGTTGCCGAGCCTGACGGGTACACGGGGTGGTGGATCGCCCGGCATGCTCTGCTGGCGGGGAAGGCGCCGCGCGAGTATCGGCTGGCTGAGGCAACGCTACTGGACGGGCTGTTCGACGCTGTGCCGGACCTTGGGGTGCCGGAGCACGTGTTGCGGGCTGTCGGCGTTCGGTCGCGGTTGGAGATCCTGGACGACGACGATGCCGAGCTCGTCCTGGAGCGGCTCGGGGATCCGGATCGGGTCGTTGCGGACGCTGTGGTGTTGCGGGCGCATGCGGCTCTGCCGGAAGGGGATTTCGCTCCGCCTGAGCGGGTTCGGGTGTTGTCCGGTGAGGTTGTTCTCGCGGATGACGTAGTTGTGCTGGATCACCCCTGGTTGCTCGGGGTGGTGCCGCCTTCTCGGGTGTTGCTCGCGGACGGGTCCGAGGAGCTGGCGGATCTGCTGGATCTGGCGCTGGCTTCTGAGGAGTTCGACGGGTCTCCCGATCACGTTGGCGAGGTTGTGCGGTGGGAGGACCTCGGGGCGGTTCGGATGGCTTGTGAGCTGCTCGAGGTTGCTTTGCCTGATGGGGTCGTCGTGGTGCACGACTCGTTGTTCGTTGATGGGCAGCGGGTTGAGTGGTGGATGGTGGAGGGGGTGCCGCATGCTGCGGATACCCCTGAGGGGTTGGCTCGGGCTTTGGCTTGGGTGGCTGGGCGGTGGGCGGATCGGCACACGTTTGTTGCGTTGATCGGGGATCCGACTGCGGCCACGTTGTTGGGCTGAGTTGGGCTGATCTCTGGCGCGACTTTGCGGGTGGTCGCCTTGCGTCCGGCTGGTCCTGTTGCGTTGGTGGTCCGGACCGGGACCTTCGTTTCAAGCTCAGGACGCCTCGGCTTCGCCTTTGGGGCGGCTCGGCATTGCGTTGAACTAGCGGTCTGCTGAGTGCAGTTCTGCTGAGTTGGTCTTGTTGGATTGCTGCTTTTGTTTGCGCAGGCTTGGTTTTGCTATGTCGCCGCGCCTCACCAGGATGATCCAGGCGGTGATCGTCACGATCATGGAGACGGCACCGCCGATGATGATCGGCGCGCGGCCGTTGATCTCGCCCAGCCAGCCCATCAGCGGGCCGCCCACCGGGTTGCCGCCCAGGAAGACCAGCATGTAGATGCCCATCACGCGGCCGCGCATCTCTGGTTCCACGGCCAGTTGGATGGTGGCGTTCGCGGTGGTGTTGAAGGTCATCATCGCTATGCCTACGGGGATCATCATCAGGCCCGTGAGGATCATCGTTGGCATCAGGCCGGAGACGATTTCCAGTGCGCCGAAGACCACGCCCGCGCCGATGAAGACGGTCAGCTTTGGGGTTTTGCGTCTGGCGGCCCAGGTCGCGCCTGCCAGGGTGCCCACTGCGATCAGGGTGGAGAGCAGGCCGTAGGCGTCGGCGTCGCCGCCGAAGACGTTGCGGGCCATGATTGCCAGGGTCATGTAGAAGTTCATGCCGAAGGTGGCGATGAAGAAGACCAGCAGCATCACGGTCAGCAGGTCTGGGCGGTGTTTGACGTAGCGGAGGCCCGAGAGGAGTTGGCCTTTTTCGCGCGGTACCGGGTCTGAGCGCTGTAGTTGGGAGGTGCGCATCAGCCAGACGCCGCCTACTACGCCTATGAAGCTGATGGCGTTGGCTATGAAGACCCAGCCGGTGCCGATGGCCACGATCGTCACGCCGGCGATGGCCGGGCCGATGATGCGGGCCAGGTTGAACATCATCGAGTTGATCGCCACGGCGTTGGTCAGCTGGTCGCGGCCGACCATTTCGACGACGAACGATTGGCGTACCGGGGTTTCCACGGCGGAGAAGCAGCCGAGCAGGAAGCAGAGCACGTAGACGTGCCAGAGTTCGACCACGCCGGTCACGTCCAGCAGGCCCAGGGCCAGTGCGCAGATGCCCAGGGCGGATTCCAGCCACAGCAACAGCTTGCGCTTGTCCATGCGGTCGGCGAGGACGCCGCCCCACATGGAGAGGATCAGGACCGGGAGGAACTGGAGGGAGGCGGCGAAGCCCAGGGCTACCGGGGAGCCGTTGGTGAGTTCCAGGACCAGCCAGTCCTGGGCCACGCGCTGCATCCAGACGCCGACCAGCGAGATGATCTGGCCGGAGGCGTAGAGGCGATAGTTGTATATGCCTAACGATCTGAACATTCCGGTACGACGAGGTGGCGAACTGTCTGCTCCACCACCCGCGTAACCCGACACGTCCTTACTGCCCCGCCATCCTGTCGATGATCTCGGCGGCGCGCGAGAGCAGTTCCCGTTCGTCGGGTTCCAGTTCCGCGAGCCTCTTGTCCAGCCACGCTTCGCGGGCCGTGATCTCGTCTTCGAGGTACGACAAGCCTTCGCCGGTCAGCTCGACGATGGCTTGACGGCCGTCGGTGGGGTGCGGGCTGCGCGTGGCGAAGCCGAACTCCTCCAGGGCGGCGATCACGCGCGTCATCGACGGCGGCTGCACGCCTTCCTTGGCCGCGAGTTCGCCTGGCGTCAGCGGTCCGCACTTGTGCAGCGTGGACAGCGCGGACACCTGCGTCAGCGACACCGACGAGTTGGTGCGCTGCGCTCGCAGGCGGCGGTTGAGGCGCACGACGGCAAGCCTCAACCTGCTCGCCAGTCCGTGCTGATCGGTCGCCACGTAGTTAGCATACCTCACGAAATAGTTTCCTGCCGAAAGATCAGTTGAGCAGGGCCTGGATCGGGCCCAGTGCGAAGTAGACGATGAACGCGGCCGCCACGATCCACATCAACGGGTGGATGCCGCGGGCCCGTCCGGTCAGCGCCCTGAGTAGCACGTAGCTCACGAAGCCCGCGCCGATGCCGTTCGCGATCGAGTAGGTGAACGGCATGACCACGATCGTCAGGAACGCGGGCAGGGCGATGGTGAAGTCGCTGAAGTCGATCTCGCGAACCTGCATCATCATCAGCGCGCCGACGATCACCAGTGCGGGCGCGGCCGCTTCGATCGGCACGACCTCGTAGAGCGGCGTGAAGAACATCGCGAGCAGGAAGAGCACGCCGGTCACGACGTTCGCGAGGCCCGTGCGCGCGCCCTCCGCGATGCCGGACGCCGATTCGATGTAGACGGTGTTCGACGAGCTGGACGCGGCACCGCCGGCCACCGCGCCGAGGCCGTCGACGAACAGCGCCTTGCCGACGTTCGGCAGCTGGCCGTCCTTGTCGATGAGGTCCGCTTCCTTGCCCAGGCCGGTCATCGTGCCGACCGTGTCGAAGAAGTCGGTGAGCACCAGCGTGAAGACGATGAGGGCCGCGGCCAGCGCCGGGAGTCGCGTCCAGGCGCCGAACGACACGTCGCCGAGCAGGCTGAGGTCCGGCACGCCGAAGACGTGGTCGGGCAGTGCGGGGTAGCCGAGGTTCCAGCCCTTGGCGTTCGTGCCGGCGGACGGACCGGCCTTGACGAGTGCTTCGAGGATGATCGCGAAGATCGCCGTGCTCACGATGCCGATGAGGATCGCGCCCTTGATCCTGCGCGCGAACAGCACACCGGTGACCACCAACCCGACCACGAACACCAGCGTCGGCCAGCTCGCGATCGATCCGTTGATGCCCAGCCCGACCGGCACGGTGGTGTTGGCGGCGTCCGGGAGCCTGCGCACGAACCCGGCGTCGACGAGGCCGATGAACGTGATGAACAGGCCGATGCCGACCGCGATGGCGGCCTTGAGCTCGTTCGGCACGGCGTTGAACACCGCGGTCCGCACACCCGTGACCACCAGCAGGAGCACGACGAGGCCGTTGACCAGGATGAGGCCCATCGCCTCCGGCCAGCTGACCTTCGCGGCCACGCTGACCGCCACGAACGAGTTGATGCCGAGCCCGGTGGCCAGCGCGAACGGGTAGTTCGCGATCAGTCCGAAGAGGATGGTCATGACCCCGGCGACCAGCGCCGTCACCGCCGCGACCTGACCGACGGGCAGGATGTTTCCGAGCACGTCCGGGTGCGCCCCCGGCCCCGTCGGCGCGAAGCTGCCGATGATCAGCGGGTTCAGCACGACGATGTACGCCATCGTGAAGAACGTCACGACACCGCCGCGCACTTCACGCGCCACGGTCGACCCGCGCTCCGAAATCTTGAAGAACCCGTCCAGCATCTGCTCTCCTTACGATGTGTCCGAACGCGACTCCGCCCCACACCCACCGCCGCTGCCGCATCGGCTGGCCGATCCCGTGCCGGTGGTGCTGGGGGGAACCGCGCTGTGGTTCGTCGGATTTCTGGTCGTTTTTGTCGTCGACCGCTCGAACAGCACCCTGCTCTGGACGACCTTGTCCGGCGGTCTGCTCGGGATCATCGGCTACGGAGTGTTCTACTGGCAACGCCGGGCCGCGAGGCGAGGGTCACGTGGGGCTCAGCGGGGCCTTGACGACGCCTAGTCCGTCGCGGCGGAAGGCAGCTCACGACATGCCGCACGCCCGGCACCGCTAAAACGGTGCCGGGCGCGGATCAGAACGGCATTCACACCTCGACGAGGTCCCACCACTGCTGCGGCTTGAAGTTCTTCCGCCACAACTGCACCTTGGCGCCGTCGTTCGGACCGTTGCCGTGTGGGTCGACAACGGCGTTCAGGTTGTTGCAGGGGGCTTCCCACCGAAGCGAAGTTAGGCTAACCTAAGTCTCGTCGCTTCGTGGTGGGAGCGGCAGTCAGTTCGGGAACGGACGAGGCCCCCGCTCTGGGCAGAGCGGGGGCCTCGTCGTATTCAGCGGGCGGGCAGCTTTGTCGGAGCAGCCACCGCCGAAGTCAGAGCCGCAGGCCGTTCTGGCCGGCGCGCGCGGCCTCGAAGCGGGCCGACACGTCCTCCCAGTTGACGACGTTCCACAGTGCCGAGATGTAGTCGGCCTTCAGGTTGCGGTACTGCAGGTAGTACGCGTGCTCCCAGATGTCGAACGCGAGCAGCGGCGTGGTCGCGATCGACAGGTTGGAGTGGTGGTCCTTGAGCTGCAACGTGACCAGCTTCTGGCCGATCGGCTCCCACGCGAGGATGCCCCAGCCGGAACCCTGGATCGAGGACGCGGCCGCGTTGAGCTGACCGCGGAACTTGTCGAACGAGCCGAAGTGCTCGTCGATCGCCGCGGCGAGCTCGCCGACCGGCTTGTCGCCGCCGTTGGGCGAGAGGTTCTTCCACCACACCTGATGCAGCGCGTGGCCGGCCAGGTGGAACGCCAGCGTGGTCTCCAGGCCGACGATGGAGCCGAAGGACTCCTTGTCGCGGGCTTCCTCGATCTGCTCGAGCGTGTCGTTCGCGCCCTTCACGTAGGCGGCGTGGTGCTTGCCGTGGTGCAGCTCGTTGATCTCGCCGATGATCGCCGGCTCGAGGTCGCCGTAGTCGTAGTCGAGATCCGGCAGCACGTACTGGGCCATGACATCTCCCCAATTGCAATCGCTTGGTACTTGCAACTTACTAGCAACAAGGACGAGTTAACCAGTTGCGGAGGCACGTACCGTCGGAAGCGTGTCCGTGCTGACAGCCAGGAACCTTTCGCTGTCGTTCGGTCCGAGGACCGTGATCTCGGAGGTTGATTTCGATGTTTCGCCTGGTGACCGCGTCGGTCTGATCGCGCCCAACGGTGTCGGCAAGTCGACATTGCTCCGCTTGCTGTCCGGCGAGCTGCGCCCGGAGACCGGATCTGTCTCAAGCACCGGAACCGTCGCGCACCTGACGCAGGAGACCCTCCACGTTGCTGGAGAGTCCCTGCGCGACCACCTCGCCCGCCGCACCGGCGTCGCCGAGGCGGAAGCGTGGCTGCAACGTGCGGCCGAAGCGCTCGGCGAGGGTGGTGGCGACGACTACCCGGACGCGCTCGACCACTGGACCGCGATCGGTGCCGGTGACTTCGGCGAACGTGCGGACGCGGTCTGCGAACGCCTCGGCCTCAAGGCGGATCTGCTCGACGGCCGTGCGCCGGACGAGCTGTCCGGCGGGCAGCAGGCGCGGCTCCGGCTCGCGGCGGTGTTGCTGACGCGCGCGGACGTGCTGTTGCTCGACGAGCCGACGAACGACCTCGACGCCATCGGGCTCGATCTGCTGGAGTCCCACGTCAGCGGGTATCCGGGCGCGATCGTGCTGGTGAGCCACGACCGGGAGTTCCTGGCGCGCACCACGACCGCGATCGCCGAGCTCGACGAGTTCTCGCACCGGCTCACCGTGTTCGGTGGCGGCTGGGACGCCTACGTCGAGGAGAAGGCGAACGCCGGGCGGCGGGCCCAGGAGGAGTACGAGGCCTACGCGGGCAAGCGCGATTCGTTGGTGCAGCGCAGCCGGCAGGTCAAGGAGTGGTCGCGAAAGGGCGTGCGCCGGGCGACGAGTGCCAAGGCGCGCAACGACGAGCCGGACAAGAACGTCCGCGCGGGCCACAAGCGGGGAGCGGAGAACCTGACCGCGAAAGCGTCCGTTGTGGACCGTCAGCTGGACCGGCTGGAGGAGGTCGAGGAACCGCGCGAGGCGTGGGAACTGCGGCTCACCCTGCCGTCGGCCGGGCGCGGCAGCTCGGTGGCGTTCACGTTGCGCCACGCCGTGGTCAGTCGCGGGGAGGTGACGCTCGGGCCGATCGACCTCACGATCGGCGCGGGCGAGCGGTGGCGGATCACCGGACCGAACGGCTCCGGCAAGTCGACGTTGCTCGGCGCGCTGCTCGGCCGGATCCCACTGGTCTCCGGCGACCGCTCGATCGGGCCGGGGGTGGTGGTCGGCGAGGTCGATCAACTCCGCGCCGAGTTCGCTTCCGACGCATCGGCGTTGCGGATCGTGGCCGGCGCGACGGGGCTGCCGGACGTCGAGGTGCGCACGTTGCTCGCGAAGTTCCGGCTCGGCGCGGACACCGTGCTGCGGCCGGCGCGCGAACTCTCGCCGGGCGAACGAACCCGTGCCGGTCTGGCCCTGTTGCAAGCTCGTGGCACCACTTGTTTGGTCCTGGACGAACCCACGAACCATTTGGATTTGCCGGCGATCGAACAGCTGGAACAAGCGCTCGAAAGTTACGAGGGCACGTTGTTGCTGGTCACGCACGATCGGCGGCTGGCTTCGGCCGTGCGGGTGGATCACGAGATCAACGTTCGCGACCTCCTCACGTTTCCTCGTGTTAAGGGTGGAAGATATGAGTCATGACCACCGAGGAGGATTGGCCGGTCGAGCAGACCTGGTCAATGCGCAACACCCACTGGCACGCCTATGTGGAGCACACGTCCCTCGACCACGCGTCTCCTCGGCAGGTCCGGCTCGAACGCACGCCTGAGGAAGTGCTCACGTCGCCGGCCGAGGTCGCGGCGTGGCTGGAGGTCAACCTCCGCAGCGCGACGCGGCCGGAGGAGACCGGGAAGAAGCGGGTGAAGGACGAACGCGACTTCACCGACTCGAACCGCGTGCACGCCTCGCTGGCGTCCCGCGGCGAGTCGATCTACACCGGGGTGAAGGGCGAGCTGACGCTGGCGGTCGAGGCCGTGACGCCGGACGAATGCCGGATCTCCCACGACGGTGCGGACGTTGCGCCGTTGAAGGCAGGCCGTCGCCGCTAGATTGACCCCAGGGAATGAACTCTGGGGGGAGTGTCGTGAAGCGTTTGTTGCCTGTGCTGGGCGCGTTGGTGCTGGTCGGTGCCGTTGTCGCGGTGGTGGTGTGGCAACGGTCGGACGCCGCGCCGCCGGCTTCGGTGCCACTGAAGGACTTCGTCGTGCAGTACGCGGACGGCTCGACGATGTGGAACAGCAAGGACGGCGACCCGAAGTCGCCGCTCGTGCAGCAGGTCCTGGCGGACGTGCGCCAGCAGGCGTCCATCCTGCCCGACCAGTTGCGGCAGGTCGGCGGGGTCGTGGTGACGACGATCGACCCGAAGGCGCAGGCGGCCGGAGTCGCCGCGATCGCGCAGGGCCAGTCGGCGACGCCGCGCTCGCTGACCGCCGTCGATCCGGCCACGGGCGGCGTGGTGGCCTATGTGCCCGGCGCGGATCCCGCTGTCGACTTCGCGGGCGGAGTGCTCAAGGAGCCCGGAACGGCGTTCCTCCCGATCGACGTGGTCGCGGCGTTGCAGAACGGCAAGACGCTGGACTCGACGTTCGACGGCTCTTCGCCGCGCAAGGTGGCCGGAGTCCTGGTGCGGAACAAGGGCAACGTGCAGCTCGGCAAGCAGACCACCCTGCGGGAAGCGTTCGCCAAGTCCAGTGAGGTCGTCATGTACGACCTGATCTCCAACCAGGTCAGCATCAGGCCGGCCGTGACCGCCGCCCGGCAGGCGGGTGTGCCGGAGACCGTTGTCGTTGCCGGCCAAGAGAAGAAGCTGCTCGTCGGCGAGGGCGGCGGCCTGCCGAACGCGGGCATCGCGGTCGGCGGGGACCAGGCGGCGATGCGCCCGCTGGACCTGACGACGGTGTACGCGACTTTCGCCGCGGGAGGCGTGCACCACAAAACGCATTTCGTCACCAAGATCACCGCAGAGAGCGGCGACCTGCTGTACAAGGCCGTCGAGAGCACCTCGTCCGCGTTCGACCCGGATGGCGCGCGGAGCAAGGCGATCGCGGAGCAGGTCACGACCGTGCTGAAGGACAACACCCTCTGTCCTGGCGCTGTGTGCAGGACTGCCACGTACGAGCCCGCGCCGGACAAGCCGAGCAGCCACGTCTGGACCGTCGGGTACACCGGTCGGATGGCGATCACGGTGCTGGCCGGCGGTCCGGACGCGGAGCTGCCCAGGAACATCTGGCAGAAGTTCGTGGAGCAGACCTGACCGCTTGGGGGAGCTGATGAGGCGATTCCTGCCTGTGCTGGGTGTGCTGGTGCTCGTCGGCGCCGTTGCCGCGGCGGTGTGGCAACGGTTTGAGGAGCCGTCGGAGCGTTATGTGGTGCTGCAGTACGCGGACGCCTCGGAGCTGTGGCGGTCGGGCGAACCGGAGACGCCGCTGGTCCGGCAGATCGTCCGCGAGCTCGGCACGCGGGCGTCGCTGTCGCTGGACCAGCTGCGCAACACCGGTGCCGTCGTGGTGACGACGATCGACGCGAGGGCGCAGTCCGCTGGGGCGTCGGCGATTCGCGAGAAGTCGGCCGCGCGAACCTCGGTGACCGCCGTCGACCCGGCCAGCGGTGCGGTGCGGGCCTACGCGCCGGGCAACGATCCCGCGGTGGACTTCGCCGGTGGTGTGGCGAAGGAGCCCGGTTCGGCGTTCTTCCCGTTCACCGCCGCAGCGGCGGTGCAGGAGGGAAAGCCGTTCGGCGAGGGTGATGCGCAGCGGGCGATCAACGTCGCGCATCGGGCCGGAGTGCCGGAGTTCGCGGACGTCGAGGGCAGCCGGACGAAGCTGCTCGACGGACCCGGAGGTGTGCTGCGGCCGCTCGACCTGGCGTCGGGCTATGCGACGTTCGCCGCGGAGGGTGTGCACCGGGACGCTCACTTCGTCACGCACGTCACCGATGTGCACGGGGCGACGCTCTACCAGGCGTTGGACACGCCGCAGCCGGCGTTCGACCGGGATCCGTTGCGCAGCAAGGAGATCGCTCAGCAGGTCACCAAGGTTCTGCGGGACGACCCGGTGTGTGGCGACACCAACCCGTACCTGGCGTGCCGGCCCGGCGTGTGGCCGGTGGACGGACCGGTTCGGCACGCGTGGATGCTCGGGTACACCCCGGAGCTGTCGGTGTCGGTGTTCGTCGGCGGGGACGAGGCCGGCGGCGCCGTTGACGCCGGCCTGCCCAAGGCCGTCTGGGGAACGTTCCTGGAGAAGCTGAAGCCCTAGCCCACGTGCCAGGTGTGCACGGGTTCGCCCGCGTGCATCAGCTCCATGTACCGCTTGAGCATGCCGCTCAGGGCCGCTTCCCTCGACAGTCCGCGTTCCTCAAGCAGCGCAACGGTTTCCCGCTGCCACGACGATCCCGTGCGCCGCGCGAGGCAGCGCTGTTCGATCACGCCGAGGTAGCGTTCGCGGGCCTCGTCGGAGACGCCGCAGTCGCGCAGGCCCTCGTGCGCCATCGGCAGGAGCCGGCGCAGCACCAGTTCGTCCGGCGGGATCCAGCCGATGCCCGGCCAGTACAGCTGGGCGTGCATGCCGTGCCGGGCGCCGGTGTAGAGGTTCTCCTCGGCCGCCTGGAACGACATCTGCGTCCACAGTGGACGTTCCTGGCCGGTGAGGGCGCGCTGGGTGCCGTAGAAGAAGGCGGCGTTGGCCATGGTGTCGAGCACCGTGGGCCCCGCGGGCAGGACGCGGTTCTCGACGCGCAGGTGCGGCACGCCGTCGACGACGTCGTAGACCGGGCGGTTCCAGCGCCAGATCGTGCCGTTGTGCAGGCGCAGCTCGGAAAGACGAGGCGCGCCACCGGCTTCGAGGGTCTCGATCGGGTCCTCGTCGTCGGTTTCGGGCAGCAGACTGGGGAAGTAGCGCACGTTCTCCTCGAACAGGTCGAAGATCGACGTGATCCACCGTTCACCGAACCACACCCGCGGCCGGACGCCCTGGTTCTTCAGCTCGTCCGGACGGGTGTCGGTGGCCTGCTGGAACAACGGGATGCGGGTCTCGTGCCAGAGCGCTCTGCCCAGCAGGAAAGCCGAGTTCGCGGCGATGGCGACCTGCACTCCGGCCAGGCACTGCGCGGCGTTCCAGTGCGCGGCGAAGTGCGTCGGCTCGACCTGCAGGTGCAGCTGCACCGACGTGCACGCGGCTTCCGGCAGGATCGACTCGGCGTAGGTGTGCAGCTTCTCCGGGCCTTTGCCCGGCATCGCCGGACCCTCCATGTGCAGCACCATCTCCTCGCCGCGGGCTTTGAAGATGGTGTCGTTGAGAAGCGCGTATCTCGGTGCCTCGGAGAGCCACTTGCGGTCGAAGTGCCTCTCCCGCAACGTGGGCAGCAAGCCGATCATCGCGAGGTTGGCGCCGACGTCGTGGGCCTTGGCGTCGGCGTTGTCGAGCGACGTGCGCAGTTCCTCTTCCAGGCCAAGCATCTCACCCCCCGCGAGCTCGCGCGGCGGGACGTTGATCTCCAGGTTCTGCTGTCCCAGTTCGAGCGTGTAGGAGGGATCGTCGATCTTCTCGAGCACCTCCGAGTTCGCCATCGCCGGCCGCATGGCGTCGTCGACGAGGTTCAACTCGATCTCGAGCCCCATCTGCCGACGCGGAAAGGAAAACGTGTCTTCGGCCAGCATGGTGGCCAGTGCGTCGAGACTTCGCTGCATCTTCTCCCGATAACGCAGGCGATCGTCTCTGGTGAACGTGCGGCTGGACACTTCGCTTCCCATGCCGCTACCCCTTCGCTCGGCGCCGGTGGGCGCGGGCCAGGCGGAACGCCAAACGTGACACAGCGGAAACCTCCTATACATCGCCCAAAACGGTGCTCTCTGTCACGTCGAGGTAACAACCAGCGATCATGCGCTGGTCGGGCGTGTTCGGTTCCACCCTCCGGACTACCTCGCCTGTTCCACATCGGGCAGGATGCGAAACTTCCGGCGTGGCGAAGGTGATCGAGATCAACGACCCGGCCGACCCGCGGCTGGACGACTTCCGCGACCTGTCGACGGCCGATCGCAGGCCCGACCGGCCAGGAGGACGGGGCCTCGTCATCGCCGAGGGCGTCGTCGTGGTGGAACGCCTGCTGGCCTCGCCGTACCCGGTGCGCGGCCTGCTCGGCGTGCGCCGGCGGATCGAGGCATTGGACCTCGCTGACCTGGACGTTCCCGCCTACGTGACGTCAGCGGAGGTCATGGCTTCCGTCGTCGGCTTCCACCTGAACCGCGGCGTGCTCGCGGCGGCCGATCGTGCCCCCGCGGTGTCGTTGGACGAGCTGGTCTCCGGAGCTCAGCGCCTGGCCGTGCTGGAGGGCGTGGGCGACCACGAGAACCTGGGCTCGATCTTCCGCAACGCCGCCGCGCTGGGCGTCGACGGCGTCGTGCTGGGCCCCGGCTGCAGCGATCCGCTGTATCGACGCAGTGTGCGGGTGTCGATGGGCCACGTGCTGCGCGTGCCGTTCGCTACCACGGATGAGTGGCCCGCGGCGCTGAACATGTTGCGGCACAAGGGGTTCACAGTTGCCGCTCTGACGCCCCGGCCGTCCGCGCTGCATCTTGCAGATGCCAATTTGCGAGGCCGTCGCGTGGCGGTGTTGTTGGGCTCCGAAGGCCCCGGCCTGACCGACGAGGCGATCGAGGCGGCGGACGTGGCGGTGCGGATCCCGATGTCGTCCGGCGTGGATTCCCTGAACGTGGCGACGGCGGGCGCGGTGGCGTTCTACGCGTTGCTCTGAGGGGTTGCTAGTAGGTTGTCGCGGCTTAGTTGTGCTCCCGGTTGTGGATGAAGGGACCCTTCACCCACCTCAGGTCGATGAAGGGTCCCTTCATCCACGGGGCAAGCGCCAGAACTAAGCCGCGACGCGGCACTAGAGCAGGGTGAGGATCAGCGCGAACCAGGCGACGAGCACCCCGGTGACCACGCCGTACGCGACCCAGCGCCACACCGGCACCCTGCGTCCCAGCCAGACGCTCGGCGCGAGTCCACCGACGACCAGCACGTTGGCGACGAGCGCGAGCCACCTGCTGGTCTCGCCCAGACCCAGCGACAGCGACACGACGGTCACCGTCACGATCGCCGCGGTGATGGCGCTGACCGTGAGCCCGGTGCCCCACGGCGTGGGCTCCGGCTCGACGGCCGGCGCCGGCGGTTCGGCCTTCGCGGGAGCTTCGGGCGCCTCGACGCTCACCAGTTCCCCGCTGACCGGGTCGGTGTAGCTGACCGGCGAGTTCATGACGGCCGCGATCCGCCCCGCGAGCTGCTTGCCCCGGCGCGTGACCAACGCACTGGCGACACCATCGGCCGGCGTTTCGGTGCGCACGACCGCGTCCGCGACCTTGGCCCACTCGTGCAGGGCTTCGGCGAGGTCGGCGCCGAGGGGCAGGCTGTGCGGGTCGACCTCGCGCTCACCGGACTCGTCCTCCCCGGCGAGCACGGCGCGGCCGTCCCGGACTCGCAACTCCACGAAATTTCTCCTCGGGTCTTCCGGAGCCTCGGCGCAGAACCTATCGGACGACGTGGTGTTGAGGGTGGTCGCGTTCCGGGCGGACGGACGCGGGTCGCGTTCGCGCCAGATCCCCATTGGCGCGAACGCGACCTCAGGCCTAGGCGAGCGAGTCGCGCCAGGCCGTGTGCAGGGCCGCGAAACGGCCCCGCTCACCGATCAGCTCCTCCGGGGAGCCGTCTTCCACCACAATGCCACCATCCAGGACCAGTACGCGGTCCGCGATCAGGACTGTGGACAGGCGGTGGGCGATGATGAACGCCGTCCGGTCGGCGAGCACTGTCTCCAGGGCGGCCTGCACGGCGCGTTCGGTGGGTACGTCCAGTGATGATGTTGCCTCATCCAGGACCAGTACCGCTGGGTCGGCCAGGAAGGCGCGCGCGAAGGCGACCATCTGGCGTTGGCCCGCGGAGAGGCGGCCGCCTCGTTTGCGGACGTCCGTGTCGTAGCCGTCGGGGAGGGCGGCGATGAACTCGTGCGCGCCCAGTTCGGCGGCTGCCGCCTCGATTTCGGACCTCGAGGCGGACGGACGGCCCAGGGCGATGTTGTCCGCCACCGAGCCGGAGAACAGGAAGTTCTCCTGGGTCACCATCGTCACGGCCCGGCGCAGGTCCGTGTCCGCCACGGACCGCAGGTCCAGGCCGTCCAGCAGCACGGAGCCGGCGGACGGGTCGTAGAACCGGCCGACGAGCTTGGCCACGGTGGTCTTGCCGGCGCCGGTTGCGCCCACGAGCGCCACGGTCTGGCCCGCGGGTACGTCCAGCGAGAAGCGCGGAAGCACCTGCCGGGACGTGCCGGGGTAGCTGAACTCGACGTCGGCGAACCTGATGGCGCCGCGGGCGTGCGGCAGGGCCACCGGCGCGACGGGCTCCGGCACGGACGGCTCCTCCTCCAGGATGCCGGAGATCTTCTCCAGCGCGGCCGTGGCCGAGGAGTAGGAGTTCGCGAACATCGCCAGCTCGTCGAACGGGTCGTAGAAGCGGCGCAGGTACAGCATGAACGCCGCCAGTACGCCCAGTTCCAGGGCGCCGCCCACCACTCGGTAGGCGCCCCAGGCGAGGACGATGGCCAGCGACACGTTGCCGATCGTGCGGATCGAGGCGACGAACGTGGCCATCACGCCCAGGGCGTCGGTGTTCGCGTCGCGGAACTGGCCGTTGAAGCCCTTCATGATCTGCTCGTTGCGGGGCTGGCGCCGGAACGCCTGCACCGCGCGGATGCCGTTCATGGACTCGACGAACTGGATGATGATCTTCGCGATGGCGCCGCGCGTGCCTCGGTAGGCCTCCATCGAGCGGCGGCGGAACCAGCGCCAGATGAAGTACAACGGCAGGAAGCCCGCCACCACGACGGACGCCAGCGGCGCGTCGAGGTAGATCAGGATGATCGCGATGCCCGCCACCGACAGCGCGGCGTTGAACAGGCTGTCCAGGCCCTCTTCCAGCAGGTCCTGCAACGCGTCCACGTCGCTGGTCAGCCGCGAGATGACCTTGCCGGACGTGTAGGACTCGTGGAACCCGACCGACAGGCGCTGCGAGTGCCGGAAGATCCGCCCGCGCAGGTCCAGGACCAGGTCCTGGCCCACGCGGCCGGAGATCCGCAGGAACGCCCAGCGCAGGAACGTCGTCAGCACCGCGCAGATCGCGTAGCCGGCCACGCACCAGACCAGGATCCACGCGCCGCCGCTCATCGCCGCCGGGATGCCCTTGTCGATCGCGGCGGCGATCAGCAGCGGGCCCGCGAGGTTCGCGAGGTTGCCACCGACCACCGCGGCGACCGCCAGCGACGCCCGGCCGATGTGCGGGCGCAGCAACGAGCCCAGCAGCTTGCGGGACCGGGCCTGCAGGCGCAGGCCCGTCGAGTGCGAGATCTCCTCGATGTCCTCCGCGGCGACGCCGCGCCACTCCTCTTCACTCACGACGCCACCTCCTCTTCCACGATCTCCTCACTGTCCATGTTGGACAGCAGGCGCCGGTATTCCTCGTTCGTCTCCAACAACTTCCGGTGCGAGCCGATCGCGGCGATCTTGCCGTCGGCCAGCATCGCGACGCGGTCGGCGAGCTGCACCGTCGACGACCGGTGTGCCACGACCAACGCCGTGACGTCGTGCAGCACCCGGCGCAGCGCCCCTTCCACCTCGGCCTCGGTGTGGACGTCCAGCGCGGACAGCGGGTCGTCCAGCACCAGCACCGACGGCCTGCCGACGACCGCGCGGGCGAGCGCCAGCCGTTGCCGCTGACCACCGGACAGCGACAGGCCCTGCTCGCCGATGCGGGTCGCGAGCCCCCACGGCAGGGCGTCCACGAACTCCTCGGCCTTGGCCACCCGCAACGCCTCGCGGACCGCGGCCTCGGAGACGTCCGGCACGCCCAGCCCGACGTTCTCGGTGACCGACGCGGAGAACAGCACCGGTTCCTCGAACGCCGTGCCGACCACCCGCCGCAGGTCCTCGAGCGACAGGTCCCGGACGTCGGTGCCGTCGATCGTGATCCGGCCACCGGTGACGTCCGCCAGTCGCGGCACGAGCGCGGTCAGCGTCGTCTTGCCGGAGCCGGTCGCGCCGACCAGCGCCACCGTCTCGCCGGGACGCAGGTCGAGGTCCACACCCGACAGCACCTCGTTGCCGTCCTCGAACGCGAACCGCACGTCCTCGAACCGGACGTGCCCGCGCAGCGGCGTGGGCAGCGGCGCGGGCGAGGCGGGGCTGGTGATCGTCACGGGGGAGTCGATGACCTCCCAGTAGCGTTCCAGCGCCGACGCGGCCTGGTTCGTCTCCGCCAGCAACCAGCCGATGGAGTCGATCGGCCAGCGCAGGTACGCGCTCACCGCGACGGCCGCGACCAGCGTGCCGACCGTCATCCAGCCGTTCACGATGCCGAAGGCGCCGACGCCGAGCATGCCCGCGATCGACAGCTCGGGCAGCACGATCAGCACCGACCACAGCGCGGCCAGGATCGAGACCTTGCGCAGTTCGGTCGCCCGCAGCTCCCGAGCCTGCGCCAGGAACCGCTTCGACAGCTCCGGCCCGCGCCCGAACGCCTTGAGCACCCGGATGCCGAGCACCGACTCCTCGACCGTCGTGGTCAGGTCGCCCGCCTGGTCCTGGGCCCGGCGCGCGACGACCTTGAACTTGGCCTCGAAGAAGTACGAGATCACCATCAACGGCAGCGCGCCGCACAGCGACACGATCACCAGCCACGGTGAGAGCGCTGCGATGATGCCCAGGCCGATCAGCACGACCACGGTGTTCACGATCAGGAAGATGACCGCGAACGCGACGAACCGCCGCACGGTCGTGAGGTCGTTCGTCGCGCGGGACAGCAGCTGGCCGGACTGCCACTTGTCGTGGAACGCCACGGGCAACCGCTGAAGGCGCTGGTACAGGTCGAGCCGCATGCGCGCCTCGACCTCGGCGGCGGGCCGAGCGACGATCTTGCGCCGGATGTAGAACAGGGCGGCTTCGGCGAGCCCGAGCGCCAGCACGCCCAGGATCAGCCACGGCAACAGCTCGGTCTGCTTGTTCTGGATCGGACCGTCGACGATGCGCTGAGTGAGCAGCGGGATGCCGAGACCGCACAGCATCGCGAGCATCGTCGCCGACAGCACGACAGCCATCCGTGCGCGGTGTGGCCGCACGTACGGCCACAACCTCCGCAAGGTCCGGATTGTCGAGTTACGTTGATCGCTCACGTGGTGAGCCCCCTCCAGGTCGTCTCCAAAGTACGAAGTACGACCGACAGTCAGCATCCGGTTTTTCTCCCCACCGGAGCCTGCTGTCTCGACTTAGGTCGAGGTCAAGGGCACGATGACCACCATGACGCGGTTTCTGCGAACCGAGCAGACGATGGCGTTTCCACACGGACGGCTCATCGCCTCACACGATGGAGCGAACTACGTGCTGGCCCCCGACGGCTGGGACCACCTGGCCGGCCCGCGGCCGCGGCACGCGATGTTCGTCTCCCGCGAGGAGGCCGAGGACTGGTGTGAACGCGAGGGCTGGGACCTGAATCTGCTCGACGAGATCCCTAGGACCTCTTGAACGTGAACAGGCCGACCAGTCCGTAGGAGACGGCCGCGAGCAACGCCTCGGCGTGGTGCCGGTTCGTGAACAACCCGATGACGGGTTCGTGCACCTTGAAGTAGAGGCCGAGGCCCAGCACGATCGGTCCGAGCAGGATGATCGGCCACACCGGCCGCACCCCGAAGATCCACAGGATCGGCCCGGCCAGCACCAGCGACGACACCAGCGCGAGCGGCAACCCGATCAGCACGAGCAGCAGGAACGTCGACATCGACGTGCTGTCGAGCCACGACTTCAGGAAGCCCGACTCGTACGCCCAGGTCCACCCGAGCACCAGCCCTGCCCCGACGGCCATCGACAGGACGACCCGGAACAACAGCCGGCGTCCTGTCCTACCCGTCTTGCCCGTGGTGCTCTGTTCGGTCACGCCGCCCACCGTAACCAGCGGTCACCACGGCAGCCAAGGCGTACCCGCCCGCCGCCGTGATCGCGACCAGGAGGACCCCGCTGCCTTCCGGCAGTTGGACCTGCGCGAACCTGAGGCTGAACGAGGTGATGACCAGCAACACCACCGCTCCCGCCATGCCCACGACCGCGGCCGGCCAGGCGGGGGAGAACCGGGCGAGCCGCAGCAGTCCCCACCCTGCCAACGCCCAGATGAGCACCAGTATCGGCACGGCCGGCAACATGAACTCGGTGGCGCACTGCAGCCCGCTGTCCGGGCACAGCACCAGCGCGGCCGGTTCGAGCGACAGGAACCACCCGGCGCCGCACAACGCGCCCACCACTGCCGCCATCGCCGCCCTCATACCGCCGATCATGGCGACTTACCGGTGACCTCACCATGAGGCGTGCTGATCCGCCGGCGCCAGACCAGGTCCGGCCACAGGCTCGTGCACAGAGCGGCGATCGCATAGGCGCCACCCGCCGCCGTCAGGTACCCGATCTCCAGGAAACGACGACCTTCCTCCTGGTACATGCCGTCGATGGTCGTCCTGAGGAAGATGACCGCCAGGATCAGCACGAACCACAGGCCGCTGCCGATCCCGGCCACCCACCACCCGCGCTCCAGCCGGAGCATCCGGAACCCCAGGTAGACGAGGGCTGCGGCGACGATCATCCAGAGCGAGAAGCCCAGCCCGAACCTCAGCATGAACGGGGGACCGCATCCCCTGCGGCCGACGGCGCCGTAGCAGTACCGCGTGAGCGCGTCGAGCGACATCAGAAATCCGATGCCGGCCACCGTCCCACTGACGGCCCCCACGACCGTGCGCAACAACATGCGCAAAGAACTATCCGATCACCGCGCGGAAAAGGGTGATCTGCACAGATTCTCCACAACACCTTCACCGCGCCGCGGTGAGCACGGCGATCAACGCGTAAAGCGCGGCGAACACCGCGAAGCCGAGATACGGCAGGCCGAGCAGGAACACCATGGTCATCACCGCCATGAGGGTCGCGGGCACGGCCACCAGCCATGCCCGCGACACGCTCAGCGAACGCAGTGCGAACCCGCCCAGGACCGCCCCCGCCACCGCGAAGACCGGCAAGGTCATCACGAAGGTGCCGAGGCAGCCCCAGTCCTCGAACGTGCAGACCGTGCCCGAGCGGATGAGCTCGAACACTCCCCACCAGGCCAGCCCGAGGAGTGCACCCACTCCGGCAGCCAGCGCGACACGGCGTCCCACTGGTAGTCCTCCTGGTGGGCGTCAATCAGCGGTTCGACCGCACGCCCAGTAAAACGTCCTCCCACGAAGGGACGATGGGGTGGTTCTTCTTCCCCCGCTTCGGAGGAGGGTCCTTGCGGACCGGCTTCTCCGCCGCGGGCTCCTGCTCCTTCTTCACCGGTGGTGCAGGCGGGGCAGGTGCGGGCTCCGGCTCGGGCAGCTTCTCCTGCGCCGGCTTCTCGGCCACCACCGGAGCGGGGGCCGGGGCCGGCGTGGGTGCCGGGGCAGGTGCCTGCACCGGAACGGGTACGGGCTCCTCCGCGACCGGAACAGCGGCGGGCAGCACCGGAGTCGCCTCCAGAGCCTGCCGTGCCAGCTGCGTCACCGGACGCACCGTGCGCAGCGTCCGGTTCGGATTCGGGTCCATCAGGTCGACCGCGGCGTCGTCCAGCGCCGTGACCGTGCCGCCCTGCGCACCGGGGTGGAACGCCCAGTGCGCGCGGTTCTCCGAGCGCCCGGTCTTCCAGTGCAGCTGCACGATCCAGCGGCCGTCGTCACCGCGCCACGCGTCCCACGAGGTGTCCGAGAGGTCGTGCCCGCGCAGGCCGAACGAGTGCGCGACGACCTCGCCGAGCGTCTGCACGTCCGGGCCGTCCTCGCGCACCGGGTGTGCGCGCTGGGCCAGGTCGGCCGTGCGCGAACGCTCCAGCAGCACGGGGTAGGCGAAGCGCTCGATCCGGTGCGTCGGCATGCCCGCGGCAGCCGCGACCTGCTCGATCGACTCACCGGCGCGGATGCGCGCCTGGATCTCGCGCGGCCGCATGAGGGCCTCGCCGGACTCGATCTGCATCTGGCCGAGGCGCGCCAGGTCACCGCGCAGGGCCGCCCTGAGGCGCTCGTCAGCGGGGAGCGTGAAGCGCTCGCCGCGGTTTTCGGGGTCCTCGAGGATGACGGACTTGCCGTCCTCGTCGAGCCCGATGACTCGCAGCGCTCGCATCGTGGCCTCCCTGAATTCGCACCTCGCCAGCAGACAACGTTAGGACAACGAGCCGTCCATCAGTGGGAGACTCGCCGATATCTCAACGTGATCTTGCCAGTTCACGAGGGCTGTCGCACGCCGGTTTCCGGAAGATTCACCTGGACCACCAGGCCGCCTCCCCCGTTCGGACGAGCCTTCACTGAACCCTGATGGGCCCGCGCGACAGACCGCACGATCGACAACCCGAGGCCGGATCCGGCGGTTCCGACGCGGTCGCGCAGCCGCCGGAACGGTTCGAAAAGGCCGGGCACGGCCTCCGCCGGCACGGTCGGCCCGGTGTTCGAGACCACGAGTTCCTGATCAAGCCGGACGGCCACGGTCCCGCCAGGTTTGTTGTAGAGCACGGCGTTGCGCAGCAGGTTTCCGATGAGTTGAGCCAGCAGCACCGGATCACCCTCGACGAGGTACGGCCGCACCGAGACGTCGAACGTGACCTCCTTCGAAGCCGCCAGCGCCGCGCACGACTCGACCTCGTCCTCGATCGTCTCGTCCAGCCAGACCAGCTCCCGCGTGGCCAGCCCGCGGTCACTGCGTGCAAGCAGCAGCAACCCGTCGATGAGCTTCTCGCTGCGCTCGTTCGTGTCGAGCAGATGCGCTCCGAGACGGCGGATCTCCTCCGACGCGCCGGGATCGCCGAGCGCCACCTCGATCAACGTCCGTTGCACTGCCAACGGCGTGCGCAGCTCGTGCGAGGCGTTCGCGACGAACCGCTTCTGGCTGTCGAACGACGACGCGAGCCGGTCGAGCATCCCGTCGAAGGTGTCCGCGAGATCCTTGAGCTCGTCCGGTGGCCCGTCCAGCTCGATCCGCTGGTCCAGCCGCGTCGCCTCCAGCCGGTGCGCGGTCGTGGTGATCTCGTGCAACGGCGCCAGCACCCGCCCGGCCACCACCCAGCCGAGCCACACGGCGATCACCGCCGCCACCAGCAGCGCGACGATCGACTGCCACAGCACCGTGCTCATCGTGCTCGCCTTCAACTGCTCGCCGGTGACCACCACGGTGTCGGCGGGCAGCTGCGCCGCCTCGACCGTCGCGTAGGCCCCGTACGGGTCGGTGGGAAAGGCCCTGGTGGCCGCCACCCCTTCCAGCGGCATCCACTCGGCGAGCAGCCAGTAGTTCAGCCCGATCAGCGCGACGCCCGCGATCAGGAACACCCCGGCGTACCAGGCCGTCAGCCTGGTCCGCAGCCTCACGAGCCGAACCGGTAGCCGGCGCCGGGCACGGTCTGGATGACCTGCGGCGCGCCCAGCTTGCGGCGCAGCGTCATCACCGCCACCCGCACGGCGTTGGTGAACGGGTCGGCGTGCTCGTCCCAGGCCTTCTCCAACAGCTCCTCCGCGCTCACGACGTTGCCCTGCGCCCGCATCAGCACCTCCAGCACGGCGAACTCCTTCGGGGACAGCGGCAGGAACTTCCCGTCCCGCGATGCCTGGTGCCGCGGCAGGTCCAGCGTCACCCCCGCGGTTTCGAGCACCGGCGGCAGCGCGGGCCGGGCCCGGCGGCCCAGTGCCTGCACCCGCGCCACCAGTTCGGCGAACGCGAACGGCTTGGTCAGGTAGTCGTCGGCGCCCAGCCCGAGCCCGGCGACCCGGTCGTCCACCTCGGCCGCCGCGGTCAGCATCAACACCCGTGCCTCGCCACCGGTCGCGTGCACCGCCTTGCACACCTCGTCGCCGTGGACGAGCGGCAGGTCGCGGTCCAGCACGACGACGTCGTACGCGTGCACTCCCACCCGCTCCAACGCCGCTTCACCGTCGTAGCAGACGTCGACCGCCATCGAGAACCTGCGCAACCCCTCGGCGACCGTGTCCGCGAGCAGCTGTTCGTCCTCGACCACCAGCACGCGCATGACACCTATTTTCCGTGAACGGCAGATAAGCGCCGGATAAAGACTTTTGCTTAGCGCCGTCGAATGACGCCCTCCGTAGACCTGTCGCCGTGAAGAAATCCATCCCAGTGCTGCTCGCCCTGCTGCTGGCCCTCGTCGCCTGCGGCAACAAACAGGACGAGGGCAACGCGAAGAAGGACGACACGGGCGACATGGTCAAGTTCGCCCAGTGCATGCGGGACAACGGCGTGGACATGCCGGATCCGCAGGACGACGGCAAGGGCGGTGTCGTGATGCGCGCGATGCCGGCCGACCAAGCCGGCGCCGACGGCCAGGCGGGCAAGTTCGAGACCGCGCACAACGCGTGCAAGCAGTTCCTGCCCAACGGCGGCGAGTACAAGCCGCCGTCGCCCGAGGAGCAGGACAAGATGCGCCAGCAGGCGAAGTGCATGCGGGACAAGGGACACAACTGGCCCGACCCGAACTTCGAGGGCAACGGTGGCCAGAACGAGACGCTGTCGCTCGATCTCGGTGACGAGAAGGTCAAGCAGGACATGAAGGACTGCGGCATGGAGTTCCAGATGGCGGGCGTTGCTCCGGTGGAGGGCAAGTGAAACGCCAGGTCATCATCACCGCGATCATCGCGGCCGTCCTGCTCGGCACCGGCGGTGTCGTCGTCCTCACCAGAGTCGCGTCGAACCAGGCGAACGCCGAGCCGCCCAAGGCCGAACCGGCCAAGACCGCCCCGGTGAAGAAGACCAACCTCGCCGACCAGCAGTCCGTTTCCGGGCAACTCGGCCACGGCGCCGAACGAGCGCTGGCCGGCCGCAAAGGAGGCACGATCACGGGTCTGCCGGAACAGGGCGCGGTCGTCGACCGCGGCAAGCCGGTGTACTGGTCGGACGCGAAGCCCGTGCCGTTGTTCTACGGCTCGTTGCCGCTCTACCGCGATCTCGAAGCGGGCATGCCGAACGGGCCCGACGTCAAAGTCGTCGAGGAGAACCTCGCCGCGTTGGGGTTCAACGACTTCGGCACCCCCGACGAGAAGTTCACCTCCTACACCGCCTCCGCCATCAAGAAGTGGCAGAAGGCCCTGGGGCTGGAGCAGAACGGCAAACTCGGCCAGGGCGACGTCATCGTGCAACCCGGCGCGATCCGCGTGTCGGCGCTTGCCGCCCAGCTCGGCGCACCCGCGGCCGGCGACCTGATGAAGGTCACCGGCACCGAGCGCGCCGTCACCGTCGAGCTGGAGACCAACAAGCAGCGCCTCGCGAAGGTCGGCGAGAAGGTCGAGTTGTCGATCCCCGGCGGCAAGCCCACCACCGGCACCATCCAGTCCGTCACGAAGACCGCCGGCAACGGCATGGACCAGAAGCCGAAGCTGGTGCTGACCATCGCCGTGGACGACCCGGCCGCCGCGGAGGGCGTCGACTCCGCCACCGTCTCGACGGTGTTCACGGTCGGCAAGAAGCAGAACGTGCTCGCGGTGCCGATCGGCGCGCTGCTCGCGCTGGCCGAGGGCGGCTACGGCGTCGAGACCGAGGACCGCAGGATCATCAAGGTCACCGTCGGCCTGTTCGCCAAGGGGCAGGTCGAGGTCACCGGCGAGGGCCTGCGCGAGGGCATGAAGGTGGTGACCACCGAGTGATCACCATCGACCACGCCTCGCGGACGTATCCCGGTGGCGTGCAGGCGTTGCGGGACGTGTCGCTGACCGTCGGGGGCGGCGAGATGCTCGCGATCGTCGGCCCGTCCGGCTCCGGCAAGTCCACGCTGCTGCACCTGATGGGCACGCTGGACAAGCCGACCACCGGCAAGGTCGAGATCGACGGCCACGACGTGTCCTCGTTGTCGGACAACGCCTTGTCGGCTCTGCGAGCGCGCACGATCGGGTTCGTGTTCCAGCAGTTCTTCCTCACCGACGGGCTGTCGGCGATCGAGAACGTCGCCGCCGGTCTGGTCTACGCGGGCGTGCCGCGGCACAAGAGGCGGGCCCTGGCGATGTCCGCTTTGGACAGAGTCGGGTTGATCCACCGGGCGCTGCACAAGCCGCACGAGCTGTCCGGTGGTGAACGCCAGCGCGTCGCCATCGCCCGCGCGGTGGTGAACACGCCGGGGATCCTGCTGGCCGACGAGCCGACCGGGAACCTGGACACCCGCAACGGCGCCGGTGTGCTGGAACTGTTGGAGGGCCTCAACTCCGACGGCACCACGGTCGTGCTGATCACGCACGACCGCGACGTCGCGGCACGGGCACCGCGTCGCGTCGAGGTCCGCGACGGGGTGATCGTCTGATGGACCTGTTGCGCCTCGGGTTCTTCGGAATGCGCACCCGGCCGATGCGCGCCGTCCTGTCGGCGCTGGGCATCGCGATCGGCATCGCCGCGCTGGTGGCCGTGATCGGCATTCCGGCGTCGAGCGGGCAGGCGTTGCGCGACAAGCTCGCCACGCTCGGCACGAACCTATTGACCGCCGCGCCCGGTCAGACGTTCGGTGGCGGTGACGCCAAGCTGCCCGAGACCGCGGTGCCGATGGCCCGCCGGATCGGCGCGGTGACGGGAGCGAGCGCCACCGGCAGCATCTCGGCCAACGTGCGCAAGACCGACCTCGTGCCGTCCAGCGACACGCTGGGGCTGCGGGTGGCCGCCGCGGACAAGGACCTGTTGAAGGTGCTGGAGGCCAAGGTCGACAAGGGCCGCTGGCTGGAGCCCGGCGAGAAGTCCATCGTGCTCGGCTCGACCGCGGCGTCCCGGCTGGGCATCGAGCGCGTCGGCGCGCAGGTGTGGATCGACGGGCAGTGGTTCAGCGTCGTCGGGATCCTCGCGCCGCTGCCGTTGTCGCCGGAGATCGACCGGGCCGCGCTGATCGGCTGGGAGGCGGCGAAGGAGGCGTTCGGGTTCGACGGCAGCCCGAGCACCGTGTACGTGCGGACCGACAAGGAGCAGGTGGACAACGTCCGCAAGCTGCTCGGCCCGACGCTGAACCCTCAGCAGTCCAACGAGGTGAAGGTGTCCCGGCCGTCGGACGCGCTGGCCGCGCAGCAGATCGCGGAGAACAGCTACAACGCGCTCTTCCTGGGACTGGGCGGGGTCGCGTTGTTGGTGGGTGGCGTCGGCGTGGCGAACACGATGGTGATCTCGGTGCTGGAACGGCGCAGGGAGATCGGTCTGCGGCGGGCGCTCGGGGCGACCCGGCGGCAGATCAGGTGGCAGTTCCTCACCGAGTCGGTGCTGCTGTCCGGTCTCGGCGGCCTCGTAGGGGTGGTCGTCGGGATCGCGGTCACGGCTGGTTACTCGATCAGCCAGAAGTGGCCGGCGGCACTACCGTGGCCCGCCCTGCTCGGGGGAGTGGGCGCGGCCGTGCTCATCGGCGCCATCGCCGGCGTCTACCCGGCGGTGCGGGCGGCTCGCCAGTCGCCCACCGAAGCCCTCGCCTGAGAGCGATGAAGGGCTCCTTCATCCACTTGACGTGGATGAAGGAGCCCTTCATCGACAACTCAGAGCTGGCCGACGACCCAGTCGATGGCCTGCGTGAGGATCGTGATGTCGTTCGGCTCGATGGCCGGGAACATCGCGACCCGCAGCTGGTTCTTGCCGAGCTTGCGGTACGGCTCGACGTCGACGATCCCGTTGGCGCGCAACACCTTCGCCACGACAGCCGCATCGACGTCGTCCGAGAAGTTGATCGTGCCGACGACCTGCGAGCGGTCAGCGGCCTTCTCGACGTACGGCGTGGTGTACGCGGTCTTCTCGGCCCACGAGTACAGGCGGTCGCTGCTGTCCTTGGTGCGCGCGACCGACCAGTCGAGGCCGCCGTTGCCGTTGATCCAGTCGATCTGGTGCGCCAGCAGGAAGAGCGTGGCGACCGACGGCGTGTTGTACGTCTGGTCCTTGGTGGAGTTGTCGAGCGCGGTCGGCAGCGACAGGAACTCCGGCACCCAGCGGTCCTTGAGCTCCTCGACGCGGGCCAGCGCCGCGGGCGACATCAGCGCGAGCCACAGGCCACCGTCGCTCGCGAACGACTTCTGCGGCGCGAAGTAGTAGACGTCGAAGTCCTCGGCCTTGACCGGCAGGCCACCGGCGCCGGACGTGGCGTCGATCGCGATCAGCGCGTCGCCGGCACCCTCGATGCGGGTGACGGGCATCGCGACACCGGTCGAGGTCTCGTTCTGCGCCCAGCCGACCAGGTCGGCACCCTCGGCGTAGAACAGTTCGGGCGCGGTGCCCGGCTCGGCCTTGGTGACCAGCGAGTCCTTCAGGAACGGCGCGGTCTGGGTGACCTTCGCGAACTTGGAGGAGAACTCACCGTTGGTGAAGTGCTGCGCGGTCTCGCGGACCAGGCCGAACGACGCCGCGTCCCAGAACGCCGTGGTGCCACCGTTGCCGAGCACGACCTCGTAGCCGTCCGGCAGCTGGAACAGCTCGCGCAGTCCGGAGCGGACGCGACCGACGAGGTTCTTGACGGGCTTCTGCCGGTGGGACGTGCCGAGCAGCGCCGCACCTTCGGACGCGAGGGCCGCGACGGCCTCGGGACGCACCTTGGACGGTCCGCAGCCGAAGCGGCCGTCGGACGGCTTGAGCTCGGCGGGAAGCACCAACGAGGTCGGATCGGCGGTCTGGGTCATGTGGTCACGCCTCCGGGGCGATCGGACTTGAAGTGGACCTGACCGGCGCCGTTGCCGGAGTTCACAGTGTTGCAGGCGGGTAGCCGGGGCATGTCGGCCGGGTGTCGTGGCTCACGTGACCGGCCCACCCGGAGTTGATCATGGCGCGAGAGTTCTGTACGGTCCGCAACCTGAACTCGTAAATTAGTCACGGAGGGTTACTTCATTGTTGCGGATGTGTGCGGCCATGGGTGGGAACAGCGGCACCACGGATGAGGACGACTGATCCGCCGGCCGTCAGCGACGTGAGACCGCACGCTGGTCTTTTCTGAGTTCCAGCCGTGCCCCGACGCGATGTCGGACAGGCGGGTCGAACAACTCCAGGGTGATCGTTCGCCTGTTCAGGTCGTCCTGCTCCTTGCGCAGGTCGTAACCCCCGTCGAGTGGTCCGATCGGTTCCAGGTAGACATCGGTGCCGGTGGGCAGGACGATTCGGTACACGGCGTGCGTGACCGGTTGGGCGAACATGAGGGTGAACTCGTCTGGCGACCCTTCCGCGAGCGGCAGGCATCGTCTCGGCCAATCCAGTTCGACCGTGAACGAGATTTCCGAATCCTGACGCGGTGGTTCGTGAAAGTGAATCACCGCTGCCACCGTTCCGTCTTTGGGCCAGGACAGCGTCTTGTGCAGCGTTGTTCCGGGAGAGCCGTCCACGAGCAGGCTGCGCACCGCCATCTCGACCTGGCGGCGGTACTTCGCCGGCTGGGGCCAGCCGCAGCCGAACTTCAGGCGCACGAACAGCAGATCCGTGCCCAGTGGACGAAGCTTGACCGTCAACTTCGTGTGCGCGTCACCACGCTCACCGACGACGATGGTCTCCTTCCATTCGAGAATCTGATAGCCGGGCCGCGTTTTGTCGAGCTCGTTGCAGTAGCGCGACAGCAACTCCTGCTGCGCCGCGAGTTCCCGCCGGTCGTTCCGACGGGCCACCACCAGGGCGATTCCGGCGATCGTGATGAGCAGTACGACGGTTACCAGTGCGCCTGACTTGACCGCTGTGCTGCCGAGTGCCGCGCCCAGGAGCACGGCGAACGACATGATGCCCACCACGGCTTTGACCACAGCGGACGCGCCGTGACCATGGAGAAATTCCTCCAGGAAAAGAATCGTCTCTCGCAGCACCTGTCCCCCCGACTGATGTTGCGAACAGCGTCGACGACTGCCCGTGATAGTCGAATGAACAGATTGTTGCGCCGATACCGGGTTCGTCGGAGGGGGACACTCGAACGGCCGCCGGGCTTTCCGGCTCTTTCACCACTGTGCACTAATCGCGTGACGGCGGGTTGTTACCGCAGCATGCCGCGATCCATCGCAGTGGTGACCGCCGCCGTCCGGTCGGACACGCCCAGTTTGTTGAACACCCGCAACAAGTGGGTCTTCACGGTCGCCTCCGAGATGAACAGCGTCCGTCCGATCTCGACGTTGGACATACCCTTCGCGACCAGCCGCAACACCTCGGCCTCGCGCGCGGACAGCGGCGGTGTGCGGACCTGGCCGACGACCTTCGCGACCATCGACGGCGCCAGCACGGTCTCGCCGCGCGAGGCCGCCCGGATCGCCGCGATGAGGTCCTCGGTGGTCGAGTCCTTCAGCAAATAGCCGGACGCGCCGGCCTCGACCGCGCGAAGAATGTCCGAATCGGTCTCGTACGTCGTCAGCACCAGCACGCGCGGTCCGGTTCCGACGATCTTCGCGGTCGCGGCGACTCCGTCCATTTCGGGCATCCGCAGGTCCATCAGCACGACGTCCGGACGCAGCGAGGCCGCCTTCTCGATCGCCTCGGCGCCCGAACCGGCGTCGCCGACGACCTCCAGATCGTCGGCCACGAGCATCCCGCGCAGCCCCTGGCGAACCACGGGGTGGTCGTCCACCAGCAGAATCCTGATCACAGCGGCACCTCCACCAGCACGGACGCTCCGTCGTCGTTCGACAACGACAGCGTTCCACCCACCTGTTCCAGCCGGGCACGCATGCCCCGCAGGCCGAACCCCTCCGGCGCGTCGCCGAACCCGCGGCCGTCGTCGCGCACCTCCAACGAAACACCATCGGAGTCGAACCTCATCACCACGTCCACCCGCGTCGCCCCGGAGTGCCGCGCCACGTTGTTCAGCGCCTCTTGCACGGTCCGCAGCAGCACCACGTCAACAGAAGTCTGCAGTGCCACCGGATCTCCGATGACCCGGAACGTCGACGGCAGCGAAACCCCGGAAACCAGCCGCCGCAACGCGTCCTCCAACGACGAACCGTCCAAAGGCGACGGTGCGTTCGACGCGACCAGCGCGCGAGCTTCTCGCAGGTTCTCCCGCGCGGTCTGCAGCGCCAGTTCGACGTTCGGCTGCGCGCCCTGCAGCAGCGTGATGATCGACGTGAAGCCCTGCGCCAGCGTGTCGTGGATGTCCGCCGACCACCGCGCCCGCTCGGCCTCGATGGTCAGTTGCTCGATGCGTTCCAGCAGCTCGCCGCGCTGCTGGTTCTGGGTGGCGATCCGGCTGATCGCCCAGCCGAACGCCTGGGAGAAGCCGATGATCAGCAGGGCCGCCGCCCACGGCAGGGACGAGGAGGCACCCGCCGCCCAGGTGAGGATCTGCGGCGTCAGCACGAACAACACCATCGGGACGAACGCCCACGCGAGCGGTAGCACCATGTAGATCTGCGGGACCAGGCCGAACAGCGCGAAGGTCGCGTTGCCGCTGAACCAGACCGCGGGGGCGAACGTCACGAGCGAGCCCGCCGCGTAGACGAACCCGTGCCAGTCGTCGTCCCCGCGGACCACCAGCCGCCTGCCGTAGAGCACGAACCACAGACCGTTCAGGCACAACAGCCCCGCCGACGACAGGCGGTCGGCGAGGCTGTTGTTGTCGATCAGGATGAGCACCAGTGCGGTGACCTGGGTGATCGCGAAGAGCACGTACCAGGTGATCAGTTGGTTGTGCTGGTCCAGCGGAACGTTCGCGCCACCAGCACCAGGCCGCCGATCGTCCACGCCCCCAGCACCAGCGCGATCTTCCCGAGCTCCCATGATCCCGCCGCCTCCATGACCGCGTAGCCGTCGTTCAGTGCGAACACCGAGCGGAAACCCTGACACACCCACTTGAGCGGGAAGAGCGAACCCGTCACCCGCAGGGAGTCCGGCAGTGCCGCCGTGCTGATGAAGACACCTGACAGGAACTGCAACACGATGTACGGCAGGTTCAGCACGCCCGCCGCGTTCCGGGTGGACTTCGCGATCGAGCTGAGCGCGACACCGATCAGCGAGCAGGAGATGACGCCGAGCACGAACACCCAGCCGAACGTGAACCACTTCTCGGCGGTGGACGGCAGTTCGACGTCGAACCGCAGGATCGCGACGGTCAGCAGCAGCACGGCCTCGACCAGGCTCGACACGAAGACCAGGATGATCTTGCCGATGAAGTAGGACGTGAACGGCATCGGTGTGCCGCGCAGGCGCTTCAGCGTGCCGTCCTCGCGGTCGGCCACGACGCTCATGCCCAGGCCCACGAACGACGTCGAGATGATGCCGGCGCCGATCATGCTCGCCGCGAACATCTGGCCCTGTGCGGCTTCGTGCACGTAGACCGTGCCGAGCAGCAGCATCAGGATCGCCGGCAGCGACACCGTGAAGATGAGGTTTTCCTTCTGCCGGAAGAACTCCCGCAGCTCGGTCGCACCCCTCGTGAGACCGAGCGAAAGGGTTCCGGGCAGAGCAACCGCGGTGGTCATTTGATCAGCTCCAGGTAGACGTCTTCCAACGACGGGCGGGTGACGGTGAGCTCGGCCAGTTCGCCGTCGCGGGACAGCTCGGCGATCGCCTTGGTGGGCTCGGAAGTCTTGATCTCGGTGTAGCCGCGGTCGCTCAGCCACCGGACCGTGGCGTCGGCGTGCGCGCGGCCGCCCAGCGTCTGGGGCGTGCCCTCGGCGACGATCTTGCCGCCGGCCAGCACGGCGACGCGGTCGGCGAGCGCCTCGGCCTCGTCGAGGTAGTGCGTGGTCAGCAGGATCGTGGTGCCCTCGGCGGCCAGCAGCTTGATCAGGCCCCAGAACTGGCGGCGCGCCTCGGGGTCGAAGCCGGTGGTCGGCTCGTCGAGGAACACCAGTTCGGGGCGGCCGATGATGCCGAGCGCCACGTCGAGCCGGCGCCGCTGGCCACCGGAGAGCGTGCCGGCGCGGGCCTTGGCCTTCTCGGTGAGCCCGACCAGGTCGATGATCTCTTCCGGGTCCCGCGGGTCGGCGTAGTACTTGGCGTAGTGCTGTACGGCCTCGCGCACCGTGAGCGTCGCGGCGTCCGTCGCGCTCTGCAGGACGATGCCGAGCTTCGAGCGCCACTCGCGGCCGCCCTTGGCCGGGTCGACGCCCAGCACGCTCACCTCGCCACCGTCCCGGTCGCGGTGCCCCTCCAGGATCTCCACGCTCGTGGTCTTGCCGGCGCCGTTCGGTCCGAGGACCGCGAACACCTCGCCTCGTGCGACGTCGAGGTCCACCCCTGCCACCGCCTGGTGGCCCTTGTAGGCCTTCCGGAGGCCCCTCACTCGGATCGCGTTCATGGGGTAAATCCTGCTTCTACCGCCCTTTCCCACGGGACGACCTCGTGGCCGACTCCGGATGTCATCCGATCGGTGGACACTGCCGGGCACGCGGGGCCCTCGCGTGCTCTCCAAGCGAACGAAAGCTCCCCGCGTGCACCGTGTTTCGGGCGTGTTTCCACTCTGCGGTATCGGCCTTTCGGGTGATAGAACTGAGCCGTGCATCTGACGCCGCATGAACGCGACAAGCTCCTTGTGCACGTCGCCGCCGACGTGGCCCGCCGCCGGTTGGAACGAGGGGTGCTGCTCAACTACCCCGAAGCCGTCGCGTTGATCACCGACCACGTGCTGGAAGGCGCCAGGGACGGCCGCACGGTCAGCGACCTGATGGAGAGCGGCCGCACCGTTCTCGCGCCGGAGCAGGTCATGCGCGGGGTGCCGGAGATGATCGACTCGGTGCAGGTCGAGGCGACGTTCCCGGACGGCACGAAGCTCGTCACGGTGCACCACCCGATCGCGCCCTCCGCCGGTCCGGCGCCGGGTGAGGTGGTCGTCGGCTCCGAGCCCGTCGAGCTGAACCCCGGCCGTCCGCGGGTGAGGATGGTGGTGGTCAACGTCGCCGACCGGCCCGTCCAGGTCGGATCGCACTTCCACTTCGCCTCGGTCAACACGGGGCTGGAGTTCGACCGGGAGGCCGCGTTCGGCTACCGGCTGGACATCCCGGCGGGCACCGCCGTCCGGTTCGAGCCGGGCGTCGAACGCGAGGTCACGCTGGTTCCGTTGGCAGGCTTGAGGATTGTCCGGGGGTTGCAGCGATGATCGACCGCGAGCGCTATGCCGAACTGCTCGGGCCGACCGTCGGCGACCGGATCCGGCTCGCCGACACCGACCTGTTCATCGAGGTCACCGAGGACCGTTCGCGCGGTGCGGGGTCGGGCGACGAGGTGATCTTCGGCGGCGGCAAGGTGATCCGCGAGTCGATGGGCCAGGGCGTCGCGACCCGGGCCGAGGGCGCTCCTGATCTGGTCATCACCGGTGCGGTGATCCTCGACCACTGGGGTGTGGTCAAGGCCGACGTCGGCGTGCGGGACGGCCGGATCGTCGCGATCGGCAAGGCGGGCAACCCGGACACGATGGACGGGGTGCACCCGTCGCTGGTGATCGGGCCGTCCACGGAGATCCTGTCCGGCAACGGCAAGATCCTGACCGCCGGCGGCATCGACTGCCACGTGCACTTCATCTGCCCGCAGATCGTCGACGAGGCGCTGGCGTCCGGGCTGACGACGCTGATCGGTGGCGGCACCGGTCCGGCGGAGGGCACCAAGGCCACCACGGTCACGCCGGGTGCCTGGTACCTCGACCGCATGCTGACGTCGATGGACCACATGCCGATCAACGTGCTGTTGCTGGGCAAGGGGAACACGGTTTCGGTCGAGGGGTTGCGCGAGCAGCTCGTGGGCGGCGCCGGCGGGTTCAAGCTGCACGAGGACTGGGGCACCACGCCCGCCGCGATCGACGCCTGCCTGCGGGTCGCGGACGAGTCCGGCGTGCAGGTCGCGATCCACACGGACACGCTGAACGAGGCCGGGTTCCTGGAGTCCACAGTGGACGCCATCGGTGGCCGGTCGATCAACGCCTACCACTCGGAGGGTGCCGGTGGCGGGCACGCGCCGGACATCATCCGGGTCGTCTCGCTGCCCAATGTGCTGCCGTCGTCGACGAACCCGACCCGCCCGCACACCGTCAACACGCTCGAAGAACACCTCGACATGCTGATGGTGTGCCATCACCTCAACCCGTCCGTGCCGGAGGACCTGGCGTTCGCGGAGTCCCGCATCCGGCCGACCACGATCGCGGCCGAGGACCTGCTGCACGACCTGGGCGCGATCTCGATGATCTCGTCCGACTCGCAGGCGATGGGACGGGTCGGCGAGGTGATCATCCGGACCTGGCAGACCGCGCACGTGATGTCGTCGCGGCGGTCGATGGACTCGAACCTGCGGGCCCAGCGCTACGTCGCGAAGTACACGATCAACCCCGCGGTGGCGCACGGGATCGCGTCCGAGGTCGGTTCGGTCGAGGTCGGCAAGCTCGCCGACCTGGTGTTGTGGGAGCCCAAGTTCTTCGGCGTGCGGCCGTCGGTGGTGCTGAAGGGCGGGTTCATCGCGTGGGGCGCCATGGGTGACGCCAACGCCTCGATCCCGACGCCGCAACCGGTGTGGGCGCGGCCGATGTTCGGTGCCACGGCCGGGGCTGCGTCTTCGGTGTTCTTCGTCGCGCCCGAGGCGATCGAGGCCGGGATCTCCGATCGGTACGCGCGGCGGGTGCTGCCGGTGTCGTCCACGCGCTCGGTCACCAAGGCGGACATGGTGCTGAACGACGCGATGCCGGACGTGCGGGTGGATCCGGACAGCTTCGCCGTGCACGTCGACGGCTCACTCGTGGAGCCCTCGCCGGTCGCGGAACTGCCGATGGCCCAACGGTATTTCCTGTTCTGATGCTGACCGCGCTGATCCTCGCCGACTCCCGGTTCCCCGGCGGCGGACACGTGCACTCCGGCGGCCTGGAAGAGGCCGCCGCGCGCGGGTTGGTCGTCGACGAGCCGTCGCTGGAGTCGTTCCTGCACGGCCGACTGCTCACGGCAGGGCTGCTGGCGGCCGGGTTCGCGGCCGCGGCGGCTCGCGGTGAGGACCTGGACGTGTTGGACGCGGAGCTGGACGCGCGCACGCCGTCGCCGGCTCAGCGCGAGGCTTCGCGGGCGCAGGGGCGCGGGATGTTGCGTGCCGCGCGGCGAGCGTGGCCCTCGGCGCGGCTCGCTGCGCTGCCCAGGGATCCGCATCAGCCGCTGGTGATCGGCGTGCTGGTCGGTGAGCCGTATGAAGCGGCTCTGACCTGTGCTTACCTGGCCGTCAGCGGACCGGCGTCGGCGGCGGTCAGGTTGCTCGGACTGGACCCGTTCGGGGTCAACGCGATCGTGGCGGCGCTTCCCGTCGAGGACGTCGCCGCGCGGGCGTGCAAGGAACTGCCCGCGCTCGGTTCACCTGCCTTGGATCTTCTCGCCGAGGCACATGTTCGACGTGAAGGGGTGCGTCTCTTTGGGAGCTAACCACGGGCCCGACCCGCATGATCACCACCACGGTGCCGCGCCGCGGATCGGCATCGGCGGTCCGGTCGGCAGCGGCAAGACCGCGCTGACCGCCGCGTTGTGCCGCGCTTTGGGGTCACAGCTGGAGTTGGCGGTCGTCACCAACGACATCTACACGACCGAGGACGCGGACTTCCTTCGTCGCGCGGGCGTGCTGGACCCGTCGCGCATCGAGGCCGTGCAGACGGGCTGTTGCCCGCACACCGCGATCCGCGACGACATCACCGCGAACCTGGACGCGGTGGAGAGGTTGGAGCACCGGTTCTCCGGGCTCGATCTGGTGATCATCGAGAGCGGCGGGGACAACCTGACGGCGGTGTTCTCGCGCGGACTCGTGGACCGGCAGATTTTCGTGGTCGACGTGGCCGGCGGCGACAAGGTGCCGCGCAAGGGCGGTCCCGGCGTCACGACCGCGGACCTGCTGGTGATCAACAAGATCGACCTGGCACCGTTCGTCGGCGCGGACATGGACGTGATGATCTCGGACGCGCACCGGATGCGCGGCGAGTTGCCGGTCATCGCCCAGTCGCTGGTTGAGACGCCGGACGCGCCCGAGGTCGCCAAGTGGGTGCTGGCCCAGCTGTGAAGGCTTCAGCACGTCTGGTGGTGTCGTTGGACTCGCACGGCAACAGCGTTGTGCGAGTCCTGCGGTCTCAGGCGCCGTTGACGTTGGTGCCTGCTCGGCGCGTGGGGCCGGTCGCATTGGTGCACCTCGTCAGTTCCGTGACGTCGCCACTCGGTGGTGACTCGTTGGAGCTCGCGGTCGAAGTCGGTCCCGGCGCGTCGCTCGATCTGCGCGGCGTGGCGGCGACGTTGATGCTGCCCGGTCCGACCGGTTTGCCCTCCTCGTCCGCGGTGAGGTTTTCGGTGGAGGGCTCGGTTCGCTATCTGCCGGAGCCCACCGTGGTGACCGAGCGCGCGCACCACACCGCCGTGGTGGAGGCCGAATTGGACGGTCACGCAGAGTTGCTGTTGCGCGAGGTTCTGGTGCTCGGCAGGGCGGGCGAGAAGTCCGGATCTTTGTCCACATCGGTCCGTGCAACCCGTTGCGGCAAGCCGTTGTTGCACCAACAGCTGATGGTCGGCGACGCGTCGGCCGACTCGTCTCCCGCCGGGCTGGCCGGCAAGCGCGTCGTCGGAACGTCGCTGATGCTGGACGAGGAAGCGCGCGCGCCGGGTGGCGGTGAGTGGTGGAGCGTCGTTCCGTTGGCAGCGGGCGGAACCCTTGCCACCGCACTGGGTGATGACGTGGTCACGGTCACACGTGTGCTCGACGCCATCTGACTCGATCACGGACTCGATACAGAACTGTTCTTTGTACGGACAGTCACCGTTCAGGTGGTCGCCATCACCACGCAGGCGGTTTCGGGATCCGTTCGCCGTGCGTATGGTCGCGGGTCCAGGGACCACGAGTTCTGCCGCCACTTGGAGGTTCGCCGATGACGGAGACCACGAACATCGCACTCCCCGCGATGCGCGTGTCCTACGAGCAGGGCTCGCTCAGCGAGTCGGAGCTTGCCGCCACCTGGCATGAACAGCTCCAGCTGTGGCTCGACCAGGCTTCCGGAGCCGGCTTGCCGGAGCCGAACGCGATGGTGCTCGCGACCACCGACACGAAGGGTCGGCCGTCGTCGCGGACCGTGTTGGCTAAGGGGCTGGATGTTCGGGGGTTGGTGTTCTTCACCAACTACACGTCGAACAAGTCGCACGATCTGATGGCTACTCGGTACGCCTCCGCCACGTTCCCGTGGTTCGCGATGCAGCGTCAGGCGCATGTGCGTGGGGTGGTCGAGAAGGTCGGGCCCGTGGAGACCGCCGAGTACTGGAACTCCCGGCCTCGGGGGTCGCAGATCGGGGCCTGGGCTTCGCCGCAGTCTCGGGTGGTCGGGGGGCGGTCCACTTTGGAGTCCGCCCTGCACAAGATCGAGCGGCAGTTCGCCGACACCGAGAAGATTCCTGTGCCGCCGCACTGGGGTGGGTGGCGGATTCGGCCTGAGGAGGTCGAGTTCTGGCAGGGGCGGCGGGATCGGATGCATGACCGGTTGAGGTTCCGGTTGGGGCGGGATGGGTGGACGTTGGAGCGAGTAGCTCCGTAGGACTTTTGCGGATGGGGCGCTTCCTGTGGGCAGGAGGCGCCCCTTTGCTGTGTGCGACCGGGCGGCTGCGCCATCGGCTTGGGTGTCGGCTTCGCCGTTGCGGTGAACCTGACCTGGGGCTCGCGCGTCCTCAGGCTGCGGGAAGTGCCCGATTTGTGCACGGGCATACTGGGTTTTCAGCCACAGCGAACTACGAGGTGCGATTTCACGTGTGCGGAGTGCTCGGACTCATCTGTTCCACCGAAGCCGCTGCGGTCTCCGCGCGTGGCTCTGTGGCCGCAGCGCTGCGCTGCCAGCGGCACCGTGGGCCCGACGAGCAGGACACCTGGGCTGATGCTGAGGTTGTTTACGGGTTCAACCGGCTCGGGTTCATCGACTTGGACCACTCCCACCAGCCGTTGGTGTGGGGGCCGCCGGAGAACCCGACTCGGTACACGTTGAACTTCAACGGGGAGATCTACAACTACAAGGAGTTGCGGGCTGAGCTGGCGCTGCATTTCGGGGCGCAGTTCAAGACGCAGGGGGACGGCGAGTCGATCGTCGCCGGGTATCACTATCGCGGGGCTGACTGGGTCAAGAAGTTGCGCGGCATGTTCGCCTTCATGATCTGGGACGCGCAGGAGCGGGTGGTTTTTGGCGCGCGGGATCCGTTTGGCATCAAGCCGTTGTTCTGGGCTGCTGGGCCTGGTGGGGTGGCGTTCTCGTCGGAGAAGAAGTCGCTGTTGCAGTTGACTGGTGTGCTGGGGATCAGTCAGGAGCTGGATCAGACCGCGCTGCAGCATTACTTGGTGTTGCAGTACGTGCCGGAGCCCGAGTCGTTGCACAAGGCTGTTCGGCGGGTTGAGTCTGGGACCTCGTTCAAGGTTTCGCCTGGTGGGCAGGTGTTGTTCAACCGGTACTTCAAGCCGGTGTTCACGCCTCGGCCGGTGAACAGCGAGCACGAGGCTGAGGCGCTGCACGAGCGCATTGCCGAGGTCATGCGGGACTCGGTGGCCAAGCACATGATTTCGGACCCCGACGTGACGGTGGGCGCGTTCCTGTCGGGCGGGATCGACTCCACGGCCACGGCTACGTTGGCCAAGTTGCACAACCCGAACCTCATCGCGTTCACCAGCGGGTTTGATCGTCAGGGGTACTCCGAGGTGGACGTTGCCGCTGAGACGGCGGCGGCGATCGGGGTGCGGCACGTCGTGAGGACTGTGTCGCCGGACGAGATGATGGAAGAGCTGCCGCTGATCCTTTGGTACCTGGACGATCCGGTGGCTGACCCGGCGTTGGTGCCGTTGTACTTCATCGCCAAGGAGGCGCGGAAGTACGTCAAGGCTGTGTTGTCCGGTGAGGGTGCGGACGAGTTGTTCGGCGGGTACGTGATTTATCACGAGCCGTTGTCGTTGTCGCCGTTCGAGAAGGTGCCGGGCAGCGTTCGCAAGTTGATGGGTGCGGTGTCCAAGAGCATTCCGGAGGGTGTGCGGGGGAAGGACCTGCTTCGGCGCGGGGCGTTGAGGTTGGAGGAGCGGTATTACGGGAACGCTCGCAACTTCAGTGATGCGCAGGTGCGGGCGGTGTTCCCCGGGTATGTCGAGGGCGTTGGCTTCCAGGACGTGACCGCTCCCTGGTACCGCGAGTCCGAGGGCTGGGACCCGGTGGCGCGGATGCAGCACATCGATCTGTTCACGTGGTTGCGCGGGGACATTTTGGTCAAGGCCGACAAGGTGACCATGGCGAACTCGATCGAGCTGCGGGTGCCGTTCCTCGATCCCGAGGTGTTCCGGGTCGCGGCCGAGGTGCCGCTCGACCAGAAGCTCACCGAGGGGACTACCAAGTACGCGCTGCGCAAGGCGTTGGCGAAGATCATTCCGGCGCATGTGTTGAACCGGCCCAAGCTGGGCTTCCCGGTGCCCATCCGGCACTGGTTGCGGGCCGAGATGTACGACTGGGCGCGCGGGATCATCGCGGACTCGCAGACCGGGCACCTGCTCGACAAGAACGCGGTGTCCGCGCTGTTGGAGGAGCACAGGTCGGAGCAGTTCGACCGGTCGCGGCAGCTGTGGTCGTTGCTGTGCTTCATGATCTGGCACGGGATCTTCGTCGAGGGCCGGATCAGCCCGAAGGTGCCGGAGCCGGTCTACCCGGTTCGCCTCTGACGAGTGGTGTTGGCGACACCTTCACGTAAAGGGCTTGTTAGTTGCCATAAGCTAACCAAGTGGCCACTGTGGGGAGAAGCGCGCGCTCGACGTTCGTGATCGACACTCGACCGTTGAAGATCGTCGCGTATCGCCGGTTGTGGCTCTCCACGATCGTGACGGCGGTGGGCTCCCAGCTCACCGCCGTTGCTGTGCCCAAGCAGGTCTACGACCTCACCGGGTCGTCCGCGTGGGTCGGTGTCGCGGCTGGGGTCGCGCTGGTTCCGCTGCTGGTGTTCGGGCTGTGGGGCGGTGCGATCGCGGACACGGTCGACCGTCGCAAGCTGTTGTTGGTCACCAACATCGGTATCGCGGTGTCGTCGGTGCTGCTGTGGGCGCAGGCGGCGATGAACATCGGCTCGGTGTGGCTGGTGATCGCGTTGCTCGGTCTGCAGCAGGTGTTCTTCGCGGCCAACGCTCCGGCTCGTTCGGCGTCGATCGCTCGGCTGGTGCCGGCGGAGCTGTTGCCGTCGGCCGGTGCGCTGGGGTCCACGGTCATGCAGTTCGGTGCGGTGCTCGGGCCGTTGCTCGCGGGTGCGTTGATGCCGGTCGTCGGGCTGTCGACGCTGTACCTGGTGGACGCGATCGCGCTCATCGTCACCGTTTACGCGGTGTGGAAGCTGCCGTCGATGCCGCCGCTGGACGGGGTGGTGCGGCGCGCCGGGTTGCGGGACGTGCTCGACGGGTTCGTTTACCTGTGGGCGCAGAAGGTGCTGATGGCGAGCATGTTGCTGGACATCATCGCGATGGTGTTCGGCATGCCGCGGGCGCTGTTCCCGGAGATGGCCCAGCACACGTTCGGCGACCCGCCCGGTGGTGGGTTCGCGCTGGGCGTGCTGTTCGCGGCGATTCCCGTTGGCGCGGTGCTGTGCGGCCTCACGTCCGGGTGGATCTCGAACGTCAACCGGCACGGTGTCGCGCTGACGCTGGCGGTGATCGGCTGGGGCATCGCGATCATGGGTTTCGGTCTGGCCGGCTCGTTGTGGGTCGCGGCGGCGTTCCTGGCGCTGGCCGGTGCGGCGGACATGGTGTCGATGGCGTTCCGCGGCGCGATTCTGCAGTCGGCCGCGACGGACGAGATGCGCGGACGGATGCAGGGCGTCTTCATCGTGGTCGTCGCGGGTGGGCCGCGGATCGCGGACCTGTTGCACGGCACGGGCGGCGCGGCGTTCGGCACTGCCGCCGCGGTGACCGCGGGTGGTGTGCTGGTGGTGGCCGCGGCCGTCGTGATGGTGGTGCTGCTGCCGGCGATCTGGCGCTACCGCGTCAGTTCCGCGAGCTGATCTCGTTCGCCGGCGGTTCGGCGATCTGGACGTCGCTGCCCCAGTCGGAGAAGTGGGCCTCGTCGACGAGCGTCGCGTTCTGGAACTTGGTTGAGAACTTGATGAGCGTCGGCAGGCCACTGGAGTCCAGCTCGATCTCGGCGGCCGAGTTCGTGACCTTCTGGTCGAGGGCGAGCTTGACCTCGTTGCGCAGCGCCTCGTCGGTGAGGCTGTCGTAGGCCTTCTGGTAGTCGATCACGATCGAGTAGCGGGTCCGGTCCGCGACCTGCGTGGTCAGCCTGAGCTCGCCGCCCGCCCCGATCACCGGCAGGTGGTACGTCGTGAAGACGGCCTGCTGGTAGATCACGTCGTGGAACCCGAGCAGGGTGTTGGTGAAGTCGTCGTTGTCCGCGCGCTGCAGCTTCATCCACGGCTTTCCCGCCTGCAGGCCGAACACGGGCGGCAGCTTCACGAACGCGGCGTCCTGCGCGGTCGAGACGTACCGCAGCTCCTCGGGCTGGCCGCCCGTCTGCACGGCACGGGTCGTCGTCGCGTCGAGGCTCGCGCCGCCGTTGCCGGTGAGCCGGACCGAGCCGGTCGCCGGGGCGGTGACCCCGCCCGCGGTCGGTGGCGCGATGGTGAAGCTGTAGGTCGCCTTCTCGTCGACCGCCTTGGTCACGGCGGCGACGAGGCTCTTCACGTCCGGCAGTTTCGTCGGGGACGAGGACGGCTCCGAGGACGTGCAGGCGGTCAGCGCGAGGGCCGCGACGAGCAGAGTTGCCGTGCGTTTCATTGTTACACCATATGGGTGAGGTAGGTGTTCGCTCGTCCTGGTACCCAGGCAAAACGGGCAGAATCACCTGGCATGGCTGAAGCGACTCCACAAACGGAGCAACCAGAGCTGCATCGGGCAATAGGCCCGAAGCTACTGCTGTTCTTCGTCGTCGGCGACATCCTCGGTACAGGTATCTACGCGCTCACCGGCAACGTCGCCGGCAAGATCGGCGGCGCGTTGTGGCTGCCCTTCCTGCTGGCGTTCGTGGTCGCGTTCCTGACCGCGTTCAGCTACCTCGAGCTCGTCGGGAAGTATCCGAGGGCGGCCGGTGCCGCTCTCTACACCAACAAAGCGTTCAGAATCCACTTTCTGACGTTCATGGTCGCCTTCGCGGTCATGTGCTCGGGCATCACGTCGGCCTCGTCGGCGGCACTCGCGTTCGGCCGCACCTACCTGCGGCAGTTGCTGGTGGAGTTCTTCGACGTCACGCTCAGCCCCGAGTCGCTCGTGATCACCGGCATCGCGATCATCTTCATCGCGGCGCTGGCGATCATCAACTTCCGCGGCGTGTCCGAGTCGGTCAAGGCCAACGTGGTGCTGACCTGCATCGAGCTGTCCGGCCTGATCATCATCATCGTGATCGGCGCCTGGGCGATCGTGGTCGGCGACGGAGAGCCCTCGCGGCTGACCGAGATCCACGTGCCGTCGGGCTCCAGCGTCGCGCTCGCGGTCACCTCGGCGACGGCGCTCGCGTTCTTCGCGATGGTCGGGTTCGAGGACTCGGTGAACATGGCGGAGGAGTGCCGCGACCCCGTGCGGATCTTCCCGCGCGCGATGCTGTGGGGCATGGGCATCGCGGCGACGATCTACGTGCTGGTCGCGATCACGTCGTCGTTGCTGATCCCGTCCGACCAGCTCGCCAAGGCGGGCAGCAGCGCGTTGCTGAAGGTCGTGACCGTTGGCGCGCCCGGCTTCCCGCTGTGGATCTTCGCGTTGATCGGCCTGCTGGCCGTCATCAACTCGGCGCTGATCAACATGCTGATGGCGTCGCGGCTGCTGTACGGCATGGCGAACGAGAAGATCATCCCGAAGTTCTTCGGCGCCGTGCACCCGTTCCGCCGCACGCCGTGGATCTCGATCGTCTTCACCACCGGCATCGCGGTGATCCTGGTGTCGACGGCGGACATCGGCAAGCTCGGCGGCACGACGTCGTTGCTGCTGCTGGTCGTGTTCACCATCGTCAACATCGCGTGTCTGGTGCTGCGCAAGGAGAAGGCCGAGCACAAGCACTTCAGGGCGCCGACCTGGGCGCCGGTGCTCGGCTCGATCACCTGCGCGTATCTCGCGATGCCGGTGCTGTCCGGCCGGCCGTGGGACGACTACAAGATCGCGGGCTATCTGCTCCTGGCGGGCCTCGTGCTCTGGGGCATCAACCGGGTCGCGCACGGCAAGGTGGAGATCCACCCCGAGAACCTCGGCAAGTAGCTAGTCCAGCAGGTGCCTCAGGAACCGGTCGGGCTCACCCAGGAAGTTCCGGGTGAGCGCGACCGGTTCCGCTGCGTCATAAGGAACTTCGTCGATGCTGCCGTCCGCGATCTCCAGGATCGTGGCGTTCGGTGCGGCGAGCAGGATCGGCGAGTGCGTGGCGATGATGAACTGCGAGCCTTCCGCGACGAGGTCGTGCATGTGCCGCAGAACCGTGAGGCATCCCTTGACGGACAGCGCGGCCTCCGGTTCGTCCAGCACGTAAAGCCCTCTGCTGCCGAACCGGTGCGCGATGAGGTTGATGAAGCTCTCGCCGTGTGACCGCTCGTGCAACGACTTCCCGCCGTACGAGGCGTGAATCCCCTCGCCGATCCGGTCGATCTCCGTCGCGACGTTGTAGAACGACTCGGCCCGCAGGAAGAACCCAGTCCGCGGTTTGCGGGTGCCCCAGCTGATCGTCAGGTAGTCGCCGAGCGAGGACTCGGTCGCTTTGGTGGCGAAGCGGAACGACTGCGTGCCGCCCTCCGCGTTGAACCCGGCCGCCACTGCGATCGCCTCGACCAGCGTCGACTTGCCCGCGCCGTTGTCGCCGACCAGGAACGTGACGGGCCTGGTCAGCTCGATCGGGTTCCTGACCAGGTGTTGCACGACCGGGAGCGTGAACGGGTATCGGTGCGTGTCGTGCTGCTGGTCGAGGCGGATCTGCCTGATGAACGTCACGCCAGCCGGGCCAGCTCTACCGGGTCGTGGGCGCAGAAGATCTCGGCCTCGCCGGTGGTCTTGAGCTCTCTCAGCCGTTCCACATTGGACAGACGCTGCGCGCGGATCGTCTCGGTCTGCTTGGCGGTGAGCTTGAGGGCGAAGATGTTGCTCGGCGGCGTCTCGATCTCACCGCGGTAGAAGTAGGCGTCGCCGGCGTGCAGCAGCCAGCCGTCCTCTCCCTTGACGGCGATGCCGGTGTGGCCGCGGGTGTGACCGATGAGCGGCACCATCAGGATGTCCTCTGGCAGGCCGGGGATGTTCTGCACGGCCTCGAACCCGAACCAGTCCTCGCCGGTCGCCTGGTGGGTCTGGAACGTGACACCCTCGCGCTGGGCCTTCGGGTACCGCCCCCGCTCCTTGACGGACTTGGGGTTGGTCGCTGCCTCCAGCTCGGTGTCCAGCACGTGCACGGTGGCGTTCGGGAAGTCGCGCAGCCCGCCGGCGTGGTCCAGGTCGAGGTGGGTGAGCAGGATGTGCTGCACGTCCTCGGCCCCGTACCCGCGCTTCTCGACCTGGAAGATCGCGGTCTCGTTGATGTCGAGGACCGGCTTGAGCAGCGTGCGGCTCAGCGGGTCGATGGTGCCCTTCGGGTTGGTCACCTCGTTCGTGCCGAAACCCGTGTCGACGAGGACGAGGCCCTGGTCGGTCTCGATCAGCAGGCAGTGCGCGACGATGCCGCCCGCGACCAGGGGCGGGCGCATCGTGGCGCAGTTGAGGTGATGAACCTTCACGGGCAAATCCTTCCGCCGGCCCCGTAGGCTTCAGCCTCATGTTGGGGATCTCGTACGAGGGTGCCACCGCCGTGATCACGACGGTAGGCGCGGGCCTGCGGTCTTTCGAGGTGGACGGGGTTCCGTATGTGGAGACGTTCGGGGCGGACGAGAAGCCGCCGATGAGCGCTGGTGCCGTCCTGGTCCCGTGGCCCAACCGGACGGCTGGCGCTTCCTGGGTGCTGGACGGGGTCGTTCAACACCTCGAGGTCACCGAGCCCGCCCGGGGCAACGCGATCCACGGATTGGTGCGTCGTCGTCCGTGGTCCGTTTTGGAGCACACCGGGTCGTTGGTGTCGCTGCGCGCGATGATCGAACCTCAGGCGGGGTGGCCTGCGGCGTTGGACGTCACCGTGTCGTACGCGCTCGATGATCGTGGGCTGACCGTCACGCACGGGGTCACGAACGTCGGCGACCTGGCCACGCCGTTCGGGGTGGGGACGCATCCCTATCCGCGGGCCGGTCATGCTCCTACCGACTCCTGCGTTTTGACGTTGGCGGCCACGACCGTGCTGCCGTTGGACACCGAGCGGATGGTCCCTTCGGGGGCGGCCGTGCCGGTGGAGGGGACCGAGTTCGACTTCCGGGGCGGGCGGGAGTTGTCCGGCGTTCGCCTGGACAGGCCGTTCGG
>NZ_MUYM01000160.1 GCF_002150765.1 Lentzea kentuckyensis
ACGGCGGAAAGCTGGTCGGCGTGCTGCCCGTCTACCTCCAGTCGGCGCCGAATCCGTTGCGCCGCCTGCATGAGGCGTACCCGGAGGCACGCGGTGAGCGCGCGCTGCTCAGTCACATCTGGCACTGCTACGACACGCACGTGCCGGCCACCGCCGAGGTCCTGCCGGTGCTGCTGGACGCCATGACCCAGGCGGCGTCGATGTTCGGTGCGGGCTGGTACGGGTTCGTGAACGTCCAGCGCGGCAGCGCGTTGTCGCAGGAACTGAGGGCGGCCGGGCTGCCCGCGCGTCACCTGACCGACCGGTGGGCCACCGATCTCGGGAGCTACGAGGACTACCTGGCCCGGCTCGGCAGCCGCGTCCGGGCGAACCTGCGGCGCAACGAGCGAAGATCGCGGGAGGCGGGCGTCGCGATCGAGATCCTCCCCGTCGAGCACGCCGCCCTCGACGAGATCGCCCTGCTGTGCACCAAGACGGCGGGCCGCTTCGACAACAACGGCTTCTACCCCGGCGTCACCTTCTCCAGGTTCGTCACGGCGCTCGGCGCGCTCGCGCACGTGATCGAGGTCCGCCAGCACGGCAAACTCGTCGCGGCCGGCGTCTGCCTCGCCGACGCGACCCGGTTCCACACCTGGACGTGCGGCGTCGACTACGCGGTCGACGGCCGGTACAGCCCGTACGGCGTGCTGTTCGCCGAGTCGGTCAAGCTCGCGATCCGGCTGGGCCGGACGACGCTCGAAGGCGGCCGGGACAACGCGGACTTCAAACGGCGGCACGGCCTGAGCCCACGCCATCTCGACGCCGTCCTCATTCGGGTCTGAGCACTGAATTGTTCATCCTTGTGAACAATTCGTTTTACCGCCGACACAAGGCGAAGAATCAATTTTGACTTCTCTTTACACGACTTGATCGGATCTGGCAGGGTGTCGCCGGGCGCAAGGACATGAAAGGGACTGGACGGTCTCGTGAATCTGTCTCGACGCACCCTTCTGGCGTCTGCCGCTGCTACTCCCCTGCTCACCGGCGCCGGTGTCGCGCTCGGNNGTTCGAGAAGTGGACCTACGTCGCCGACGGCGGCTGGATCGGCGGTTTCTGGCCAGGCACGCTGTGGCTCGCGCACCTCGACAGCGGCGACGCCGGGCTCCGCACGCTGGCCGAGGCCGCGAACGACCGGCTGGCACCGCGCCGGCTGGAACCCCGCGACCACGACCTGGGGTTCCTCTTCTACCCGTCCTGGGTCACCGCGTACCGGCTCACCGGCGACACCAAGTGGCGTGACGGCGCGATCGACGCCGCGAACACGCTGATCCTGCGCTGGAACGCCACCGGCAGGTTCATCCGCGCGTGGGGCAAGCTCGGCACGCCGGGCAACGCGGGCCGGGTGATCATGGACACGATGATGAA
>NZ_MUYM01000161.1 GCF_002150765.1 Lentzea kentuckyensis
TCGTCAAAAGACTCATTGCTAAGACCCAGCTCACAGCCGCCGCGCCACTGATATATCGGTGCGGCCAGCCGCCCGGATGCAAAAGACGTTTGCGGACGATGTCAAAAGACTCATTGCAAAGGGGTCTCAACGGCGGGCGGCGCCGGCGCGGCGTTCCTCCAGCAGCTCCCGCTGGTACCCGAGGAAGTCGACCTCCAACGTGTGCCGCTTCGACTTCACGTACCGGCTCCGCAGCGACTGCCGGTAGGAGGCGATCTCCGCCTTCATCTCCGGCACCGAGGGCAACGCCGCGCGCCCCGACACCAGGTCGGCGATCCACTCCGCCTGCGCCTCGGCCAGCGGCATGATCGCCCCCAGCGGCTGGATCAACCCGAGGAAGTACAGCCCGGGATGCGCCGGATCCACGACCCGGCGATACAGCGACACCTCGTTGTCCGCGGACGACACGGAGGGGAACGCGGCCGAGTCCAGGAACGGGAACTCGACCTTGTACCCGGTGCAGTAGACGATGACGTCGACGTCCTCGCGGCTGCCGTCGGCGAAGACCACGCCGGACCCGTCCAGCTGGGCGACGTTCGGCTTCACCGTGATGTCGCCGTGCCCGAGCCGCGTCAGCAGGTCGTCGGACACCGTCGGGTGCGCCGCCAGGATCCCGTGCGAGGGCTCGGGCAACCCGTAGTCGGAGAGCCTGCCTCGCGCCAGCCTCAGCATCGCCCGCAGGGACAGCGCCTGAAGCCAGGCCGGTGCGAACCGGGCGAGCGGCGAGGTCGTCAGGTGATCGGTCGGCATCCCGAACAGGTATTTGGGCATGATGTGCGCGCCTCGCCGCATCGCCAGAAACGTCCGCGAAGACACTCGGGACGACTCGACCGCGATGTCGCACGCCGAATTCCCGATGCCGAGAACCAGCACCTTCTTGTCCGCGAATCGTTCCGGCGTCTTGTAGAAGTGCGCGTGCAGCTCCTCGCCGTCGAACGAGCCGGGAAACGCGGGTTCCGGCATCCGCGGCGACCAGTGATGCCCGTTCGCGACGATGACCGAGTTGTACGACGACGAAACCTCCGCACCCGTGTCACGGTCGCGGGTCGTGACCGAATACCCACCCGAAGCGACCGAAACCGAGACGACCTCGGTCCGGAATCGGATGCGGTCGCGGAACCCGTGGTGTTTCACGAAGTCGTCGAAGTACTCGGCGATCTGGAAGTGCGAGGGGTAGGCCGGGAGGTTCGCGGGCATCGGGAAGGACTTGAACTCCATCATCTGCCGCGAGGTGTTGATGTGGAGCGAGCGGTAGGCGGACGACATGCCGTTGTCGTTGAGGTAGCGCCAGTTGCCGCCGATGTCGGATCCCGACTCGAAGCAGTCGTACTCGATGCCGCGGGCGCTGAGCACCTGACATGCGGCGATGCCGGAAGAGCCTGCCCCGATGACGCACACGCGGTCCATGAGGCTGAAGTATTTTCACGTTCGGCGTGGCTGTCAATCACCACGGGGCAAGTGCCGAAATCGGACGAAATTGTCGGACCGGGACGACATGATGCCCGCATGACAGACGCGATCGTGGCCGAAGGCCTGGTCAAACGCTACGGGTCGGTCGTCGCACTCAACGGCCTGAACCTCAAGGTGCCCGAGGGCACCATCACGGGTCTGCTCGGCCCCAACGGCGCGGGCAAGACGACGGCGGTACGGGTGTTCACCACCCTGCTCGACGCCGACGAGGGGTCGGCACGCGTCGCCGGGCTCGACGTCCGCAAGCAAGCCAACGAACTCCGCAGGAGCATCGGCCTGTCCGGCCAGTACGCCGCGGTCGACGACAACCTGACGGGGTTCGAGAACCTCGACATGGTCGGCCGCCTCTACCACCTCGGACGCGCGAGAAGCCGCGAGCGGGCCCGCGAACTGCTCGCCCGGTTCGATCTCGAGGACGCCGCAGACCGTCCCGTGAAGGGCTATTCCGGCGGCATGCGACGGAGGCTCGACCTCGCGGGCGCGCTCGTCGCGAAGCCGTCAGTCCTGTTCCTCGACGAACCCACCACGGGCCTCGATCCCCGGTCGCGGCTCGGCATGTGGGACGTCATCGAGGAACTCGTCAAAGGCGGCACCACGGTCCTGCTCACCACCCAGTACCTCGAGGAGGCCGACCGCCTCGCCGACCAGATCGCCGTGATCGACCGGGGCAAGGTGATCGCCGAGGGCACCGCCGACCAGCTGAAGGAACAGGTCGGCGGCGAACGGCTCGAACTCTCCGTCGCCACGAACGCCGAACTCGACATCTCCCGGACCGCGCTCGCCGATCTCGCGGTGGGCGCGATGGAGTCCGACGAGCGCCAGCACCACCTCACCGTGCCGGTCGCCGGCGGGTCCTCGGTGCTGATGGAGGCGATCCGGCGGCTCGACGCCGAGTCGGTGAAGGTGCTCGACGTGGGACTGCGCAGGCCGACGCTGGACGACGTGTTCCTGACTCTGACCGGCCACCACGCCGAGGGAGAGGACGAGAAGTGAAGCTGCTGCAGGCACTCGCCGACGGGTCGGTCGTCGCCAAGCGCAACCTGATCAAGATCAAGCGGGTGCCGGACCTGCTGGTGTTCTCGACCGCCGCGCCGATCATGTTCGTGCTGCTGTTCGCCTACGTGTTCGGCGGCTCGATCGAGATCCCCGGCATGGACTACCGCGAGTTCCTGATGGCCGGCATCTTCGCGCAGACAGTCCTGTTCGGCGCCACCATCACCGGCAGCGGGCTCGCCGAGGACATGACCAAGGGCATCATCGACAGGTTCCGCTCACTACCGATGGCGCGCTCAGCGGTCCTGGTGGGCCGCACGACGTCCGATCTGGTCAACAACGCGCTGGTCATCGTGATCATGATGATCACCGGCCTGATCGTCGGCTGGCGCATCCACTCGTCACCGCTGGAGGCGCTCGCCGGGGTCGCGATCCTGCTGCTGTTCGCATACGCGTTCTCATGGGCGATGGCGTGGATCGGGCTTCTGGTGCGCAGTCCCGAGGTGTTCAACAACGCGAGCTTCATCTTCATCTTCCCGATCACCTACATCGCGAACACGTTCGTGCAATCGGAGAAGCTGCCCTCGGTGCTGCGGCACATCGCGGAGTGGAACCCGGTGTCGGCCGTGACGCTGGCCGCCCGCGAGCTCTTCGGCAACACCTCGCCGTTGCAGACACCGCCGGACGCCTGGCCGTTGCAGCATCCCGTGCTCGCGTCACTCGGCTGGGTGGTGATCTTCCTGCTGATCTTCGTACCGCTGGCCAACTACCAGTACAAACGCGCGGTGGCCCGCTGAGTGGAACGGGGTATGCCCCGGACACCCCGGGCCAATACGTTGTGCCACATGCGAAAGCTTCTCGTGGCAGTCACGTCCGTATTGGCGATCACCATCTCCACGGGCACGGCGGCGGGCGCACCGCTGCCGTGCCCGGAGATCTTCGCGACGAACAACACCGCGATCATCACCGACCCCGATGATCCGCGCCTGCAGGACAAGTTGGTCAAGTTCGACCGCGAGGTCCGCGGCATCGTGCTCGCCAACGGCGGCATCACCACCCGGTCCACGCTGCTCGACGGCGTGTTCTGGTCGAGCGATCTGCGGCAGACGACGTTCGAGCGCTCGCGCAAGTTCGACGTCACCCTCAACGAGGAAAGCCTGCGGCACACGGCCTCGACGATCAGCAAGCAGTTCAGGCAGGAGTCGGTGCTCACGTTCCGCTTCCTGCCCGCGAACTCGCCGAAGGTCGACGCCGTTCAGGTCGAGGTCGACGGCATCACCGCCCAGCAGGTCCGCGAAGGCCTCCTCAAGGACGCGGTCGCCCGGGAAAAGCTCGGCGGCGGCAGCGTCACGCTGCGGAACAAGGCGATCCTCATCGCGGACGTCAACGACCTCCCGACCGTGCGCGCGTTCGTCACCAATCTCGGTGGCGACATGAGCAAGGCCAAGGTGAGCAAGGGCGACTGGGAGTTCGTGAGTGCCGAGACTCCCCGGGAAACTACCCAGGAAACTCCTTTGTGGATCAACCAGAACGCCGCCTAACCTCGTACCCATGGCAGCAACTGTGGTCCGCGGCCAGAACGTGGACATCCGAATGTGGACTCGACCGGACGAGGTCGAGGAGTTCGCCATGCAACAGCTTCAGAACATCTCCGCGCTGCCGTGGGCCGTCAAGCACATCGCCGTGATGCCCGACGTGCATTACGGAAAGGGCGCCACGGTGGGGTCGGTGATCGCGTTGCGCGACGCCGTCTCCCCCGCGGCTGTCGGCGTGGACATCGGCTGCGGCATGACCGCCGTGCGCACCTCGCTCACGGCGAGCGACCTGCCGGCGACGTTGCGCCGTCTGCGGTCGCGCATGGAGGCCGTGGTTCCCGTCGGTTTCGGACAGCACAAGGCGACCGCCTTCACCGAAAGGGACGCGGCCGACTGGGCGCCGTTCTGGCGGAGGTTCGACGACCTGACGCCTGTTGTGAAGGCGCGCGCCGACAAGGCGATGCACCAGATGGGCACGCTCGGCGGCGGCAACCACTTCCTCGAGGTCTGCCTGGACACCGACCAGCAGGTGTGGGTCATGCTGCACTCCGGGTCGCGCGGGATCGGCAACGAGCTGGCGCAGCACCACATCTCGGTGGCGCGCAAGCTCGCGCACAACGCCGAGCTGCCGGACCCGGACCTCGCCGTGTTCCTCGCGGGCACGCCCGAGATGGCGGCGTACCGGCACGACCTGTACTGGGCGCAGGACTACGCGCGGCGCAACCGCGCGGTCATGCTGCGTCTGGTCTGCGACGTGCTGCGCGCCGACTTCCCGCGCATCCGGTTCGAGGAGCCGATCTCGTGTCACCACAACTACGTCTCCGAGGAGAACCACTTCGGTGAGGACGTTCTGGTGACGCGCAAGGGCGCGATCCGGGCCGGACGCGGCGAGCTGGGCATCATCCCGGGCTCGATGGGCACCGGCTCGTACATCGTGCGCGGCCTCGGGAACCCGGACTCGTTCGAGTCGGCGTCGCACGGCGCCGGCCGGAGGATGTCGCGCAACAAGGCCCGCAAGACGTTCACGACACAGGATCTCGCCGCCCAGACAAGTGGGGTCGAGTGCCGCAAGGACTCCGGCGTGGTGGACGAGATTCCGGGCGCCTACAAGGACATCGACACCGTGATGGCGAACCAGTCGGACCTGGTGGAGATCGTGGCCAAGCTCAAGCAGGTGGTTTGTATCAAGGGTTGATGTTTCCCTTGCGGTGACGTGGGAAGCCTCCAGGACAGCAGAGACATTTGCCTGTCTTGGAGGTTTTCCATGTCAACGGGCGCCATCATCGGCCTGGTGGTCGCGGTTCTCGTGGTGCTGGTCGTCCTCGCGTTCGTGCTGAGGCCCGCCATGCAACGCAAGAAGTTGCGCGACCGCTTCGGCCCCGAGTACGACCGCGCGGTCGAGCACAGCGACAACAGAACGGCCGCGGAGAAGGAACTCGCCGAGCGGGAGCACCGTCACAGCGAGTTCGACCTGAAGCCGCTTTCCGCTACGGCGCAGGACAGTTACCGCCGGCACTGGGCCAACGTGCAGGCGAAGTTCGTCGATTCGCCGGAGAGCGCGATCGCGGATGCCGACCGACTGGTGACGGACCTGATGGCCGAGCGCGGCTATCCCACCGAGGGTTACGAGGCGCAGCTGAGCGTGTTGTCCGTGGAACACGCGCGGACCCTGGAGCACTACCGCAAGGCGCACGACATCTCCGAACGCCAGGAGATCGGCGAGGCGAGCACCGAGGACCTGCGCACCGCGATGGTGCACTACCGCGAGCTGTTCACCGACCTGCTCGAACGAGGTGCGGCTCCACGCAAGGACAAGGACAGTGAGGCCGTGCGAAAGGAGAAGACGGATGTCTGAGGCACCCACCCACTCGGCGGCTCCGACGCCCACTCCGGCGCGCCCGCAGCAGAACCCCCAGCAGACGTCACAGCAGACGCCGCAGCAGGCCGATCGCTCCTCGCAGTCCGAGCGCGGTCAGCAGGCGGAGCACCAGGCGGAAAGGCAGCAGGCGGAGAGGCAGACTGAGCGCCACGACGAGCGCACGCCGCAGTCACAGGCTCAGCAAGCCCAGACTCAGGCCCAGTCCCAGCCGTCGCGTGCCGACCAGCGCGAGCACCGCGCCGAGCACCAGGAACAGCGCGAGCAGCGCACCGAGCAGCGCGCAGAACAGCGCGAGCAGCGCACCGAGCAGCGCGAGCAGCGGCCGTCCGGCAGGCTCGAAGAAGAGTGGCAGGCCGTGCAGTACGAGTTCGTCGACGACCCGAAGGCGGCCGTTCGCAAGGCGGACGAGCTCGTGACGCGCGCGCTCGAGGAAGTCACCACCCGCCACCGTTCCCTCACCAAGCAGCTCGAGGGAAACGGTGATCCACAGACCGAGGACCTGCGACTGGCTCTCCACCGCTATCGGGAACTGTTCAAGTCGCTCGTCGCCGTCAAATAGGTGTTGAAGCCCCGGCGCCGTGGCCGTAACAGGTGGCGGCGCCGGCAGGCATGTTCAGCTCCGCTGATTCAGCTCGGCAGCTCGCGGATTTCCATCTCCAGCACGTCGATCTCGTCGCTGATGGCCTCGTCCAGCATGTCGTCCAGCAACTTGCGGCACTCCGCCGATCCACAACGCGGCAGTCCCGTGCCGAACCGGGGCACCTGCTCCCACCACACCGCCGGGTTGTTCCAGAACGACCCGGAACCCTGGTCGACACCCTCGAGACAGCGCAGCTTCTGGTCGCTCTCCGGAAGTGCCCGCACGAACTCGATGAACAACGCCAACGCGTCGGGATTGCTCACCGGGACCGCGCCGTAGCCGCGCAGGCAGTCTTCGAGCTCAGCGAGGAACTCCGCCTTGAAGGACACGGCACACCCCCGCTCCTCCGCACCGTTGCGGACGTTCTGAATTCGTAGCGTCAACAGTACCTCCGCGGCTTGAACGGGAAACGAGTGCGAACGGGCGGTATCTTCCTGAGGCCGCACGGGGTCCGGTGACCCGCAGTCACTTCAGCCGCGGGTCACCCGCTCCAGCGCGGAACGTGACAAGGCGTGCGAAACCCGTTGTCCAGCTTGACGATCTGGCCCACGAACAGCTTCTCGTCCGGGTTCGTGCAGGACCTTCCACCCCGCGCGGAACCGCCGAACGTCAACCTCCCGGACGCATCGGGGAAGTCACGCAAAGTGCGCGGCTTCTCGAACACCGCTTCCGTTGGGACCCAAAAGGAATTCCGGGCCGCGAAGTCGACGTGGCGCAGTCAGTCCATTTCGGACAGTGAGCGCCCTAGCGGTCGGCGTGCAGCCTCGCGACGAAGCTGAACCGATCACCGCGGTACAGCGATCGGGCGCGTTCGATCGGGTGGCCGTCGACGTCATAGGAGACGCGGTGCAGCAGCAACATCGGCAGCGCCGGGTTGGTGCCGATCAGCAACGCCTCGCGGGGCGTGGCCAGCACCGTCTCGACGCGTTCCTCGGCCTCGGCGAAACGCACGCCGAGCCGTTCGGTGAGGCACGCGTAGAGCGACCCGGCGGGGTCGAGCTTCTCCAGCAGCCCCGGGAAGCGGCCGAGGCTCAGGTAGGTCGATTCGAGGCCGATGCGTTCGTCGTCGGCGAGCAGGACGCGTTCGAGGTGCACGACCGGGTCGCCGGGTTCGAGCATCAGGTCGCGGGCGAGACCGTCGTCGGCTCCGATCTCCTCGACCGTGATCACCGTGCGGTTCGGCTCGACGCCCTGACGGCGCATGCCCTCGGTGTAGCTGACGAGCGACAGCGGCTGGACGAGCTTCGGCGGCGCGACGAACGTGCCGCTGCCCTGGCGGCGGATGAGCAGGCCTTCGAGCACCAGTTCGCTGACGGCCTGGCGGAGCGTGACGCGCGAGACGGAGAACCGTTCGGCGAGCTCACGTTCGGACGGCAGGACGGTGCCTTCACCGAGGGTCTCGACGAGGTCGAAGAGCTCGGCCTTGACCGCGTAGTAGCGCGGGACTCGGCCGTGTTCGGGAATGCCCGCGCGAACGGGTCGATCAGCGCGGTGCGGCGGGACGCGGTTCACGTGGCGTGAGCCTACGTCACGCCCCGTGTGATCAGGGCGCGAGCTTCGGCGGATCGGGGATCTTGTAGCCAGAAGATCCGATGTTCGTCTCCAGCGACTTGCGCCAGGCACCCGAATCGATCATCTTCTGCAGCGCCGCCTGGACCTTGGCCTTGCTGCTGGGGTCGTCGCGGTGCAGGCCGACGCCGTACTCCTCCTTGCTGAACGGGTCACCGACCACGCGCAGTAGTTCGGGGTTCTGGGCGGCGTAACCGGCGAGCAGCACGTCGTCGGTCGTGACGGCGTCGACGTTGTCGGCCAGCAGCGCGGTGACGCAGTCGCTGAACTTGGCGTACTCGACCAGGTTCACGTCCTTGGCGAACTGCTCCTTGACGTACGCGGCCGACGTGGAGCCCGCGGTGGAACACAGGCGCAGGCTCGCGTTGAGCGACTTGGGGCCGTCGATGCGGGTCTCGTTCATGCGCACCAGCAGGTCCTGGCCGGCGACGAAGTACGGGCCGACGAAGTCGACGATCTCCTTGCGCTTGTCCGTGATCGAGTAGGTGGAGACGACCATGTCGGCCTCACCGCTGGTCAGCAGCGTTTCCCGGTTGCCGGGCTGCGCTTCCCTCCAGGTGATGTTCTCTTCTTTGACACCCAGTTCGTTCGCGATGAACTTGGCGACGTCGACGTCGAAGCCGCGGTAGCTGCCGTCGAGCCTGCGCACCGCCATGCCCGGCTGGTCGAACGACACGGCGACGGTCATGCGGTCGTTCGAGCTGACCTTTCCCACCATGGTGGACTGGTCACCTCCCGCGCAGGAGGCCAGAAGAAGCACGGCCGCACATGTTGTCGCAACCAGGCGAAGCAGCGCTCTCGACGTCATTCGTCCCTCTTACAGCGTGGATCACGGGCATGCGCCGACGCACCATGGGCAACGTTGCTCGGCGATGCCGGAAACCTAAGCGGCGACGGGACGCATGTCCATACCTCTGGGTGAATGAGTCAACGGAATCGTTGCGGTCGACGGGTCAGCGCAAGCGGCGTGGACCGGCGTCGTGCAGCGACGGGGGCGGACCGACGACGACGCGTGCGCTGCTGACGAAAGCCCCTGCGGCAGAAGCAAGAACTGGTTCGAGCTTCAACGAACGCACCTCCGGAAGGTCCTCCGCCAATGCGGCCAAACGGAGTATCAGATCCTGAAGTGCTTTCAGGTCCGCGGGTTCGTCGCCGCGGTAACCGGTCAGTAGCGGCGCGGCTTTCGGTGCCGCAACGAGTTCGGCGGCGTCGGTGTCGGTGAGTGGTACCGCCCGGTAGGCGCGGTCGCCGAGGAGGTCGCTGACCAGACCCGACAGTCCGAACCAGACCAGCGTGCCGAAGCTGGGGTCGTCCTGCAGGCCGAGGACGCAGCTGACTCCCTTGGGCGCCATGCGTTGCACGTACACGCCCGGCTTGCCGCTCAGCGCGGCGAGGTCGTGGTAGGCGGCCATGACCGATTCGCGTTGCGCGATGTCGAGCCGGACACCGACGAGATCGGTGCGGTGACGGAGGCGTTCGGTGGTGGCCTTCATCGCGACCGGGTAGCCGAGTTCGCCGGCGGCTTCGGCCGCCTCTTCGGCGTTGTGGGCGATGCGGAACGGGACGACGTCGATGCCGTAGCAGTTCAGGAGTTCGACGGCGGTGTGGTCGTCGAGCAGTCGTTCGGTGTCGGTGTTGTCCACAATGGACCGGGCTCGGTCGGCGTCGATGCCGTCGGGCCGCGTGAAGTTGCCCTGGGGCGCGGCACGCCAGCGGGCGTAGCGGACGGCGCGGGCCAATGCGAGAACGGCGCGTTCCGGACTGGCGTAGCTGGGAATCGAGCCCTTCCCTGGCATTTTCAGCTCATCCGGAATTCCCTCGACCGCGAGGAACGTCGAGACGATCGGTTTCGTGCGGTGCGCGGCTTCTTTGAGCGCGCGGGCATAGGCGGCGCCGGGGACCGCGATCGGCGGCACGAACACGACGACGAGAGCGTCGGTGTCGGCGCGGTCGAGTGCTTCTTCGACCGCCTTCGCGAACTCCTCGGGGGTGGCCTGGGCGCCGACGTCGACGGGGTCGCCCGCGAGTTCGAGGTCCTGGGCGAGCAACGTGTCGGCGGCGAGCAGGCCGATGGCGGTCGAGTTGCCGACGACGGCGACGCGCTTGCCCGTGGGCAGCGGCTGGTGGGCCAGCAGCAGCGCGGTGTCGAACAGCTGGGCCAGCGAGTCGACCCTGATCACGCCGGCCTGCTCGAACAGCGCCTGGACGCTCGCCTCGTCGACCTTCGCGGCGGTGGCGGCGAGGCCAGGGACGACGGCGTGCCGGCCGGACTTGACCGCGACGATGGGCTTGGTGCGGCCGAGCCGTCTGGCGAGCCTCGCGAACTTGCGCGGGTTGCCGAACGACTCCAGGTAGAGCAGCACGACGTCGGTGGCGGGGTCGGTCTCCCAGTACTGCAGCAGGTCGTTGCCGGAGACGTCGGCCCGGTTGCCCGCCGAGACGAACGTGGACAGGCCGAGGCCCCAGCCGGCCGCGTTGGCGAGGATGGCCGTGCCGAGGGCGCCCGACTGACAGAAGAAGCCCGCGCGGCCCCGTGCGGGGAGCTTCGGGGCGAGGCTCGCGTTGAGGCGGATCTTGGGGTCGAGGTTGAGCACGCCGAGTGCGTTCGGTCCGACGACGCGCATGCCGTGCGCTCTGGCCTCGGCGGCGAGTCTGCGTTCGGCCGACAGACCGTCCGGGCCCGTCTCGCCGTAGCCGGAGCTCACGACGACGAGCGCCTTCACGCCCTTCGCGAGACAGGCGTCCATGACCTCGTCGACGCTGGCCGCGGGAACGGCGACGACGGCGAGGTCGACGTCGTCGGGGATGTCGAGCACGGTCGGGTACGCCCGGACGCCTCGGACGGCGCGATGCTCGGCGTTGACCGGGTAGACGGGGCCGTTGAAGTCGGCTTCGAGGAGGTTCTTGAGGACCGCGTGCCCGATCTTGGTCGGGTCGGTGGAGGCGCCGATGACCGCGACCGACCTGGGATGCAGCAGGTTGTGCACGCTGCGGGCCTCGGCGGCCTGTTCGCGGGCCCTGGCGACGGCGACGGACTCCTCGGTGGGGTCGATCGCGAACTCCAGGTGCAGCACGCCCTCCTCGAACGCCCTGCTGACCTGGTAGCCGGCGTCGCGGAACACCCGGACCATCTGCCCGTTCTCGGCGAGCACCTCGGCCTCGAACCGGGTCAGTCCGACCTCCCTGGCCGCCGCGGCGAGGTGTTCGAGCAGGATGCTGCCCAGTCCACGCCCCTGGTGCCCGTCCTCGACGACGAACGCGACCTCGGCGCTCTCCCCCTGGTGGTTGCCGCCGTGGAGCCGGTCGAACCTGCCGACGGCGACGATGTCGTCGCCGAGCAACGCGATGAGCGCCACCCGGTCGTGGTGGTCGACGGTGCTGAACCGCTCGAGGTCCCGCTGCGGGATCCGCGGGTAGGGCCCGAAGTAGCGGAAGTACCGCGTGCGCTCGGACAGCCGGCCGTGGAACTCCCTGAGCCTCTCGCCGTCGTCCGGCGTGATCGGCCGCAGGTGGACGGTGCCGCCGTCGCTGAGGACGACGTCCGCCTCCCAATGCCTCGGGAAGTCGAACGGGTCCCTGCCGGCTTCTTCGCCGGCATGGTCGACAGCGTCTCCGGCGGCGGCGTCTCTACCGGCGTCGTCTCTGGCGGCGTCCGTTTCCGGCATGGGGCTTCAGTCCCTGGGGTCGTCGGGATCAAGTCCGTGCAACGGGAACACCGCACGGCGCGTGTCACGGATCGCCTTGTCCACCGGCTCCTCCGTGTCGCCGCCCCACGGCTGGTGCCCAGCGTCGCATCCATCCGTCATCGACGTGGGCAACGGCCAGCCGGGCGCGATGCGTGTCGCATGCGCCACCCACTCCGCCGGCAACGGCCGGTTCGGGTCCACGTCGCGATCCAGCACCGTCGCCAGCAGGTGCGTCCACGACCGCGGCACCACCCTGAGCAGCTCGTACCCGCCGCCGCCCAGCGCGAGCCACTTGAACCCGTGCTCGTTCACCAGCTCCCGGAACGCCTGGTAGATCGCCCGATGCCCGTCCACGCTCAACGCCAGATCCGCGAGCGGATCCTCCTTGTGGGTGTCCACACCGCACTGGGTAACCAGCACCTGCGGCCGGAACGCCTTCAACAACGCCGGCACCGTCGCGTGGAACGCCCGCATCCACCCGCCGTCCCGCGTCCCGGCCGGCAACGGGACGTTGACCGCACTCCCCTCGGCCCCCGCGCCGCCGACCTCACCGGCCCACCCGGTCCCCGGCCACAGGCTCATCGGATGCTGGTGCAACGAGATCGTCAGCACCCGCGGGTCGTCCCAGAACGCCGTCTGCACCCCGTCCCCGTGATGCACGTCGACATCGACATAAGCGATGCGCTCGACCCCGCTGCGCAACAGCCACTCGATGGCCACCGCACAGTCGTTGTAGACGCAGAACCCGGCCGCGCTGTCCGGCATCGCGTGGTGCAATCCACCGGCGATGTTGACCGCCCGATCCGCCTCGCCCGACGCAATGGCACGCGCCGCCGCCAACGATCCGCCGACCACCAGCGCCGAAGCCTCGTGCATCCGCTCGAAGACGGGGTTGTCCGGCGTCCCCAACCCGTGCCCGACGTCCCACCCGGCCGTGGGCGCCGCCTGCACAGCGCTCAAGTAGCCGGGCCGATGCACCAGCTCGATCTCCTCGTCGCTGGCCGCCTCGGGCACCCGCAACTCGACCCCTTCGAGCACCCCGAGCGCCGTGGCGAGCCGGACCGTCAGGTCGAGCCGGACGGGATTGAGCGGATGGTCGCCACCGAGGTCGTACGCGAGGAAGGACCGATCCCAGACAACAGCGGCTGGCTTACCCATGCCCAGCAACCTACCCACCGATCGGCCCAACCGGTGATCACGATTGGTCGCCGCGCGCCCGCCACTTCATGCCCACAGCGCCCACGCCGCCTACAGTCCCCACTCGCCGGGCCCCCGAACCCGGAACCGAACCCACCGAACAGGGGTCAGAGGCGACATGCACCTGCGACCAGCGGCCAACATCCTCGCGTTGTGCCTGTCCCTGGGCCTGACCCTCGCCGCCGTCGCCGGCTGCAGCGAACAGGTCAAGGGCTCCGCCGTAGCCGACACCAACGCGGCGCCGGACCCCACCGACCCCACCTCGACCACGAAGAAGCCGCCCGCCAGCACCTCGGCCACGAAGCCCGCGGACCCCACCGTCCAGAAGCCGGGCGACGTGAAGATCACCACCAAGAAGAAGGCCGCGGGCCTCGAAACCTGCGGCGTCCTCAAAGCCGCGGACATCGAAGCCGCGACCGGCGGCAAGTCCTCGGCGGACGGCGGCTGCATCCACAGCACCACGGGCCCGTCCACCGTCATCACCCAGATGGTCACGGTCCCCGACGTGGTGGGCTCGGACGGCGAGAAGAAGCAGATCGAGATCGGTGGCAACACCGCGTGGCAGGTAACCGCCTCCAAGGAGGACTGCCAGGTCACCGTCATGCTGACCGACGACCCGACCGTCATCACCCCGGCCTTCTCGGTGAGCGTCCTGGCGATCGACGACCTGGACACCTGCGCCACCGCGCTGAAGCTCGCCACCGAGGGCTTCAACCGCATCCCCAACGCCTGACCCGCCGTCCGGACCACACCAGCCGAACGACCTCAGCCGCCGGTGGCGACCTCCCGGTCCAACGCACACCAGTTGGACCACGACCCGGCGTACAGGGCCGCAGGCTTCTCGGCCGACGTGATCCCGGCAACCTCCAACGCGAGCACGACGGACGACGCGGTCACGCCAGACCCGCAGTACGCGCCAACAGCCACGTCACCCGACACACCGAGCTCAGCGAACCGCGCAGCCAGCTCCTCTCCGCCGAGCCACCGCCCGTCCGCACCGACATGCCCGGTCGTTGGCGCGTTGAGCGCACCCGGCACATGCCCGGCCTTGGGATCCACCGGCTCGGTCTCGCCGCGGTACCGCGCCACCGCCCGTGCGTCGAGCAGCACACCCTCCTGCGCAAGCGCCGCCGCCCCGTCCGCGTCCAGCACGGGCATCTGCCCGGCCCGCACCGCCACGTCCCCGGCCGCGTCACCTGTCAGGGGCGCCGGCTCCTCCGCGGTGACCGGCAGCCCGGCCGCCTCCCAAGCGGCGAACCCGCCGTCCAGCACCGCGACCTCGCCATGACCGGCCCACCGCAGCAGCCACCACACCCGCGCGGCGACCGACCCGTCCCCCGCGTCGTACGCCACCACCTGGCCGTCCTCGCGCACACCCGCGCGGCGCAGCACCTCCTGCAACCGCTCCGGATCCGGCAGCGGATGCCGGCCACCCACACCGGGCGGAGAGGACAGCTCGGTGTCCAGATCCACGTACACCGCGCCGGGCACGTGGCTGACCTCGTAGTCTTGGCGTCCGGGTGGTCCGCCGAGGCGCCACCGGACGTCCAGCACAACAGTGGCCGGACGCGTACGCAGCGCATCGGCGAGGGCCTCAGGAGTGATCAAGGGATGCACGGCTCACATCCTGCACCCGCGCGGACACCTGTGTCCCCCGGCACGACTACCATTGACGCCATACGAAGGGGAGCGGGTGTGAACGACCTCATCGACACGACGGAGATGTATCTCCGCACGATCTACGAGCTCGAGGAAGAGGGCGTGGTGCCACTGCGCGCCCGCATCGCCGAGCGCCTCGGCCAAAGTGGACCGACGGTCAGCCAGACCGTGGGCCGCATGGAACGCGACGGCCTGGTGGTCGTGGCGGAGGACCGCCACCTCGAGCTCACCGAGCAGGGCCGCAACCTCGCGATCGCCGTCATGCGCAAGCACCGGCTCGCCGAGCGCCTCCTCGTGGACATCATCGGGCTCGAATGGGAGCACGTGCACAGCGAGGCATGCCGCTGGGAGCACGTGATGAGCGAGGCGGTCGAGCGCAAGCTCATCAAGCTGCTCGGCAACCCCACCACCTCGCCCTACGGCAACCCGATCCCTGGCCTCGACAAGCTGGGCGACGGCGAGCCCGCCCCGCCCGCCGAGGCGGACCTGGTGCGCGTGGACGAGGTGGCCCGCCGCGGCGGCGGACGCGTCGAGGTGCGCCGCATCGCCGAGCACGTCCAGCTCGACCCGGACCTGATGGCCGAGTTGAAGGACGCCGGCGTCGTGCCGGGCGGCACCGTGGAGGTCCACGCGCTCGGTGGCGCGAAGGTCGTCCAGGTGCGCGGCGGCAACGGCAACACCGCCGAGCTCGACCCCGCTGTCGCCCACGCCGTCCTGGTGCTCGCCCGGTGACCCAGACGACCACACCGGCGGCGAAGGCCGCCGACGCCTTCCAGCGACTGCACGGACGAGCTCCCGAAGGGGTCTGGTCGGCACCAGGCCGCGTCAACCTCATCGGCGAGCACACCGACTACAACGACGGCTACGTGCTGCCGTTCGCGTTGCCCCACCGCATCGCGGTCGCGGCGTCGCCGCGTACCGACGGCGTGATGACCGTCAGCACGCTCGGCGACGACGGCGGGGTGCAGAGCGCGGACCCGGTCGTCGTGGCCGACCTAGTCCCCGGAACCGTCAAGGGGTGGGCCGCGTACCCCGGTGGCGTCGCCTGGGCCCTGCGCGAGCAGGGGATCGCCGTCGCCGGGGGTGCCGACCTCGTCATCGCGGGCGACGTGCCCGCGGGGGCCGGTCTCTCCTCGTCGCACGCCCTGGAGTGCGCCGTCGCCCTCGCGCTGCTCGGCCTCGCTGGCGTCGACGCCGAGCGGACGGACATCGCGCGCTGGGTGCAGCGCTCCGAGAACGACTTCGTGGGCGCGCCGACCGGCATCCTCGACCAGACCGCGTCGCTGTGCTGCATCGAAGCGCACGCCCTGTTTTACGACGTGCGCTCCGGCAAGCCGGAGCAGGTCGCGTTCGACGCGGCTGCCAGCGGGCTCGAGGTCCTCGTCATCGACACGCGTGCCAGCCACGCCCTCGTCGACGGCGGCTACGGGGCCCGGCGGGCGGGCTGCGAACGTGCCGCCGGCATCCTCGGCGTTCCCGCGCTGCGCGACGTCGACTTCGCCGAGCTCGACGACACGCTCGTCCGGCTGCCCGAAGAGCTGCGTCCGCTGGTGCGGCACGTCGTGACCGAGAACGACCGGGTCCTGCGCACCGTCGAACTGCTCCGCGCGGGCAAGCTCGCCGACGTCGGCCCCCACCTCTCGGCCTCCCACGCGAGCTTGCGGAACGACTACCGCGTCTCCTGCCTGGAGCTCGACGTCGCCGTCGAGTCCGCGATGGCCGCGGGCGCCCTCGGCGCCAGGATGGTCGGCGGCGGCTTCGGCGGTTCGGCCATCGCCCTCGTGCCCGTCGAACGGCACGAGGAGGTCGAACGGTCCGTGCTCGCCGGTTTCGCCTCGCGTTCGCTCACGCGGCCGAGGCTCTTCACGGCGGTTCCGTCCGCGGGTGCGGGCCGGGACCGGTAGCGAACAACGATCTTTACCAGGAATGCGAGGACTGTGGTGAAGCTGCTCGTCACGGGCGGGGCCGGATACGTCGGCAGCGTGTGCGCCGCCAGGCTGCTCGAAGCCGGGCACGAGGTGGTCGTCCTGGACGACCTCTCCACCGGCCACGAGGACGCCGTCCCCGCGGGAGCGCGCTTCATCCGGGGTGACATCGCCGAGGTGATCGGCGATGTCCTCGCGGAAGGTTTCGACGGAGTTCTGCACTTCGCGGCGAAGTCCCTCGTGGGCGAGTCCATGCAGGACCCCGGCAAGTATTGGACGGGCAACGTCCTGACCGCGATTCATCTGCTCGACGCGATGAAGGATCACGGCACGCCGAAGCTCGTCTTCTCCTCGACTGCCGCGACCTACGGCGAGCCGCGGGAGGTGCCGATCCCCGAGACCGCGCCGACCGCGCCCACCAACACCTACGGCGCCACCAAGCTGGCCATCGACCACGCGATCACGTCGTACGCCGCCGCGCACGGCCTGGCGGCGACGAGCCTGCGGTACTTCAACGTCGCCGGCGCCTACGGCAGCATCGGCGAGCGGCACGCGACCGAGACGCACCTCATCCCGCTCGTGCTCCAGGTCGCCCTCGGGCAGCGGGAGCACATCTCGATCTACGGCGAGGACTGGCCCACCGAGGACGGCACCTGCGTCCGCGACTACATCCACGTCACGGACCTCGCGGACGCCCACCTCCTCGCGCTCGACCACGCCACCGCGGGCGAGCACCGGATCTACAACCTCGGCAACGGCACCGGCTTCTCCGTCAAGCAGGTCATCGACACCTGTCGCGAGGTCACCGGCCACCCGATCCCCGCCGTCGTCGCCCCCAGGCGCGCCGGCGACCCGGCCGTCCTCGTCGCCTCCGCCGAGCGCGCCCGCACGGACCTCGGCTGGAAGCCCGAGCGCGCCGACCTCGCCGGCATCGTCCGCGACGCGTGGGAGTTCACCCGCGCCCGGCACGGAGCCTGAGCAGGGATGACCGACTTCGCCTCCTTCGAGAGCTACAACGCCACCCCGCGACTCGCGTCGCTCGCACTGTCCCCGGACGGCACACGGCTCGTCACGGTCGTCTCCTCCCTCGCCCCGGACGGCAAGACATGGCAGGGCGCTCTCTGGGAGGTCGACCCCACCGGCGAACGGGACGCCGTCCGGCTGACCCGCTCCGCCAAGGGCGACTCCTCCCCGGTGTTCGCGGAGGACGGATCGCTGCTGTTCCTGTCGGCCCGCCCGGATCCGCTCGCGAAACCGGGTGAGAGCAACGACAAGAAGGCGCTGTGGCGGCTTCCGGTCCGCGGTGAGGCCGCTGAGATCCTGCGGCCGGGGAGCGGAGTCGGTCAGCTGCGCGCCGCCGGTGAGACGGTGCTGTTCACGTCGTCGGCGTACCGCTTTCGTGAGTTCGGCGACGACGACAACGCCAAGCGCAAGGCTCGCGAGGACGCCGGCGTGACAGCGATCCTGCACGAGTCGTACCCGATCCGATATTGGGACACGGACCTCGGTCCCGCCTACCCGCGGTTGTTCGCGGCTCCTCTCACGGACATCAGCGCCGAGAAAGTCACCACCCTCAGCGAAGACTCCGAAAGCCGGCTCAGCGACGAGGACGTCGCTCTCAGCCCAGACGGGAAGTGGGCCGTCTACGGCCACGCCGTGGACGTCAGCGCCGCCTACGGCCGCAGGACCGAACTCCGGATCGTCGCCACGACCGGTGGCGCGCCACGGGTCATAGCCTCCGAAGAAGGTTTCTCCTTCTTCAGCGCCGCTTTCACGCCGGACTCCGCTGCCGTCATCGCGATTCGGTTCCGTGAGTCCACTCCGGACTCCCCACACCGCCACGGTCTGGTGCGCATCGATCTGACGGACGACTCGATCACGCCACTGGCGCCCGACTTCCCGGAGGAACCGCACCACCCAGTGGTGAGCCCGGACGGGTCGGCGGTCTTCTTCACCGCCAGCCACCTCGGGCACCAGCCGCTCTGGCGGCTGGACCTCGCGACCGGTGAGATCACGAAGCTGACGGTCTCCGGCTACTACAGCGATCTGGTCGTGAGCCCGGACAGCAAGACGCTGTACGCACTGCGCAACTCGGTCGACCACCCGCCACAGCCCGTGCGGTTCTCCGCCACCGGAGCCGACCAGGAGCCAGAACGGCTGCGCGCTCCCGGCGCGATCCCGGAGGTGCCGGGCACGCTCACCGAGATCTCCACGGTCGTCGCCGACGGCAGGACCGTCCGCTCCTGGCTGGTGCTGCCGGAAGACGCCTCCGCCGACTCCCCCGCCCCGCTGCTCCTGTGGGTCCACGGCGGTCCGGTCATGAGCTGGAACGGCTGGACCTGGCGCTGGAACCCCTGGCTGATGGCCGCTCGCGGCTACGCCGTCCTCCTGCCCGACCCCGCCCTGTCCACCGGGTACGGCCCCGACTTCATCAAGGCCGGCTGGGGCCGCTGGGGCGCCGAGCCCTACACCGACCTCATGGCCATCACGGACGTCGCGGCCGAGCGGGCCGACATCGACGCCTCCCGGACCGCCGCCATGGGCGGATCGTTCGGCGGCTACATGGCCAACTGGATCGCCACCCAGACCGACCGGTTCCGCGCGATCGTCACGCACGCGTCCCTGTGGCACCTCGACGCGTTCTCCGGCGGCACCGACAGCTCCTACTTCTGGATGCGCGAGATGGGCGACCCCCTCACCCAGCCGGAGCGGATCCAGGCCAACTCCCCGCACCTGCGGGTCGCCGACATCAAGACTCCGATGCTCGTCATCCACGGGGACAAGGACTACCGGGTTCCCATCGGCGAGGGGCATCGGCTGTACTTCGACCTCGTCCGCCACGGGGTCAATGCGAAATATCTTTACTTCCCAACCGAAAACCACTGGATTCTCACCCCCGGCAACTCTCGGGTCTGGTACGAGACGGTGTGGGCGTTCCTGGCCGAGCACGTCCTGGATCAGGACTGGGAGCGGCCGGAACTGCTCTGAGAGCCGGCAGCGAGCAACTGACGGGCGCTGTCCATGTACTTCGTGGACAGCGCCCTCATCTCTTCCGGCGGGAACGCGGCGCTGAGGGCAGAACGGAGGAGCTTGCTCAACGCGTGCCCCGGGCAGGCGTCGTCGGCCGCGTCGAGCGCGATGGACGCGATCCCGCCGTCACCACGCTGGTAGGCGTAGAACGCGAGCAGGCACGCGGGTTCCACGCGTTCCGGTGCCGGGCACGACCTGGTGAGCTCCAGCCACAGGTGCTCGGCCTGCCTGGACTTAGCCCCCACCGCGAACCCCATGCTCGCGTCACGCACTTCGGGCACGGCCAGTGCCCTCGCCAACGCGACGATCTCCTTGTCCGGCAAGGGTCCCTTGCGCTCTTGCACAGCGTCGATCGCATCGCGTACCCGACGCAGTTCGGTGCTCGGATCGGGTTCGCCGGAACTCGTCATGAGGTCGTCGAGCAACGCGGATCTGCGCTCCAACGCGCCGGGTGCGTCCAGTGCGGCGATCGCGGCCATCGCCGCACGCGACTCGAATGTCACGTTGCCCTCATGCGCCGACGCGGCAGCCAGCGTGGACAACCGGGGGTCCGGCAGGGTCCCGTGGCAGTCGATGTCGAGATAGCAGAGCCAGGGCGCGTCCTTCTCGCACGCAGGCAGCCAGACGGCCTCGACGATCTCGATGCCCACGCCGCCCAGCCTGTGCCTGAGCGCGTTGACCAGTGGTGTGTGCGGCAGTTCCTCGGGCATGTGCTCCGAGGGCGCACACACCACCGCGAGGATCACTTCGGTCGCGCCTTGTTCGAGCAGCGGTGCTTCCAGCTGAGCGGCGAGCATGCCCCTATGTCGTGGGCGCGGCAGGTCGACGCGCATGGTCATGCTGATCAAGTGGTCTTTCAGCGCCAGCACGACAAGTGAGTCAGCCGGGTGGAACCCCATCAGGTGCGGGATCGCGGCGTAGAGGTCGCCAGGGGCTCGGACTCGGACGGGTTTCGGGGCGGTTGTGGGCATGGGACCACAGTGGTGGGTGG
>NZ_MUYM01000162.1 GCF_002150765.1 Lentzea kentuckyensis
CGTTGTCGATGGCGGCGCCGATGACGGCGCATGCGAGGAAGGCGGCGGCGCCGACGGCGGCGAACTGCCAGTAGCCGCTGAGGACCCATCCGAGGAGGCCGCCGAGGAGGCCGAGGAATCCGAATGCGGCGAGCACGGGAAGCCTTTGCGGGTTGTCGTTCACGTTGTCTCCCTTGGGTTAGCTGAGCCGTGTGCTGCCTCGTCGCATGCGTTTTTGGACGGCGTGGGCGCGGAGGGGTGCGGGAGGTTCGGGGGGTGCGGACGGTGCCGGGGTGATGTCGCTGGCGGTGAGTCCGAGGATGTCCATGAGGGTGGCGAGGTCGGTGGCGTCGGTGGCGTGGTGGGCGACGGTGCGGACGGCGCGTGCTCGTTCGATTTGGTCGGGGTTGCGGACGGTGTCGAGGAATTCGTTGAACGTGGGGTATTTGCTCATTCGCCGCCTCCGCTGCTGCACGTGGTGTCGCTGGTGGTGTCGCATCCGCCGGTGGTCGAGTTGGTTGGGGTGTCGGTGATGCCGGTGTCGGCGGTGTCGAAGCCGATGGCGAGGGGGTCGTTGGTGTGGCCGTAGCCGTGGCGGGCGCGGTTGGGGGCGTTGCACGAGAGCCGGTGTCGGCGGGTCTGTCGGCATTCGGGGCATGGCTGGACCATGGGGTGTTCCTCTCGGTTGTGGCGGGGTGCACGGGCTAGGTCGATCGGGAATGCCCCGGCGGGTGGGCCGCATTGGCTTCTGCCGGGTTTTCCGGCGGCGCGAGGGTGGTTACAGCGGGCTAGGGCGCCCGGCGCGTCTCAGAGGCTCTGAGCGGGTCGGCGTATCCGTCGGCGACCAGTAGGGCCACGAGGTGCCGGAGTTCCACCCGCACCGGCGCCTTGAGCGTGTCGCCCGGCACACCCCACGTGGCGAGATCACCGGGGAACCAGAGGAGACGGCCGATGTCGGACACCGTCACCCACGCCCACCACTCAGCCGGATCGGCGCGGCCGGGCCGACGTTCCACCAACACGCCGTAGTCCGCTTCGGCCACCACGGCTTGTGTCGCCGTCTCTTCCATGGCCTTGTTGATGTTGAGCCGATCCACGTTCTTGCACTGCCACACGACGCCGGGTACTCCCCGGATGTCGCCGACGTCGGCACTGACGCGGTCGCCGGAGCGCCAACCGTTGTCCGGCTTGCGTTCCGCGTCCGGCCACCAGCGGCGGAGGTAGGCGGCGAGGTCACGTTCGGCCTGGTGGCCCTTGCGCCGGGCGGCGCGGCCCCGGGCAACCCGATCAGCGTGGGTGGTCATCGCTTGCCCGCCAGCCACACGAGTCCGGCGAACGACAGCGCCGCGATGGCCAGTGCCGCGAAGCCGATCAGCCGCTCGGTGTTGCCGACCATGGCGGCGGCAATGGCCGCACCGCCCGACCATGCGGCGGCGACCACCAGTGCGCCGGACAGGATGAAGCGGATCACGGGCGGGGCCTCCTCTGGTCGAACGCCGGGTATTCGGGACGCCACGTCGACATGCCGTGTCGCCGCCGGTAGTCGGGGTCTTTGGGTGTCCACGGGAGTTCGTTGGTGGAGTGCGTGAGCAGCGTCGGGAAGTCGCGGTTGTCCCGGGCGCCGCGCCACGACACCACCTCAACAAGATCGGGGTGTTCTTGTTGGCGTGCTTCGGAATGCGGGCGCAGTCCGAAGCCGAACTCTGGCCAGCGGAGGAACAACGACGATCCGACGGGCCGCAGGCGGCGCCCGCCGGTGTTCTCGCCGGAGTGGCCAACGTGGGCTTCGACGATCAGCGCGAACCCGTGCTTGACCCGAAGCCGGTCGAGCGCGTCGACCAGGGCACGTGCCGCTGGTTCGTCGCGGACGTCCAACCGCGTCAACTTGTAGATCGGTCCTCCTACGACGATGTCCGGGCTTGTGAGTGCTATGGCCTGTTCGAGCCGGGCGAACTCCGGCGGTGACGCGAGGTCGATCCCTTCGGGCCTGATCACGAACCGGACCTGTTCGGACCAGTCGACAGGATCGGCCTTTGCGTTGGCGCGCAACAAGTCCGCACGGTCCCGGACGTTGGTCCATCGACGACGGATCTGACGGCGCGAGTTCTCGACGTCGACAACCAGGACACGCAACCCCTTGTCTTCCAACACCTTTCCGGTGAACGGGTGCAGGCCACCACCCAACGCGATACCGAGTTGACAGACGAGGTGGGACTTTCCTGTGCCTTCAAAGCCGGTGATCATCATGCGGTCGTGGCGTTCGATCAGGTCCGGCACCAACCAGTCATGCGGTTCGTCGGCTTGTGCCGCGAGGTCGGCGAGGCTGATGGGCCGGTCTGCGTCGGTGAGGCCGTAGCCGGATTCGATGTCGTCGAGGTGGCAGCGCAGCTGCGCGGCAACGTCGCTGATGTCGGAGTTGTCGGCGCCGCGTTCGGCGAGTTGGGCGATGCGCACGCCGGTGGCGTACACGTTGCGGAGGTACACGGCACGTAGCAACTGTTCCGCGTACCAAGGGAATGACACCGGCGGGGGTGCGCTGGTGGCGGCGTCGATGACGAACCGGCGCACGCGGTCGGCCTGGTGGTCGGTGCCGCACGCGGCGGCGGCGTCCTCGGCGACGATCATCGCGTCGACCGGGATGCCCCGGACGATCCGGTCCCGGAGCACGGTGGCGACGGTGTCGTGAACGGGGTCGTGCCACGCGTCCGGTGGGATGACCGTGAACTGTGCCCGGTTCTCGTCCGGGCACGCGGGATCGAGAATCGTTGCGATGACTTGACGTTCGGCAACGACGTCGGCGGGAATGGGGCTGCTGTGGTGCTTCACCATGCGAGGTCCACCCCGCGCCCGGTTTTCGGGTCGTACTGGCGGAGGTCGGCGACGACGGCGCGTGCGGCGGTCGCGGTCAACTCCCGGTCGATCGGCGTGAAGCCTTTGGCACCGGCACGCCGGGCGGCTTCCAAGACGCGGGTCGGAGGGTTGCCCGCGTCAAGCAACTCTTTGGCGGTCCGCGCGACCTGCCCGACTTGTGCCCTGCTGGGGTTGACGCCGTTGGCCCGGTTCGCGTCGACCCAGGCCGCCGCGATCGTTCCGGCGTTGATCGGGTCGGCGGTGTGCGTGTCGGACGACGAAGTCGTTTCCTTTTCCCTTCCTTTTCCATTCCCTTCCGCCACTGAATCACTCCGTGAATCACTCAGTGAATCACTGGCCAGCATGTTTCCGCATGGTGGAATCTTCTTCAGGGAACGGCTCCCGGAGCCGTTCCCTGAACGTTCGGGGAGCGTTCCGGGAACGTCGGCAATGTTGGGATCGTTGTGCGGCGGGGCCGCCGGTCGAGAGGGCGACGCCTCGGACGGTCCACATTCGACAGCCGCTGACTGCGCCAACCCTCCCAATGCGTGACGTACCGAATCGGGTACGCGGAACGCGACCACGGGACTATCGCGCCGCCTGTTGTTGCACCCGAGGTGCGAAACCCGGATGTTCGAGGGGTAGTCATCCCCGCCGTGAGCGCGCGGGAGAACGTGATCAAGCGAGACGTTCAGACACGCATCGTTGTCCGCCCTGCGGATGCGTTGCTGGGGAACGGGACCACGGCAAAGGTGGCACTCATACCTGTCACGTCGCAGGTATGCCGCTACCACATCGGCGTTCTGAAGATTGGGCGCGGGGAGCCGTCCGGGCTGCGGCCGGTTGATCTTCTGGTGCTTGCGGAAGTTGGTGATCCATGCGAGACGTTCCCGCGTCCTGCCCGCCGCGTAGGGACAGACAAGTTCTGCTTTGGACAGTTCCGCCATCATGTCGGCAACGGCGGCTTCCGTGATCTCCCAGTCGTAGCGGAACGCCACGGCCTTGAGATAGGCGGGTGTCCAGCGCAACAACCCTTCGTCGTCAGCGACGTTCCACGTAGCGATGAACAGCAACCGCGCGTCTCGTGACAGTGTGCCTATCCTGTCGTCATCCCAAAAGTCCGGCTTGATGGTGCGGATACGGGCCATGGCCTACAGCTCCCGTCGCATGAGTTCTGTGATGCTGGCGCCGTCGAGGATTGCCAGCAGTAGCAGGGGGTCCGTACGTCCGTGTTGCAGGCACGCGCGGGCAAGTTGGATGCGCCGCCAGAGTTCGTCTCGGTCGGGCGCCGGGTTTGTGTCCACTGTGGTCGCCCCCTTGCGTGGTGACGGAGAGACCGGCGGCGGTGTCCTCAGGAGGGGGCACACCGCCGCCGGTGTGCCCGGCGTCGGCTCTCGTGGCCGTCACAGCGGCACGGTCCGGTGGGCGGGTCAACCGGCACGGGGGAGCGTGCGGGACTCATCGCGCACCGGGCGTGACAGCCGGGGCCGACGCCGGGAACCTGGGGGCTAGGCAGTGAGGCGGGCGTTGTGCGGGGGCTTGCCGTCGTCGGCAACAACTTCGCCGTCGAGGTAGTCGTTGTCTGGTCGCAACCCTGACACGTCCGCGAGTGCCTCGGCCATGTTGCGCCCGTTCGCGTCGGTGGACCGGGCTACAAGGTTGCGGTATTCCGCGCTGGTCGGCACGAACTTCGAGAGTTCGCGGAGCACCGTCTTGAGCCACATGCGGTCAGGCCACTTGTTCCACGGGCTGTCGGCGGACTTCGCGGTCTTGCTGACCGCCTTGACCTCGTTGATGTCCGCCTCACGGCGGACGACGACGCGCGAGAACGTGCCGTTGACCATCTCCGCGTAGGCGTACGCGCCGATCATCTTGCCTCGGTCGGTGAACCACAGTGGACAGTGGAACGGCCGGGACATCTCACCGGGAACCCACTCGAAGCGTTGGCGACGGCGGGTCTTGCCGGTGTCGGTGTCGGGATAGTCGAACCACTCAAGGTCACGTTCGTAGACGATCTCCGCCTTGACCGACGCGATTGCACCGGCCCTGTACATCAACTCAATGACGCCGGTGTAGTCCTCGATGCCGACGACTTCGTTGCCCATCGGGACAAGGTGGTAGGTCTTGCCGACTTCGAGGCCCTGCCGGGCGGCGTCAAGGAGTGCGGTGAGCACGGACGCGGTGTTGGTGCGGAAGATGCCCGCAAGCTTGGGGTTGCGGCGCAACACTCCTTGCGTCAGTCGGACCCACTGGTCTGGCCGGACGTGGGACGGGAGGACGGCGGCGAAGTCGTTGCGGTAGTCGTCGATCCGGACGACTTGGGCCTGTTCGTTGACGGCGTTGGTGATGGTGTTTCCACTCACGCTACTTGTCCGATCTTGCTTGCGTTGCGTGGCAACGGAGACGGTCGAAGGGAGGGGGCGCCGCCGCGAATGCCGGGGACGCGTATGGCGATGTTCTGGCCGTTGCACACTGCACGCCGGGCGGTTCCCATGTGGCTCAAGACTTCGGCGGCGGCATGCTGTTTGCGTTCGGCGGCTTGCTTCTCGTATGTGATCGCACGGAGGTACCAGGCGGCGAGGTCGGCCGGAAGCTCAACGGTCAGTTCGTCTATGTGGGGGCGCAGTGCCCGGACCGTGCGGTATGTGGCGTCGTGCCCGTCCAGCGGAGGCGGAACACCATCCTTGAGGGACTGCCAGAACTGCTCTGCGGCGTCACGCATGACGGCGGCTTCCTCTGCGTTCCACCGGACGTTGTAGATGCGGGCGTCCGAAAGTCCGATGAGGACGGCAACCTCTGCCTCGTTCCAACCGAGCGTGTCGAGGTACCACAACACTTGTGCGCGGTAGTACACCGGAACTTCGTCGGTGCCAGGTGTTCCCCACGCGTCGCCGGACCGGTCAGTCTTGATCTCCAGGACGCGGCGCCCGCTGAGCAGCCGGTCAGGGTTCGCGAGTTGCCACGGCCGGACCGTCGACCGCCACGTGCCGGTACGAGCCACGCGGGTCCCGGGGTGGGTGTCCCGATACCACCCGGCAATGGTGTCCTCGTGTCGGTTCCCCCACGACATTTCACGAGACGCCGGTTTGTCGTCGGCCCCACCGTTCTTGCGGTGCCACAACGAAAACGCGCTGTCCCATGGACTCAAGCCGAGGACGGCGGCGATGTCGCTTCCGCCAATTCCCGTGCTGCGCAACGCATGCCACTCCGGCGTACCGGGTGCGTGTCCGGCGACCAGTTCGGCGGCACCCTTCCTCATCGCACACCCGCCTTCCGCCACGCCGCCTTGACGAGGTCAACGAGAACGTTGACCGCGTGTTCTCGCTTCGGCTCCGGGGTGTCGCGCCAGGCGTCGCGTGCGAAGTCGGCGACGCTGTCGAGCGTGAAGACGGGGGTTAGGTGGTCGCCGGTGAAGTCGTCGAACGGCACAGGGTGGCAGTCGCCGGTGTCGGCGGCGGCGTACCAAATCCCGGTCATGGCGTGCCGCCACACGCACACCATGTCGTACTCACCATCGAGGCCTAGGTCGAGGTCTGCCATGAGTTCTAGGCCGAACGACGCCGGTTCGAGGTAGGGGTTGCTGGGTCCGCTCACGCCGAACCCTCTTCCTCCGGCGCCGCGTTGTCCGCGTCGGACACGTAGACCTCGCCCGTGTCCGGATCGACACCGGCGAACGCCGCCGTGATCTCGTCCTCGATTTCAAGCGGCAGAACCGTTGCGCCGGAACGCTTCTCAAGCGCCCGGCGGATCAGCTTCTCGGCTGCTGGGAGGTCGTTGCGGGTGATGACTTCGGCCCGGCGTACCCGGATGGTCGGCACGTGCTCGCCGGTGTCGTGGTCAGTGGTGACCTTGGAGCAGTCCACAACACACAGCAGCACGTGGTAGCGGTGCGGGTGGTCGATCAGGTCTCGGATGATGACGCCGGTTCCGTCGGCGTCTCCCTTGGGGAGGGGGCCAATCTTGGCGGTCATTGCTTGGTCCTCATGGTGTTGCGGGCGGCACGGGCACGGTGCTTGCGCACATAGGGCATGGCTTCGTTGAGGCGCCGGAGTTCTGCGATCCATGCGTCGTCGTCGATTGGGTCGGGTTCACGGTCGGGGTTGCTTCCGCCGTCGCGCTCCGGCCGGTCGCAAAGGATTGCGATGCCGACGCCGATGACGCTGAGCGTGAACAGGGCGAGAACCGTGATGCCGACGGCGTTCACGATCCGTCCACTCCGAACAGCTTTGTGATTACCCGGTCGGCGGCTGCCCGACAGTCGTCCCACGTGACGATGTCGTCCAAGTCGCCGACCGCGTCTGACAGGGTCTCGGCGACGGTGATCCTGACGGACTCGGTCCGGGACCGGCGGCGCACGTCGGCTTCTACTGCGTCGGTGACGGCGGCGGTGAAGTCGACCAGGTCTTCGGCGAGCCACACGACATATGAACCGGGCGGACGTCCCTGGTCCTCGAACACCTCCAACGACGTGTAGGCCATTCGCGTTGATTCCCCGTTGGTGTCCCGTTGCTGGACGACCGTGAAGCCGTCGGCGAACGTGCATCCGTAGCCGAGAATCCCGGGGTTCAGCTCTTGGTCGGCGGCTACGTCGTCGGGCCGGTAGATGGAGAACGGGCGCGGGCACTCTTCGTCACGAGATCCCCAGAGCGCGGTGAGGATCCGGCGTTCCCGTTCCTGTCGGAGTTGTTCGCGGAGACGCTCGATCTCCTCGGCCTGTCGCATTACGGTCTGATCGTTGCTGATCACAGTGCTCATGCGATGCCGTCCTCGTAGGTTGCGGTGAAGTTGGCGGCGGCGTCGAGGTTGGCGTTGGCGTGTAGCTCGTGCATCGCCGATGCCTCACGGAGGCCGTGCCACTCGATCGAGTGATGTTCGTGTGCGTGAGAGGCCACGAGGTAGACGGCTGCTAGCTCCCTGCGGATGGCAGCCATGCGCCGCAACCAGATGTCATCACGCGTGCCGTCGTAGCGGTGCGTGAGCCGACGGAGTTCGTTCTGGGCCTTGTGGTGTCGCGCTACCAGGACTGACGGGGTTTCTCGGTGTTCCTCGTTCACGTGTGGCACCGCTTCTGGTTGGTGGGTTTGGGTTTCACGCTGCCCGTCGGGGTCGTCGCGCTGGTCGCGGTCGCCGTCCGGGGGTCGTGTAGTTGGTGGGGACCAACAGGGCGGCGATGCGGCTTCGTTGGTCGTCGTCGAGGGGCGGGCACTGCGCCATGAGTGCCGTGATGTAGGCGGAGATCTGCGCTGTCAGTCGGTCCGGTGTGGATGCCGGTGCGTTGTCCGGTGTGGTCATGCCGCGGTGACTTCCGTTGTGTCGTCCCGCATTTCGAGCATGGTCACGGGACATCGCAGGTAGGTGGCGATTCGGTTCAGCAGATGTGGGGGTGCCGAGCGGGTGCCGCACTCAAGCTCACTGAGGTAAGACCGAGAGATGCCAACGGCTTTGGCTAGTTCACGTTGGCGCAGTCCCTTGGCGTCTCGGGTCCACCGGAGTGCAGCCGGTGAGTGATTGAGCAGCCCTTGAGGTACCCGTGTCCTCTGTGGCATGTTGCGAACATATGGCCCGAACCTTCAACTTGGGAACCCAAAGTTGAAGGTCGGTCGAGAGGTTCGCCCGGCGGGGGCACCGATGCGAACCGGCGGCCCCCCCGCTATGGTGCGGCGCATGACGGGCGAGCATGACAACACTTCGGGGGCACAGGGCAGGAAACGGCTGGGCCTCCGGGAAACCCGGAAGCTAGGCAGGCTGATTCGTGAGGCCCGGGAAGCCGTCCCTCTGACGCGCGAGGAAGTACAGGCAGCCATCGGCTTGAGCGAGACTTCCCAGTACAACGTTGAGGCCGGTGAGCGGCGCAAAAATGGGAAGAAGAAGCCGCACCGGATCCACACCGGCACACTCGTGAGCTTGGCGAAGCTCATTGGACTGACGCCGCAACAACTTGCTGACTGCGGACGGGACGAAGCCGCCGCACTGCTGCGCGCGCCCTTGCTGCCAGGTGGATTGTCTGATGACGACAAGGCTGAAGTCGCTGCGTCCCTGCTGACGCTGCGTCGCCTGGCCCCCGACTTCGAGACAATGATCAGGTGGATTGGGACGGCCACCGGCGACTTGCCCGCATCACCTGAGGACGCGGGCAACAACGACTGAAGTTGCGGCGTCGCGCCCGTCGCGGTAGGACGGCGGACAGCACCTCTCAAGATCAATTGTGGAACGGCGGTACCCACCATGCCCAAGACCCGCACGAACGGTTCCCCGCGTCCACGGGTCGGCGTGGTCGCGGCGGTCGTCGGCGCCGCCGCATGGTTGGTGATCGTGTGCCGGATCGAGAGCAGTCGGCGGGCCGTGTGCGCCGCGATCGAGGGTGTTGAGGCCCGAACCCGGGGGTTGCTCGATGAGTTGTGCGTTGCGGCGCACACGCTCGGCAAGGCGTCGGCCCGCGTGGGTATGCCGGACCTTGCGCGCGAAGCTGAAGAGGCTGAGGACCGGGCCGTCCGCGAGGAACGCGGCGAGGTCCCGCAGACCCAGGGCCACCGGGCCGCCCGTAAGACCGGCTGAGAGGCTCTCTGCGCCGTCGGCGGCGCCGGTCTGGGTAACTCCGGTAGGGTGAACCTGGCGGCGCGCTTAGCGGCCGCTGAGACGACGAAGCCCCCGTGCCTGAATCCAGCAGGCACGGGGGCTTCGTTGTGAATCCGGCTAGGCGCCGGTGTCGGCGCGCGGGTAGGACTTCGGCGCCGCGCGTTCGACCAGTCCCGCGAGTTTCAGAACGTCCGTCCGGGACGCGAGACGCGCCCGAACCTCACCTTCCGGCGCGTCCTCCCCCCACACTTCCGCCGCGAGGTCGAACGCCAGAGCGCGCCACGTGGCGGCGGGCAACCGGTCCAGCGCATCATCCGCGCCGACGGTCACCGTCCCCGCCTCGCCGGTCGAGGCTTGGCGAACTCCGACGTGATCGGTAGGCCAAGACCGTTCACCAACGTCCACCCGTCGAAACTGAGCACGGTGAGATCGGTCCGCGCGGCTTGCGTCATGTGGGCGTCTTCCAAGAGGTCCCGGCACTCACGCTCAAGACCATGCTTGACGCACTCGAACACAAGCGCCCCAACGAACCGGGCGACGTCGAAGCCGTCCACCATGACAACGAACTCCGGACGGCCCTCAAGGTGTTTGGTCCGGTAGGTCTCCACTCCGACCCTTGCGTGATCTGCGGGCCGGGCCATGGTTTTGAGCGCCGACGCGATCAAGTCAATCCGAACTCGCATGTAGTCGGGGCGCGTGTCGATCATCGGTACGGGCACGGTCAGTTCTCCCCGTCGTTGTCGTCGGCCCACGGGTCGTTGCCCGCCGCCGCCTTGTTGATGAGGTGTGCGGCGACGCCGATGCCGTCGCCAATCTGGCGGCCCGTCCGGCGCTGGTGCCACTCAAGGAATGCCACGTACTCACCGGCGTACCTGATTGCGTCTTCGGACAAGACTGGCGGCGTAGGGGTTCCGCGCCGGTCGTTCCACACGCTGAGGACCCGTTTGCCCTCCTTGGTGGGCGCGATGTCCCAAGAGTTGGTAGGCGTGCTATGCGCCAACCTGTTCCCAGTGAGGCCGTGCTCTGCTGCCCAACGCAACGCTTGTGCCACGCCGTGCGGCAACGTCTCAAGAGGACTCTCGGCCCGTACGTAGCGGCTTCCCGTGACTGTGTGCGCACCGGTCATTCGGAACTGTTCGGCCGTCGCGAGCACTTCGTGACGAAGCGGGGTCCACTGGTCCTCTGGTGCCTTGCCGGTCACTTGGTGTCCCTCTCGTTCTCGTTGGCTGACAGCACGGGTTCGACTGGCGCGCCTTTGCTGTCGTCCCACAGGTTGAGCACCCGGTCGCCCTCATCGGTCCGTGTGATGTCCATGGGGTTGAATGGCGTAGGACCGCCCGTCCGGTGTTGGATGAGGCCGCTTTTGCGGAACTCGTCGAGTGCTGCGGTCTTGTCTGGGGCCAACATGTCCCCCGGCATTGCCGGGACGCGGGCGATGTACCGGGACTCTTCGGAGGGCGCCGTTCTCTTCTTCCACACGAACTGGTCCACGTTCGCCAGCAACCAATGCCGCAACTCAGTCCAGTCGTCTAGCGAATCGATGCGCGTACTCATTTGCTCAACTCCACGTCGTCACCGGTTGCCAGAAAGAACGTGATCTCCGCGCCCTTCGGGATCTCGGTCACCGGCGCGGGGATCTCGTGCTCGGTCGTGAAGCGGATCATGGTCTTGGCGCCGGACGGGATCGGGTTGAGCGTCTGCCCGGTCACCTGTGCGCACCGCTCACACGACGGGATCTCACCCATGAACGGGTTCGTCACGGTTCCCTCAATGGCGTTGTCGCACACGGGGAACAGGTGACAAGCGGACGCTTCCGCGTTGTACACGTACGGGTGGGTGTTCACTGTCCAACCTCCTTGCTGCGCCGACGGGTTACCGCCGAACGCTTAGCCCTAGTCGTTTCTATGTCTGTCACTACCTGGTTGATCGCTGGGGCGAACGCGGCGGCTAGTTGCGTGCCGGTGCCGTCCACAGTGTGAAGGTTCCGGCGCATCGTGTGCGCGGGCTTCAAGTGCGCCGGGCGCCCCGGTCCCTCCGTCTCATACCAACGCCGCCACTCCGCTTGACGTGACGGCAACCAGCCGGGGCTACCTTCGTGTTCCACGTTGGGCGTGGGGGTGTTCGGGTAGTTCTTGCGCCACTGGGACACCGCCGCCTTGCTGTACCCGAACCACTTTCCAACCGTCGTCATGCCAACGGTTTTGATCGTCGTGACTACGGTCGGGGCTTCGTCGGCAATGGCGGGCGCATCCTGGGGGACGTCGGCGGCGGCGACGTCCAGACAGAAACGGCACCTGATGCCGGACGCGGGCATCTCCGCCGACGGCACACCGACTTGAGTGGAACGCATGCGGGTCGAGACAGCGCACGCGGCGTGCCTAGCCCGCTGACCCTTGGTCTCCAGGTGGAACACGTTCGGGTTGCTGGTATGCGCGAACCACAGGGGCGCCGCGTCGGCAACCGGCGCCGGTTCCGGCGTGACGTCGGCGACCGGCGCGGGGGCGTCGTTCCGTTGCGGTGCCTCACCGTCCACGGTTACAGGGACGATGCCCCAGACGAGACCCCTTTCCCTGACGACGGGCGGCAACGACTTCCCTGCCGCCGCTTCGGTCATGTGCCACGAGATGATGCGTTGTCCCTTGCCGTCGCGGTAGTCGATCCACCGGGCGTGGGTGTACACGCGGGTCCGGCTGGTCCGGGTTGCCAACTCGCCGTCCGGTGTGACGGCGACGAACGTGACTGCCTTGCCCATGACGCCCCCTCTCTGAGCGCGTCGCGTTGACGAGTGTCAACGCGTTCGTCTCAGTATCGACAGAACGAACGCCCCCGTTAACAGGTGTCAACGGGGGCGTTGTAGGTTCGTTATGAACGGCTATGCGACCGCCGCCGGGACGAACTCCGGCGCCGCCAGCTCCGGCGCCCTCTGCGCGAACTGGATCACGCCCGCAACCTTGGGTTCGATCACGACGGACTTCACATCGAACGGACCACCCCGCTTCGACGTCGGCACCAGCGTGACCGTGAACAGGGTCGAGATCACGGCCTGCCGTACCGCCAGCGGCTGAGCCGCCCACACCGCCGCCACACGGGCGCGGATCTCCTCGGGGGTCTCCACACCGGCTGACCCGGCAACGGCCCGCCCTGCCTCAACCAGGGGCCGCAACGGCGAGTCTGACGTGACCCGACACAGCTCCGACTCGATCTCCTCCAACCGGGCGTTACCTACTTCCGCCGCCTTGAGGAACTGAGCACGGGTCACCAGACCCAACACCCGGTCCTCTGCCAACTCGTCGAGGTTCTTCCGAATCAAAGCCGACTCCTGACGCAACGCATCCAAGTCGACTTCCTCACGCTTCGGACCGTCGGACGGAATCAAATCGATCGCGTCCGGACGGGACAAGCGGGCGACAACTGCCGCGTCGACAACCTCATCGGTTCGCACACGATTCCTGGTCATGTGCCCGCCACCGTCCGGGCAGAAGTACCTGTTAGCGCGCTTCGTGCCGCCGTTGACCTGAACCGTTGAACCGTTGCCGCACCGCCCGCACATGTAGACCCCGGTTCCCTGCCACTTGGGGGCAGCACCCGCGTTGGTCTTGCGGGACTCGTCGGTCAGCAACTCGACCGCGCGACGCCACTTCCATTCCGGAACCATCGGCGCACTCTTCGTACGACCGACTTCCTCGTTAAGGTGGATCGAGATACCGGCGTTCAAGGGCCGGAGCAGAATGTCCCGAAGACCCTGCCCGGTCCACTCCGCGCCCGTCACCGTCGGTACGTCCGCGTCACGAAGTTCCCTAGCCATTCCCCGGATCGATGCCGCCGCGCGGTTCTTCGTGTCGAGCATCAAGACCCGATCAATCGCGACGCGAACGACGTCAACTTCGTGAGCGATGTGAGTGATGCCGTCCAGCTCAAGGCCGAACCGCCGGATACCCCCCGCGAATTCACCGGCTTCCGCCTTGCGCTTCCGTCCGGCGGACACGCGGCGGGCGGTGTCACGCGACGAACGGTTAGCGATCGTCACGCCGAAACGGGCCATGTCGATTTCCGAATCGGTGCCGCCGTCGGTGAACGTCAGACTTCCGCTCACAGAACGGGCGTTGAGCTTCTTGCGCCCGGCCATGATGATGAACTCTTCGAGGTCGATCGGGTCGCGGAACGTGCGGTCAAGGTCCTCGCTCAAGAGGGCGTTCACCTTGTCGCCCTCGAACCAACCCATAACCTGAGTGAACCCGGGCCGGATCACCCGGTACGTGGTCCGGCCGTCCGGGAGAACGACGCGCTTCCGCTTGAACGCCGACGCGGCGTATTGCCGCTTGGCTTTCTCCTTGCCCTTGGTCTTCCTAGGCTTGGCGTTCTTGTCGATTACGTCGTTCTCGATCACAACGGCCCACTCGGGGATGGTCCAGCCGAGACGCTCTTCCCCGAACTTGCGGAGGTCCCTCACGCGGACGGCGAGGAACTCGGCGACCGTCAGTCCCTTCATGTTCTCGTGCCGCAAGTCAGAAAGACGCAGGTAGATGCATGCGACGATGGCGTTGGCGTCCGGCATGGCGGGCAACCTTCCTGAGCTGCGCGAACCCCGCAACTCGAACTGTGTCAGATTCCCGGGGTGGGGAAGACGACGGCCGCCGTGCACTGGGCACATCGGGTCCGCTCCCGTTTCCCCGACGGCCAGCTGTACCTCAACCTGCGTGGTCACGGCGGCGGCGAGCCGCTCACGCCGGAGCTCGCGCTCGCCGCGTTGCTGGTAGCGCTCGGAGTGGACAAGAGCCGCGTGCCGGCCGATGCCGCTGACGCCGCCGCGCTGTACCGCTCACTGCTGGCGGACCGCCAGGTCCTCGTCCTCCTGGACAACGCGGTGACGGCCGACCAGGTCCGTCCCCTGCTGCCGGGCACACCGGGCTGCCTGACGATGGTTACCAGCCGCAACCGGTTGGACGGACTGGTGGCCCGTGACGGTGCGCGGCTGTTCGTCCTCGACCTCCTGAGCCCTGTCGAGGCACGGGAAGTTCTGGAGCACCTCCTGGGCAAGCGGCGGACGGCCGCGGAGCCGGGGGCCACGGGTCAGCTGGCTGAGCTGTGCGCCCGGCTCCCGCTGGCGCTGCGCATCGCGGGGGCGAACCTCGCGGGCAGGCCCGGCTGGTCGATCGAGGACTACGTCACCGAGCTCCGCACGGGTGATCGGCTGACCGAACTCGAGGCGCAGGGCGACCCGGACACGGCGGTGCGCACCGCGATCGACCTGTCGTGCCAGAGCCTCGAGCAGGAAGCCAGCAGGCTCTTCCGCCTGCTGGGGCTGATCCCGGGGCCGGACGTGACGGTGGCCGCCGCGGCCGCGCTGGCCGGCCTTGATCAGGTCGCCACCCGGCGCGCTTTGCGCTCGCTCGCCTCCGCGCATCTCGTGGAAGAGCACACGCCCGGCCGGTTCACCTTCCACGACCTGCTTCGTCTAGCTGCATCGCAACGGTGCGTGGCTGACGAACGGACGGTGGCACAGCACCGTCTTCTGCTCTTCTACGCGATGGCGGCACGGGCAGCGATGGAGGCGATCGTTCCTCGTGCCTACCGGCCGCTGCTCGCCGTGGAGTGCGAGCTCCCGGTGTTCGCCGACAGCGCGACGGCGACCAGGTGGCTGGACGACGAGATCTCGTGCTTGATGCCCGCGGCCCACTTGGCGGGAGCCCTCGGCGAGCCCGTCATCGGGTCGCTCCTCGTGCACGTGGTCGGACAGGTCCTGGACCGGCACGGCGACGTGGTCAATGCGTTCGACTTCGCCGAAGCCGCGCTGTCCTGGACGAGGCGCACGGACAACTTCTCCGGGCAGATCCACGCGCTGTGGTCGCTCAGTTCCGCTCTCTGCCTGGTCGGCAAGTTCGGCCGGGCGGAGGCACGGATGGAGGAAGCCCGTCAGATCGTCGAGCGAGAGGGGATCGCCGATCTGGGCAGCATGGTGTTCAACCACCTCGGCCGCATCTGCGCGCCGGTGGGGAAGGTGCGCGAGGCGGTCGACCACTACCGCATGGCGGTCAAGTACGCCCAGGAAGTCGGACACTCGCTGGTGGTTCCGATCAATCTCGTGTGCGAGGGCGACATGCTGTGGGAACTGGGCGAGCTGATGGAAGCACACCGCTTGCAGACCGAGGCGATGCGTCTGGCCGAGGAGGTAGGAGATCGCAACGCCGAACTGGCCGGCCTGAGCCTGCGCGGCCGGACCTGCCGGACGCTCGGCTGGTACGACGAGGCCATCGAGCACTTCACGGCCGGCCAGGAGCTGTGCCGCGAACTGAACGAGCCGACCGTGCACGGCACCATTTTGAACCAGCTTGCGAGCACCTATCGCGACATGGGCGACTACCCGGTCGCGGTGCGCACCGCGA
>NZ_MUYM01000163.1 GCF_002150765.1 Lentzea kentuckyensis
GGAGAAGGCGGCGGAGCGGGCGCGGCGGATGGCCGCGTTGACCGAGCCGCTGCTCGCCGAGGGGCACTCGTTGTTCGCGGCGACGGTCGGTTACCACCGGCGGGAGGCAAGTCCCGCGTGGGGTGACTTCTTCCGGCAGGCCAGCGCGCCGATCTCGGACCTGGAGACGGACTCCAACTGCGCGGTGCCGATCACGCTGCGGGCCGAGGACTGGGTGCCGCCGAGCGGGCGGGTCCGCACGCACAAACGGCAGGTGCACGCGCGGATCGACCCGGAGCGGCCGCATCCGTTCGGCGCCGGTGAACAGGTTCGGCTGCTCTATCCCGGCAACGTCACGCGCAACGCCGTCGTGTCGGACGACAACCCGTACGAACTGGTGCTGACCGAGAGCAACTCGCAGGAACACGGCGAACTGCCCGTCGCGGTGCTGCCCGGCAGCCCGGTTCCTGCGTCGCCGAAGGACGAAGCCGTCGCGGAGCTCGCCGAACAGGCCGTGCACCTGCTGCCGCTGCTCCCCCGCAACCCCGGCATCGACCTGCTGCTGCGCACGCCGCCGGGGCAGTTGCCACAGCATCCGGACGTCGTGCAGGCCGTGATCAAGGCCGTCGACCAGCTCGACGGCGGCACCCTGGCCGTGCAAGGGCCGCCCGGCGCGGGCAAGACGTACCTGGCGACCAAGCTGATCAGGCACCTGATCGACCAGGGCAAGACGGTCGCGGTGACGTCCACGTCGCACAAGGCCGTGGAGAACGTGCTGCGCAGCGTCGACTCGGACATCCCGATGGCCAAGCGCCCCAAGGGAAAGCCCGAGGAGGCCGTGCCGTGGGACCAGCCGAAGGACAACGGCGCGCTGGCCCGGTGGCGGGAGGAACACCCCGAGGGACACCTGGTCGGCGGCACGGCCTGGACGTTCTCCAACGCCGTGATCAAGGCGCAGCCGTTCGACGTGATGATCATCGACGAGGCCGGCCAGTTCGCGCTGGCCGATGCCGTGGCGGTGGCGACGGCGGCGAAGAACCTCGTGCTGCTGGGAGATCCGCAGCAGCTGCCGCAGGTCGTGCAAGGCGTGCACCCGCCGGGCAGTGACGCGTCCGCGCTCGGACACCTGATCGGCGACGCGGACGTGATCCCGGCACACCTGGGTTACTTCCTCGCCCAGACGCGCCGGATGCACCCGGCAGTCTGCCGGCCGGTGTCAGAACTTTCTTATGCCGGACTGCTCCATTCGCACGAATCGGCGTCGAATCGCGGAATCTCCGGTATCGAGCCCGGAATCTACCTGCGTGAGGTCGATCACCGGCACAACATCACGGCGTCGACCGAGGAGGCCGACGCCGTGGTCGACACGGTGCGCCAGATCGTCGGTCGTACGTGGACGGACAACGGCAAAACGCGCGAACTGACCGATGCGGACATTCTCGTGGTCGCGCCGTACAACCTGCAGGTCAGGGTCATCCGGCGCAGGTTGGCAGATGCGGGTTTCGACGAAACTCGAGTGGGCACTGTGGACCGTTTCCAGGGCCAGGAGGCACCCGCGGTCATCATGTCCATGACGTCGTCGTCCACCGTGGACCTGCCGCGCGGCCTGGACTTTCTTTTGTCACGTAACAGATTGAACGTAGCCCTGTCACGTGCCCAGGTGCTCGCCGTGATGATCTGTTCGCCACAGCTGCTGAACGCGGACGTCCGAGGCGTCGAACAGATGCGTTTGGTGGCCGGAGTCATCGGCCTAACAGAAAGCATGATCATCTACCCGTGGTGACACCTTAGCGTTGTCATACGGTGACCTTTTGAGCGCTCTGTGTTGCTAGCGTGGCGCGGTTCACCCGGTCGGGTGATCAAGGATTCGAATCGCTCGATCCGCCACGCACCAACCAGAGCAGGAGAAAACCGTTGGCAAGTAGAGTTCTCGGCGCGTTCGTGGTGACGGCCACCGCGACCCTGGTCTCCTTGGCGCTGGCCACCCCCGCCAGTGCCCACACCCCAGTGGTGGAGGCCTACTGCGACCAGAACGCGAAAGTGACCGTGCTGAAGGTGACCCTCACCCAGTACGCGGGCGGCAACAAGAACACCGTGGTCGTCAAGGACGGGAACACGGAGCTCCAGGCCCAGAAGAACTTCGGCGACAGCTGGTCGAAGACCTGGGACAAGCTCGACGCCAAGGTCGACCACAACTTCAGCGTCGAGGTGAAGGCTTCCGACACCACGTCGCGGAAGAGCTACGACTTCAGCTGGGCGAAGTTGGTCAAGTCGTGTGTCCAGGCACCGCCGACCCAGCAGGAGCCGAAGCCGAGCACGCCGTCGGAGGCGCCCTCGTCCTCCGTGACGCCGTCGACGACGACGACCACGCCGCCTGCCCCGGCTCCCGGTGGCAGCACGCCGGAACCGCCGCTCGCGGCGACCGGTGCGTCCCCGCTGTGGCTGCTGCTCTCGGGTCTGGGGCTCGTGGGCGCCGGTGCCGGCACCCTGCTGTTCCTGCGCCGCCGCCGCAGCGCGTGAACTAGCTTGAAAAAATAGCGGTACGGGGACGGACCCAGCAGGAGCCGTCCCCGTAGCGCTGTCCAGAGGTCCAGGCTGTCTAGAGGTCCAGAGGGGTCGCCGGGCCGTGGCCCCCGCGGATGAACCACTCGGTGCCGAACGCGAAGCCGAACGTCTCTTCGTCCATCGACAGGAAGAACGACTGCTCGGAGATCTGTGAGGCGTGCGCGCGCATCGCGGCCCGCTTCACGTCCAGGTACTTCGTCACGTCGACCTGGCCGGTGATGTCCGCTTCCGGCGTGCCCGCGTTCTCCGGCGCCTCGACACCCTCCCCACCGAAGCGCCGGAACGCTTCCATCATGTTCTCGCGGCTTATGGTCGCCTCGTAGATCGCGGGCGTTCCGGCGATCTCCGCGGCGCGCTTGCCCACCCGGTGCACCTGGATGTGGTCCGGGTGGCCGTATCCGCCGTTGCTGTCGTAGATCGTGAGCGCGTCCGCGTCCTCCTCGGCGAGGATCGCGGCGAGTTTCTGGGCCGCTTCCTCGACATCAGCCGTCCAGAACGAACCGGGGCGCGAGTTCAGCTCGTCCCCCATCATCCCGGAGTCCAGGTATCCCAGGAACTCCACGCGCGCTGCACCCAGCAGGTCGGCCGCCACGTGCGTCTCGACGACCCGCCGCTGCCAGAGTTCCTCGCCCTCCTCCAGGAAGTCCGGGATCTCGCCGACCTCCCCACGGGTCGCGACGACGAGCACGACCCGATGCCCCTCCTCGAACGCTTTCCGCATCACGCCACCCGTGACGATGCACTCGTCGTCGGGATGCGCGTGGAACGTCACCAGTGTCGCCATGTCTCCGACGCTACCCGCGAGTGAGCATGTGAAAGGGCGGCGCCTCCATCAGGATGGGAGGCGCCGCCCCTCGGCGAACTCGTGGAGCTATCGCAGGGTCAGGTTCCAGGAGTTGATGTAGCCGGTGTCACCGGCGTACACGTCCTGGACCCGCAGCTTCCACGTGCCCGCCGCGACCTCGGACGAGGCGTTGACCGTGTAGGTCGCCACCACGTTGTCGGCACTGTCCGAAGAGGACGAGTTCTTCAGCCGGTAGGCGGTGCCGTCCGGCGCGATCAGGTCGATGACCAGGTCACCGCGGTAGGAGTGGACGATGTCCACGCCGACCTTGGTGGTGGAGGAGGCGTTGCCCGTGACCGTGGAGTTGATCGAGGACGTGACCGTGCCGAGGTCGGTGATCGCGACGTCGGTCGTGTTCTCCAGACCACCGCTGGGAGGCGGCGTGGTGTCCAGAGCGTTCACGGCCTTGGTCGCGTCGGCCAGACCAGCACCGCAACCACCGGAGCAGGTGCCCGGCAGCGGACGGGAGTTGGTCTTGATCAGGTCCTTGACCTGGGCCGGGGTCAGCGACGGCTTCTTCGCCACCAGCAGTGCCGCGAGGCCCGCGATGTGCGGGGCGGCCATCGACGTGCCCTGGTAGGGCTTGTAGGTCTCGGAACCGGGGGTGGTCGCGCCGGTGTTCAGCGTCGACCAGATTCCGTTCTCCGGCGTGGTGATGGTGCCGGGGGTGTCGGTGCCACGACGGGTCTCGCCGCCGGGCGCCGCGATGTCGATGCGGGTGCCGAAGTTCGAGTAGAACGCCTTGTTGCCCTCACGGCCGGTCGCCGCCACGGTGATGACGCCGTTGCAGTTGGCCGGGGTGAAGTTCGCGACGTTCATGTTCGAGTTGCCGGCCGCGACGACGACCGTGGTGCCGCGGTTGATGGCACCGTTGATCGCGTTCTGGTAGGTCGTCGAGCAGGACGACTGACCGCCCAGCGACATGTTGATGACCTTGGCGGGCGTGGCGTTCGCGGGAACGCCGCTCACCGTGCCACCGGACGCCCAGGTGATCGCGTCGGCGATGTCCGAGGTGGAGCCACCGCACTGGGCCAGCACGCGGACCGGCTGGATCTTGGCGTCGTAGGCGATGCCCGCGATGCCCTTGCTGTTGTTCGTGGACGCGGCGATGGTGCCGGCCACGTGGGTGCCGTGCCAGGACGAGTTCTGGTCGGACGGCGGGGACGGGTTGCCGGACGCGTCGGTGCCGCAGTCACCGGCCTTCATCCAGTCTCCCTCGTCGGCCGGGTTGCTGTCGCGGCCGCCGCCGTCACGGGCACGCGAGGCGTCCGAGACGAAGTCGTAGCCCGCGACGACCTTGGCCGACAGGTCGCTGTGCGCGACGTAGCCGGTGTCGATGACCGCGACGGTCACGCCGGAGCCGGTGGTGCTGGACCACGCGCCGGGCACGTTCATGCCCGCGGTGGCCTCGAACAGGTCCCACTGCCGGGAGTACTCGGTGTCGTTCGGGTCGGCGAACGGCTGCATCAGCAGGTCCGGCTCGACGTAGGCGACATCGGGGTCGTTCTTGAACGCCTGGATCGTGCTCTCGGCGTTCGTGGTCTTCGAGCCGAGGTCGACGACGACCGCACCACTCGCCATGCGGCGGTGCACGGACTTGCCCTTGTTCTTCACGTCGTCCGAGGCAGCGGTGTCGGACGAGGCTTCGGCGGTGCCGGGCTTGTAGCCGACGATCAGCCGTTCGAACGGGCGGTTCACCTGGGTCGAGTCCGGCTGGGACTGGACCGGGGCGGGGGCAGCGCTGACAGGTGAGACAACGCTGAGCACGGCGGCGGAAACTGCCGCGGCGCACACACTCGTGCGTCGCAATCCGTTCACGTGAGGTCCTTCCACGCATGTCCTTCGCGTGCCGTTGAGGGCGTCAGGGTTCTGAACCGGCTGCGGAGGTGACGAGGACCGTAAGTCGGGTCACACCTGCGAAAACAGGTCTGGCGGAGTCCGAATAACGACACTGGCGTGTTCACGACAGGGGCATTGCGCTGAATGGCGCACAATATGGCCGTGTTCGGACACTTGGGCGTCTCATCGGAGCTATCCGCCGTTTACGAGCTCCTGGTAACGGGAGGTAGCCGCACCACCGACGAGATCGGCGTCGCGGTGTCGGCGCTGGAGGAGATGCGGGAGCTCGGGATGGTCCGGCACCTGCCCGGCGACGTCTGGCAGGCGGTCGCGCCGGATCTCGCCGTCGAGGCGCTCATCGCCACCCGCGAGGAGCAGAACCGCAAGGCGCGCGCGGACGTCGGCCCGTTGATGGACCTCTACCTGCGCAACCGCGACGAGGAACTGGCGGACAACGCGTTCGTCGAGGTGATCTCGGGTGTGGACGCGGTCCGCGAGCTGTGGCACACGCTGCTGCGCGGCGCCCGCGACGAGGTCTGCGTGCTCGACCAGCCGCCGTACGTGACGCCGCTGGGCCAGCACGTCGCGCTGGAGGACGAGACCCGCGAACGGGACGTGCAGTGGCGGGTCGTCTACGACCGGTCCGCTGTGGACCTTCCCGGCCGGGTCACGGAGATCATCGAACTGGTCGCGGCCGGCGAACGGGCCCGCGTCACGCCGACGCTGCCGTTCAAGCTCGCGGTGATCGACACGCACGCGGCGGTGCTCCCCGTGGTGAACGCCGACGTGGTCGACAAGGTGCTGCTGATCCGCCCGTCGGCGTTGCTGGACGTGCTGCGGTCGACGTTCGAGCTGTACTGGGACAAGGGAATCCCGTTCAGTCCTGGTGGGATCTACGCGGCGGCGGCCGATGTGGACCCGAACCTGCTGGGGCTGCTCGCGGCCGGGCTGACCGACGAGTCGATCGCACGGCAGCTCGGGCTGGCGCCGCGGACGGTGCAGCGGCGGGTGCGGCAGCTGATGGACCGGTGCGGCGCGCAGACCCGGTTCCAGGCCGGGGTGCAGGCGATGCGGCGAGGTTGGTTGTAGCCGAACAAGTCTGCAACCTTTCGATGACCCAACCGCGTGTCTCCTCATGAAGGACCAAACAACCTCACCATGGGGGATACATGCGCAAGGCAATGGCGGCTGCCCTGACGGGCTTTGCTCTGGTCGGACTGGCGGGCACGGCGTCCGCTCAGGTCGCCCAGCAGGACTTCTCGTGGCCGCCGAAGGACATCACGCCCATCCACAAGACCAAGGCGGAACTGCGGCAGCAGGCCGACGAGTTCACCGCACACCAGCGGCAGAGCTACCCGGCGATCTTCCCCGACGCGCGGTTCGTCACGCCGAACCTGTGGGGTGGCCTGCGCGACGACGTGTTCGACGACGACATGCAGTACATGGCCAACCTCGTCAAGTTCCGCAACCCGAGCGAGTGGACCAATGTGATCACGCAGGTCCACGCCCCCGGTTTCTTCACCGAGTCGCCGGAGCAGCTCTGCGAGCGGCAGAAGTGCACCAGCACGGTCAGCGACAGCAAGGGAGGCGTGACCGTCTTCAGTGGACCGGACGAGTACCGCGAGGTGGTGGTGACGAACTACCGCCCGAACGGCGAGGTCGTCTTCGTCCAGGGCTCGACGGAGCAGGAGCCCGCGCAGCTGGCGGCCGTGGCCGAGGACCGCGCCTACACGTTCACACGCTAGCGAGAACAGGGATCGAAGATCCGTGTGCAACCTCTGGTGATCTTGAGGCGTCTTCCTCGTTGCAAGCACATACTCACCAGGGGGATTCATGCGCATGCGCAACGTGATGACGGCTGCCCTGACGGGCCTCGCACTCCTCGGGCTCGCGGGCACGGCATCGGCTTCCGCATCGGGTGCCACGGACCTCACGTGGCCGCCGAAGGACGTCACGCCGGTCCACAAGACCAAGGCGGAGCTGCAGAAGCAGGCCGACGGGTTCTCCGCGCGCCAGAAGAAGGTGTTCCCGCGTGCCTTCCACGGCGCCAAGGAGGTCACGACCGGCAACTGGGGCGGCGAGGCCGAGGGCGTGTTCGACGACATGCAGTACATGGGCAACTCGGTGTCGTTCACCTACAACGGTCAGCGCGTCTCGACCTACACGCAGGTCAACGCACCGGGCTTCCACGAGTTGTCGCCGAAGCAGTACTGCGAGACCACCACGTGCACCGACACCGTCAGCGACCACCGCGGTGGCGTGACCGTCCTCGCCAAGGACGACCGGTTCGGGATCGTGGAGGCCAGGAACTTCCGTCCGAACGGTGAGGTCGTCTGGGTCCAGAGCTGGACGCCGGGCACCGAGAAGCAGTTGGCGGTCGTCGCCGCCGACCGCGCGTTCACCTTCACGAAGTAACTGAATCAGGAGCGGGCGCTTCCGGTCATGGAGTCACCGGAAGCGCCCGCCCTTTCAACTGGCGACCTTGCGCGCGGCCACCAGCTGCCCGTCCGCGAACCCCTCGACGCGCACCTCGCTCCCGGCCGCGGTCAACGTCACGATGTGCGCGCCGTCGGTCACGTCCAGCGAGGTGGCGGGGCGGCCGTCGACGTAGACGTCCACCCGGTCGAGGTTCACGGTGTCCAGTGAGACGGTCGTCCCGTCTACCGCCACGCCGAGCCGCCGCACCGGCAGCGCGGCGAGCAGCTCGCCCGCGCGGGCGAGCAGGTCCACGTTGCCCTGCAACAGATCCGCCCGCGTCACCTTGTGCTGGTGCGTCGGGCGCACGCCCAGGTCCTCGACGGGCGTGCCGGAGAGCTTGCCGACCCGCAGCGTGCGGCGGATCGAGACGCGCATGTTCGCCCTGCCCGGCAACGCCTTGTACGGCGACTCGGCGTCGCCCGGCGCCGGGATCTTCAGCAGCGTCATCAACAACCCGTGCGTCCACACGTTCGCACCGCCGGCACCGGTGTTGTCGTCCACGCCGAGGATCGGGCCCAGTTCGTGGTCGGCCCAGCCCGCGGCGAAGATGTCGGTGGCGGAGTAGCAGCGCGCGTCGGTGATCAGCAGGACGGGACCGTGGTAGGTCTGGCCCACCGCGTTCGCGCCGTCGACCGGCGTGATGGTGTGGGCGCAGGAGAACGCCTGGCCGGTCTCGGTCGAGGAGTCGAGCGACGGGAACCACGGGCCGAGGTTGATCTGGCCGGTCGGGTCCTCCGCGTGCCGTCGGCAGATCCGCAGGTTCAGCGGTGTGCTCAGGAACTGCACGGGTTCCGGGTCGATCCGCCGCGGCGTCATCGTCTGCAGCAGGAACTCAGAGGCGAAGATGTGGCCGCCGCCGTTGTCCCGGACGTCGACGATGAGTCCGTTCTGCGGCAACAGGGCCGCGAGCCGGATGAACTCGGTGAGGAACGCCTTGGGGTCGTCCACGCTGAACGTGAAGATCCGCAGGTGGCCGAACGTGCCGGACGGCGTGATCACCGGGCGGGCGCGGAACACGCCGGGCATCGTCGTCGGGACGTCCTGCTCGGCCATCGCGACGGCGCCCCCGGACGCCTCGGCCTGCACGACCTGGGGGGCGTGCAACAACTTCTTCGCGCGGGCCTTCTCGTCGGAGTCCAGGTCCACACCCTGCGCGGCCGCGGCGGGCGAGAGCGAGTCGACGTCGGTCATCGGCGGCAGGTTGTCGGTGACCTGCCAGTCGACCCGGAGCTCCTCCGCACCCGCGGCACCGCGATAGGTGACGACGACCCAGTCCTCGTCGGGCGGGAGCTGGATCACCAAGGGGCGCAACGTGAGCGACTCCAGGCCGCGGGCGAGGTTCGCGGCGGTGTTGCTGCCCGCGAAGATCGCGCCGTTCAACGCGACGGCGCGGGCGATCGGCATGCCGTTCCAGTGCGTCACCTCGGTGCCGGCGGCGAGGCTGTCGAAGCCCGCGACCGTACGGGCGACGAGGTACTGCTCGGTGCCGTCCTCGGTGAAACAGCGCTCCAACTGGAACGGCAGGAAGGCGATCTTGCCCGCGAACGGCGCGGGCAGCAGGTAGTTCGTGTGCAGGTCGCGCACCGAGTGGAAGGTCGACGACAGCTCGCGGTGGAACTGCCACTCGGGCTCGGCCGTGGCGTCGGTCTGTCGTTCGAGTCTTGCTCGTAGGACCCTGAGTCTTTGCACGGGGTTCACCGCGTGCATCGCGACTTTGAGCGGCAGGTGCGCGTAGTTCTGTTCCAGCAGGATGAGCGCCTGGTCGACGATGAGCTTGCGCTGCGCCAGGGTGAGCGTGCCCGCGGTCGCGAGGAACTCGGCGAGTCCGACGGAGTTTGCGACGTTCGGGTGAGCGGTTGCGGTCATGGTGGGGCCTCCTTGCCAAGTAGAGGCTTTCCAGGGCGGCTGGATACACCCTTTTCACCCGTTCGGCCGCTAACTGGAGCAGCTTTCCGGACGACAACTGGAGTAAAGGGAGGCCGGCGATGAGTCCTCGGACCCTGGAACTGCGCATCCACGGGGTGAACAACACGCCCCCGGACGCGATGCTGGCGCTCCCCGGCCACGCGGTCGAACAGTTCCGCGGCGACCGGTTCGGCAGCTTCTGGCGGCCCAAACCGGACCGGCTCGCCGAACTGCCCGCCGATCACCCAGGTCAGGTGCCCGCGGACGTCCGGCGCGAGGCGTACTCGTGGGGCGGCATGGCCCGCAGCAGCCCCGGCGTGCCGGGCAGCGGGGTGCCGTCGGTGCTCGCGAACGTGCTGGGGCGCATCGGATGGGCGTTGCTGCTGCCGTTCGGACTCGCGAACGTCGCCTACTGGTCGCGCAAGCTGCCCGACGACTCGATCCCGACGACGCGCCGCATGGTCTGGTGGAACGCCGGACGTGGCGCGGCCTCGACGCGGTTGTTCGGGCTGGGGCTCACGGTGTTGCTGGTGCTCGCGGTGTGCGAGGTGGCGATCGACGTCTACGCGATCCAGTGCTCGTTGCCGGGCACGGCCTGCAAGCGGCTGCCGGACTTCCTGGACGTGCTCGATGATCCGGCGCGGCACGTCCGGGTGCTCGCCGCGTCCGCCGTGCCGGTGTTGCTGTTGCTCGGCTTGCTGGCGCTGACCTCGTTGTCCCGCAGCAGGTACGAGGGGACGGCGATGCGGGAGAAGCCGGTGCGGCGAGCCGGGGTGATGCTCAGCCGGAAGTCGATGTGGGAGGGCAGCCCGCGGATCCGGCGGCTCACCCGGCTGCACCTCGCGGCGGGGTGTTGTGTGGTGGTGCTGGTGACGAGCGCGCAGCAGTTGCAGCACGCGTTCTTCTTCGTACTCACCGTGCTCGCGGGCGGGTTGCTGGCGACGGTGATGGGCCGGGTCGTGGTGACCGCGACGGACTGCCCGGACGTGCCGTCGACCGAGAAGGGCGGCCTGTGGTCGTGGTTGCTGATGATCTCGGCGGTGCTCGTGCTGGTGGCGCACGGGTTCGGGCTGTACGCGATCGCGCCGTCGTTCGACGGCCCGCTGTGGCTGACCTCGTGGGGACCGCCGGTCGTCACGGTGGCGTTGCTCGGATCGGTGCTGGCGGCGTGGTCGTGGCGGCGCAACGACGCCAAGGGTCCGCTGGTGCTGCTGGTTCTGTTCGTGGCGTTCATGGTTGCCACGTATTGGTTCTCGCTGGCGTGGGTCGGCGCTCTCGCGGCCGCCGGGGTGCTCGCGTGGCGGGCCCGGCCACGCCAGGGTGACGAGTGGCAGGCGTGGCGCGGGGCGGGACCCGGTGTGCTGCTGGGGTTGTCGCTGACGTCGTCGGTGATGTTGTCGACGGTGCTGGTGCTGACGTTCCGGGGCTGGGTCGGAACGGGATTGCGCGCGCCGTCGTTCTACTCGTGGTTCAGCGCGGCCTTCGCGGTGGCGCTGGTTCCGTTGGTGCTGCTGGTGATCGCGCAGGCCGTGGTGCTGTTGTCGCGGCTTCTGCGGCCCGCCGTGCTCGACAGCGAGGCCGAGGTGCTCGTCGTGCGGGTGCGGCACGTGGTCGCCGTGACGCACCGGGCGGAGAACGTCGCCGGCGTGCTGTCCCTGGCCGGCGTGCTGGCGTTGGTGCTGACGTGTTATCTGTCTTTCGACGCGCCTTCGTGGTCGCGGTGGCAGGGCGTGACGTGGGTGGTGGGCAAGGGCGACTGGATCGTGGGGCTCGCCGGGGTCGCGGTGATCGGGTCGTTCGTCGGCGCCGGGATGCTGACGAACCGCCGGCCGCTCGGCTTGTTGTGGGACCTGATGTGCTTCCTGCCGCGCACGGCGCACCCGTTCGCGCCGCCCTGCTACGCGGAGCGCGCGGTGCCGGAGATCGCCGACCGCTCGCGCGAGTTCCTGGACTCCTCGCCCGGCAACCGCGTGGTGCTGTCCGCGCACAGCCTGGGCGCGGTCCTGGCCGTGGCGGCGCTTTTCGCTTTGCCGGAAGGATATCTGCGGCGGGTTCAGCTGCTGACGTACGGCGTTCAGCTGCGGCCGTACTTCGGGCGGATCTTCCCCGAACTGCTGGGTCCGGCGGTGCTGGGCACGCCGCCGGTGCGGGCGGGTGCGTTGTTCGCGTGCGATCCGTGGCGACGTGTTGCCGGCTCGGCACCGGAACGCGGGCTGACGGTGTTGCTGGGTTCGAGCTGGATCAACCTGTGGCGCCGCACGGATTATCTGGGTTTCCCGGTGCACGGCTGGGAGGAGAACCCGCTCGACCGTCGTGCCGCGGAGACGAACGGCTCACCGGACAAAGTGGAGACTCACGGCGGCTATCACCTGTGTGCGGCCTATCAGCAGGCGTTCATCGACCTCGTCTCAATTGATCTGAACCAGTCGCCCGATCGTGGACGTGGAGGGGGTGGGAACCTGGAACGCAGTTGACACAAGGAGAGACATGCGCACGACTGTCGCGGCCCTCGCAGGCGCCGTACTGCTCACCGGCGGGCTGGCCGCCTGCTCGACCCCGTCTCCCACGCAGGCTCCGGCTCCGGCTCCGGCGATCAAGCCGGTGGCCGAGACGTCGGTGGTGGCCCCGGCCGCGTCCGGTGACCAGCCGAAGGGCATCACCTACGACGTCGCGCGGATTCCGCTGGGGGCCAAGCTCTCCGCCGGTTCTTCCGTCTCGGATGGACGGACGACGGTCGAGCTGAAGGTGTCCGGTCTGCTGCCGAACACGAAGTACGGCTCGCACGTGCACACCAAGCCGTGCGGGGCCAAGCCCGCCGACTCCGGCCCGCACTACCAGAACGAGAAGGACCCGGTCACGCCGAGCGTCGACCCGAAGTACGCCAACGCCCAGAACGAGATCTGGCTCGACTTCACCACCGACGCGGCCGGCGCGGCGACCGCCACCGCGATCGTGAAGTGGGAGTTCCGCAAGGGCGAGGCGAACGCGGTCATCGTGCACGCCACGCACACCAGCGCCGAGCACGGCAAGGCGGGCACCGCCGGTGACCGCCTCGCGTGCCTGACCGCGCAGTTCTCGGGTTAACAGGGCCAGGTCAGGGCCACACCCCCAGTGAGGTGTGGCCCTGACACCGGTTCCAGCACCGCCGCGCGCACGAGGTTGAGCACCTCGTATCGGGGTCCGGCGCGGCGGACCAGTCCCCGCACGCTCAACGCGTGCGCCTCGGGCGCTGTGTCCCAGTCGGCCCCTTCGGCCATCCGCACGAGCAGCGCCCGCTCGTCGTCGTCCAATGTGGACAACGAGCGGCGCAGCGAGTCGCGCAGATGGGCCGACGTCGGGTCCATCGGGTTGGACCGCAGCCGTGCCAACAGATGTTGCGGCGAGTAGACCATGAACCACCCGGCCGCGAACTCCAGCGCCGACGGCAACCCGTCCAGCGCGTGCACGAGCCCGACCAGCGCGGCCTCGTTGGCGGGTTCGGCCCGAAACCCCGGCCGCACCCTGTGCACGTGCGTGAGCAGCAACCGCACCGCCGCGCCGTCCTCCAGCGCTCCCAACGGGAACACGTGCTCGCCCGGCAACCCGGTAGGCGCCAACGCGGTGACGATGACGCGCAACCGCGGGTGCGCGGCCAGCAGGCAGAGGTCCAGCAACTGGTCGGTGACGAGCACGGTGTCGAGGTCGTCGTCGACCACCGGCGTCCGCGCCGGATGCCACAGCACCGACCAGCCGAGCCGGAAGTGCAGCTCACCTGCCACTTCAAGGGCGAGCCGCGTCTTGCCGACCCCGCTCACCCCGGTGATGGTGACCAGCCGCCGAGGTGCCAGCGCGTGCCCGGTGGCGCACCCCTCGTCCGCCACCGGGCACGCGC
>NZ_MUYM01000164.1 GCF_002150765.1 Lentzea kentuckyensis
CGTCAAAACGGGTCAGGCCCATGGTTCCTGCCAGCAGGACTCTGCCGACTTGGATGGGGTCTCAGCCGGTCTGCGGTCTTGACCCTGGATTCGGTTCCGATGCGGGTTCCGGCACGACTCCGGGTGGTGTCACGTGCGAGGACTCCGGCGTCGGCTCCGACAAAGTCTCGGGCCATGCCCGGTGCCGACGCCGGGCGCGGCCGCGGTGCCCCCGACCGCGGCGCCGGTGCTCGCCAGGGCGCCGACGTACATCCGCTCCAGGGTGCGGACGACCTCCTGCGGTGTCGCCTCCGGGTTGCGCTGACGTGCCCTGGAGATGTTCTTGCGGACCAGCGGCGCCTGCAGGCCGATGGCCTTGTCAAGCAGGTCGAGGATCGGATTGCCCCGTCCGCTCGACGCCGAGACCGGCCCTTCGAGGGCGTCAGAGGCCACACTGAACTCCCTTGAGTCGTCACGTCCTGAACCAGTCTCGCAGCCGAGCGGCCAGAACTGGTCGTTGTGCTGCTCTCCGATTTCACCGACAGAACCAGCCGACACCTGTGCTCACGGCTCGCATGATCAGTCCCATGCCGGGAGAATCTCGTGCGCCACTTCGGGATCGCGCATCAAGAGGCTCAATGCGGACACTGCCTGCACGACCGCTACCACCACGGTGGCAGTCGCCATGCCGTCGAAGAGTGACTTGGAGACGGGATCGGGTGCTGACAACGTGTTGAACAGACTGGCCCCCGGCTCAGGGCAGTTTATAGCGGCCAGGTCGACGTGCTCGCGGACACGAAGTCGTTGGGCGACTTGAACAGCGTCGTTCCACCAGTTAAGGGCGTCGGCACGCAGTGCCGGTTCCTCTCGCGGATCGCTGCTGCGCAGCGCCGGCAGATCTGACGCAGCTTGGCCCGCCATAGTCGTATCGATGGCTGCAGCGCTGGCCAGAACCCGCATCCGAAGAATCGAGTCAACCTCATCCTCGCCGAGGCTGTGCACGATCACGCACGCCAGCTGAGCGGGGTAATGGAACAACTGCCGCGCGATCTCCTCGGCACGGTCCTGTCTGGCAGCCGCGGCTACGGCGGCGAGGAAACGCAGAACCGACATGGCACGCCGCTTGCTCTGAGCCCCCGCCGAACTTCCCCGAGGAAGAAGGTCTTCGAGCACGTGGTGCAAGTCGTCATACGGATCTGTCTCGTCGTCTTCAGCTTCGATTGCCTGCATTGCGGGCAGCACAGCTCGCGCAATATCAGCATGCGGAGTGTCAAGAACCGCTTGTACGGCCTCAACACCGAAGGAGAGCAGGGAGGCGTAGACGACATGGTGCAGCGGCCCTGCGGTCGTAGCGACGTCGCTGAGCCCAGGGAAGTCCTCGAGCGGGTGCTGCTCGAACAGCGTCGCGTGTAGCAACGCCACGCGCACCATCAGATGCGCGTCGGCGGCCGTCGACAACTCGGCTTCGGTTTCCTCGCTCGCCTGCTCGATCTCCTCGTCATCACGATGAGCGAACTCAGCCACCACAGGGTCAATGTCGTCGCTGTCCAGCTCGGCAAGCCACAACCAAGGCGATTGTGCGTGTTGCAGTGTGTCCTTGCCCAGAGTTGCCAGCGCTCGGAGCCCCGCCCGCAGCAGAGCGCGGAACTGCTCGCGGCTGCGTTCGTCACCGATCACCGGGTCATCGGAGTCGTGCCAGTTCCAACGGAGGTCGTGCTCGGCCATGAACCGCTCGACCAATACGTGCCCGCGCATGGCGTCGTCGTCCTCGTAGTCGGTCGAGGGCGACTCGTAGTCACTTCGGATGATGTCCAGAAGCGCTTGAGCGAGCTGGGGATCACCTCCGCCGCGGGCCACCAAAGGACTGCGGGTACCCGTCGCGGCCTCAAGCCGGCACGCGGCGACCAGAAGTGTGCCGAGTTCGTCGGAGAGCTCGCGATCCCACGGATGCTCGGCGGTCGAACCCGCGACCAGGTCAGCGGCGTCGACTGTCCCCCGGGCCTTGCCGGTGGGGTCGTTGATTCCGCGGGCTGCCGCAACCAGCAGGTACTGGGCGGACAAGTCCTGCAGTTCCTCGGGTAGATACGTTGCGACCGGGAAACGAGCAGGATCATCGTGTACTGGCGGCAGCCACATACCTGATGCACGCGGCGAACTCAGCTTCTCGGTGCGCAGCGAGTCGAGTGTCCAGCCGAACAGCGCAGGCGTGCCTGCCAGGTGATGCGCGAGGCTCAGCCCAACCTCGATCGCGATCCCGATCTGGTCAGTATCAACTGCGAGTCCAATGATCGCGCCGTCTGGATAGGCAAGTACGCGGACGTCCAGCAGAGCGCGGACTTCCTCGTCGTCATCGTCTTCCGCAATGGAAGGGCGATCTTCGTCATCATCGTCGATCCCTGGGCCTGTCCAGCCAGCCTCGATGAGTTCGAGGATCAACTGAGGGCGCTGCGCACGAGCGACCTCATCGGCGATGCCCGGATCAGGATCTGACACGTCGATCCACACTGCGTACGGCACGCGGGTTCCTTACTGCCATGGAGCCAACACCGCCATGCATGTAACCAGTTGCAGCCGCTGCGCTGCATGTGCTGGGCCTGACCCGTTTTGAC
>NZ_MUYM01000165.1 GCF_002150765.1 Lentzea kentuckyensis
TGGGGTTGCCCCGTTTTGACGGACAAGGTCGATGAGGTGTGATCACGCTACCTGATCGACTGGCTGGTATCGGGTGGCTTCGTAGGCGGTGGGGCTGAGGTAGCCGAGGCTGGAATGCCTGCGGCGGGTGTTGTACCAGCCCTCGATGTATTTGAAGATTGCCTTGTGCGCCTTGGCTTTCGTGGGCCAGGGCTGCCGGTCGAGCAGTTCGGTCTTGATGGTGGCGAAGAACGATTCGGCGACCGCGTTGTCCCAGCATTGACCCTTACGACCGACGGATAGCCGGACTCCGGCATCACCGGCGGCTCGGGCGTACTGGCCAGAGGTGTATTGACAGCCCCTGTCGGAGTGGAAGATCACGCCGGGCTCGGGGCGGCGCTGCGTGACGGCGTTGCGCAGCGCCTGCTCGACGAGATCGGTGCGCAGGTGGTGGTCGGCGGTGGCCCAGCCGACGACCTTGCGGGAACCGAGGTCGATCACGGTGGCCAGGTACAGCCAGCCCTCCCAGGTGTTGATGTAGGTGATGTCACCGCACCATCGAGTGTTGATTTCCCTTGCACTGCACGAGAAATCCCGCTCGATCAGGTCGGTGGAGGTGGTCGCGGCCGGGTCCGGGATGGTGGTGGTGCGCCAGCGTTTCGGCGCCCGCCCGGCCCGGCCGGCTTCGCGCAGGAGCCGGGCGATGCGCTTGCGGGAGTGCCGGTGCCCCTGGTCGGCGAGCTCGGCGTGAATCCGAGGTGTCCCGTAGGTGCCGTTCGACTCGTCGTGCACCGCGATGATCTTCTCGGTCAGCGTGGCGTCGACGCGTGCGCGGATGGATGGGTCCGCGGTGCGCTGGGTGTAGTAGGCGGCTCGGGAGACCTGGAGCAGTTCGCACGCACGCTTGACGTTGCCGCTACCGCTGGCGTTCTCCGCCTCGATGAACGGGTAGACGTTCACCGGGTCTCCTTCGCGAAGAAAGCCGTGGCCCGCTTGAGGATCTCCACATCCTCACGCAGCCGCCGATTCTCCCGCCGCAGCGCGGCCAGCTCGGCCTTCTCGTCGCTGCTCAGCCCGCCGTCCTCGCGGGTCCCGGCGTCACGCTCGGCCTGTCTGACCCACTCGCGCACTGCGGTCTCGATCAGGTCGAAGTCCTTCGCGACCTGACCGATCGAGCGGTCGCCACGCTGGCACTGCTCGACGATCTCCGCCTTGAACTCCGGCGTGAACGCACGACGAGGACGCCGGGGCTTGTTCGAGCCCGTGGTCTTCATAAGGACATCCTTCCAGGGGCGAAACCCCTGATCTCAGGTGTCCGTCAAAACGGGTCAGGCCCA
>NZ_MUYM01000166.1:0-1128 GCF_002150765.1 Lentzea kentuckyensis
GGCGGCATGCACCGCCTCGACACATCCCCGCCGCCCGCACACGCACAGCGGGCCGTCGAGCTGGATCGTGGTGTGCCCGAACTCGCCCGCGCCCGACCGCGCCCCGCGGTGCACCTCTCCCCCGAGCAACAACCCGACACCCAGGCCGGTGCCGACGAACACGAGCGCCGCGTCCCGGAGGGGCCTTCGCCACGCCTCGGCGACCACGGCCGCGTTGGTGTCCTTGTCCACCACGACCGGCAGCCCGAGCCGTTCCTCGGCCAGAGCGCGCAGCGGCACCGAGGACCAGCCCGGCAGGCCGTTCGGCGACACCACCCCGTCGCGGTGCTCCAGCGGGCCCGCGATCCCGATGCCGAGCCCGAGCACCTTCTCCTCAACCGAGATCAACGGCGCCAGCGCGTCCAGGACGTCGGACGGCGTGAACATCGGCGCGAAGGGCACGACCGACGCCGACACCACCTCGCCGGTCAGGTCGAGCTTCACCACCCGCAGCTCGTCGCGGTCGACGTAAGCCCCGTACGCGCAGGCCCCGCCGGCGGCCAGCCGCAGCGACATCCGGGGCTTGCCGCGGCCACCGGCACGGACCGCGCCGGTCTCCTCCAGCAGGCCGGCGGAGATGAGCCGCGCCACGATCTTCGAGACCGCCTGCGGCGTCAGTCCGGCCTCCGCGGCGATGGACGCCCTGCTCAGCGCACCGGACCGGACCAGCCGGAGCACCGTCCGGTCGTTGTGCGAACGCAGCGAGGTGAGGTCCACGGTCGCAATTATGCAACAGCGTTGCTTTAATGAGAAGCATGACACGAGTCGGACTGCTGGGCTACGGCATCGCGGGACGGGTCTTCCACGCCCCGCTGATCTCCTCGACCGAGGGCATGGATCTCGTCGCGATCGTCACGGCGAACCCGCAGCGGCAGGCGCAGGCCCGCGCGGCGTACCCGGACGCCAAGATCGTGACGGCGGACGAGCTGTTCGAACTGGACCTCGACCTGATCGTCGTCGCCACCCCGAACCGCACGCACGTCGAGTACGCGCGGCGCGCGATCGACAAGGGCGTCGCGGTCGTCGTCGACAAGCCGTTCGCACCGACTTCGGCCGAGGGTGCGGAACTCGTCGCCGCGGCCGCGGCGA
>NZ_MUYM01000166.1:1170-3657 GCF_002150765.1 Lentzea kentuckyensis
CCTCGTCGACCAGGCCCTGCAGCTGTTCGGCCCGGTCAGGAGCGTCTACGCGGAACTCGACCGGCGCCGCCCCGGCGCGCAGGTCGACGACGACGTGTTCGTGGCGCTGACGCACGAGAACGGCGTTCGCTCCCACTTGTGGGCCGGCGCGCACACCGCTCACCACGGACCGCGGTTCCGCGTGCTCGGCAGCGAGGGCGCGTTCGTGATCAACGGCCTGGACGAGCAGGAGGACGCGCTCGACGCAGGTCGCCGGCCGACCGACGCCAACTGGGGTTACGAGACCCGCAGCGGGCAGTTGGGCATCCTCGGTCAGACGATCGAGGTGCCGGTCGAACTCGGCGCCTACGAGACCTTCTACACCGAACTGCAAGCCGGGCGGATCCCCGTCGACCCCACGAGCAGCGTGTCCGCGCTGCGGGTCATCGAGGCCGCCTTCACGTCCGCGCGCGAGAACAAGGTGGTAGAGCTGTGAACTCCGAAGAACTCCTCGCCCAGGAGCGCCGCCTCCAGTTCACCCGCTTCGGCAACGACGTCGCGATCGAGCTCGGCCTGCACCTGCTCGACGCCGCCCGCGAGCAGGGTCTNNTCTCGGTGCAGCGCAACGGACACCGGCTCTTCCACGCCTCGTTGCCCGGCACCTCGCCGGACAACGACAGGTGGCTCGAGCGCAAGGCCCGCGTGGTCGACCGCTTCGGGCACAGCTCGTTCTACGTCGGCACCACCTTCCGCGACAAGGGGACGACGTTCGAGGCGGAGTCGCGGCTGGATCCGGACCTGTACGCGGCGCACGGCGGCGTCTTCCCGGTGATCCTGCGCGGCACCGGACCGGTCGGCACCGTCGGCGTCTCGGGCCTGCCCCAGGCCGAGGACCACGAGTTCGTCGTCACTCAACTGGAAACATTCCTGAACTCGCGCGACGCGTAATAGCACGAATAGTCGTTGGTACATAATTCCGGACACGCCACTTCGAGTGGGCCGAGTTCCACTCGGAGTGGTGTTGTATAGCAGCCGGAGATGAGTCACCAATGCGCACAAAAGAGTGATCCTACTGGGCCAAACGAGTGTCCTATTCCACACTTCAACGAATAGTTTCCGGTCACTCGGCTGCCGATACAACTACGGTTGCGTAGGACGGTAGTTGTACGCTCCGTAGCATCATCAGGCGTAAGACACCCACCCGAATGTCGCCTTTTTGGCCCCTTCACAGCACTCAATCGCGAGAACTAACGTCCATTCCGGCTTATCGGATTGGTCCATTAGCGCGTTGAGATAGGTGGGTACCGGTTGTGACTGTGACGGATTCTGACCTCAATGAGGGCCGTCAGCAGCTGAGTTTGGGCACGGCCGCCGCACGTAATCTGGCCACTACCACCAAGTCCGTCCCGCAGATGCAGGGAATCACTTCCCGCTGGCTGCTCAAGGTGCTGCCGTGGGTCCAGGCCGCGGGTGGTGCGTACCGCGTCAACCGGCGTCTCACCTACACGTTGGGCGATGGCCGTGTCTCGTTCACGAACACGGGTGCCGAAGTCCGCGTCGTGCCGATGGAGCTCACCGAGCTGTCGCTGTTGAAGGGCTTCGACGACGAGGCCGTCCTCACCGCGCTCGCCGGTCGCTTCACGCAGCGGGAGTTCGGCGTCGGCGAGGTCATCGTCGAGAAGGGGCGCCCGAAGGACCAGGTCGTGCTGATCGCGCACGGCAAGGTCGACAAGATCGGCACCGGTGAGTACGGCGGCGACACCGTGCTCGGCAACCTGGCCGACGGCGAGTACTTCGGCGAGACCGTGCTGGCCGGGCCGCAGGGCGAGTGGGAGTACTCCGCCAAGGCCGTCACGCCGGTCACCGTGCTCACGTTGTCGTGGAACGACTTCCAGGCACTCAACGGCGAAGCGGGCGGCCTGCGCGCGCACATCCAGCAGACGTTCAACAGCCGCAACAAGCCGCAGAACGACTTCGGTGAGGCCGAGATCGGCATGTCGGCCGGTCACGACGGCGAACCCGTGCTGCCCGGCACGTTCGTGGACTACGAGCTCTCGCCGCGCGAGTACGAGCTGAGCGTCGCGCAGACCGTGCTGCAGGTCCACAGCCGGGTCGCGGACCTCTACAACAACCCGATGGACCAGGTCGAGCAGCAGTTGCGGCTCACGATCGAGGCCCTGCGCGAACGCCAGGAGCACGAGATCGTCAACAACCGGTCGTTCGGCCTGCTGCACAACGCTGATCTCAAGCAGCGCATCCACACCCGTTCCGGCCCGCCCACCCCGGACGACTTCGACGAGCTGCTGTCGATCGTGTGGAAGGACCCCGGCTACTTCCTCGCCCACCCGCGCACCATCGCGGCGTTCGGCCGTGAGCTCAACAAGCGCGGCATCTACCCGCAGCACATCGACTTCAACGGCCAGCAGGTGCCGGCCTGGCGCGGCATCCCGGTGCTGCCGTGCAACAAGATCCCGATCTCGGACACCCGCACGTCGTCGGTGATGCTGA
>NZ_MUYM01000167.1 GCF_002150765.1 Lentzea kentuckyensis
CCGGGCGGCGTGCCCGGCGAGCCCGGTGCCCCCATGATGCCGCCGCCGGGTGGAGCCGGTGCGGGAGCCGGTGGCGGCGGTCAGAAGAACGAACGCGAGCGGACCACCTGGCTGCAAGGCGATCCCGACGACTGGCAGGACGACGACACCGGAGTGTCGTCGCCGACGCTCGGAAGGAGCTGACGATGGCGACCTCACCTGATGGGCAGCTGACCTTCGAGCAGGTCCTCGAGCGCGTGCTCGCGGCGGATCCGGAGAGCTTCTACACCCAAGCGCAGGCCTTCGACGAGGCCGCGAAAACGCTGCACGACGCCAAGAACTTGCTTTCCAAGCACCGGCGGACGCTGGAGGACGCCTGGGCGAACGACGCCGAGCAGCGGTTCATCCAGTTGGACGGGCTGGTCCGGCACCTCGAGGTGCTGCTGGGTGACGTGCCCACCTATCCCGGCATGCTGCGCCGCATCGGTGACGCCATTGTGGACAGCCGGCAGCGGTTGCTCGAGTTGCAGCACATGCCGCCCGACGCGGACAAGAAGGCGACGTCCGACCGCGACAAGCAGGCCCGCAAGATCCTCGACGACCTGTCCGGCACGTACCGGCGGGTCGGTGGCGAGATGCCGGAGCTGCCGGAACGCACGGCGTCGGGTCAGATGCTGACCGCGCCGCCGCCACCGCGGCACGCGGTCGAGTTCGGTAATGCCACGGGCGGCGGTGCGGGATGTGCGCCCATCGCTGCGAAGTCGGCGCATTCCCTGATGAGCCGCACCGCGGCGCCTGCCGTGCACGAACCGGTGAAGGAGGCGGCGGCTCCGGCGCCGCAGGCCGCGTTCGGACGTTTCGCGCAGTACGCGACCCGGCCGGCAGCCAGCACCGCACCTGCCCCGAAAGCGCGTTCGTTCAACGGTTTCGCGCGACTGACCGACCAGGCGGATCCGGCCGCTCTCGCCCTGCGCCCCGGCGGAACCAACCCGGCCGCCGCGGACGCTCCTGGGCAACGGGAGCGCAGGCACGCCGAGACCGCGGAGGTCCCGGTCGAACTGGACCGGTCGACTAATGTGTCCACTGTGGACGCTGTGGCACCGGTGAAGCTCGAATCCTCCCCAGTCGCCGCGCCGTCCCCGGCCGCGGCCACGGCTCCAACCACATCCGCGGCTCCGGAATCGGCTCAGACGGTCAGGCCGCACATCTCGCTGACGAGCACCTTGTCGCTCGCATCCGTGCCCGCCGCTCCCTCGGCGCCACCCGTTGCCGCACCACCTGCCCCCACCGCACCGCCCGCGATTCCGGCCACGTCAGGTCCTCCGCCGAATCCGCTGGCCGTGTCCGCACACGCGCACCTCGCACCGGACTCGGCCGCCGACGCGAACATGATGCGCCCCAGCATGGGCGGAGCGGTCGCGCCGGGAGTGTCAGGTCCGGTGGGACGCGGCTCCGAGGTGTGGCTGCGAGGCGACAGTACCGAGTGGACGGCCACCCACCAGGCCGCCGCTCAACCGGGCCGGGACGGCACCCGCGACCACAGGCTGGGCTTCACCGGCGACAGGAATGCCGCCGAGCAAGGAGAGGATGCGCGATGAAGGACTGGAGCACCGAGTACGGCTCGGTGGAAGAAGCCGGTGAAGCGGCACTGTCCGCTCTCGATCGCGAGCACCGCAAGCTCACCGACGTCACGAACATGATCGACGAGGAGTCGACGACGGTGCGGTCCAAGGACCGTTCGGTGTCGATGGACTTCGACGGACGTGGCGAGATCACCGGAATCACGTTCCACGGCACGAAGTACCGGGGCATGGCACCGGCGGAGCTCAGCCACCTGCTCGTGGAGACGATCCGCGCCGGACGTGCCCAGTGCATGCAGAAGGTCGCGGACGCGATGGGCGAGGACTTCCTGCCAGGGATCAGCTTCGCCGATCTGGCCACCGGAAAGATGGACGCCGAGGACATCTTCCAGAAGCTCGTGTCGCCGTTCTTGGGCGACGAAGCCGGCGAGGGCATCCTCGGCCGTTCTCCGAAGGACACGCAGGGAGGTAGCCGCAATGGCTGACAAGACCAGGATCGACCCGGACGAGGCGCGCGCCGAGAACGCGAAGCTGAAGAACATCGCGGCCCGCTTCCAGTCCTCTGTGGACAAGCTCAAGGCCGAGGCCGCGGCGAAGGACGGCTGTTGGGGCGGCGACAAGTTCGGCGAGGCCTTCGCCAAGGGCTACAAGCCCGGCGCGACGCAGATGCTCGACAACTCGGGCAAGATCGAAGAGGGCGTGGTGGGCACCACGAAACAGGTCGACCAGGCCCTCGCCGACTTCGAGAAGACGGACGAGTACAACTCCAAGAACCTTTAGTCCCCAGTACATCCCGGTCGAACAGGTCCTCACCCATGGCCACGCATCTGCCGCACGGACTCCAGAAGCTGCTGGAGTTCACCGTTGGCATGCCCTGGCCTGAGGGCGACGAACACGACATGTGGGACCTGGCGAAGGCGTGGCGGACCTTCGCCGACGAACTGGAGCAGCTCGCTTCCGACCTCGGCGTGGAGGCGAGCGCCTTCGGTGAGGCGATCCAGGGCGAAACCGGGGAACAGCTTCAGAAGTACCTGAGGGAGTCGCTGGGCGACTCGGCCGGCCAGATGAAGGACGGCGCGGAGGAACTGGCGAAGGCGCTGCAGAACGGCGGCGCCGACATCCAGAAGACCAAGATCATGGTCATCGGGATGCTGGCCATCCTGGCCGCGACCCTGGCATCCCTGTTCGCCTCCCTGTTCGGCTCGATCTTCGCCCCGTCGGTCATCGCCGCCGCCCGCGTAGGCATCGGCGTGCTGCTGCGCACGTTGGTGCAGAAGCTGGTGCAGGCCGGCCTCACGACCGTCCTGCGCGAGGTCGCCGTGAAGGTCGTGACGAACACCGTCATCGGCACCGCGTTCATGGTCGGCCTGGACGCGGGCATCCAGGGCGGCCAGATCGCAGCCGGAAAACGCGACGGCTTCGACAAGGAATCCCTCAAGGGCTCCGCGATCGGCGGCGCGATCGGCGGCGCGCTCAGCGGTTTCGGCGAGGGCCTGGGCGGCGCGTTCGGCAAGCTCGGCCGCGAGGCCTTCTCGCACCTGCCCCGCACCACGCGCAGCATCATGGGAACGCTGGGGAACACCGGCTTGCAGATCGCCGCCGCGGCGGCGAGCAACCCGGCCACCAACTTCGCGACGCACAGCTCCGACGGCAACGTCACCGACGGCATCTTCGGCGCCTTCGAGCCGGGCGGCGGCAGCCACGCGCACGCCAAGGTGCCGCACATCGACCCGGTCAACGTCAAGCCGCTCGAGCCGATCACGTCGGTGAAGCCCCCAGAGGGCCTCAACACCACAACGCCAGAAACGACCACGGCGGCGCCGACCACCACTACGGCGGCGCCGACCACCACTACGGCGGCGCCGACCACTACGACTACGCCCTCCCGGACGACCACGACCGCGTCTACAACGACGACGACGACGTCGACCGCGACCAGGCCGACCACCACGAGCGCGCCGACGACGACCACAACCTCAACCAACACGACGTCAACCAACACGACGTCGACCTCCACGACGTCAGCAAGCACGACGTCGACGACCTCCGCGCGGCCGGCCAGGATTCCGGCAGCGGCAGAGCCAGTGACCACCAGCCGGGTCACCGACAGCCGAGGCCGGGAAATCGGTTCCGGTTTCACCGGCAACACCAGGACTCCGGTGACCACCACGGCCGAGCCGAACACCAGCTCGTCCAGCGGACAAACGACAGTCGGCCGTGAACGGCCCACGACGTCCTCGACCGAGCGGCCAACCACCACGTCGACTACGTCGCCGAGCACCACGTCGACTACGTCGCCGAGCACCACGTCGACTACGTCGCCGAGCACCACGTCGACTACGTCGCCGAGCACCACGTCGACTACGTCGCCGAGCACCACGTCGACCACGTCGCCGAGCACCACG
>NZ_MUYM01000168.1 GCF_002150765.1 Lentzea kentuckyensis
AGGAAGGTAGTCCTATCAGCGGCTTCATCGATTTGAAGGACGTCCGGGTCAGCGGCCACGTGACCCAGGCGCTGATCGTGGGCGTGGCAGTGGTGTCCGTGGCGGGCACCGCGCTCAACCCGGACGCCCGCGACGCGATCTGGGACCTGTCGGTGCTGCTGCTGACGGCGCTCGCCGGCGTGGCGTTCGGATTCTGGGTCCGCAACGCCTCGCACAACGCCGGCGCCATCGCGTTGCGCGAGGTGAAGAAGATGGCGGACATCTGGCGTGCGTCCGATCTCGCTCAGCGGGAGGTGCCGTTCGAGCAGCGCGTGCCCAGCCGGTGGATCAAGCCGTGGCAGTGGACGTTCCTCGTCATGCTGTTGTCCGAGACGGTCGAGGTCTTCGCCGGCAGTGGATCCGGTTACCGCGTGGTCGCGACCACGTCCGCGGTGCTGGCCGTCGTGGCGGCCGCGCTGGCGGTGGTCGTGATCGCCCAGGTCACCGCCCTGCAGCAGCCCGAACGGGTGGCCGAGCTCTAACGGCCGGGCCCGAGTCCGCGCACCAGGTGCATGACCGAGTCGCGCACCTCCGTCCGTGACCGCTCCGGCTGGAACACCTGCCAGTCGAGAGCGATCACGAGCAACGTTCCGAACAACGCCGCCGACGCGGTGCCGACCTCCACCCCCTCCGGCAGGCGGCCCGCGTCGGACAGGCGCTTCATCTGACCGCGCACGATCGAGACGATGTCGTCGCGCAGCAGCGAGAGAGTGCCGTGCCACTGGCCCGGCGTGCGCCACAGCTCGGACACCAGGAGCTGGCCGAACGCCGGGTACTCGGCCCAGAAGCCGAGCATCTGGTCGACCAGCGCCTCCAGCGAGTCCTCCGACCCCTCCGCGGACCGCAGCCGGCCGGCGAGGATCTCCACGCCGTGCCGCAGCAGGGCCTCGACCAGGGCGTCCTTCGAGGCGAAGTTGTAGTAGATGGTGCCCTTGGCGACGCCCGCCTCCGCGGCGATCTCGTCGACCGTGACCGAGGCCGCGCCCCGCTCGCCGACCAGCTTCAACGCCGCGTCGAAGAGCTTCTGTTTCGTCGCTGTCGTTCGCGCGCTCACAGCACGAGCTCCGGCTTCAGCTTGGAAGCTGTCCACACGCGCTGCCTGTAGGCCGTCACGGACGTCAAGGCTAGGGCTCCGACCAGCCAGGCGAGAAGGATCAATGCGTCCTTGCCCACGCTGCCGAGGTCGCCGCCGTACATCAGATGGCGCAGGCCGTCGACCGCGTAGCCCATCGGCAGGCCGTAGTGCAGCGGGTACAGCGGCACCGGGATCGTCTGCCACGGGAACGTGCCGCCCGCGCTGACCAGCTGCAGGATCAGCAGGATCAGGCCGAGGAACTTGCCGACGGCACCGAACGCTGCGTTCAGCGCGTGCAGGATCGCCACGAACGTCAGCGACATCAGCGCGAGGAACCCGAACGTGCCGACGGGGTTCGACGGCTCGATGTCCACCACGAACCGCACGACCGTGAACATCACCAGCACCTGCACGATGCCGAGCAACGCACCCGGCAACCAACCGCCCAACGCGACGCGCAGCGCGGACTGACCGGCGGCCAGCGCACGGCGTGAGAGCGGGCGCAGCAGCAGGAACAGCACGAACGCGCCGATCCACGTTGCCAGGCCCAGGAAGAACGGGGCGAGGCCGGCGCCGTAAGTGGCGGCCTTCGTCTGGGACAGGCCCTTCACCGCCACCGGGTCACCGATGGCCTGCGCGATCGCGGCGCGCGTCGGGTCGTCCGCGTTCGGGATCTTGTTCACGCCACCGGTCAGGCCGTCGCGCAGCTGGGCGGAGCCGTCGGCGAGCTGGTTCGCGCCGTCCTTCAGCTTCGTGGTGCCGTCCACGGCCTTCTGCTCGCCGTCGCGCAGCTGCGCGGTGCCGTCCGCGAGCTTCGTCGCACCGTCGTCGAGCTTGCCGACGCCGTCGACCAGGCCGGGCATCTTCGACGCGAGCAGTTCGGCACCGTCGGCCACCTGGTCGGCACCGTTCGCGAGCTTGCGCAGATCACCGGCGGCGCCCTGGACCTTGCCGTTGGCGTCGTCGACGGGCTTGCGGACCTGGCCGATCGTGGACAGCACGCGCTGCACCTGCTCCTCGGTGAAACCCAAGGTCCGCAGGCGGGTGGCGATGTCGCCGTTCGCCTGGTCGAGCACGCCGACGAGAGCCTGGGCCTTCTTCGCGTACTCCTCGGCCTGGGTCGCGGCGGTCGCGTTGCCGTCCGAGACCTGACGCGCGCCGCTCGCCAGCTGGCGGGTGCTGTCGGGCAGGACCGAGGTCTGCGAACGCAGCTGGTGCGTGCCGTCGCGCAGCTGGGCGGCGCCGTTCGCGGCCTGCGTCGCGCCGTCGAGCAGCTGGCGCTGGCCGTTGTCGAGCTCGTTCACGCCGTTGCGCAGTTGGGCGGAGCCGTCGGCGAGCTTCGTCGCGCCGTCCGCCGCCTTGGTGGTCTCCTGGCGGATCGTGGAGAAGCCGAGCAGCAGCTTGTCGGCGGCTTCGGTGGAGACCTTCGCCGTGACGGCGCGGCGCACCTCGGAGACGACCTGGTTCGCGATCGTGCTGCCCAGGTAGTTGTTGGCGTCGTTGGTCGTCAGCGTCAGCACGCCTTGGCGCGGCTTGTTCTGCTCCGCGGACGTAAGTGCCTCGGAAAAGTCCTCCGGGAGCGTGAGGGCGAAGATGTACTTGCCCTTGCGCACGCCGTCGTCGGCGTCGGCGGGGTTGTCCACGACGTGCCAGTTGAACTTCTTGCCGTTGAGGAGCTCGTCCGCGACCTCCTTGCCGGCGTTGAGGTCCTTGGCTCCCTTGTCCTTCACCACCAGCGCGGCGGGGACCTGGTTGAGGTTCGCGTACGGATCCTTGTTGGCGTACAGGTAGAGCGACGCGTACAGCAGAGGCACGAGCGCCAGAGCCAGGACGGCGAGCTTGGGGAGCTTGCCGGAGGTGATCCGGCGAAGTTCGTTGAAGGCCATGCGAAGGGCGCTCATGCGGTGATCTCCATCTTGGTGTCGTTGTCCTCACCAAGGCGCGCGTGCGGGATGTCGAGGATGTGGGCGGAGGAGTTCGAGCACAGGGCGACCACGGACCGTTCGGGGGTCACGTAGTCGTGCGCCAAGGCGAACCACTCGCGCGGGTTGGGGTGGTAACGGTCCGGGCAGTCGAGGACGAGCGTGGTGACGCCGGGGCGTACGGAGGCCAGTTCGAGCATCACCGCGCAGCGCGTGTGCGGTGGCACGTGCTCGAAACGCTTGGTCGCGTGCTCGTCGGCGGCGTGCTCGACCAACCAGTCGTGCACCGCCTTCTTGCCCGACGGCATGCCGTTCATCGCGAGCTCCTCGCCGACGACGGCGGCCAGGGTCAGCGCGTCCTCCGGCTCGTTCACCTCGGGGGCGTCGACCAGCACGACCTGCTTGCGCAGCAGCTTCGCGTCCGGCGACACCGTGCCCGTGGAGGGCTTCATACGGCCGGAGAGCAGCAGGCCGAACGCGGTGTGGCCGGTGCCGGGCTCGCCCGCGACCAGCGTCAGCTCGCCCGGCTTCACGGTCAGCGAAGTCGGCCGGAGCAGGGGACCATGTCCCCCGTTGACACCTGCGCGACTTGCGTGGATCTCCACGGCTTTACCCTCCGTTTAAACTGACCGGTCAGTACAAATTCTTGCGCAGTCCTGGCCGCCTGGCAACTCGGACATAGGTCACCTAAGGGCGGAGGCGGGGCGTACTTCCCACACGGTCCACAGCGGCCGGTAGCCCTGACGTGGCCAGAACACCGAGCTCAGCGGGTTCGGCGGGTTGTAGTAGAGGTAGGTGCCGACCGTGCCCATCCGGTGAAGTTCCTGGTGGGCGTAGGCGACGAGCTGCTGGCCGATGCCGGCGCCGCGGGCTCCTGGCAGCACGGAGACACAGTTCACATAGCCCCAGCGCCCGCGTGGCAGCCTCGTGGCCGCGCTCGTCCCCGGTTCGGACGACACGATCGCGCACTCGGCGAGCGCCACCGCGATGCCGTCGCGCTCGGCGAGCCAGATGGGGCTCGCGTTGTTCAGCCGTTCGGCGAGCGCACGCCGTTTGAGGGCCGCCGCTTCCGGGCGGACGATCGTCGAACCGACGAGCGACGAGTACTCGAGCTCCGCGAGCGACAGCTCCAGCACGGACTCCAGGTCGTGCGGGGTGGCCCGGCGGATCGTGAGCGTGCGGGGGAGGTGCTGCTGCGGAGTGCGCAGCCGGACGCCGAGCACGGACAGCGGCACCAGGCCGTGGTCGAGGAACGCCCGTGCGGCCCTCGTGTCACGACTCGGCCAGTGCACGACGCACGCCGTGTCCTCGCCTATCTCCTGCGTGTCGAGGTGCCTGCGCCACCGCGTGAGGAGCGCGTCCATGCCCTGTGTGTCGCCCACGAGCGGTAGCAGCTCCCACACCTCCGCCGCCGACCACAGCCGTGTGGTCGAGTGCCGGTCGAAGGTCTGGTGGCTGACGAGCCCGGCGACGCGCGCGCCGTCCGCGAGCGCCGCAGTGATGACGTGGCCGTCCATCGGCGGTTCCACTGCGGGCGGGAGCAACGGGTCCAGTGCCGCGAAACGAGCTGACTGGGCCGCCACTAGTCCGCGTGCCGAGGTCATGAACGATGAGATTACGACGTCAGACGGGTGCGGAAGATCGCGGTGCCGGGGAAGAGCTTGCCCCGCAGCGGGCTCCACTGGCCCCAGTTGCGGGTGTGCCCCTTCGGCCACTCGGGCTCGACGAGGTCTTCCAGCACGAATCCGGTGTTCGTGAGCGCGCGGACGTAGTCGCCGAGCGTGCGGTGGTGCTCGACGTAGGTCGCGTGGCCCTCGGCGTCCACCTCTACATAGGGCGTGCGGTCGAAGTACGACTGGGTGACGGTGAGGCCGAGCGGGCCGGGGTCGTCCGGGAAGATCCACCGCATCGGGTGGTTGACCGCGAAGACCCAGGCGGCGCCCGGCCTGAGCACGCGGGCGACCTCGCTGAAGACCTCCTGCACGTTCGCGACGAACGGCACGGCGCCGAACGCCGAGCAGGCGGCGTCGAAGGAGTCGTTCCGGAACGGCAGCTGGTCGGCGCTGGCCTGGACGAGGGGTACGTCGATGCCGGTCTTGACGTTGTTCTCCCGCGCGTGGCGGAGCATGCCCTCGGAGATGTCGAGCGCGACGACGTCGGCCTTGTTCGCCTTGAGCCAGCGGGCGCACGGGGCACTGCCGGCGCCGACCTCGAGGATGGTCTGACCAGCGACTTCACCGAGGAAGCGGACCTCCTCCTCGCGCACCCCCTCCGGGCACCAGACGAAGTCCGCCGCACCGAGGAAGTCGCCGTGGGTGTCGTGATAGTCGTCCGCGTCCGCGTCCCACCAGATGCGGTTCGCCGTGCGTGACTCGGCGGCGTCCGCCCCGCGCTTCACGATGCCGGCCGTGCCGAGCGCTTGTTCGGCACTCGCGTGCTGGTTGGACACACTGCTCCTTCACATGGGGGCTGGTTTGCTTGCGCGTCTCGCGGCCGCGTACGATATCGCGTGCGTAGTGGGTTAGTGCTGCCCATGATCCAGAACTGCCGGATTCCAGGTCGCTGCGACGCTGCGCGCGCACCACTACCAGCCAATCGATGCCAATCCGTACCGGAGCCACCTACCTAATGTCCACCGACACCACCACCGCCCCCGTTGCCGCTGCGCCCAAGCAGGTCGCGATCAACGACATCGGGACGGAGGAGGACTTCCTCGCAGCTATCGACAAGACGATCAAGTACTTCAACGACGGCGACATCGTTGAGGGCACCATCGTCAAGGTCGACCGGGACGAGGTCCTGCTCGACATCGGCTACAAGACCGAGGGCGTCATCCCCTCGCGCGAACTGTCGATCAAGCACGACGTCGACCCCAACGAGGTTGTCAAGGTTGGTGACGAGGTCGAGGCGCTTGTTCTCCAGAAGGAGGACAAGGAAGGCCGTCTGATCCTCTCCAAGAAGCGTGCTCAGTACGAGCGCGCCTGGGGCACCATCGAGGCGCTCAAGGAGAAGGACGAGCCCGTCAAGGGCACGGTCATCGAGGTCGTCAAGGGTGGTCTCATCCTCGACATCGGCCTCCGCGGCTTCCTCCCCGCCTCGCTCGTCGAGATGCGTCGCGTCCGCGACCTCCAGCCGTACGTCGGCCGTGAGCTCGAGGCGAAGATCATCGAGCTGGACAAGAACCGCAACAACGTGGTCCTGTCCCGCCGCGCCTGGCTCGAGCAGACCCAGTCCGAGGTCCGCAGCGAGTTCCTCAACCAGCTGCAGAAGGGCCAGGTCCGCAAGGGCGTCGTGTCCTCGATCGTCAACTTCGGTGCCTTCGTGGACCTGGGTGGCGTCGACGGTCTCGTCCACGTCTCGGAGCTGTCCTGGAAGCACATCGACCACCCGTCCGAGGTTGTCGAGGTCGGCCAGGAAGTCACCGTCGAGGTCCTCGACGTCGACATGGAGCGCGAGCGCGTCTCCCTGTCGCTGAAGGCGACCCAGGAAGACCCGTGGCGCCAGTTCGCCCGCACCCACGCGATCTCCCAGATCGTGCCGGGCAAGGTCACGAAGCTGGTTCCGTTCGGTGCGTTCGTCCGCGTGGACGAGGGCATCGAGGGCCTGGTCCACATCTCCGAGCTGGCCGAGCGCCACGTGGAGATCCCGGAGCAGGTCGTCCAGGTCGGCGACGACGTCATGGTCAAGGTCATCGACATCGACCTCGACCGTCGCCGCATCTCGCTGTCGCTCAAGCAGGCCAACGAGGGCTTCACGGTCGACACCGAGTTCGACCCGACCCAGTACGGCATGGCCGCCGAGTACGACGACCAGGGCAACTACATCTACCCCGAGGGCTTCGACCCGGAGACCCAGGAGTGGCAGGACGGCTTCGACAAGCAGCGTGAGGAGTGGGAGCGCCAGTACGCCGAGGCGCACACTCGTTACGAGGCCCACATGAAGCAGATCCGCAAGGCCGCCGAGGCCGAGGAAGAGGCTTCGGCCGAGGGTGCGGGCAACTACACCTCCGGTGGCGACGCTCCTTCCACGTCGGTCGGCGCGCCGGCTCAGTCCGGTGGCACGCTGGCCTCCGACGAGCAGCTCGCGGCGCTCCGCGAGAAGCTGTCGGGCGGCATGTGAGTCGCTGTCGGCTCCTTCGGGTAGCTGACTGAACGCAAGGCCCTCGCACCTACTGGGTGCGGGGGCCTTCGTCGTTTCTGCTCTTCTGGCGTCTGCAAGTACCACCAACCCAAGATCAACAAGCACTTTTCTACTACCAACTGTCTGGGTTATCCACAGGTTGACGAGTGCCGTCACACCGCTCGGTCGCGCTGGGTCATTGTGTGGCACATGGACGAGTGGATCGACGATGTCATCGAGCACGACGGATTGATCCTGCGCGAGCGTGCACTGCGCGACGGCGTGGATCCAGACCAGATCATGAAGGCTCTGCGCACGGGACGAATTCGCCGTGTGCAACGTTGCGTGTATGTGCGACGAGCGCCGGAGATAGCTCCGTTGGCCTTGGCAAGAGCTGCCGTGCTGAGTTCCGGCGTGACAGATGCTGTCGCCAGTCACCAGACGGCTGCGCGGGTCCATGGTCTGGCAACACCTGACGGGAGATGGCCTGAGCACGTCACCGTCGCTCGCAACGAGCGACGTATTCGGAGACGCGAGCTGATCTGTCATGGCAGGACTCTTGCGCTCGGTGACGTCGAATTTCGTGATGGAGTGCCCGTCACCACCGCGGTGCGATCGTTGCTCGACATGTCTGCTGACGTGGCCAGGCTCAATGCGGTGTGGGCCATCGACGATGCCGTCCGCCGCGGGATCGTCTCCCCCCATGAGATCGCGAAGTCTTTGTCTGCTCGCGCTGGAGGGCGAGGCGACGGTGTGGCCAAGCTGCGGGTAGCTGAGGCTGACGGGCGTGCCGAATCCATCCTGGAAACCGCCGGCAGGCTTGCCCTGAAGGACGGGGGCGTTGTGTTGCCGGTCGCTCAATACGAGGTGTTCGACGGTGGCGAGTTCGTGGCTCGCCTTGATGCCGCCTATCCGGAGTGTCGACTCGGTCTGGAGTTCGACGGCGTTGCCGTGCACAACGCGCCGCGCGCGTTGTACCACGATCGGCAGAGGCAGAACCGCCTGCTGCAACTCGGTTGGACGCTGCTCAGATTCACGTGGTGGGACGTGATGCACGATCCGGACGGGTTCGTGGCTGCGGTGCGGCGAGGCTTGAACGCCAGAGGAGTTGGGGGTAGTTAGCGGCGGTTTGATCATGAGTTGGTGGTACTTGCAGACGCCGCGACCGGACGCTGGGCCACGACATGGTGCGCCACCCGTTCACTCTGTGGTGGAGGGCTGAGCCCGTTGTGTAGGTTGACAAACCTATGCGTGGGAACAGGATCTTCGTGGTATTTGGCGTGGTTGCGCTGGCGGTTTGCGTTGCCTGTTCGCCTGCGGTTCCGCAGACTCAGGCGCCGCCGCCGCAGATTCCGAGGATCACGCCGCCTACCACGCCGTCGCGGATTCCGGTGATGGTGGATCGGCCCGCGTTGCCGGACGACTGTGAGCTCGTGGTGCCGGTTGAGGTCATGAACGCGACGCTGGGGCAGGAGTTGCCTGGGGAGCCGCGGATCATCATCGGGATCAAGGAGCCTGGGATCGGGCGGACCGGGAAGATCGATTGTTACTACGGGATTCCCGAGAAGAAGAACCTGCCGGACGCGAAGATCATCATCGGGTTGTCGACTTACACGGACGAGTTGACTGCTCGTACTCGGGTCGCTGAGAGCGTTGAGGCCGAGCGGGCGGATGGGGCCAAGGTCACCGAGGTTGATGTTGGGAAGCAGAAGGGGACGTTGATCGAGGGCAAGGACGAGCAGTTGCTCATCGGGTCTCTCGGCAAGTCGACGTACGTGGTGCGCAACCGCAACAACTTCATCCCGCAGGCCAAGCTCGTGGCGATTCTGCCGGTGCTCGCCCAGCAGTCGATGACACCGCCCGTCTAACCTGTGCGGCATGCTCAGGGTGGGGTTGACCGGGGGAATCGGGTCCGGCAAGTCGACGGTGGCCAGGCTGCTCGCGGAGAACGGCGCGGTCGTCATCGATGCGGACAAGCTCGCGCGTGAGGTGCTGGAGCCTGGCAGTGACGGGCTCAAGGAGGTTGCGAAGGCGTTCGGTGCGGACGTGTTGAACGACGACGGCACGTTGGATCGGGCGGCGTTGGCGGCCAAGGCGTTCGCCAGCGAGGAGGCTCGGCAGACGCTCAACGGGATCACGCATCCGCGCATCGGGGCGTTGACCGGGCAGCGGATGGCCGAGGCGCCTGAGGACGCCATCGTGGTGCACGACATTCCGTTGCTGGTGGAGCGGGACATGGCGGCGGCGTACCACCTGGTGATCGTGGTGTACGCGGACTCGGCCAAGCGGTTGGGGCGGTTGGTCACCAGTCGTGGCATGGATCGGCAGGACGCCGAGAACCGGATTGCCGCGCAGGCCACGGACGAGCAGCGCCGGGCCGTTGCGGACGTGTGGCTGGACAACTCCGGTGAGGTTCCGGACGTCACGGCGTTGTGGGATCGGCTCGTGGGGTTCGAGAAGAACGTGCGGACGCAGTCTTACGCGTCCGGTTCGCCGATCGTGGTGCCTTACGACGAACGGTGGCCCGCGCAGGCGCGGCGGATTGCTCGGCGGATCAGTGTGGCGGCCGGCGGGCGGCACGTGGAGCACATCGGGTCCACTTCGGTGCCGGGGCTCGCGGCCAAGGACGTGCTGGACTTCCAGCTCGCGGTCGAGGACATGGCGGCCGCGGACGGGTTGCGGGAAACGTTGGCACAGGCCGGGTTCCCGTATGTCGGGCCGTACGAGGACACGCCGCGCGGTGAGGGCGAGTGGAGCAAGCGGCTGCACGCCGGGGCGGATCCGGGGCGGCGGGTGAACCTGCACCTGCGGATGGAGGGGGCGGCCAACTGGCGGTGGGCGGTCGATTTCCGCGACTGGTTGCGGCACGACGCGCAGGCTCGTGAGGAGTACGCGGAGGTGAAGCTCGAGCTGTCCCAGCGGTTCGCGGCCGACGCCAACGGGTTTGCCTACGGGGAGGCGAAGGAACCGTTCATGGAGTCGGCCGTCGCGCGCGTCGAGGCCTACAGGGGCGGCCAGGCGTCGTAGATGCCGTGCCACGTCAGCCACGAGGTGAGGTTGTGGTTGACGTTGCTGAGCTCTTCGAGGGTGCGGTGGACGGTGCGCAGCGCCTGGTCGGCGTCGCCCGGTCGCAGCACGCGGCCGGCGACGGCGGCGGCGAACTCCTCGCTGCGCACGATGCGGGCCGTGGTGCCGCCGGGAACTGCCAGGCCCAGCAACAGGTCCGTGGTCTGCCAGTGGCGGTGGTCGCGTTCGACGCGCACCGCGGACAGCACGCTCGGGCCGCTGCGGGCGTGCCGGGAGCGGGCGCGGTAGGTCGTCAGGCGCACGCCCAGTTCGGGCATCAGCCAGGTGACCTCGGCGTCCGAGAACGGGTCCTCCGGCGTGGGATGTTGGATCCGCAGGCCCCACCGTTCGACATCGCACGAACTGAGAGTTCGCGAGCCGCCGGACGAATAGGTTCGCACTCCGGAAATGGTGTCGACGACATCGACCAGCTGAGGTGTAGTGACCGCTCCCACGACGCCGAGGGTAGTCAAATATGTGCTCGGAGTTACACCTCGGGTCGATTCGTTACGTCACGGTCAGATGACGAACACACTCTGTGTATCAACGCCAGGAGGTGGGACAACCCGAAGAGGTGAGCCACCTGACGACATCGTGACCGTGCGCTGAAATGCCGGACACCGCCGAGTAGGTGGTTTCCAGCGCCCACTGCGCGCGTTCCGGAGTGATCAGGTTGTGCTGAACTGCGGAGATCAACTCGTCGGTGTCCAGAACGATCGTGCTGTGCCCCGTCCGGACGATCAGATCGAGGTACAGATCGGTGGTTTTCCAGACGCTGCCGACCGCGGAGATCTCCACGACGTCGACGTAGTGGTCGAAGTCGAGCTCGTGCCCGGGGTGCCAGGACTGGCGTGTGACCCGGACGTTGAGCTTGGGCACGAACCAGCTCTCGAAGTGGCTGATCTTCGGGTGCCCGGCGAGCGGCCGGAACATGTAGAGGCCGGTCGGGGTGAGCCGGTACTCGTCGACGCTTCTCAACAGCCCCTTGGGATCTGTGTTGCTCTTGGCGTCCAGGTCGAAGTACTCGATCTTCGGCGGATGGATGTGTGCCACGTGGCCGATACTGCCATCGAAACCTGAGACGGCCACTTAGGATGCGCCGCATGTTCGGGATCATCCGCCCCTGCCGCAACAGATTGGGCGCTGAGCTGCGGTCGTCGTGGCTCTCTCACCTGTGCGGGATGTGTCTGTCGTTGCGCGACGAGCACGGTCACCTCGCGCGGCTCGTCACCAACTACGACGGGCTCCTGATCTCGGCGATCGTCGAGGCGCAGAGCGGTCCGTCGCGGCGGTCCGCCGGGCCGTGCGCGTTGCGCGGGATGAAGTCCGCGGACGTGGCGATCGGGTCCGGCGCGCGGCTGGCGGCGTCGGTGTCGCTGGTGCTGGCGTCGTTGAAGATCCAGGACCACGTGGACGACGGTGACGGGCTGGCCGGGAAGGCCGGCTGGGCGGGACGGGCGGTGGCGCGGCGCTGGGCCGCCAAGGGGCTCACCACGGCGTCCGATCTCGGGTTCGACGCGTCGGTGATGATCGACTCGGTGCGGCGGCAGCCACTGATCGAGGCTGCGGCAGGGCTCGGCAGTTCGGTGCTCGTGGTCACCGAGCCGACGGAGGCGGCGACCGGGTTCGCCTTCGCACAGACGGCGTTGCTCGTGGGAAGGCCGGCGAACGCCGAGCCGTTGCGCGAGGCGGGGCGCATGTTCGGACGCGTCGCGCATCTGATCGACGCCGTCGAGGACCTGGAGGAGGACCGCTCTTCGGGTGCGTGGAACCCGTTGCTCGCCACGGGGACATCGGTTCCCGAGGCGCATCGGCTCTGCCTGGACGCGGCGACGGGGGTCAGGCTGGCGCTGGACGAGGTCGAGTTCACCGACGCGCGGCTCGTGCACAAGCTGCTGGTGCACGAGCTGGACGAGTCGATCATCCGGGTGTTCGGCCGGGATCGGCACGACGACGGCAGGCGCACCCCGGTGGATCCCGGCAGCGGGCCGTGGGCGTATCCGAGGCTGACTTACGAGCCGCGGCCGCGCGGGTTCCTGGAGGGATGCGGCGCGTTCCTCTACATGTGCGGGACCTGCCAGTTCTGCTGCCGCGATCCGTTCCCGGGCCCGTGGAGCGACAAGTGGCGGAACAACCCGTGCGACTGCGACTGCGGTGACTGCGGCAGCTGCTTCGACTGCTGCAAGTGCGACTGCTGTTGCTGCCCCTGCGATTAGGGGCCTGACCAGGGCCGATCTGAAATTGTCAGACCCCCGGCGTAACGTGCTTCCCGTGGCTTTCGCAACCGAGCTCCCGCCAGAGGAGAGCACCGTCAAGGCGCACTCCGAGCACCGTCCCGTCGGCGACATCGTCCGCAGCGACGGGCAGTTCCGCGTGGTCAGCGAGTACCAGCCGGCCGGTGACCAGCCCGCGGCCATCGACGAGCTGGAACGCCGCGTGCGCACCGGCGAGCGCGACGTGGTGCTGCTCGGCGCCACCGGTACCGGCAAGTCGGCGACCACGGCGTGGCTGGTCGAACGGCTGCAGCGCCCCACGCTGGTCATGGCGCCGAACAAGACGCTGGCCGCCCAGCTGGCGAACGAGCTGAAGGAGCTCTTCCCGCACAACGCGGTCGAGTACTTCGTCAGCTACTACGACTACTACCAGCCAGAGGCGTACATCCCGCAGACGGACACGTACATCGAGAAGGACTCCTCGATCAACGAGGACGTCGAGCGCCTGCGCCACTCCGCCACGATGTCGCTGCTCACCCGGCGCGACGTCATCGTGGTCGCCTCGGTGTCGTGCATCTACGGCCTGGGCACGCCCCAGTCGTACCTCGACCGCTCGATCAGGCTGGAAACGGGCGTGGAGGTCGACCGCGACGCGTTCCTGCGCCTGCTGGTCGACGTCCAGTACACCCGCAACGACATGTCGTTCACCCGCGGCTCGTTCCGCGTGCGCGGCGACACGGTCGAGATCATCCCGTCCTACGAGGAGCTCGCCGTCCGCGTCGAGTTCTTCGGCGACGAGATCGACAAGCTCTACTACCTGCACCCGCTGACCGGCGACATCGTCCGCGAGGTGTCCGACCTCCGCATCTTCCCGGCCACGCACTACGTCGCCGGCCCGGAGCGGATGGAGCGGGCCATCCGCGACATCGAGGCCGAGCTGGAGACGACGCTGGCCCAGATGGAGCGCCAGGGCAAGCTGCTGGAGGCGCAGCGCCTGCGCATGCGCACGTCCTACGACATCGAGATGATGCGTCAGGTCGGGTTCTGCAACGGCATCGAGAACTACTCCCGGCACATCGACGGCCGCGGCGCGGGCACGGCGCCGGCCACGCTGCTCGACTACTTCCCGGACGACTTCCTGATGGTCATCGACGAGTCGCACGTGACCGTGCCGCAGATCGGTGGCATGTACGAGGGCGACGCGTCCCGCAAGCGAAACCTCGTCGAGCACGGGTTCCGGTTGCCGTCGGCGCTCGACAACCGCCCGCTGACCTGGGAGGAGTTCGCCGACCGGATCGGCCAGGTCGTCTACCTGTCCGCGACTCCGGGGCCGTACGAGCTGGGGCAGGCCGGTGGTGAGTTCGTCGAGCAGGTGATCCGACCTACCGGTCTGGTCGACCCCGAGGTCGTCGTGAAGCCGACCGAGGGCCAGATCGACGACCTGGTGCACTCGATCCGGGAGCGCGCCGAGCGCGACGAGCGGGTCCTGGTCACGACGCTGACCAAGAAGATGGCAGAGGACCTGACGGACTACCTGCTGGAGCTGGGGATCCGGGTCCGGTACCTGCACTCCGAGGTCGACACGTTGCGCCGGGTGGAGTTGCTGCGGCAGCTTCGTCTCGGCGAGTTCGACGTGCTGATCGGTATCAACCTGCTCCGGGAGGGGTTGGACCTTCCCGAGGTGTCGTTGGTCGCGATCCTGGACGCCGACAAGGAAGGCTTCCTGCGGTCGGGAACCTCGCTGGTGCAGACGATCGGTCGTGCCGCTCGCAATGTGTCTGGTGAGGTCCACATGTACGCGGACCGGATCACGGATTCGATGCGGCATGCGATTGAGGAGACCAACCGGCGGCGGGAGAAGCAGGTCGCCTACAACGTCGAGCGGGGGATTGACCCGCAGCCGTTGCGGAAGAAGATCACGGACATTCTGGAGGCTGTCTACTCCGAGATCGAGGACGAGGTTCCGGTTGGGGGATCTGGGCGGAATCAGTCTCGGGGGAAGCGGGCTACCGGCGAGGGGGGCCGGTCGGCTGGGGTTCTGCAGGCGCATGAGCGCTCTGGGATGGCCCGGTCCGAGCTGGCTGATCTGGTGCAGTCGTTGACCGATCAGATGATGAACGCGGCTCGGGAGTTGCAGTTCGAGTTGGCGGCTCGGTTGAGGGATGAGATTCAGGATTTGAAGAAGGAGCTGCGGGGGATGGACGCGGCTGGGGTCAAGTGATTGGACCGTCGCGGGTTTGAGGGTGGTTGCCTTGCGTGGGGCGTGTTGTTTTGAGTGGGTGGGGTGGGGGCTCTGCCCCCTGGCCCCCGACACTCCCCGTCGCGTGGCCTTCGGACTTGTTGGCTTCGGCTGTGTGGTGCTCGACGGTAAGCGGTTCCCGGCCAGGGTCGATCTCGCGCACTCGCCGCTGCACTGCCTGGTCGGTGCTGGCTCCGGCGGCTGGGGCTGAGCGACTGCCGTCTAGCGATTCGCGGGTGGCTGCCGCGGCCAGGATCGTTACGCTTGGGTCGGGCGATCGTGTTGCTGTGCAAGGGGATCAGGTCACCGTTTTGCCTGGGGCTGGGCGTGACGAGGTGTTGCTCCTGTCGGCGTGCGTGTTCCTGGGCAGCGCGGCGACTTGTTCGAGTTGGCGGTGACGGTGGGTGGGGTTGCGCGGTTGCGGCTGGCGTCGGGTGAGTACTCGGTGGACGCGTTGGCTCATGGGATCGTGAGCACACTTGAACGGTTGTCCACTGTGGAGGGTGAGGTGCTCGCGGAGAGCGAAGGGGTGTTCGCTGACTTCTCCGGGTTGGCTGAGGCGCCGGTTCGGTTCGAGTTCGGGTCGGGGAGGACCGAGGGGAACGTGTACCTGCCGGTGCCTGCTGTGCGGATTTCCGGGGCGTTCGACGATCTGGACCGGGCGCCGGGCGGGTGCCGGGTGTTTCCGGTGGACGTGAACGTGGTGCCGCATCGGGGGGCGGAGTTCGTGTCGCTCAAAGTTAAGGTGGTGGATGCGGCGGGTAACTCCGTTGAGCAGACGACCCCATGCGCGCTCACGGCATAAATCGCCCTCTGGGGTGAGATGTCGGCTGACAGCTTTCGTCACGGCGCAGGACGGCAATGATCTCGGGGTGAACGTGGACTCCCACCTCGCCGCGGTGGAGCAGGCTCTCATAGCGATGCGGCGCAGTCAGTCACGTCGAGCGCTCGCTGAGCTGGCCGTACCGGCGTTTGACGTGCTCGATGTCGTCGAGACGGCTGAGCGCACGGGTACACAGGCGACTGTGTCCAGTGTGGCTTCGGCGTTGCACGTCGATCAGCCGCGTGCCAGCAAACTCGTCACGAGCGCGGTCGACTCCGGGTTGGTGTCGCGGGTCGCGGACAAGGCGGACGGGCGACGTGTGTTGCTCGTCCGCACGCCGCGTGGGCGCGCCACATCGGCGGAGTTGCACCGGGCGCGGCAGGCGGCGTGCGCGACGGCGATGGCGGACTGGAGCGACGAGGAGCGGGCGGCGTTCGCGCAACTGCTCACGCGTTTCGTCGCCGTGTTCGGCGGGCGATAATCCTGTCGTGACACTGGACGAGCTGATCGCCTACTGCGCAGGGAAGCCGGGCGCGGAGGAGACGTATCCGTGGGGCGACGCCGAGTTGGTGTGCAAGGTGGGTGGCAAGGCGTTCGCGTTCATCGGGCTGGACGGGCACACCGTCGGGCTCAAGTGCGGTGCCGACGCTGAGGCTGCCGCGCCGTGGCGAGAGCGTTTTCCGGACGACATCACCGTCAGCGGCTATGTCGGTCGCTACGGCTGGAACACCGTGGCGCTCAAGGGTTCGGTGCCCGACGACGACCTGCTGGAGCTGGTCGACGGCTCCTATGAGGCCGTCGTCGAGCGGTTGCCGAAGAGCAAGCGTCCTTAACGCTCCTCGGGCTGCAGGATGCCGAAGATGTTGCCCTCGGTGTCCTTGTAGTAGGCGAGCAGACCGACGCCGGGCATCTTGTCCTTGGGCAGCGCCACCGTGCCGCCGCCGACCTCGATGGCCGCGATGGTGGCGTCGATGTCGACGACGCTGATCGTCATGACGAAGCCGTGGACGGGTGCGTCGGGTGCGGGATCGGGGCCGCGGCGTGGCAGCAGGCCGCCGTTGACGCCGGGCTGGTCGTCGTCGCCGGTGGTGATGATCCAGTAGGGGATGTCGCCCCACTGCTCGATCTTCCAGCCGAAGACTGAGCTGTAGAAGTTCCGCGCTCGCTCGGGATCTGCGGCGTGGATCTCGAAGTGCACAGGACGTGACATGAGACGGCACGCTACTCCGGACAGTGGTTGTCCGCATTGGCTTCTACGGTGGCGTCATGGCTACCGAATTCCAGGTCTCCTTCGACGCGAACAACCCGCCCAAACTCGCCGACTTCTGGGCGCAGGCGCTCGGGTACGTCCACCAGCCGCCGCCTCCCGGGTTCGCCACCTGGGAGGAGTTCGCGATCAAGAACAACATCCCGTTCGACTCCGCCGACGACTACGCGGCGCTGATCGACCCGGACGGCAAGGGACCGCGGTTCCTGTTCCAGCGCGTGCCCGAGGGCAAGACCGCGAAGAACCGCATGCACCTCGACCTCCGCACGGGCCTCGACGCAGTGGACCGCCTGGTCGGGTTGGGTGCCACGCGCGTGCGTGAACACAACGACCAGACGGGCCACTGGGTCGTGCTGCTCGACCCCGAGGGGAACGAGTTCTGCGTCAGCTAGTGATGTCCTTCGTCTTGAACTGACGTGCCGCGAGCAGTGTGAAGACGCCGCCGTAGACGAGCGCGGAGAACGTGCCGCGGGCCATCTCCGACCAGTCGATGTCGGTCGAGAGCAGGTCGACCCACGCCATCGCGTAGTGCGTCGGCAGGTAGTTGCGCAGGTCCTCGAGCGGCTGGATCTGGTCGAGGATCTGCGACAGGATCGAGACGAGCACCGTGCCGCCGACCGCGCCGAGCGGTGCGTCGGTGGACACGGACAGGAACATCGCGAGGCCCGCTACCCAGAACAGGTTGATCGCGATGTAGCAGACCGCCAGCGCCACCCCGAGCACGCCGTCGCCGAACGGGGCCGCTTCGCCGGTGGGGCTCACGACCTCGCCCGCGCCGTACCAGGCGACGCCGACTGCCAGCGCCACCGCGGGAAGCAGGGCGAGGGCGAAGAAGCTGAGGATGCCGCTGCTGATCGCCTTCTGCCGCAGCAGCCGGTGCCGGGGGATCGGTGCGGCCAGCAGGTACTTGAGGCTCGACCAGGACGCTTCGGACGCGATCGTGTCGCCGAAGAACAGCGCCACGATCATCGGCAGCAGGAAGCTGCCGCTCACGAACAGCGTGAGCACCACGAAGTTGATGCCGCTGGCGGTGGCGAGGTCGACGAAGCCGCCGGAGCGGCGGTTCGGGTCGGACTGACCGATCTCGAAGCTCAGCGCGAGGATGAACGGCAGCAGCACCAGGAAGCCCAGCACGAGCTGAGTCCTCCTGCGACGGATCTGCCGTTGCAGCTCCACCCGGATGCGCAGCGTCTTCCGCGCCTTGTAGCCGATCGCCGAGCCGTCGGGGGCCACCTCGGTGCGCTGGTGGGCGGCCGCGTCGGTGAGCTCGGTGATCGCGCCGGGGTCGGTGTGGACGTCGTGCTCGTTCACCGGTTCACCTCCTGCCGTGCGGGCGCCTTCGTGCGGTTCGGGTTCGCGGTGAGGACGGGTTTCACCGTGGGCGAAACGCGCGCCGGGGCGTGCTCTGCGGGCCCGAAACTGTCGGTGCTCGCTGGGATAATTGAGTCAAGGGGTCCCCCTTCGCCTGCGAGCAACGTCTGCTCGCTCGACGAGGGGACCTCTGCCTCGGCCTGGGCGTCCGTCGTCGCGGACGCCGCTGCCATCAGGAAGTCATTCACCGACCAGCTCCAAGAACGCGTCTTCCAGCCTGCGTCGCGGACCCGCCTGGTCCACCGCCACACCGGCCGCCACCAGAGCGGACAACGCGGCGGCGCGCGGGACGCCGTTCATCGACGCATGCACGGCGTCCTCGTCCTCGTGCACGTCGTGCACGCCTTCGAGGCCCCGCAGGACATCGGCTGCCTTCGAGGGGGAGTCGACGCGGAACGTCGCCTCGCCGCCTCCCGCCGCGATGTCGGCCACCTCGCCGGCGGCGACGAGCTGGCCCTTGTGCATCACGACCACGTGCGTGCAGGTCTGCTCGACCTCGGCCAGCAGGTGCGACGACACCAGCACCGTGCGGCCTGCCGCGGCGTAGCGGCGCAGGACCTCGCGCATCTGGTGGATCTGGGGCGGGTCGAGACCGTTGGTCGGCTCGTCCAGGATCAGCAGGTCCGGGAGGCCGAGCATGGCCTGCGCGATCGCGAGCCGCTGGCGCATGCCCTGGCTGTACGTGCGCACGCGGCGCTGCACCGCGTCACCGAGGCCCGCGATCTCCAGCGCCTCCTCGATGTGCGCCTCTTCCAGCGGCCTGCCGGTCGCGGCCCAGTACAGGCGCAGGTTCGCGGCGCCGGACAGGTGCGGCAGGAAGCCCGACCCCTCGACGAACGAACCGATGCGCGACAGCACGGGCGCGCCGGGCGTCACCTTGTGGCCGAAGACCCGGATGTGGCCGTCGGACGGGTGGATCAGGCCCATCACCATGCGCAGGGTGGTGGTCTTGCCGGCGCCGTTGGGCCCGAGCAGACCGAGAACCTGGCCGTGCTCCACGCGGAACGACAGGTCCTTCACCGCCGTGAGGCCGCCGGGGTACGACTTGGTCAGGTTCGAGATGACCAGTGGCACCTCGGACAGTTCCGGGTCCGAGTCGTGGGCGAGGCGGCGGCGGAACATCGCGATGACGCCGGCGCCGATCAGCACCAGCAGCGCGATCCCGATGCCCCACAAGGCACTCGTCGGGAAGCCGGTCGTCACGTTGCGGCCCGGCACCACCGGCACCGAGATCTCGTCGGAGGCCAGCGAGATGCGGTACGCGGCGGGCTGTTCGGCGTTCGCGAACGCCTGGTCCGTCGTCGACACCACCAGCGCGAGCTTGTGCTCACTCTCGACAGGGCGCACGGCCGGAGGAAGCGTCACGGTCACCTCGGCGGTGGAACCGTCCGGCGGCAGCGCCACGCGGAACGGTGCGACGGCCGAGCCGGGCAGCACACGCGTGCCGTCCGCCGAAACGTCGTAGAGCTTCGCGAAGAGGATCGCCTCGCCGGACGTCTGGTCGCCGCGCGCGACGCGCAGCCGGACCGTCGACGAACCGGTCAGCAGCACCTGCGAGTCGAGAGCGTCGGAGGTGAACACCGCGGCCTGGCCCGGCAGGTCGATCGACAGCCGCGACGAGATCGCCGACGACCGCGACAGCGCGGAACCGAGGCCCGGCAGGTTGCTGATCGCCGCCGGGTTGCCGCCCGCCGGGTTCACCGCGACCTGCTCGCGTCCGCTCAGCTTCAACGTTTTTCGCTCGGTCGGGGCGCCGGACAGACCTGGGTAGGCGGGTGCCTGGACCGTGCGCAGCGAGGGCTGGCCGGACGAGCGGAACGCGCCCTGCACCGTGTACTCGAAGCCCGTGCCGGGGTCGGTTCCCTTGCCCTGCAAGTGGAACGCCATCCAGTCGGCGATCTCACCGCGCAGCGCGGTACCGGGGTTGCCGCCGTCGTGGCCGCCCGCGTACCAGACCGTCTTCACCTTGCCGCCGGCCGCGGCGATCTGCCGTGCGGTGGCGTCGGACTGGTCGAGGCCGAACAGCGTGTCCGCCTCGCCCTGCACCAGCATCGTCGGCTGCTTGATCTGGTCGGTCACCGCGACCGGGGACGACTTCCGCAGCAGTTCCAGCGTTTTCTGCGACGCGCGGCCCGTCGTGGCGACCTCGGTGTAGGCGGCGCACACCTCGGGGGTGAAGCGGCCGCACGCGCCCATCGACGGCGTGGGCGGCTGGCCCGCCGCGCCCGAGTTCCCACCCGGCTGCTGTTGCCCGGCGGGCTGGTTCGCCTCGGTCTGGCCCATCTCGGGCGCATCGCCCGTGGGTGACGAGAGGTCGATCGAGGTCATGCCCGCCGAGAAGAAGATGCCCGCCCACGAACGCTTGAAGACGCCGTCCTCGCCGAACGCGGTGGCGGCCGGCGTCGCGTCCGAGCGCGGTGTCGCCATCGCCGAGTTCGGCAGCAGCGACTGCGCGAGGTCGTTGTAGGTGATGACAGGAACGAGGGTGTCAACGCGCTTGTCGACGCCCGCGAGCAGCAGTGACAACGCACCGCCGTACGACGCGCCTGTCACACCCACGCGCGGGTCGCCGCCGCTGTCCTTCTGCACCTCGTCTCGTGTGCCGAGGAAGTCGATGAGCTTCTGGGCGTCGCGGACCTCGCGATCGAGGGAGTTCAGCGCGATCTGGCCGGTGCTGCGGCCGAAACCACGCGCGGACCACGTCAGGACGACGAAACCGCGGCGAGCGAACTCCTCGGCCTGCGTGTGCACGCTGCGGAGACTGCCGCCGAAACCGTGCGCGAGCATGATCGCGGGCGCGGGCGTCTGCTGGGGGAGGTAAAGACGCGTCTCGATCGTCACCGTCTGAGCGCTGTCAGGGCTCTCAGGTGCGTCGATGTTCGCTTCTTTGAAGGAAACGGCCACGGGGTCGTCCCCAGATCGAGTGAAGTAGACGCCACCTGCGACAACGGCGAGAACCACGATCAATGCGGGGATCGTCCACCTGCCGCGAAGGCGGGAGAGGCGGGACACGGTGATGACGATATGCGAGTTTTGCTGAGAACGACCTGTCGGGATCCGGTGCCGGTCTCAGCATGAGTGGATCTTCAGCCGAGCTTCAGCTACGGGCGGTTTCAACCCGTACGACACGCTCCGTATTCCCGTTGGTCCTGGTTGCGTGGGTCTGCTCACCCTGTGTGGCGCTAACCGCACTTCGTGGAGCACAATGTTGACGCAGCATGGAGGGGAGTACTCCCTAAGCGGCGGTGTCGTCAGTACGGAGCTCGGCGTGGAGCTCCCGGTGCCGTCGGTCGTTCGAGAGATCATCTCGGCGGCGGAGGAGACCTCCGGGTTCATTTGGCGTGCGCTGAAAATCCCGGAGGTTGGGTTGTGAACGTCCCCGCATGGATGTGGATCGCGACGATCGGTGGTCTGCTCGTTCTGCTCGCCGTCGACCTGGTGATCGTCGATCGAAAGCCCCATGAGGTGACGATCGGTGAAGCCGCCCGCTGGGTGGTCTTCTACGTGGCGATGGCCGCTCTCTTCGGCCTCGGCATCTGGTACTTCTCCGGTGGTCAGTACGCCACCGAGTTCTTCGCCGGGTACATCACCGAGTACTCGCTCAGCGTGGACAACCTGTTCATCTTCTTGATCATCATGACGACCTTCAAGGTGCCTTCGATCCACCAGCACAAGGTGCTGCTGATCGGCATCCTGCTGGCGCTCGTCATGCGCGGCATCTTCATCGCGGCCGGCGCGGCGCTCATCGCGCAGTTCAGCTGGGTCTTCTTCATCTTCGGCGCGTTCCTCATCTACACCGGCTGGCAGCTGGCGCGGGAGAACCACGACGAGGAAGAGGAGTACAAGGAGAACCTGATGCTGCGCATGGTGCGCAAGGTTTTCCCGGTCACCGACGACTTCCACGGCGCCAAGTCGTTCATCAAGATCGACGGCAAGCGCTTCGTGACCCCGATGTTCATCGTGATGGTCGCGATCGGCTCCACCGACCTGCTCTTCGCGCTCGACTCGATCCCCGCGATCTTCGGCCTCACCAAGGAGCCGTTCCTGGTGTTCACGGCCAACGCGTTCGCGCTGATGGGCCTGCGCCAGCTGTACTTCCTGCTCGGTGGCCTGCTGGCGAAGCTGGTCTACCTCTCGATCGGCCTGTCGGTGATCCTCGGCTTCATCGGCGTGAAGCTGATCCTCGAGGCGTTGCACACCAACAACCTGCCGTTCCTCAACGGCGGCGAGCCGTTCCACGTGCCGACGATCGGCATCGAGGTCTCGCTGTCGGTGATCATCGGCGTGCTGGCGATCACCACGATCGCCAGCCTCCTCAAGGTGAAGCGCGACCCGGAGGCCGCGAAGCACGTGGGCGCCAACAACTAAAGGACGTTCACGCCGTTCTGGTAGACGGCGCGGATGGACTGCTTGAGGGTGCCCGCCTTGACGTGCTGTTCGGCGTCACCCTCCACGAGAACGAGATCGGCGAGCTTGCCAGGGGCGAGCTCGCCGAGTTCGTTTCCGAGGCGCATCAGCTCGGCGGCGGACGTCGTCGTCGCGTAGATGGCTTCGGCGGGGGTCATGCCGTACTCGACCATCAGCGTGAGCTCGTTGAGGTTGTCGCCGTGCGGGCCCACGCCGGAGTCGGTACCCATCGCGATCTTCACGCCCGCCTGGTGGGCCTTCTGGAACGCCTGGAAGTGCTGCGCCACAACGGACTTCGCCTTGTCGAGGATGACGTCCGAGATCGCCACGCCGGCCGCGGCCTGGTCGAGCACCATTCGCGGCGCCATCAGCGTCGGCACGAGCCAGGTCCCGTTCTTGAGCATCTCCTCGACGCCCTCGTCGGTGAGGAACACGCCGTGCTCGATGGAGCGCACGCCGTTGCGCACGGCCGTGAGGATGCCGTCGCCGCTCATCGCGTGCGACATGACCGCGATGCCCGCCGCGTTCGCCTCCTGCACGATCATCGCGATCTCCTCGTCGCGGAAGTGCGCGTGCCGGGGGTTGCTGCGCGGTGACAGCACGCCACCGCTGGACGCGATCTTGATGATGTCGGCGCCGTGGCGGACCAGCGTGCGGACGACCTTGCGCAGTTCTTCGGGACCGTCGGCGACGGTGTCCGGCAGGCCGGGGTGCAGCGGCGGTGAGATGTGCGCGCCGCACTGCATCCAGTCGTCGTTGTGGCCGCCGGTCTGCGACACCATGTTGACCGCGATCTGCATGCGCGGCCCCTGGATCAGGCCGCGCCGCACGGCTTCCGCGACCCCGAGGTCGGCGCCGAGCGCGTCGCGGACGGTGGTGATGCCGCACTCGAGCGTGGCTTTCATGTTCCCGATCGCCTCGTAGAACGGCAGCGAGAACGGCGTGTTCAGCGATCGCACCAGGTCGGCGCCGCTGAACATGAAGTGCACGTGGCAGTCGAACAGCCCCGGCAGGACGGTGTGGCCGGTCGCGTCGACGACGACGTCACCGTCGAGTCCGGTGCCCACGTCGACGATCCGGTCGCCCTCGACGACCACGTCGCCGGGCTCCGTCGTCCGGCCGGTGAAGACCCTGCCCCCAGAGAACACGATGCGCGTCATACGCGGAAATCTATGCGGCGAGTCAATTTCTGTGATCCGTCAACAAACAGTTATGAGCGTTGCTAACAAGTTCTGTTAGCGTCCACGCCGTGCGCCCTGAAGACCTGCAGATGCTCACCACGCCCGGCACCGTCGCCGTGTCCGGAGACCTGGTGCTGGTCAGCATCACCACGCCTGACCTGGAAAAGAACACCTACCGGGGCGGACTGCACCGGGTGTTCCCGGACGGCACGACAACGCCGTGGACACACGGTGATCGCGACAATGCGCAGCGCATTTCCCCGGACGGTCGTTTGGTGGCGTTCCTGCGCGTTTCCGGTAAGTCGAAGCCGCAGCTCTACGTCGTTCCCGTGGACGGTGGCGAGCCGCGCCGGTTGACCGATCTGCCGCTGGGCGCCGGTGCCCCGGTGTGGTCACCGGACTCGTCCCGCATCGCGTTCGTGGCCCGCGTGCCCGAGGCGGGCCGCTACGGCACGACCGACGACGGCCCCGAGGCCGAGGCGCCGCGCCGCATCACGCGCCTGGACTACCGCGTCGACGACGTCGGCTTCCTCGCCGACCGCCGCCCGCGCCTGCACGTGGTGTCGCTGGACGGCTCGCTGTCGGAGGTCACCGACGGCTCGTACGACGTCTCCGACCCGGCCTGGCTCGACGACTCGACGCTGGTGTTCGTGGCGCCGCGCGACCTCGGCGCGGTCGAGACCCTGCACTGCGACCTGTACTCCGTGCCGGCCGCCGGTGGCGCCGCGTCGCTGCTCGTGCGCGGCGCGGGCGAGGTCTCGATGCCGTTCGTCGCTCAGTCGTCGCTGTACTGGCTGGGCACCGAGTTCACCGGGATCGAGGCGGTGGCGCGCAACCACGGCCTGTGGCGGTCCGGGTTGGACGGCTCCTCTCCTGTCCGGCTCACCGACGTGGAAACCGTTGACGTGGAACGGCTTTCGGGTCAGCCCGTGGCCGATGCCGAGGGCGTGCTGCTCGTCGTGCGCAACCGCGGCGCGTTGGAGCTGCGGCGGATCCCGTTCGACGGTGGGCCGGGCGAGGTGCTCGCCGGTACGTCGGCGGCGGTGCGTTCGTTCGCCACGGACGGGTCCACTGTGGTCGCTGTGGAGTCCACTCCCGACAGCCCCGGTCAGGTGCTCTTCGTCGAGACCGGTGTGCGCACGGCGTTCTCGTCCGTGTCCGCACGTCAGGTGGTCGAACTGAACGGCTCCGCCTCCGACGGCTACCCGGTGCACGGCTGGCTGGTGCTGCCAGAGGGCGAGGGCCCGCACCCGGTCGTCCTGGCGGTGCACGGCGGCCCGTTCATGTACCACAGCTGGGGATTCTTCGACGAGGCCCAGGTCTACGCCTCGGCCGGTTATGCCGTCGTGCTGCCGAACCCGCGCGGTTCGGCGGGCTACGGCCAGTCCCACGGGCAGGCGGTGATCGGCGGGTTCGGCACCGTGGACGTCGACGACGTGCTGTCCCTTTTGGACGTCGCGCTGGCTCGTCCTGACTGCGACGCCGAGCGCGTCGGTGTGATGGGCGGTTCCTACGGCGGCTTCATGACGTCCTGGCTGTCCGCGCACCACGGCGAGCGTTTCAAGGCGGCCTGGAGCGAGCGCGCCGTGAACGCCTGGGACTCGTTCTCGGGTTCCTCGGACATCGGCTACTTCTTCACCGACGCCTACTGCGGCACCGACCCCGAGGCGCAGCGCGTGATGTCGCCGCTGACCTACGTGGAGAAGATCAACCTGCCGTTCGCCGTCGTGCACTCCGAGCAGGACTGGCGTTGCCCGCTGGAGCAGGCGCAGCGCATGTTCGTGGCGCTGCGGCGGCGCGGGGTCGAGGCGGAGATGCTGATCTTCCCGGGCGAGGGGCACGAGCTGACCCGGTCCGGGCAGCCGCGGCACCGCAGGCAGCGCTTCGACGCGGTGCTGGAGTGGTGGGGCCGCTACCTGTAGACCTGACGGCTGCTCCGGCGGGGGTCGCCGGAGCAGCCGCCGGCCCGGTCAGCTGATCTGGACGCAGGTGGCCTTGTTCTGCCAGTTCACGCCACCGAGCCGCAGGTCCTCGCTCCGGTCGATCCACGTGGACTTCAGACCGCTGTTGGGGCAGTCGGTCGCGTCGAAGAGCCGGACGTCGCACTGGTGGGCGGTCGTCAGCGAGCTCGCGCGGTTGCTCCAGCCCCAGGCGGCCAGGTTGAACTGCCCGTCGATGTCGCTGGTGGACGCCGAGCAGTTGCCGTACCGCCAGAACGTGATGCAGGCACCAGTGCGTCCGGTGCCGTCGAAAAGGGTGAACGCGTCCACCGTGTTCGCCACGTTCCCGACGTTGGTGCACGCCACCGCCGCTGCGGGCGGGGCCGCCGGAGCCGCCTGCGCGCCCGTCGCCCCCGTGATCAGCGCACCGGCGGCGAACGCCAGCGCGACGGCCAGCCCGGCCACCCTGCGCGCCGACCGCGCCCCCTGCTCCTTCGTGATCATCCTCGGCTCCCCTCCTCCTGGCCGCGGCTCCATCGCCGCGGCTCGGAGTGATCCTGGGAGGCCGACCGTGCAGAACCCCTGCACGATTCCTGCTGCAACCTGGTCGGGTCGCTACCTCAAGGGCTGATCAGCTCGGAGTTGATGGTCCGGAGCAGTTGCTCCCGGGGCGGTCCGGGCGGCGGGCGGGTGAGTCCCGCCCAGATCCGTTCGATGCGGTCGTGCAGGTCGCTGTCGGTGTCGAAGACCGAGACCGGGTCGAGCAGACCGATGCGGCCGATGGTCCGGCGCAGCACGTGGTCGTCGTGCGGCGCCGCGGCCAGCGCCGCCGCGAAGGCGAACAGGGGATAGCAGCCGTCGCGGCGGCTGATGTCGACGGGCGTGCCGCTCCAGGCGAGCTTGCGTGCCGCGTCGGTCTCCAGTGCGAACGTGTGGCGTGCGCGGGCTTCCGGGCCGACGTCGGCGAGATAGGCGTCCGTGATGTCCGCCGGTGTCGTGTGCGCGGCGCTGGCTCGGCCCAGTGCCTGTGCGTGCACCAACGCGAACGACAGCCCGTAGGCGAACGCGGGATCGGTGTGGCACAACGCATCCCCAACGGGCACGAGTCCCGGCGCACCGGATCCGGCGGTGCGGTCGATGTTGGCGAGACCTCCCATCGGCATGACGTCGGTGATGGGCCGGGCGTGGTCCGGTGAGGTCATCACGTCCAGCGGGGAGATGGCTCTGGCGGCCGCCATCCACGCGCGGTCGTCCCGCAGCACTCGCAGGTCGTGGTCCGCGGTCGGCACCAGGAAGATCACCGCGAAGGTCCGGTTGTCCCCGCGGAAGGTGTTGAACCCCATGTACCCGAGGTCGCCGCGCGGGTTGAGCAGCCACGGGCCCGTGACGTGCTCGGCGCCGGGGTTGAGCGCGAAGTAGCGGCAGTAGTAGATGGCGCCGCACTCGCTCGGTTCGGCCTGGGCGCGTGGCCAGCCGGGTGGGCAGCGGTACCGGCCGAGCGCGTCGACCACGACGTCCGCTGTGATCTCCTGCCCGTCGTCGAGGTGGAACCCGCTCGCTCCGGGAATCAGGCAGGTGATCTGCCTGCCCGCGACCAGCCTGATGCCGGGCTCGGCCGCCGCGGCGCGCCGGAGCGCCCATTCGACCATCGGGCGCCGCACCCAGAGGTAGACCAGGTCCTCGTCACCCGGCTGCCGCGGCCCCGACAGCTTCTCGGCGACGTCCTGCTCCTCGGCGCCGGCGTCGAGCAGGGTGTCGATGACGTCCGGGGCGAGGTCGCGCAGGATCTTGCGGCCCCGCGGCAGGAAGGTGTGCGGCTGCTGGAAGTGCGGGATGCCCTTGCGCACGACGTCGAACGCGTCCTCGGGGCCGTCCTTGGCCGTCACCCCGTCGCGCTCCACCACGACCGCCGAATGTCCGGCACGAGCCACCGCCAGGCCGGCGGCCAGCCCGGCGACTCCACCCCCGGCGATCGCGAACCGCATCCGTTCAGACTAGGTATGCGGCCGATCGGCCTACCAGGGTCATCAGGCCCTGCTCAGCCCAGCAGCGTGTAGTTGAGCTCCTCGCACACCCGCGCCAGCGGCAGGTCCAGCCCGGGATGGTCGAGCGGCAGCAACACGTCCGGCGCCGCGGGCAGCCCGGAGGCGCCTGGCGGGTCCCACAGGCAGATGGCCGGGTCGCCGGAGTCCATCGACGACCGGTACCAAAGCCCGTCCAGCTCCGGATACGCCGCCCGAATGGCCCGCGACCAGGCCTGCGTCACCAGCTTCGGGCCCGTCGAGATCTCCTGCGAGGCGCCGACACGGGTGGGCCACAGGCCGCCGAGGTCGAGCAGCCTCAACGTCCGGCGAGGGCGCAACACGACGAGGAACGGGCTGCGGGTGCGGCGGTCGACGATCGAGGTGGCCTGGAAGACCTCGGCGATCGACGTGCGCACGGACAGTCCGAAGTAGAGGACGCCGTTCTCGTGGTCCTGGACCGGGCTGCCGTCGTCGGCCGGCTGTTGCGCGTCGAAGCGGGCGTGAGGCAGCGGGCCCGTGTAGCGGAACGTGTTCCAGCGCTGGGGGTGGGAGCCCTTGGCCGTGAACACGCGCACCAGGCGGGTGGCCCGGTGCACCGCCACCACGTCCTCGGTGCGGCGCAGATGTGCTTGCAGCACGGCAGGGGCAGGCGGCTGTGGAAGCCGTGACATTCGGGTCCTGTCGGGTGTTCGGGAGCGCTCAGGCGGGGGTGCCGAGCACGGAGGCCAGGTCGGCGACGCGGCGCGGGTCTCCTCCGGCGAGGAGCCAGTCGCGCGGGGTCGCGGGCTTGCCGTCGACGAGCAGGTCCTCCTGGAGGGTCGTCATGAAGGCGGCGACTACCAGTGCCGGTTGGTCCGACGGGATCTCCGTCAGCACGGTTTCCAGGCCCGGCAGCACGCCGGTGCCCGCGAACTGCCAGGCGGGCAGCCGCCAGCTGCCCCTGTCCTTCCAGCCCACGAGCCTGCCGACGCCGAGCCTGTGCCGGATGCGGCTCGTGTCGACCTGCAGCTGGCGCGCGGCCTCGGCGACGGTCAGCGCCGAGTCGCGGAGCACGGCATGCGCCACGACCGTGCGGGTGCGCGGACGAGCGTCGCCGGGGCCTGCCGGGGACAGGTCCAAGCCGACGTCGGTGAGCGCTGCCTGCTGGTCGGGCGTGAAGTAGGTGGCCGGTTCCGGGTGCGGCGGAGCGAGCCTTCGTGCCGCGTCGGTCACGAGTGCGAGGAACTCGTCGGGGCTCACCTGCAGGCCGGCCTTGGCCAGCACCGTCTCCAGTGCGGGGCTCATGCGCACAGAGTATCCCGTGCGTGCGCATTTGTGCGCCCTGCGAGCGCGTTGACCCTAAACTTTGTGCGGCCTGACCGATGACTTTTCCGCGTCGTGCCGGTCTGTACGCCGAACACGACTACGGAAGGCTGCCACTGTGCGGAAACTGACCTACGGCATGAGCGTGAGCCTGGACGGCTACGTCGCCGCGCCCGGCGACGACCTCGGCTGGGGTGTGCCGAGCGACGAGGTGTTCCAGTGGTGGTCCGACCGCGTGGGGGCGACGGGCCTGGCGCTGTACGGGCGCAGGCTGTGGGAGGCGATGAGCTCCCACTGGCCGACCGCCGACCAGCAGCCGGGTGCCACACCGGCGCAGATCGAGTACGCCGGCCGCTGGCGGGACATGCCGAAGGTGGTGTTCTCCTCGACGACCAGGACGGTCGACTGGAACACCCGCCTGGTCACCGGCGACGCGCTCACCGAGATCATCCGGCTCAGGGCCGGGGACGGCGGCCCGATGGACATCGCCGGTGCCACGCTCGCCGCGGTGGCCATGCGGGCCGGGCTGATCGACGAATACGCGGTCGTCACCCATCCGGTCCTCATAGGTGGCGGCAAGCCGTTCTTCACGGCGTTGGACAACTGGGTGAACCTGACCCTGGTGGAGACCAGGACGTTCCCCGGCGGCGTGGTCCTGACCAGGTACGAGACCAGGCGCTGAGCACCCCGGCCTCGGGCCGGCGCTGGGCTTCGGACCGGTGACGTAGGCCTCATCTGGCACATCGATACCATTTCCCGATGCACCTGGACCGCACCGCCAAGCGGGTCGTGGTGGCGTGGGCCGCCGTCATGGTCGCCACGCTCGCCTACGTCATGATCCGCCCGCCGGGGTGGTCGCTCGACCTGCGCGTCTACCGCAACGGCGGCGATGCGCTGCTCCAGGGCCTGCCTCTCTACGTCGAGGGCTTCGCGAAACCGCTCGGTGGCCCCGACCTGCCCTTCACCTACCCGCCGATCGCCGCGGCGCTGTTCAGCCTGCTCGCGCTGGTGCCGCTCGTCGTCGCCATCTTCGTGGTGGCCGCGGCGAACCTCGCGATGCTCACGGCGTTGTGCCTGATCGCGGCGCAACGCGTGCTCGGCTGGGGCCCGGAGGCCGTGAAGTGGGGTCTGGGCGCGGCGGCGGTGTCGTCGATCTTCGACCCGCTGCGCGAGACGCTGTGGTTCGGCCAGATCAACCTGCTGCTCGGCGTGCTCGTGATGGCCGACTGCCTGCTCGAACGCACCCGGTGGTGGCCGCGCGGCGCGTTGATCGGGCTGGCCGCGGCGATCAAGCTGACGCCGGCGTTCTTCGCGTTGTTCTTCGTGGCGCGGCGCCAGTGGAAGCCCGTGTTCGTGTCCATCGGGTCGTTCTTCTTCTTCGGGCTGGTGGGGTTCCTCATCGCGTTCGGTGACGCGAAGGAGTACTGGACGCACGCGCTGCTCGACCCGAGCCGCGTCGGACGGCTGACCTACGCGTCGAACCAGGCGATCCGCGGCACGCTGGCGCGGTTCGGCCTGGAGAACAGCGCCCAGGTCGGGCTCTGGCTCGTGCTGGCGTTGCTGGTCGTGGCGACCGTGTGGTGGCTCGCCTCGCGGCTGGGCGAGGTCGAGGCGTTCTTCGTGGTGGCGCTGGGTGGTCTGCTGATCTCGCCGGTGTCGTGGGGACACCACTGGATCTGGATCGGGCCCGCGCTAGTGCTGCTGTCGCGCGCGTCGTTGCGCCGCCACTGGGCGCCGTGGGCGATCGTGGCGGTGTTCGCGATCGGGCCGCACTGGCTGTTCCCGCGCGACAACGACGTCGAGCAGAAGTGGGCCTGGTGGCAGCAGGTGATCGGCAACCTCTACGTGTTCGTGGGGGTCGCCGTGCTGGTCACGCTCGTGGTGCGGGTTGCGCGAGACCGGCGTCGAGCCGCTTCAAGCGCAGGCTGAACAGCACCAGCACCACGCCCCACAGGATCGCGAACGCGCCGATCGTGATCACGAACGCCAGCGCGCCCGCGGCCGGGTTGACGATCAGGATGATGCCGAGCAGCACCGTCAGCACGCCGGTGATGACGTAGAACCACTCGTTCCGCATCACCTTGCGCAGGCGGATGGCGTCGACGATCTGCAGCACGCCGGTGACCAGCGCCCACGCCGCGATCAACAGCAGCAGCGCGGTCGCCGTGATGCCCGGCCAGAACAACGCGATCAAGCCCGTGACCAGGCCCAGCGCGCCGATGAGGCCGAGTGCCCAGCGGGCGGGCCACTCCTTGTGGGTCAGCGTCAGGTACAGCATCATCGCGCCGTCGACGAACGCGTAGGCGCCCCACAGGATGATCAGGGCGAGCAGTGTGAGGCCGGGCCAGATCAGTGCGGCCAGGCCGAACAGGACAGCGAACACTCCGCGCACCGTGAAGAGCCACCACCGTTGCATGTCGAGGATGGTCTCCACTGTCGGTGGGGTCGGCAACCTGAGACCCTCGTTCGGTGCTGATCCGGATGGCTGACTGGGAACGGATTCGTTCCGGCGAGGTGACACTGCAGTTCCGCCGGTGGAAGCGGCCGACGGTGCGGGCCGGCGGGACCCTGCGGACCTCGCAGGGCGTGCTGGCGATCGACGCGGTGGACGTCGTGTCGCGGGTGACGCGGGTGGAGGCGAACGCGGCGGGATATCCGACCGTGAAGGCGCTGATGTCCTCAATGGACGGACGTGAGGGCGCACTTCATCGCATCAGCCTGCGTTTCACCGGCGAGGATCCGCGGGCCGAGCTGCGGTCTTCGTCCGATGTGGACGGACTGGAGCTCGCTGAACCGGCGGTGGCGTTGCTGCGGCTGATCGCGGCGAACCCCGGTGTGCGGGCCCAGGACCTGGCTTCGAGCGTGGGCCGCGAGAAGTCGCCGTTCAAGGCGGACGTCCGCAAGCTCAAGGCGAAAGGGCTCACCGAGTCGTTGCGGGTGGGGTATCGCCTCTCCCCGAGGGGAGAGGCGTACCTGCGAACACTGGGTGACTGGGGGTCGCGCGACTAGCCCTGGCCCGTGATGATCGACACCGCCAGGTCCTGCGTCTGCTCGGTGACCTCGCCGACCTGGAAGTTGCGCGCCACCGCGTGCGCCACCAGCTCGGGCTCCGGCGGCAGGCCGTACTTGCGCAGGTAGTGCGGCACGGCGCCGGCCCAGATCCAGGTGCCGTCGGTGCGGAAGTTGAGCGGCACGTCCTGCTCGCCGTTCTGCGAGAACTCGTCGAGGTCGTAGCTGCGCGCGGCAAGTACCACCGGCGCCGACTCGAGGTAGTTCAGCAGTCCGTCCATCAGCTGCGGGTCGACCGGCTGACGGTTCACGAGGATGCGGCCGTCGTCGTTCTTGCCGTCGTACACCCGCGCGGTCCGCAGTTCGTTCGACCCCGCGACCTGGCTCGGCTGGTCCGGCGTGATCACCGGCGGAACCTGGTACTCCTGCTGCGGTGCGGGTTCCGGCTCCGGCGCGGGCAGCGGCGGCAGGCCGACGCGCTGGCGCCACCAGTCCGGGATCTGCCGGTCCGGGCGCGGGAACGTCTGCAGCTCGTCGCGGAAACCGATGGGCGGCGGAGCGTTGCGCCAGCGCGGCTCGTCCTCGGCGTTGAAGTCGACGGTGAACGCCGCGGGCGCCTCGATCTCGTAGGTGGCGCTCAGCCACGTGCCCCGGTCCGGGTGGTACATGCCGCCGCGCAGGTGCCCGAACATCTGCACCACGTCCATCGGCGGCCGCACCGGACGCAGTTGACCGTCCGGTCCCGCGAACGCCAGGTCGACCTCGATGTGCCGGCCCGCGGCGCGGTACTCGGCCCGGATGCGCTGCCAGCCCTGAGGTACGGCCGGCAGCATGGCACGGCCGATCTGCCGCACCAATTGCTGCTGGTCCTGCTCGCTCAGCGGTGTCGCCGGCTGGCTCATGTGGTCCTCGCCCCTCTCCCCGTGCAAAACGCCGCTGATCTTATCGGGCTGCCACCGCACTCGCGGCGGTTGGCGGGGGAGCCGTCGATCTCAGTTGCCGAGCTCGTCCAGCCTGGCGCGCAGCCAGTCCGGCAGAACGTCGGCCGAACCCGCCCTGCGCAGCTCCTCCAGGTACGCCTCGGGAGGCGGCGGAGTGATCCACTGCGGCTCGGCGGTGCGGTCGAACTTCAGGTTTTCCCGGCCGGAGTACTCGACGTCGAGCCGCGCGGTGCACCAGGTGGTCTGCGGGCCTTCCATCGAGGCGCGGAACTCCCGGAACCGCTCGGTCACGGCCTGCGGCGGTGCCCACTGGAACATCCGGCCGGTGAGGTCGCGCACGAGCGCGGTGCACTCGGCGTGGTCCCCGATCTCGCGGAACTGCACCTGGGCGTAGGTCCACCCGGTCGGCGCGGTCTGCTTGACCTGTTGCCCGACGTGCCTGGAGTACATGACGTTGACCGGCACATCGCCCGGTTCCACCCTCGGCAGTTCCACGCCGGGGTTGAGCTCCCGCTGCAGCCAGCGCGGCCGCCAGTTCTCCGCGCGCGGGAAGATCTCCAGGTCCTTCGCCCACACGTCCGGCGAGATCGGCGGGTCCCACACCGGGTCGACCTCGAAGTTGTACTCCGTCTGGGAGTTGCCGGGTGGGTCGATGGTGTACCGGACGGAGAACCAGGTGCCCTTCTCCTCCTCCCACAGCACTTCCCGGAGATCGGAGAACGGCCGGCGCAACTGGTCGGCCGGGAGTTCCCGCTCCCGCACCGACCCGTCCTGGTTCAGCGTCGCGAACTGGTAGTCGTCCACGTTGGCCGCCATCGACACCTTGAGATCGACGCGCGCCCAGTCCGGACCGATGTCCTCGAGCAGCTTGCCGCCGACCCAGCTCAGGATCTTGCCGGCTGTTTCGAAACGCTCGGCCTGGGACGGCCGGGGGTCAGACATTGTCGTGGCTCCTGTAGTGGACGACGGGCTGTCCGGTCACCGGGTGCACCCGTTGATCAATCCAGTAAACACGCTCCGGGGTGAGGCCCGTCGACTCCTGCGACGGGAACACCCGGACGCGAGTGACATCCTCGTTCTGCTTCGTGTGGGCCTCCAGGCGGTCTTTCTCCGCCCGTGCCCAGCTGTTTTCGTAGGGACTCGTCGGGTCCTTCTCCGGCAGCCGGATGTTGTTCTCGTTCCACTTCTGCGGGACCACGCCGAGCGCCTCGTTGATGCCGCCCTCGGCGTGTGCCTGGGTGTGCCCGCCGCGGTACCCGCCGCCGGTGGGGACGTCGTACTCGCCCATCTTGCCCACGGGGGTCTGCACGCCGCCGTAGCGCGGCGGGTGATTCTGCGGGGAGTAGTCCGGTGGGTACGAGACCGTGCCGGCACCGTAGGAGTTGGTGTGGAACGAGCGATCGTCGACCTGGTAGCGGGTCTCCGGGAGCGGAAGACCGTCCGTGGGCCGCACATCGACCGCCCGCCTGGTGTTGGCGTCGCCCAGCTCCGGGTTCTTGTCGGTCCACGTTTCGACGTGCGTGAACTGCGACCTGCCGTCCGCGGTGAGTTCGGGCGAAGTGTAGAAATCGCCGTGCCACTCGCCGGTCGCCGAGTTCGTGACGTGGTAACGCCTGTCGGGTTCGAGATCCGTGCGACGGCTGAACGGCGGACCGCTCGGGTCGTACGTCTCGGTGCGGTAGTTCGCACCGCCCGGCTGGTACTCGGGACCGTTCGGCGCGTTGAAGTTGTCGATGTCGAACTGCGGGTTGCCGTTGGGGTCGGTGTGGAACGTGAACGGCTCGCCGCCCGCGTGGACGCGGTAGTCGACGTCCGGCTGCGTGAAGCTCGCGTCCGGGTTGTCGACGCGGCCGTCGTAGCCGGTGCGGGTGTTGCTGGTGTGCGCGTCGATGGCGATGACGCGCGGCGGGTTGGACCCGTCGGTGTAGACGTGCGTCTGACGGCCGTTCGCGTCCGTGACCTCGTACCTGGTGCGCGGTTCGAGGTCCGGCGTGTGCCGCGGCGGGTCGTAGAACGGCTCGCCGGGGTTGACCGTCCGCGGGTGGGACTGGTCGAACTCCGGTTCCCGCCAGTCGATGTCCTGGTGGGTCGGCGTTTCCCGGTCGCCGGGCCGCGCGGCGCGGTCCTGCGCACCGTCGGCGTCGGTGCCGTCGTGGCGCTGGGTGTCGGGCGCGTAGCCGTCGTCGCCGGTCCGGGTCCTGCTGCCGTCCGGGTGGTGCGTCTCCCACTGGCCGTCCGGTGGGATCCGCGGCTGGCGGGTGCCGTCCGGGTGGACCTCCACGTCACTGGTGAAGACGCGGCCGTTGACGTCGGTCCAGGCGGGCTTGGTCGGCGCCAGCACGGGCGCGTCGAGGTGCCGGGACAACTGCTGGGCGAAGTCGTTGCTACCCGCGTCGCAGCCGATCAGCCGGACGGGCCGGCTGCCGTCGTAACCGCTGCGGCGCAACATGTCCGCGTACTCGGCCGGCGTGTAGTCGTGGCCACCGATGCGCGCCCGGCCGTCCGGGGTGATGTGGACGTCCGCCGTGAAGTAGCGCGGGTCGTTGGGCACCCGGTGCGGCAGATCGCCCATGTCGGCGTCGCCTCCGTGGTGGGAGACACCGGCAGGGGTGGCTTCGGCGTGCCGCGCGTGCGCGTCCTCCGGGGAGGGGCGGTCGGCGGGCGGGGCGTCCGGGTCGTTCGGGTTGTTCGGGTCGCCGTCGTGGGGCTTGTCCGCGTCGTGCGGCTTGTCGCCGTCCGGGCCGTGGTGGGGCGCGTCCGCGTCGGGACGGTTGGGGGTGCCGGCGTCCGGGCGGGTGGTGTCCGGGCTGCGGTGCGGTGCCTGCGCCGTGTCGGTGCTGCGGTGGCGGGCACCATCGGGGTTGTGCGGCCGCGATCCGTCTGGGCGTGTGCCGTCGGGCCGCGAGCCGTCAGGGCGGTTGCCGGGGCCGCTGCCGTCTGGACGGGACGGGCCGTCTGGGCGGTGCGGTGCGTCCGGCCGTGACGGTCCGTTGGGCCCGCCGTGTGGTGCGTCAGGCCGTGACGTGGGTGCGTTGGGACCGCCGTGCGGCGCATTGGGTGCGTGCGGCGCGTTAGGTCCGCTGTGTGGCGTGTTGGGTCCGTGCGGCGCGTTGGGCCCATGTGACGCGTCGGGACGTGACGGTGCGTTGGGTCCGCCGTACGGCGCATCTGGCCGTGACGTGGGTGCGTTGGGTCCGCTGTGTGGCGCGTTAGGTGCGCCGTGCGGTGCGTCCGGCCGTGATGGTGCGTTGGGACCGCTGTGTGGCGTGTTGGGTCCGTGCGG
>NZ_MUYM01000169.1 GCF_002150765.1 Lentzea kentuckyensis
GCGCGATCGACACGGTCTTCATGACCGGCGGGATCGTGATGGTGGCGGCGTTCGTCCTCGTGTGGTTCCTGCGCGAGAAGCCGCTGTCGACCAGGTCGGGCCTGGAGCGGGTCGCGGACGCGGAGTCGATCGCGGTCTAGCTGAAAACGATGAAGGGACCNNGAAGGGTCCCTTCATCGTTTGTTGGCTCAGTGGAAGGACTCGCCGCGTGCCTCGGCGTCCTTCAGGCGCTGGTAGGAGCGCTTGATCTCGGCCTCGGCCTCGGTGCGGCCCACCCAGGTCGCGCCCTCGACGCTCTTGCCAGGCTCGAGGTCCTTGTAGACCTCGAAGAAGTGCTGGATCTCCAGGCGGTCGAACTCCGCCAGGTGGTGGATGTCGCGCAGGTGCTCGTGGCGCGGGTCGAAGGCCGGGACGCACAGAACCTTGTCGTCGCCGCCCTTCTCGTCGGTCATCCGGAACATGCCGATCGCACGAGCGGCGATCAGGCAGCCGGGGAACGTCGGCTCCTGGACGAGAACGAGGGCGTCCAGCGGGTCGCCGTCCTCGCCGAGGGNNCCTCGTACTTGTTGCGCACGCCCTTGGGGATCTCGATCAGGACGTCGAACTCCACTGGTCCTCGCTCATGTAGCCCATTCGTGACGCCACTAGTGTGGACCACGACGCCCTGTCAACCCTCATCGGAGCGGAGGCTGGAGGGTGTGAGATTGCCCGTACCGAGTTGACGGAGGCCCTCTTGCCGGACGAGCCCCAGTGGCCGACCGAGGACGACGACGCCGGTGCGGACACTGCGCCCGCCGAGTCGACGGTGCAGGTCAGCCGCCCGTCCGTCGACCAGCCGACGATGCGCTTCCCGCTCGCCGCGGTGCTCACGCCACCGTCCACACAGGAGCCGCTGCGCTCGTCTCCTGTTCGTTCCGCTCCTAACGGCGTGGGGGCCGGTTCCGGTGGTCCTGGCGGGTCCTCCGGCGCTTCCCTCGGGTCCGCGAGTGGATCTTCGGGTGGGAAGTCTCACGGGGCGATTGGTCCGGATGGTCGCGAACCTCGGGCGCTCCCGGTGCGGATCGAGCCGAAGGGCGAGCAGAAGACGACGGAGCTGTCGGTCCCGAACGCCAAGACGGCGCGGGTCGACCAGCTGCCGCACTCCGAGCCGTCGTGGTTCGACCAGTCGGCCAGGTCCGAGCCCGCACGTCCGCAGCAGCCTCCGCAGCAGCCTTCGCAGCCGGCCCAGCCTCCGCGGCAGGAACCCCAGCGCACCGAGATGTTGCGCGTCGACCAGCTTCAGCAGCGTCCGCAACCCCAGCGTGCCGAGGCGCCCCCGCGACCTGAACCGCGTCCGGAACCGCCGCGCCAGGAACC
>NZ_MUYM01000017.1 GCF_002150765.1 Lentzea kentuckyensis
CGCGCCCTGCGGCTGGCCGGCGCGATCGTTCACGCTCAGGCCGCCGACGTCCTCCCGCCGCCCCACCTGCACCGGGCCCTTGAGGCTGAACCGGCCCGGTGCAGGTGTGGCGGTGGGAGGACGTCGGCGGCCTGAGCGTGAACGAGCTCGCCGGCCAGCCGCAGGGCGCGCAGCAACTGGTCGCGGTGTTCGAGGGCATGCGCGCGGCCGACGTGGCGCACGCGCTGCACGAGCTGCCGGCCAAGCGCCGGCACGAGGTCGCGGACGCGCTCGACGACGAACGGCTCGCGGACGTCATCGAGGAACTGTCCGAAGAGGACCAGAAGGACGTCCTGTCGCACCTGGACGAGGAACGCGCCGCGGACATCCTGGAGGCGATGAACCCGGACGACGCGGCGGACCTGCTGGCGGAGCTGGCCGAGAACACCAAGGAGCGGCTGCTGGAACTGATGGAGCCAGAGGAGTCCGAACCGGTCCGGCGCCTGCTGGAGTACTCGTTCGACACGGCCGGCGGTCTCATGACCCCGGAGCCGATCATCCTCACCCCGGACGCGACGATCGCGGAAGCGTTGGCACGAGTGCGAAATCCCGACCTCACACCGGCGCTGGCGTCGATGGTCTTCGTGTGCCGCTCCCCCTCCGCGACCCCGACCGGCCGCTACCTCGGCTGCGTGCACATCCAGCGACTGCTGCGCGAACCGCCGTTCGACCTGGTGGCCGGCGTGCTCGACACGAACATGGCGTACCTGTCACCGAACGCCTCGTTGAGCGACGTGACGCGCTACTTCGCCACCTACAACCTGGTGTGTGCCCCGGTGCTCGACGAGACCGAGCACCTGCTCGGCGCCGTCACCGTGGACGACGTGCTGGACCACCTGCTGCCGGACAACTGGCGCGAGACGGGACTGAGCCATGCCTGAACTGCTGCCCAGGCGCAGACTCGACCAGCCGCGCGAGCCGCGCGGTTTGCGTTTCTCGATCGACCCCGACGCGTTCGGTCAGTTCTCCGAACGCCTCGCGCGGTTCCTCGGCACCGGCAAGTTCCTGTTCTGGCAGACGATGATCGTCGTCGCGTGGATCACGGTGAACCTGGTCGCGGTGTCGCTGCGGTGGGACCCGTACCCGTTCATCCTGCTGAACCTGGCGTTCTCGACGCAGGCCGCCTACGCCGCGCCGCTGATCCTGCTCGCGCAGAACCGGCAGGACGACCGGGACCGGGTGTCGCTGGAGGAGGACCGGGCGCGGGCCGCGCAGACCAAGGCGGACACCGAGTTCCTGGCCCGCGAGCTGGCCGCGCTGCGGTTGGCGGTGGGCGAGGTGGCGACGCGTGACTTCATCCGGGGCGAGCTGGAGAAGCTGGTGAAGGAACAGAACAACACGCGCAAGGTGCGACCGTGATCTTTCGGGACGTCGTCGCGCTGTGGCTGGTGCGCGAGAAACGTGCGACCGAGGTCGTGCTCGCTGCCTGCGACCTGCTCGTGGCCGGTGCCGGCGGCGAGGCGGTGGCGCGGCTGGCCGCGGTGACCCGCCTGGAGGCCGACATCGAGGTGCCGATCCTGCTTCCGGAGGTGATGCGGGAGCTCGATCTCCCGCACCACGACAGGGGAACGGTCGAGGCCCGGGAGGCAGGGCTGCGTGCGATGGCCGTGCGGGTGCTGGCCGGTGAGCTGACACCGCGCGAGCTCACGAAGTGGTCGCACCGGGTCTTCGGGCACGAGGACGAGGGCTGGCGACTGTCTGAACTGGACGACGCCTACGACACCTACGCCTTGGACAGCGATGAGGAGCTGGACGCCGAGGTCCTGGAGGAAGCGCGCCGGATCACGTCCTGATCCGTCCACTCGCGACCAGGTCCGACAGGACCTCGTGGATCGCGGGCGCCGTCTCGGCGTGTTCGCGGTACTCCTCGCGCGTCACGTAGGTGAGCTCGGCGATCTCGCTCGTGGGTTGCGGAGTGCCCTGGAGCTCGGCGGTGAAGCAGGTCATGTCGACCATCGCGCCCTCACCCTCGCCATAGGCAGGGGCGACGTAGCGCTTGAGGACCTCCGGGCTCGTGAGCTCGATCCCGAGCTCCTCCCGGACCTCCCGGCGCAGGGCGTCCACAGGGGACTCACCAGGCTCGATCTTGCCGCCGGGCAGGTAGAAGGCCTTCTTGTTGCGTGAGCGCACAACGAGGAGGCGGCCAGCCTCGACGTGCACCAGTCCCACCACGGTGATCACGGAAAGATGTCGTCCGCTGCCAAGCGATCACACGTGCGGCCGAAGGCTTCGAGCTCACCCGGCCCGAAGCTCTCCCCGAAGTGCTCCGCGACACCCGCGAGGTGTGTCGCCGACGCGCTGCGGAGACGTTCTGCCCCGAGCGGTGTGAGCACGGCCACGATGCCGCGTCCATCACCGTCGGCGCGTTCCCGCCCGACCAGGCCGGCGCGTTCCAGGCGGTCCACCAGGCGGGTCACGCCAGAGCGGGACAGCAGGACGGCATCGGCGAGTTCGGTCATGCGCATGCGCATGGAAGGCGTCTCGGCCAGTTGGACCAGCACGTCGTACGCCGCGAGCGATAGGCGCTGCTCAGCAATCAGTTCGGCCTCGAGGACCCTCGTGATCCGTGCATGCGCGCGGAGGAACGATCGCCACACCCCTAGCTCGACACGGGTGGGCAACCGGGAACTACCCGATTCCGGCACGGACGTCGATGTTACGGACAGCTCCGGCCCGGCTACGACCTGGGCCTGTCGTCAAAAGTGACCGGCCGGTAGGACAGGGGCGAACCGGACGTAGCATGGCCGGGTGACCACCACGCAGCCCCTCCCCACCGTCGAGGACGTCCGCAAGGCGCTCGCCGGTGTGCAGGACCCCGAGATCCGGCGCCCGATCACCGAGATCGGCATGGTCAAGGACGTCGAGGTGGGCTCCGACGGCGCCGTGGTCGTCGGGGTGTTCCTGACGGTCGCCGGCTGCCCGATGCGCGACAAGATCACCAAGGACGTCACCGAAGCGGTCCAGGCCCTCGACGGCGTCTCGTCCGTCCGGGTGGACCTGGACGTGATGAGCGACGCCCAGCGCACCGAGCTGCGCAAGACCCTGCGCGGCGGCGCCGAGGAACCGGTCATCCCCTTCGCCCAGCCGGGCTCGCTGACGCGCGTGTACTGCGTCGCGTCCGGCAAGGGCGGCGTGGGCAAGTCGTCGGTGACGGTGAACCTCGCCGTGGCGATGGCCGCGCGCGGCCTGTCCGTGGGCATCGTCGACGCCGACATCTACGGCCACTCGATCCCGCGCATGCTGGGCGCCGACGGCCGCCCCACCCAGGTCGAAAAGATGATCATGCCGCCGTCCGCGCACGGCGTGAAGGTGATCTCGATCGGCATGTTCACGCCGGGCAACACGCCGGTCGTGTGGCGTGGCCCGATGCTGCACCGCGCGCTGCAGCAGTTCCTCGCGGACGTGTTCTGGGGCGACCTGGACGTGCTGCTGCTCGACCTGCCGCCCGGCACCGGTGACGTGGCGATCTCGGTGGCCCAGCTGGTGCCGAACGCCGAGATCCTGGTCGTCACCACGCCGCAGCAGGCCGCCGCCGAGGTGGCCGAGCGCGCCGGGTCGATCGCTTTGCAGACCCGGCAGCGGGTCGCGGGCGTGATCGAGAACATGTCGTGGATGGAGATGCCCGACGGCTCGCGCATGGAGGTCTTCGGTTCCGGCGGCGGCGCGGCCGTCGCGGAGTCGCTGTCCAAGACGATCGGGTCCGAGGTGCCGCTGCTCGGTCAGGTGCCGCTGGACCCGCGCCTGCGGGAGAACGGCGACACCGGCACGCCGATCGTGCAGGCCGTGCCGGACTCCCCGGCGGCTCAGGTGCTGACCGAGGTGGCGACGAAGCTTTCCGTCCGTTCCCGCGGCCTGGCGGGCCGCCTCCTGAACGTCTCCCCCGCCGGCCGCTGACCCCTGTTTCTCATGCGCACGCGGGGCCCTTTCGTGCACTCCTGGTGAACGAAAGCTCCCCGCGTGCACTTACTCAGGTCGCGTCCGGGTCGTACGGCGGGCGCTCGCCAGGGGCGAGCGGCCGCTGTTCGGGTGCGGGAGGCGTGGACGGCGTCGGGTAGCCGTTCGCCTTGCTGGGCTCGGGGTCGTCGAACAGGTGCTTGGTGACCGCGCGCTTCGGGTCGAAGTTGCGGAGCTCGCGGAGGTCTTCGAGGGGCTTGCGGAGCGACTCGAACTCCGGGCCCATCTCCTGCTTGAGCTGCTCGCGCGCGCCGGTCGCGTACTCGCGGACCTGACGCACCGTTTTCCCCAACCATGCTGCCGCGGACGGCAGGCGTTCGGGCCCCAGGATGAAGAGACCCGCGACGACGATGATGAGGATCTCTACCCATCCGATGCTGTCGAACACGAGTCCCAGCCTACTGGTCAGTCGCTCTTGAGGGTTACGTCAAGTTTGAGCTCGCGGCCTTGCCGGGCCAGCACCACCTGGACCGTTTGGCCGATTTCGTGCTCGCGAACGGCCACCACGAGCTCGGCGGCGTTGCGAACGACGCGGTTGCCGACCTTCGTGATCACGTCGCCCTCCTGGATGCCGGCGGCCGCAGCGGCACCGCCCGCGGGGACGTTCTGCACCTGGGCGCCTTCGGAGGTCTCGGCGGACACCGACTTCACGTTGACGTTCATGTCGGCGTGCTTCACCGAGCCGCTGCGGATCAGCTCCTGGCTGATCTTGCGGGCCTGGTTGCCGGAGATCGCGAAGCCGAGGCCGACCGAACCGCCGGTCTCGGTGCGGATCGAGGAGTTGATGCCGACCAGGGCGCCACGCGAGTCGACCAGCGCGCCGCCCGAGTTGCCGGGGTTGATGGCCGCGTCGGTCTGGATCGCGTCGTAGGTGACCTGGGGGCCGCCGTTCTCGCCGGCCGCCGTCACGGGGCGGTGCAGCGCGGAGACGATGCCCTCGGTGACCGTGTTGGACAGCTGGAGCGGCGAGCCGATGGCGATCACGCTGTCACCGACCTGGAGCTCGTCGGAGTTGCCGAACTGCAGGACCGTGGGGTTGGTGACCTCGACCTTGATGACGGCGAGGTCGGTCTTCGGGTCGCGGCCGACGACGCGGGCCTGGGCGCGGGTGCCGTCGGTGAAGACGGCGCTGAGCTTGGCCGACGAGTCCTGGGCGGCCGGGGCCACCACGTGGTCGTTGGTCAGGATGTAGCCGCCGCCCTCGATGACGACGCCGGAGCCGACGCCCGCGACGTTGGCGCCCTTGAACTCGATCGACACCACGCTGGGCGTGACGCGCTTGGCGATGTCCGAGATCGAACCGGCCGGGCGCTCCTTGCCCTCCTCGATCTCGGCCAGCGTGACCGTCGAGTCGGTCAGCGGGTTGCCCGCGCGGCCGATCAGCCAGCCGATCAGGCCGCCGACCGATCCGACGAGCAGCGCCGCGACCATCAGCAACGCGAGTGCGGTCGGCTTCACGCGCCGGCCGAAGATCAGTTCGGGAACGCTCAGCTGCGGACCGGGCTCGACCTTCTTCTCAGGTTCGCCCGGCGGGTCCTCGCCCACGGCGGGCGGGCCGATCACGGCACCGGAAGCGGGGTCGCGCCACGGGTCACCGGCGGGCTTGTCGCCCCAGAACACCGGATCGATGTCCGGATCGGGGTCGGACACGGGCTGTGGAGGCCGCTGCAGCAACTCCTCGGAACCCCGCCGGCCGAACGCGCTGACGAGCGACTCGGGAGGCGGCGGCGCCGACTGGACGGCGGTCACGGGCACGTCGCGCGCGGCGAACGCGCTGGAGACACCGTCCGGGCGGCCGAAGGCTGACGCGTACGCGGGGTCGACCGGCGGCTGCACCAAGGGCCGTGGCCGGAGCCTGCGATGCGCTCCGTCGTCCACTCCGGAAACAGGCGTGGGCGTCTGGCCGTTGGGCGACTGCTGGCTCATCTCTCCCCGAATTTTCCGCTAGGAGTTAGGGCCTGCTTCATGGGTGTTGTTCGATGAGAGTCGCGGCTGAGGTGGTTCCTGGCGGTGCGGGCGGCTGACCCGCACACCGGTGTTGTATTCGGGTCGGCCGCCCGCGCCTCCAGGGGCCGCCTCAGCCCCGGCTATCGCGAACAGGACCCATGAAGCAGGCCCTTAGAGCTACAGCCTGCCTGAAGAGCGGTGAAATGACTGTCAGGGGGTGGTCGCGAAGACCGCGCGGGCGTTCTGCGGCGCGGACGGCGAGGCAGGCGCGTCGCTGTCCGGCGTGGTGAACGCGAGCGCGCCGAGCAGCATCCCGCTCACGACGACCCCGGCACCCTGACGCGCGCGGCGGCCGCTGAACCAGCCGTTGCTGCCCAGCGGTCTCGACGACCCCAGCACCGGCCCAGACCCGAACGCGGGCTTGTCGGTGCGCTGCACGGCGACGAACTGTCCGTCCTCGGTGATCGCGAGCCCGTCCGGTGCGGACGGCAGGTCGACCTCCTGCGGGATGGCCCCGAGCCTGTCGAGCAGCGACGCCGACGCCGTGGGCGCCCCCGCCGCGCGCACCGCGGTGCGCGCCTGCTGCTGGGTGTAGGTCTCGAAGGCGCAGAAGCCACAGCGCTGGATGTGCGCTGAAGCTCGCTCGTGTGCGACCGAGGACAGTTCTCCGTCCACGAAAGCAACCACGGCATCCGGCAAGAGATGCTGCTCAGGCAGGCCCCAACCACGGAGGTCGGTCATGCAGAGTCCTCCAGCAACGATTCCCGACGACGGCGTTCGAGCGCGACCTTCAGCGCCTGGCGGCCCCGATGGATCCTGCTCCTCACGGTACCCATCTTCACCCCGAGCGTGGCACCGATCTCCTCGTAGGAGAGGCCCTCCACGTCACACAGGACCACGGCGGCACGGAACTCCGGCGGGAGCTCGTCCAACGCGGCCTGCAGATCGGGGTCGAGGTGGTTCTCGTCGTAGATCTCCTCGGGGGACAGGTCGTCACCCTCGAGTCGGTCGTTGTCCTCGGGCAGCGCCTCCATGCGCACGCGAGAACGCCTGCGTGCCATGTCGAGGAAGAGGTTGGTGGTGATGCGGTGCAGCCACCCCTCGAAGGTGCCCGGCTTGTACGACGCGAGCGACCTGAAAACCCTGATGAACGTCTCCTGGGTCAGGTCCTCGGCGTCGTGCTGATTGCCGGTCAAGCGGTACGCGAGCCGGTAGACCCTGTCCGCGTGCTCGCGAACGATGGCGTCCCACGAGGGCGGCGTCCAGTCGGCCGTCTCGATGGGCGCGACGGCCTCCGGCGAACTCGACTGCGTGCGCATCAGGTGTTTCGGCACCTCCATGTGGGCCGCCCGGCGACCCTTATGCGGCTCAACGAGCGTCGGGTCCGGCTTGTTCCCGATCAGAGCCTGGCTTCTTGCCTCTGTACCTTCTCCTGCTCCCTTTAAACGATCGTGAGAGCAGGCTGAGAGCACCCTGAGAATCTCGGTTCGGGCCGCGTTCACCCGTTTTGGGCACAAGTGGCACTAACCTGCTACCCCGTGACAGCGGAATCGGCCCTGCGGGAGTACGTCGAGCAGTACCTCCCCGAGGACGACGTGCACCTGGCAGCACGAGCACGCGGCCAGGAACTGGGCTGCGTGCCCATCGGCGCAGGTGGCGGAGCCGCCCTGCGGTTCCTGACGACCGCCCTCCAGGCGAAAGCCGTCGTCGAGATCGGCACCGGAGCAGGCACCAGCGGCCTCTACCTCCTGGCGGGCATGCCCCAGTCCGGCATCCTGACGTCGATCGACGTGGCCCCAGACCACCAACGGGCGGCCCGCGAGGCCTACGCGGCCGCCGGTATCTCGCCCTCGCGCACCCGCCTGATCATGGGCAAGGCGCTGGACGTCCTACCCCGCCTGACCGACGCGGCCTACGACCTGGTCTTCGTGGACGCCTACAAACCCGAGTACCCGCAGTACCTCCAGCACGGCGTCCGAATGCTGCGCCCAGGCGGAGTCATCGCGTTCGACAACGTCCTGTGGCACGGCGCGGTGGTAGATCCCACCAAGCGGGACGAGTCGACCCAGGCAATGCGGGAAATCGCCCGCCTGGTGAAGGAGGACGACCGGCTCGTTCCGGTGATCCTGCCGCTGGGCGATGGGCTGTTGGTGGCCGCACGCAAACCCTGAGTGGGTCGATAAGAACTCGAGTTGGACCACCTGAGTGATGCGGTAACAGCGCATCACGGCAATTCGACATGCCCTCCGCAGGGTCGGGGATCGTCCATTCCCCGAAAGGGGCTCAGGTGAAACCAACAAGGGTTATCGCCGCACTGGCGGCTGCCTTCATACCGATCATCGGAATCACGACTCCGGCAGCCCATGCCGTCGTCACCCCGTGCTGGGGCGATGGCTCAGACATGCCCTCCACACCCAGTGGGGCCTGCCGCGACTCGTTCGTACTCGATCCGGGACCCGGCCAGTTGCTGTCCCACGACGACATCATCCGACACCGCGCGTATTACGAGGATCAAGGTTTCAGCCCGAATTTCATCTGGTACGCACGCATCGAGGACAAGCAGGTCAGTTCCGGCGATGTGGAATGGTCGGGCTGCGATGACAACAATGAGGTTGTCGACGTACCTTGCACACCCGGCAAGCTGCATTTCAAGCCCGTGTTCAACGCCTTCACCGCGCGACCTGTCACAGTCCCGTCGCTCAAGTACGGCAGCAGCTTCATCGGCCGGGCCTGCGGTAACTTCTCCAAGGACACGTCCGCCGAGCCGGTGCCCGTGATCAGCGGCTACAAGTATCACGACGCGAACCGCAACGGTGTGCGCGACGCCGGAGAGCCGGGTCTCGCGGGCTGGACGGTGACGCTGCATCGCGACCGTTCTGACGCAGGCGAGCCCATCGGCCCGGTCACGACCACGACAACCGACGGCAACGGGTACTACCAGTTCCCGCTGAAGAACCGTCTGCCCGGCGACTACGCCGTCACAGAGGAGAACCGCACCGACTGGACCCGGACCTCTGGGACCGAACGCCACGGCGTGCACATCCCGATCGGGGCCGCGGACACCAACTTCTCCGGCCACGACTTCGGCAACGTGGAGACGAAGGCCGATGCCGTGAAGGTCGCCTTCGACGTCGTCGACCCGCCCACCGAGATGACCGCTGACACCGAACACACCCTGCGCGTCCGCGCGCTGCTGGAGAACCGCGGCCCGGCCCCGATCATCGACGTCCAGGACGCGATCTCGGCCTCCGGCCCGCCGGACTGTTCCTTCACCACCCCGCCGCCGGCGACCCGGCAGCTCGTGCTCGGCCGCCCGGTCGAGGTGATCTTCGAGGTGGCCGTCACCTGCCTCGATCCGAGCTTCCACCCGTTGTCGTTCGAGAACGCGCTGACGATCACCACCCCCGGCGTCACCGATCCCGACCCGTCGAGCAACCACCGGACCACAGGCGCCACCATCGCCGTGATCGACGAAGCGAACGTCGGCATCGACAGCACTCAGCTGGACTGTGCGAGCCGCACCTACGTCCGTGACCAGTTCGAGTGCACCGTCACGGCCGTCGCGGTCAACCGCGGTGACTACGGCCCGGCGAACACCGACGTCACTCTTGGGCTCACCGGCCCGGCGGACTGCACGCTGACCCCCACCACCGCCACGACCCACGAGGTGTCGATCAGCGGCCCGGCGACCGTCTCGTCGAAGTGGAACGTGACCTGCGCGAACCGCAGCTACCACGACTTCGCCGCGTCCTCCAAGGCCGTGCTCGACCACCTGCACGTCATCGACCCCGACCCCGGCAACAACACGGGTTCGGCGACCGACCGGGTCGAGGTGTTCGAACGGGTCGACCTCTCGGTCAGCGACATCCGCCTGACCTGCACCGAACGCCAGTACCGCACCCAGGACTTCGCCTGCACGACCACGACGACCGTCACGAACGCCGGACCGGCCGACGCCGTGCACACGCTGACCACCGTCACCTTCGGCGCTCCCGCGGACTGCACGATCACCCCGAACACCGGCCAGCAGCAGACGCACGTCCTCGGCGCCGGCACCACGGCGACGTTCGCCAAGGACTGGACGGTGTCCTGCACCGAGAAGCGCAGGCACCTGTTCTCCACGAGCGCGGTGATCATCGCCGACGAGCCGCACCCGGAGGACACGAACCGCGCGAACGACGTCCGCTCGATCTCCTGGGTGCCGCCGGACGTGAAGCCGCGCAGCTTCCCCAGTTCGATCAACCTCAAGAAGGAGGGTGTGATCCCGGTGGCGGTCCTGTCCACCGCGGAGTTCGACGCCGTCGCCCTGGTCGACCGGAGCAGCCTCACGTTCGGAGCCACCGGTCTGGAGCAGAGCCTGATCCGCTGTGGATCGCCGGGTGAGGACGTCAACGACGACGGCAGGGCCGACCTGGTCTGCCAGTTCGACACCACGAAGACCGGCCTGACCTGTGGCATGACGACAGCGACCCTCATGGGCCGCACGGTCGACGGCCGCCGGTTCGAGGGTCAGGACGACATCAAGCTGACGGGTTGCTAGCCACAATCCCCGGTCAGTAGGCCCGGACGCCCTTGCCGAGGACCGTGACACCGCTCGCGGACACCGTGTAGCGCTCACGGTCCATCGGCGCGTCCACACCGATCAACGCGCCGTCCGGCACCACGACGTTCTTGTCCAAAATGGCGCGCCGGACCACGGCGCCCTTGCCGATCCGAACCCCAGGCAACAAGACAGACCCCTGCACCACAGACCCGACCTCAACAGTCACGTCCGAAGAGATCACCGAGCCGTGAATCTTCCCGGAGATGATCGACCCAGGCCCCACCATCGAGTCCTCAGCGGACCCACCAGCGATGAACTTGGCCGGCGGCAACGGCGGAGTGGCAGTCCGAATAGGCCACAACTGGTTGTAGAGGTTGAAGATCGGATTAACGGACACCAGGTCCATATGAGCGTCGTAGTAGGCGTCGATCGTCCCGACATCCCGCCAGTACCCGCGATCCCGATCAGTGGCCCCGGGAACCTCGTTGTCCTGGAAGTCGTAAACGTGCGCCTTACCCCGGTCCACCAGCATGGGGATGATGTCCCCACCCATGTCGTGGTCCGAGTCGGGGTTCAACGCGTCCCCGCGCAGCGCGTCCAGCAGCGCCTCGGTCGTGAACACGTAGTTGCCCATGGACGCGAACGTCACCTCGGGGTCGTCCGGCACGTGCGGCGGCTCCGAAGGCTTCTCCAGGAACCGCGTGATCTTCCCCGAGACATCGCTGTCGATGCACCCGAAGGCCTTGGCCTCGTTGCGCGGCACCCGGATCCCGGCCACGGTCACGGCCGCGCCCGACTCGACGTGCTGCGAGATCATCTGACCTGGGTCCATCCGGTACACGTGGTCGGCACCGAAGATGACCACGTGGTCGGGCTTCTCGTCGTGGACGAGGTTCAGCGACTGGAAGATCGCGTCGGCCGACCCCGTGTACCAGCGCGGGCCCAGGCGTTGCTGGGCCGGGACCGGGGTCACGTACTGACCGAGCACATTGGACAGGCGCCACGTCGTCGAGATGTGGCGGTCCAGCGAGTGCGACTTGTACTGCGTCAGCACGCAGAGCTTCGCGAGCCCCGCGTTGACCAGGTTCGACAGCACGAAGTCGACCAGCCGGTAGTTGCCCCCGAAGGGCACAGCCGGTTTCGCGCGGTCTGCCGTCAGTGGCCACAGGCGCTTGCCTTCACCACCGGCAAGCACAATTCCGAGAACGTGCGGCTGCCCCTTCACGGTATGTGACCCTATCTGTGCGATCGCGCTTCAACCAGACGCAAACAGCTTTGTCCCAACCGGTACCGCTGTGATCTACGGTGGGTGCGTGCGAGTTGCGCTGATGACGCGGGAGTATCCACCGGAGGTCTACGGCGGTGCTGGTGTGCACGTGGGATTCCTCGTGCCCCATCTCCGCGAGCTCGTGGACGTCGACGTGCACTGCTTCGGTGCGCCCAGATCGGACGCGACGGCGCACAACCCGCCGCACAGCCTGGAGCAGGCGAACGCGGCCCTGAGCACCCTCGCGGTCGACCTCGAAATGGCCGCCGCCATCTCCACCGCCAACCTCGCGCACTCGCACACCTGGTACGCCAACATGGGCGGTCACCTGGCCAAACTCCTGCACGGGATCCCGCACGTCGTCACCGCGCACTCGCTGGAGCCGCGCCGGCCCTGGAAGGCCGAGCAGCTCGGCGGCGGGTACCGGATCTCGTCGTGGGCCGAGCGGACCGCGTACGAACACGCCGACGCGATCATCGCCGTGAGCGAGGGGATGCGGGCCGACGTGCTCGACGCCTACCCCGCGCTCGACCCGGCGAGGGTGCACGTGGTGCGCAACGGGATCGACTCCACCGCGTACCACCCCGTCACGGAGACGGACGCGCTCACGTCGCGCGGCATCGATCCCGAGAAGCCGATCGTGGCGTTCGTGGGACGGATCACTCGCCAGAAAGGTGTCGGCCACCTGGTCGCCGCCGCGCACCACATCGACCCCAACGCCCAGATCGTCCTCTGCGCGGGCGCCCCGGACACGCCGGAGATCGCCGAGGAGACCAAACAGGCGGTCAGCGAACTGGCGTCGGGCCGCAAGGGCGTCTTCTGGATCCAGAAGATGTTGCAGCCCGCCGAGGTGCGGCAGATCCTCAGCCACGCGACGGTGTTCGTCTGCCCGTCGGTCTACGAGCCGCTCGGCATCGTGAACCTGGAGGCGATGGCGTGCGGCACGGCGGTCGTCGCGAGCGACGTCGGTGGCATCCCGGAGGTCGTCGTGCACGGCGAGACGGGTCTGCTCGTTCACTACGACGAGCACGATTTGTCGACATATCGACTCGATCTTGCCCAGACGATCAACGAACTGATCGCCGACCCGGACCGCGCCCGGCGCTTCGGCGCCGCCGGACGCAAGCGGGCTGAGCAGGAGTTCTCCTGGTCCGCGATGGCCGAGCAGACGGTCGAGGTCTACCGCGCGGTGATCTGAGACACACACGCTCGGGGCAACCCCAAAGTGTGAACGCCGCCTTTAACCAGTAGTGACGCTTTGACTTCAACTGGTGAGGGGCGCGAGAACTGTGCGTTGTGCGCTGCTGGGTCTGACGGTCCTCCTCGCGGTGACCGGATGTGCCACAGCTCCCGCGCCACAGCCGACGGCGGTCCAGCTCACCGTCGACGGCAAGAAGCTCGCCGACGCCGCCGAGTTGCAGGCGCAGGCCGAGGCGCAGCTCGCCTACACGCTCGACTACGGCTACGTGGCACGGGCGGGCGCCGCGGCGGTCAGCTGCTGGTTCGCCAAGACCGGTCAGGACGCCGAGGTCGACAAGCGGCTGTGGTGCGGACCCGTCCAGGTGCCCGGCACCGGTGCCGGCACCGACTGGGTGCCCGTGCCGCTGAAGGAAGTCACCAAGAAGGAAGATGAGATCCGCTACGAGGTGCAGTCGCCGCAGGTACCCGAGAGCGGCAAGCGCAGCACCCCGATCGGCAAGCTCGTGCGCACCGACGGCAAGGAGTTCGACCCGTCGAAGCAGCAGGACCTCACCGCCGGCCGCGACTTCCTCGCCGTGCTGCCCGACGACGGCAAGGGCACCAACGCCGACCTCGGTCTTGGCAACGTTGACATCAAGACGCGCGACGACCTGCTCGCCACCGCCGTCACCGGCTGGGCGAACCCGGACATCTGGTTCACCGCGGAGGGCACCGTGCGCGCCGAGCCCGGCTCGCGCCTGCGCGTGTTGCGGATGAAGGTCGAGAAGTTCTACGAGACGGACAGCGGTTTCCACCGCACCAACTGGCAGGGTTTCGCCCCGCAGCCGTCCGAGCTCGCGCTGGAGGTGCCGGGCAAGCGCCACCTGCTGCCCGCCGACCGCCTGCCGGCCAGCGGTTCGGTGTTCGTCGTCTACACCGTGCCCGACCCGGAGGCCGGTACCGAGACCCTCGCCCTCGGCACCCTCGGCGCGAAGTCGATGGAGCAGCGCGTCGAGATCCCCTCCGGCAAGCGCGGCGACACCCCGCCGCACGTGCTGCAGCGGGCCGCCGCCCCCGCCCAGTTCGCCGAGCCGACCCAGAAGATCCGCTTCGGCGACCGCGAGCTCGGGATGAAGATCACCGGCGTCCGGCTCGGCCGTCAGCGCCCGATCAAACTCGGTCAGAGCCAGTACGACGTCGCCACGATCTCCGCGCCGGACAAGGCACTGCTGGAGGTGCGGGTCGAGGCCGTCGGCAGCCTTCCGGACACCATCGGCGGCAACCTCACCAAGGACCTGATCACCGTCAAGCTTCCCGACGGCTCGACCGCGCCACAGGTCGGCGCCCGCTACGACGGCGGCCCGCTGCCGTTCGCGATCGTGGTCGAGGTCCCCGCGGACACCCAGTCGGTCACGGTCGGCATGGAGGCCGGCACCCCGGAACTGCCGCGCCTGGGCAAGACGGCGATCTCGCCCGTCGACTCGCGCATCACCCTCGCGCTGGAGTTCTGAGCGAGCATCGCGGCGAGGGCCAGCCAGCCGAGGATCACCAGGACCAGGCCGCCCCAGCCCCACTCCTCGTACGCGGTGCTGCCGGACGTGCCACCGATGCTGCTGCCCACGTAGAACCCGCAGAGATACAGCCCAGAGGCGTGGCCACGGGCGTGTTCGGGCGCCCGCGCGGCGACCCAGCCACTCGCCGTGGCGTGCGACGCGAAGAACCCGGCGGTGACGATCGCCAGCCCGAGCGGCACCCACAGCAGGCTCGCCACCGCACCGAGAGCCAGCACACCGATGCACAGCAGCAGCACGCGACCACGGCCGTGCCGGTCGGCCAGCCTGCCCGCGAACGCCGCCGACGTGCTGCCGAACCCGTAGAAGAGGTACACCAGCGTCTCCAGCCACACCGGACCGGTGAGCTGGAAGCCGGCGACGTTGTAGAACGAGATGAACGACCCCACGAGCAGCACGGCCACCGCGTACAACGAGAGCAGGACCGGGTCCCGCAGGGCCGCCTTCATGCCGCGCGGCGCCCGCTTCGGCCGGCCGTGCGACCTGGGCAGGAAGAACACCACCACCAGCGCCGCGGCCAGCCCGAACACACCGGCGAGCAGCACAGAGCCACGCCACCCCAGCCAGTCCGCGGTCATGCCGGTGACCAATCGGCCGGACATGCCGCCGAGGCTGTTCCCGGCGATCATCGCGCCCACCGCGGCGCCGAGCCTCCTGCTGTCCAGCTCGTCCGCGAGGTAGGCCATCGACGCGGCGGGCACCCCGGCCGCCGCGATCCCCTGCAGCACGCGCAGCAGCAAGAACAGCTCGTAGTTCGGCGCGAACGGCAGCACGAGTCCCAGCAACGCCGCCACCAGCACGCTGACCACGATCACCGGCCGGCGCCCGGCCCGTTCGGACAGCATCGCGATCGGCACGACCGCCACCGCCAGCGCGAGCGTCGCCGCGGAGAGCGCGAGCGACGCACCGCTGGGACCCAGCCCGTACTCCTGGGCGATCTGCGGCATGACCGGCTGCGGCGTGTAGAGCAGCGCGAAGCACGCGAAGCCCGAGGCGGCGATGGACGCGGTCAACCTGTTCACGCAATTGACGCTAAGCCATACGTCCAATACGGAAATGGGTCAGAATCAATTCGTGGATGAATTGGAGCTGGCCCCGAAGCTGGCGATGTTGAAAGCGCTTGCCACCGACGAACACGTGACTCGTGTCGCAGAACGCGTCGGTCTCCCCCAGCCGACGGTCAGCCGCTGGCTCGCCGAACTCGGGGAACAGCTCGGCGCGCCGATCATCGCGAAGAGCGGCAGGAGGGTCCGGCTCACCCGCGCCGGCCGGCTGCTCGCCGAGGCCGCGACCCGGTCGCTGGCCGCGCTCGAACCGGGCCTGCGCGAGGTCGAGGAGGAGCTCGACCCGGAGAAGGGCCGGGTCGTGCTGGGGTTCCTGCACATGCTCGGCCGGTCCGTCGTGCCGGAGCTGGTCCGCGGGTTCCGCGCCGAACACCCGCACGTCCGGTTCGGGCTGGTCCAGAACGCCCGCCAGGCAGTGGTCGACAAGCTTGCGAGCGGCGAGATCGATCTCGCGCTGGTCGCACCTCCGCCCGAGGGGCCGGAGTTCGAGTCACAGGTCCTGTTCGAACAGGAACTGATCGTCGTCGTGCCGTCGACACACCGCCTGGCGTCGCGCAAAGCCGTGCGGCTCAAGGACCTCGCGGACGAGGAGTTCATCGTCCTCGAGCACGGCTACGGCCTGCGTCAGATCATCGACGACCTGTGCGCCGCAGCCGGGTTCAACCCGAAGATCGCATTCGAGAGCCAGGAGACCGAGACCGTGCGCGGCCTGGTCGCGGCAGGGCTCGGCGTCTCCCTGCTCCCGCATCCCGAGTTCACTCCTCCAGCGGGCGTGCGCGAACTCCCGCTGACCCCGCGCTCAGCCCGTGCCTTCGGGCTGGCGTGGTTGGCGGACCGCCCGTTGCCGCCCGCCGTCCGCGCCTTCCGCGATCACGCCCTGCGCACTCACGAACGCCAGCGCTGAGTGCTCGACCACGTCCGCAGGTACGACTCGGCGCCGCCCAGCATGTCCTGGACGAGCTGGTCCCCACCGAGCTGACGGACCTTCTCGACCCAGTCCGGCAGGAGACCGATGTGCGCGCCGCCGTCGACGTTGATGTCCCAGACGCGCTCACCGGTGCGCTGCCGGTCGACCAGCGGGCCGTCCGGGTAGCTGCGGAACGGGTAGGTCACGCCGGTCTGCGGTGCCGGGTGCGAGCCCACGCCGTTGTAGTCGGAGCCGAACCCGATGCCCACGTCGTACTTGCGCCGCAACGGCTCCGCGGCGGCCGCCTGCGCCACGTACCCGCCGGGATCGTTCTCGTACCCGGCCACGAACCCGCCGAGCTGGTAGACCTGCTCGGTCCACTGCGCGTCCATCCAGCTGTGGCTGGAGATGATGCCGGGGTAGTTCTTCTGCCCGGCCAGCTCCAGCGTGCGGCCGGCGGCCTTCACGCTCATGTGGTCGACCTCGATCATCATGTGGCGCTGCATCATGCCCTGCACCGCGTACTCGCCGAGCGACGTCAGGCCGCGCACGTTGCACCGCTTCGCCGGGTCGTAGGCGGGCGCGACGGCCGAAGCCGGGATCAGCGCGTTCGGTCCGACGGTGCCGATCGGGTTGTCCTGCTGCGGGCCCTTGCACTCCTCGGTCTTCCACCACTGGCCGGTGCGCAGGAACTGGCCCGCGTTGATCACGCCGCCCTGCGTGCCCGAGTCGAACCGGACACCGCACAGCGCGTTGTCGAACTTGTGGCACAGGAACGCGCTGCGCACCCCGAGCGCGTACATCTCGTCGAGGCCGCGGTCGATGTCACCCTTGTTGCACAACGGGATGTCGAGGAAGGTCCGGCAGCCGAACAGCTCAGAGGTCTCGATGCCGAGCACCACCGCGAGCTTGCCCTGCGTGATCACGTCCCTGGCCTGCTCGGACGACGTGACGATGCGGAACCAGCCCTTGCCGGGCCCGCCGAACATCCTGTCGATGAACGCCTGCAGCTCGTAGGTGCGCTGGGCCTGCAGCCGGACCGACGCCATCTCGTCGCACGGCCGGTCCTTGAACGGGTGGATGATGCACAGCTCGGCATTGCTCGTCAGGTCGGTGACCAGCACGCGCTGACCGCCGCGCCACGCCCGTTCCAGCCAGGCGTAGTAGTTCTGCTGGTGCGAGACCGTGGTGTAGTTCGGCCAGTTCTTGAACGTCGGCCAGCCCACCGGGTCGTGGCCGTCGAAGTCGCCCGTCACGATCGCCTCGAAGATCGCGCCCAGGCCCGCCGGGTAGTGCTCGGGGCAGTCCTTCAACGCGTCCGCGATGCCCTGCTCGGAGAACGGCTTGCCGCAGATCAGCCTGCCGCCGAAGCCCTCGTTGGTCATGAGGTGGTTGTGCGCGTCGACGAACCCGCGCACCCTGCCCAGGCCGTCCGTGCCCTTGAACGGCTCACCCGTCACGTTGATCTGCGAGTCCGGCGCCGGCCGCGCCACAGGCTCCCACCAGGGCGTGGCGGCCGATGCGGGCGTCAGCGCCGCTAGAACCAGCGAGACGGCGAGTGCCAGGCGGAGTAACACGAGCGCTCCTCTACGACGTTGTGAAGGAGCTCACATCATGCCGTGGAACGTCGCCGTCTCGTATGGGTAGATCGTAGGGATTAACGCGAATATTTTTCAGCAAGCTCGACCAGCGTGCGCGCGCCGAAGCCCGTGGCCCCCGCGACGACCTCGTCGTAGACCTTCTCCGACCGCGCGGGGCCCGCGATGTCGAGGTGCGCCCACGGCACGTCGCCGGCGAACTTCTGCAGGAACAGCGCCGCCGTGATGCCGCCCGGGCCGGGCGGGCACTGCTTGTAGTCCGCGATCTCGCTGGTCACGGCCGCGACGTGCTCCTCGAGCAACGGCATCCGCCACCACTTCTCGCCGACCTTCGCACCCGCGTCGATCACGTTGGCCGAGATCTCGTCGGACGCGGTGAACACGGCGCCGGTGCGCAGCCCGAGCGACACCTTCATCGCACCGGTCAGCGTGGCGACGTCCACGATCAGGTCGGGCTTGAGGTTCTTCACCGCGTACGCCAGCGCGTCGGCCAGGACCATGCGGCCCTCGGCGTCGGTGTTCTGCACCTCGGTGGTCGCGCCGCCGTAGTGCCGCACGACGTCGCCCGGCCGGTACGACGAGCCGCTCACGTGGTTCTCCGCGCACGGCACGAGCCCGGTCACGCGGACCGGCAGGCCCCGCCTGGCCACGGCCAGCAGCGCGGAGATCACCGCGCCACCGCCCGCCATGTCGGTGCGCATGAGGTGCATGCCGTCCGCGGGCTTGATCGAGATGCCGCCGGTGTCGAACGTGATGCCCTTGCCGACGAAGACCAGGTGCGGGCCGGTGGTGCCGTACGTCAGCTCCAGGAACCGCGGCGGACGCGTCGATCCGCCCCCGACCGCCAGCACGCCGCCGAAGCCCTGCTGCGCCAGCCACTTCTCGTCGCGCACGACGGCGGACAGCCCGTCCTGCTTCTCCGCGAGCCTGGCGGCCGTGGTGGCGAGCCAGCGCGGGTCCTTGACGTTGGACGGCGTGTTCGCGAGATCACGGGCCAGCGAGGTGGCGGAGGCCAGCGCGTGGGCCTTCAGCGCGGCCGAGGTCAGCACCTCTTCGAAGCCGGTGTCTCCGGTGACGAGCCGGAGGGTTCCGACGCGCTTCGGGCTGTCCTCACCGGTGACCTTGAAGCGGTACCCGCCGAGCGCCACGCCCAGCACGAACGCGCGCACCTTGTCGGCGTCGAAGTCCGGGGTCAGCAAAACGTCGGCGCTCTTGGGCGCGTCGTCCCCGCTCAGCGCCCGCGCCAGCGACGCACCCGCCACGCGGTAGTCACCCAACGACCCGGTGCCGACACCGAGCGTCCAGGTCTCGTCGTGGCGCACCGTCTCGCCGGCCTTGCCGGTCAGGTCGGAGACGTCGATGCCGTCGCCGCCCGGTCCCAGCGCCGGTCCGGTGGCCACGAGCACGACCGCCGGAGTGTTGCGACGCGAGGTGGTGGACACCTCCACGTCGACGAGCTTGGTCGGCACTGACGGAACCGTCGACGCCACGACTGGACCTCCCCATGTATTAACGACCGCTCATTCTGGCTCAGTGCTGTGGCCGCCGGCGTCCGCCCCGTGTTTCGACGTTCAGACGGGTGGATCACGGTGCCGCCCCCGCGTCCTCACATCGGGCATGTGGGGGCGCGGGGGCGGTGCCGTGAGGCGCCCTGCTGAGCGCCGAAAGACGCGGTGGATGTCGGCGGCCACAGCACTGCTAGAACGAAGCGATGCCCCGGTCTCCACTGTGGAAACCGGGGCTCACGTGCTTCTCGCCGGGATGCCTCTCAGCCGGCGGCGGCCTTCAGCGCGTCGCCCAAGGCGCTGGCCTCGTCCGCCGACATCTCGACGACGAGGCGCCCACCACCCTCGAGCGGCACGCGCATGACGATGCCGCGTCCCTCCTTGGTGACCTCGAGGGGACCGTCGCCGGTCCGGGGCTTCATGGCCGCCATCGCGTGCTCCCTCCGTCAACATCTTCCCCGTCCGGCCAGGCCGGATCTGCTCCATTCTCCCCTATCGCGACTTGAGCGCGAAACCGAACCGATCTTTTGGCGAGTCCGGGTGACAGTTGTGGATCTTGACTTGTCCCTGATCAGTACCCGTTTTCACGACAAGGCAACACTTTCGGCACGGACGGACGGGCGGGACACGGTCTCGGGCGCGGCGTGACAGACTCAACAGGGTGCGAGCCCGTTCCGCGCTCTTCGACGTCTACGGCGGCCACCTGCGCGAACGCGGTGGTGCCGCCACCATCGCCGCCCTCGTCCGGCTGCTCGAACCCCTGGGGTTCGCCGCGCCGGCCGTGCGCACGGCTGTTTCCCGCACGGTCCGGCAGGGCTGGCTGCACCCCGTGCGACTGCCCGACGGACCGGGCTACGCGATGACACCTCGCGGGGAACGCAGGCTCGACGAGGCCGCCGCCCGCATCTACCGCACCGGGCCGTCCACGTGGGACGGTCGCTGGCACGTGGTGGTGCTGGAGGAGATGCCTGGCCGTGATTCGCGCGACCACCTGGCGTCGGAGCTGCAACTGCTCGGCTACGGCGCGCTCGGACCTGTGACGTGGATCGCCCCCCGCCCGTCGCCGGAGCTCACCGACGTGCTGGCCGCGGAGGGAGTTCCCGCACGAACTTTTCACGGTTCACACGACGGTGCGGACGCCGAGCTCGCCGCGAAGGCCTGGGACCTGGCCGAACTCGGCCGCGACTACGCCGCGTTCGTCGCGCAGTGGCGGGCGGCCGTGTCCGTTGTGGACGAAACCGACGACTCGGCAGCGTTCGCGTCCTCGCAGCAGCTGCTGCACGCGTGGCGGAAGTTCCTGTTCCGCGATCCCGGCCTTCCTGCTGAACTGTTGCCACCGGACTGGCCCGGCCACGCCGCAGCGTCGTTCTTCGACGAACAGACACTGCGGCTGGCGCCAGGCACGAGTCGTTTCGTGGACGAGTGCCTGCGGCCGGTTCGCAACGTTTCCACTGCTTGATGGAGGTCCAGTGTCCGAGCTCCTCGTCGACGACGCCGATGGTGTGCGCACGTTCACGTTCAACCGCCCCGAGTCGTTCAACGCCTTCACCATCGCGCTGAAGGAGTCGTTCCTCGAAGCGCTGCGGGAGGCTTCTGCCGACACCGCGGTGCGCGCGGTGGTGATCACGGGTGCGGGCAAGGCGTTCTGCGCGGGTCAGGACCTCAAGGAGCACATCGGCTTGCTGCAGGCCGGTGATCCCGCGCCGCTGCACACCGTGGAGAAGCACTACAACCCGATCGTGCGAGAGCTGATCGGCATGCCGAAGCCGGTGATCGCCGCGGTCAACGGCAGTGCGGCCGGCGCCGGTGCGTCGTTCGCCTACGCCTCGGACCTGCGCATCGCGGGCAGGTCGGCGAAGTTCCTGATGGCGTTCGCGAACGTCGGCCTGACCGCCGACTCCGGCGCGTCGTACACGCTGCCGCGGCTGATCGGGCACGGCCGCGCGATGGAGATGATGCTGCTCGCCCAGCCGGTCGGCGCCGAGGAGGCGTTGCGGGTCGGCATGGTCAACCAGGTCGTGCCGGACGAGGAACTGCTGTCCACCGCGCACCTGCTGGCCGCGAAGCTCGCCGCCGGCCCGACGACCGCGTACGCGAAGATCAAGGAAGCGCTGGCCGCGGCGGCGGACGGGACGCTGGAGGACGCGCTGGAGGCGGAGCGCCGCACCCAGGCCGACTGCGGGGCGACCGAGGACCACCGCGAGGCCGTCGACGCGTTCGTGAACAAGAGGGCGCCGAAGTTCATCGGCCGCTAGCCGTTGGCCATGAACGGCGCTTTTGTGGACCTGAGGTCCACAAAAGCGCCGTTCATGGCCAGCTCTTGGGCGTTTCAGCCACATCCCGGCCGACCCGAATGTAGCGTGGGTCACACAAGCTGCTCTGGGGGCGGCTGACTGGGGTGTGGCTGATGCATGTTCTCGATGAGATCGACGCGGCCGTCCGGCAACACACGGCCCGACAACTTCGACTGGCGCAGGCGCAGGCCGAACTGGCCTCGCGGCGCTTCACCGACGAGATCCCGGACGTCGTCCGCGTGACCGTCAACGGCACGGGCGAAGTCCTCCACATCGAGCTCGCGGCCGGCTGCCTGGACACAGGTCGCCGGCCGCACCTGCTCGGTGAGCGGATCACCAGAACGGTCACGAACGCGCGCAGGCTGGCAGCGACGGCCGGGCGCGAGGCACTGGCCGAGGTGATCGGCGAACAGGCTGCGAACTGGCTCGCCGGCAGCGCGGAACCGTTGCCGCGCAGCCGAAGCAGCCGGCCGAGCGACAAGAGCACCGAAGAGTACTTCGACGACAAGGATTCCGGCGGCTTTCTCGAGGAGCAGCCGTGGCTTCCCTGAACGAACTCGAAAACCTCGTCGCCGAACGAACGCGCGAGTTCCGGGCGCTCAAACAGAAAGCCGCGGAGCACAAGGTGATCGGCGAGCCGGTCGCGGGTGCCGGACTGGTCCAGGTGGACACCACCGGCCGGCTGGTCGGCATCGAGTTCGATCAGGAAAGGCTGCGGTCGCTGGACGAACGCCTCCTCGGCCGCCTGCTCGTCGACGCGATCAGGGCCGCGGAGGCGAAGGCCGCGACGGTGCGCGACGTACTGCTGGGGGAAACACCATGACTTCACCACCTGGCGGGATCATCGGTCCCGACCACCCGCTCGCCAAGCGCGGCAAGGAACTCGCGGGCTACCACGTCGTGCCGCGCCAGCTCGCGATCGCGGGCGACGAGCTCAAGTCCACCGCGAGCATGTTCACCGGCCGGGTCACCAGGGAGCTCGAAGCCACCCACCTCGGGCCGGACGACCTGGGTTTCCTCGGCAAGCAGGAGGACACGCCCACCGGTTACAACAGCGCGCTGCAGAAGTGCGTCGACCACTTCGGCACGCTCGCGAAGACGCTGGCGGCGGCCGGCGAGGTGCTCAACGAGGTCGCGGCCCACTACGCGGTGATGGACGACGAGTACTACAAGAAGTTCGGCCGCCTGGACGACGGGGAGTGACCATGGGCGCACCGGTCTGGCCGGACGAACAGGACCAGCAGATCCGCGACGTCGCCAACTACATGGGCGACAGCATGGCGATCGCGATGCTCGACAAGCTGCACGACATCCTCGGCGACGCTCCCCAGGTGGAGCACTACGCGGACGTCTGGGCTCCGAACACGATGGAGCTCCTGGCGACCGCCCAGGAGGACTTCGCCCTGTGCGTGTCGAACATCAACGACGTGTGGACCGGCGCCGCGGCCGACGAGTTCAAGGCCTGGGCGACGAAGTACAACAACTCGCTGACCGACTTCAAGGGCCTGATGGACGGCATGCGCAAGGGGTTGTTCGACTGCAGCAAGACGATCACCGAGGTCTACCGGATGGCGATCGACCTGGTCACCACCATCGCCTCGCAGATCGTCCGCGCGGCCGGCGGGATCCTCGGCTCGATCCCGAACGTCTTCGGGCTGGGCAACGTGATCGGCGGCCTGCTCGGCGCGTTCATCGAGCAGGCGGGCAAGCTGATCGGCGACGGGATCAAGCGAATGCAGGAGTTCCGCACGATCGTGTCCGAGATCGACAGCAAGGTCGCTTCGCTCGCCGACCTGGTGCCGATGGGGCACATGGTCGGCGAGATGGGCAACTGGGAGGTCAGGCCTGCGGCTTAGCGCGGAAGCAGGTGGCGATGTGGTCGTCGACCATCCCGGTGGCCTGCATCAACGCATAGCACGTGGTGGGGCCGAGGAACTTGAAGCCGCGGCGCTTCAGTTCCTTGGCCATCGCCTTGGACTCGTCGGTGATCGCCGGGACGTCGGCGATCGTGGCCGGCCTCTTCCGCTTGGCCGGCGCGAACGACCACAGCAGCGCGTCCAGGTCGACGTCGGTCTCCACGATCGTCCTGGCGTTGTGGATGGTCGCGTCGATCTTCATCCGGTTCCGGACGATGCCGGCGTCGGCCATCAGCCGTTCCACGTCCGCCGGCCCGAACTCCGCCACCAGCTTCGGGTCGAAGTCGAGGAACGCCGCGCGGAACGCGGGCCGCTTGCGCAGGATCGTGATCCACGACAGCCCGGATTGGAACGCCTCCAACGACATCCGCTCGTACAGGGCGTTCGTGCCGTGCAGCTCCACGCCCCACTCGGTGTCGTGGTAGTCGACGTAATCCGGGGTCGACGCACCCCACGGACAGCGTGAGAGCTCGGGGGAGGTCACCGGTACTCCTCGGCGAAACGGGCGAACCGCTGCAGCGACCGGCGCAGCATCAGCACGAAGAGCGGTTTCACCAGCGGGTAGAAGAACGGCACGTCGAGACGTTCCGTCCACACGAAACGGCTGCCGCGCACGGCGAACACGCCTGTCCCCCGCACAACGCGACCGAGGTGCTCGACCTCGACGGCGTGCGGCGGGTCCCAGCGCGTGATCCGCATGCGGTCGCTGACGCCGAACGTGACCGCGTCGATCTCGCTGCCGACCGACTCGCCGTCACCGGCGACGACCCTGACGCGAGTGCCGAAGACCCACTCGCCCTGGCGTTCCCAGTCGGTCATCGCTTTGAAGATCGTCGCGGGCGGCGCGGCCACCTGCACGGACAGCTCAAGTTCGGTCACTGCTCTCCAGCTCCTCGACGCGCGCCCGCAGCTCCCCGACCTCGGTCGCGAGCCGTTGCAGGACCCAGTCGACCTCGCTCATCTTGTAACCGCGGAACACCTGCTGGAACTTCAGCTCGCGCACGTCCTGCGCGGTGATGTCGTCAGACGGCAGCCGCGTCGGCGAGGCACCGGGCGGCAGCGGCGCGAGCTCCTCGCCGCGCCCGAACACCAACGCCGCGAGCAGGAACACCACTGCCGCGACGGCCACCATCACGATCAGGTAGATCAGGGCGTTGGTCACACGACGATCGTGGCACAGCTCAAGCAGCGGCGAGCGAGCAGACCGAGCCGAACGATCACGGTCCACGTGATCAGGCTCGCGATGCTCATCGGCAACGACTGCATCAGGCGCGAAGCGTCGACGTGCGCGGTGGCCGCGATGATCGCGATGTTGCCGAGCAGCACCACGCCGACGGCCAGGATCGCGATCGACGCGGCGAGCTTGGCCAGCAGTTTCGTGTCGTACGTCCGGGCCAGGATCCGGCCGAGCACCAACGCCACGAGGGCGATCCCGGACGCGACACCGCTGGCCAGGTCGTTGGCCTTGGCGATGAACAGGTACCAGGACGGCGGCATCGCACCGAAGTCCTGCCACGGCCCGATGAGCAACATCCGGCCGTACTCCCACGCCATGTGCGTCAACGGCAGGACGATCGCCAGCCAGATGAGCGTCCTCGTGCCGTACGCGACGGCCAGCTCGGCCTGGTACTCGTTCGCGATCTCCTTGACCGGCCCGAACTCCGCGACGGCACGTTGCCGGGCCTCGTCTTCGGACAGTCCTCGGTCGAGGTGCGCCCCGGTGGCGTCCTCCAGGCTGTCGCGGGTCTCGGTGAGCAGTTCCCGCACCTGCTTGCGGGAACCCTGCAACCGCGACCCGAGGTCGGTCACGTACCGCTCGATCAGGTCTGTGCCCACTTGCCCCCACCTCCCAGCACCCCGTCGATGACCGTCGTGAACTCGCGCCAGGCGCTGCGTTCGGCGTTGAGGGCCCGTTGCCCCGCCGAGGTGAGCTTGTACGTGCGGCGCTTGCGGCCACCGACCGTGCTCCAGTCGCTGACCACGTGCCCAGCGCGCTCCAGTCGGCGCAGCGCGGGGTAGACCGTGCCCGTCGGCAGGTCGAGCGCGCCGCCGCTGCCCTGCTGCAACGCCTCGATGATCGCGTAGCCGTGCAACTCGCGGCCGTCGAGCGTGGCCAGCAACAACGCGTCCAGATGACCACGCAGTGCGTCGGGCTTCATGAGTAGCGACTCTACTCATGTGACCACCCGCAGGGACCCCTGAGACGTCCCTGAGATCTCCCTGACTTCCCACCAAAAGGCGTGATGTGTAGCTGACCTACATATAGCCTCCCTACCCATGAGCGCAGTAGACCTCGCCAGACTCCAGTTCGCGTTGACGACGTCGTTCCACTTCCTGTTCGTGCTGCTCACGCTCGGCCTGGTCACCCTGCTCGTGATCATGCAGACGCGCTTCACGATCACCGGCGCGCCCGTGCACGAGCGGATGACGCGGTTCTGGGGCCGGATCTACGTGATCAACTACGCGCTGGGGATCGTCACCGGCATCGTCATGGAGTTCCAGTTCGGACTGAACTGGTCGGGGCTCGCGACCTACGCCGGCGACGTGTTCGGGGCGCCGCTCGCGATGGAGACGCTGATCGCGTTCTTCCTGGAGTCGACGTTCCTGGGGCTGTGGATCTTCGGCTGGGGCAGGCTCAACCGCTGGGTGCACCTGTCGCTGCTGTACCTGACTGCGCTCACCGCGTACGCGTCGGCGTTCTGGATCATGGCGGCGAACGGGTTCCTGCAGCACCCCGTCGGCTACCGGGTGGAGGGGAACGTCCTGCGGCTCGACGACTTCTCGGCGTTGCTCAGCAATCCGACGTTCAACTCCGCGCTGATGCACGTGATCTTCGCGTCGATCACGGTCGGCGGCGTGTTCATGACCGGGGTGTCGGCGTACCACTTCATCAAGCGGACGCCCGAGGTCGACTTCTTCCGGCGGTCGCTGCGGATGGGTGTGATCACGACCGCGCTCGCCACGCCGTCGCTGATCGGGGCCGGGTTCGCGCAGTTCCCGATCATCGCGAAGTTCCAGCCGGGCAAGACCGAGGCCACGCCGTGGGTCGGGGCGCCGCTCGGGTTCATGATCCTGATCGGGATGACGCTGACGATGGTCAGCTGGATCACCCTGCCCCTGCTCATCAAGGACGCGGTGATCCGGATGAGATTCCCGTTGTACCTCATGGTGATCGGTATTCCGCTGCCGTTCCTGGCGGCCATCTTCGGCTGGGTGTTTCGCGAGGTCGGGCGGCAGCCGTGGCTGATCTACGGGCTGCTCAGGACCGAGGACGCGGTGTCCCATGTGGAACCGCAGCAGATCCTGTTGTCGCTCATCGTCTTCACGTCCCTGTTCGTGCTGCTGGCCTGCGTTGACTGGGCGTTGATCGCACGCGCGGTCCGTCGTGGTCCGGACGTCGCGCCCGCTCCCGTTTCGCCGTTGGTGGTGACGCTCTGATGGAAACCCTCTGGCTCGTCGTGCTCGGCACGCTGACCGTCGGCTATTTCGCGTTGGCCGGCTTCGACTACGGCACCGGGTTGCTGCTGCCGTTCCGCCGCGAAGAAGCGTTGCACCGCATGACGCCGTTCTTCCTGGGCAACGAGGTGTGGCTGGTCGCCGCGATCGGCGTGCTGTTCGCGGCGTTCCCGCGGCTCGAAGGCGAGCTCCTGTCCGGCGCACACAGCACGTTCACGCTGGTCCTGGCCGGATTGGTGCTGTTCATGGCCGCGGTGCAGCTGCGGTTGTGGTGGTGGCTGGTGTTCTCCGGTGCGCTGATGGTCTCGGTCGGCTGGGGGCTGTTCCTGGCGCACCTGCTCGGAGCGCCCTGGCCGGTCGCGCTCGTCATGCCCGTGCTGTTCGCGCTGCACGGCTGGGTGTTCCAGACTGGGAAGTGGTCGCTGTTCCCGATCACCGCGCTGCTCTGCGCTTTGCCGATCCCGGTCGCGTTCAGCTCGATCGACACGGCCGGGCTGATGGCGCACACCGACACGCTGGGCCTGCTCGCGTGGGTCGCGATCCCGATCATCCCGCTGGTGGTGGTGCTGCAATGGTCGATCGTCGCCATCTCCTCGCGCTGATCCCGATCCCGTTCCTGGTGCTGGCCCAGGCCGAACTCCTGGCGTCGGTGATCAGTGGCGGCGGCGGACTTCTGTTGCTGTGTCTGGTCATCGGCGCGCGGGTGGTCGTGTGGTGGGTCCACCGCGAGTGGGCGCACCGGGCTGCCGAACGCACCCGCGCGCGGCTGAGACAGGCGTTCCTGCGCGAGCCGGGCACGAAAGCCGGCGAGGTCGCCACGCTGGTGACCCGTGGCGTGCACGACGTGACGCCGTACGTCGTCGGCTATCTGCCGCAACAGGTTCTGGCGGTCGCGGTACCGCTGGCGGTCGTCACCAGACTGGCCTTCGCAGATCTGATGGCAGCCCTGACGATCCTGCTGACGCTGCCGTTGATCCCGATCTTCGGCGCGCTGGTGGGCGCGCACACCCGTGAGCGAACCGCCCGCCAATGGGCCGCACTGGCCACGCTCGGCGGGCACTTCCTCGACGTGGTCAAGGGCATCGGCACGCTGAAGGCGTTCGGACGGGCCGAGGCGCAGTCCACGACCGTCCGGCAGCTGGCCGCGCAACACCGGACCGAGACGATGTCCGCGCTCAAAGTCGCGTTCCTGTCGGCGTTCGTGCTGGAACTGGTCGCGACGATGTCGGTGGCCATGGTCGCGGTGCCGGTCGGGCTCAGGCTGCTCGGCGGCGGGGTGCCGCTGCACACCGCGCTCCTCGTACTTTTCCTCGCCCCGGAGGCGTTCCTGCCGCTCAGGGCCGCCGGAGCGCAGTACCACGCGAGCGCGCAGGGCCGGGAAGTGCTCGCCAAACTGCCCGCGACGACCGACCACTCCGGCCTGACCCCGCCGGACCTGTCCCAGGCCGAGATCGTGTTCGACGACGTGAGCGTCCGCAGCCTCAAGAACTTCTCGCTCACCATCAAGCCCGGCGAACGGATCGCGCTGGTCGGTCCGAGCGGTGCGGGCAAGAGCACGGTTCTCGGGCTGCTGCTGGGGTTCGTGCAGCCTGACGACGGCCGCGTGCTCGTCGGCGGCGTCGACCTCCGCAAGATCGACAGGGCTCGGTGGCTGGAAGCGCTGTCGTGGGTCCCGCAACGGCCCACGCTCGTCCCCGCGAACCTCTCGTCCGGCGAGCAGCAACGGGTCGCGCTCGCCAAGGCGCTGGACCGCCGGCACGCCGAGTTGTTCCTGCTGGACGAACCGACCGCGCACCTCGACGCGGAGACGGAATCCCTGGTGCTGCAAGCGACCCGGGAGTTCACCAGAGGCCGCACCGCCGTGATCGTGGCGCACCGGCCAACGCTGCTCAACGAAGTCGACAGGGTGGTGACGGTGTGAAGCTCGCGATCTTCGTCGGCACGCTCGCCGAACTGGCGGGCGTCGGCCTCACCGCGACGGCGACCTGGCTGATCATGCGCGCCGCCGAGCACCCGCCGATGCAGGCACTGACCGTGGCGATCGTCGCGGTCCGCACGCTCGCGCTCGCCAAGGGCGCCCTGCGCTACCTCGAACGCCTGACCAGCCACCAGGCCGTGCTCAGCGAGGCCGTCGAACTGCGCGGCCGGGTCTACGACGACCTCGTGCACCGCCGGCACGTCCCGTCCGGCACGGCGCTCACCCGCATCGTCACGAACGTCGACCAACACCTGGACACCAAGCTCCGCACCACCCTGCCGTGGATCACCGCGGCGCTGGTGAGCGCGGTGGCAGCGGTCTTTTCGCTCCCTCTCGCGATCGGCCTGCTGATCAACGTCGTACTGCTTCCGTGGCTCGCGATCCGCAACCCGCAAGACCTCACTCCGTTGCGCGCCAAGCTGACCGAACAAACCACCGAACTGGTCCACAGCAAAGAAGAACTGATCGCCTACGGCCTGTTCGACGAAAAACTCCACGCAGCGACCAGAACCGCGAAGGAGCTGTCCCGCAAGGAACGCACCCGCGATCTGACCCCGCTCGCGATCGCCGTCCAGTTCGGCGCGGCACTCCTCATGCTCGCCCAGCACGAACCCGCGTGGCTCATCATGGCCGCCGTCGCGACGTTCGAGATCACTATCCCGCTCGCCGCCCTCAGCAAGCCAAGGCCGGAACCGACCGACGAACCCGAACCGCCCCACCACTCGGAAGCCCCGCCGCTGCACGGCAAAACCGCGATCGTCGGCCCGAGCGGCGCGGGCAAGACCACGCTGCTCAACGCCATCGCGCACCAGCTGGAACCGAGCAAAGGCGCGCTGGCCGACGCACACGTCTTCCACACCACGGTCCGCACGAACGTCCTGCTCGCGAAACCCGATGCCACGCAGGAAGAACTGGAGCGAGCGGCCGCGACGACCGAACTCGACCTCGACTGGGACCAGGTCGTCGGCGAACGCGGCGAGGAGATCTCCGGCGGCCAGCGCCAGCGTCTGATCCTCACCAGATCAGTGCTGGCGAACCCGGAGGTCCTGCTCATGGACGAGCCGACGGAAGGCCTAGACCCCGTCCAGGCCGACCGCGTGCTCGCGAAGGTCCTCGACAACTGCCAGGGCACGGCTCTGGTCGTGACCCACCGCGAAGAACAGCTAGGACTCTTCGACCACGTGCATCATCGGGGGCCGGTCAGCCACGAGCACGTCGGTCGAGTCGGGTAGCCACTCGCCGCCGACCTGCACGAACTGCGTCAGCGGCCCGGCTTCCGCACCAACCCCGCAGCGGGCCAGCGCCGTCCCCATGATCTGCGAGGACATCACCCCGAGCTGCAGCAACGACCGGTTCCGGTGCTTGCGCACACCCAGGTTGACCTGTGCCAACGCCGGCAGTCCGTAAATCCGGTGCACGTCGAGCAGCAGTCCGATCTCCACCCCGTACCCGGCCGCGAACGGCACGGACTCCAAAAAGGACCGGGTGGCCGCGTACTCACCGCCGAGCGGTTGCACCACACCGGAAAGCTCCGGCCGCAACGTGTTCAGCAACGGCCGCGCCACCAACTCGGTGACCCGGCCACCGCCGGAACTCTCCAGCCGCAACGGCCGCCGGTAGAACCCCTTCACCAGATGCACATCGGCGTCCAGCAATAACGGCCCCAGCAACGCGGTCACGAACGCCGTCTCCGGATCCACCAGATCGGAGTCGAGAAACACGATCAGGTCCCCGGTGGTCGCGGCCAACGACCGCCACAACACCTCGCCCTTACCGGGCAACGGTTCCAGCCACGGCACCACGTCGGAACGCAACACCACTCGCGCCCCGGCCTCGGCCGCGACGGCGACAGTCCGGTCGGTCGATCCGGAGTCCATCACCACCAGCTCGTCGACGAGGGTGCCGAGCAACGGCCGGACCACGGCGACCACGTCGCCGACGGTGTCCTCCTCGTTCAACGCGGGCAGGACGACGGACACGGTCCGGCCGCGCTTCAGGGCCACCAGCTCGTCGACGGTCCAGGACGGCTGCTGCCAGGTGTGCGTGGCGAACCAGGCTTCGACGGAGGGCAGCATCAGGCGAGCGCCCGCACCGCTCGGGCCGGCGGACGGGTTCCCGTCACGCTCGCGACCATCTCCACGACCTTCCTCGCCTGCCGCACGTCGGATGCACGAACGGCGCGTGCTCCGGACATCGCAGCCACTGTCGCAGCCGCGAGAGTGAAATCCTCATCCCCTGGCGGGATCGTCACCACATCCAACGTTTCGGACAGCTTCGGCAATTCCAGATCACCGTCGAATTCGACGATGTCCGCGCCGTCATCAATGGCCTGTTTCAAGGAATCCGCGCTGGTCAGATGCGCAACGACCAGCACGCGGTCTTTCGGCAGCTCAGTGACGCGGAATCGGTTCACGCCACCCAGCGTAAACAGTGAGCTGGCTCACAGCTTCTTGCTACCCGCGAGTAGCAATCTGGTTTACTCCCCAGTAACAACCCTGTGTGATCTACGTCATGGTCAAGGAGGACCAGCGTGCGACGATCACTTGTTCCAGTCCTGGTACTCCTCTCAACCCTGCTCGGTGCTCCGGCTGCCGTCGCGGCCCCCGGACACCAGATCTCCTACGAAACGATCCCCGGCGTCGGCGGCACGTCACTGAAAGCCTTCGTCGTCGAACCCACCGGTCAGGGCAGCGGCCCCTTCCCGCTGCTCGTCATGCCGTCCAGCTGGGCGGTGCCGGACATCGAGTACGTCGGCGCGGCGGCCAAGCTCGCCAAGGAGTCCGGCTACGTCGTGGTGAGCTACACCAGCCGCGGCTTCTGGGACTCCGGCGGCGAGATCGACATCGCCGGTCCGGAGACGGTCGGTGACGTCAGCAAGGTCATCGACTGGGCGATCGCGAACGCCCACGCCGACGGCACCAAGGTCGGCGCGGCCGGGATCTCCTACGGCGCCGGGCAGTCCCTGCTGGCGGCGGCGAACGACCGGCGCATCAAGGCCGCGGCCGCGCTGAGCACGTGGACCGACCTGGCCCGCTCGCTCTACCCGAACAACACCGTCAGCAAGCAGGCCGTCGAGCTGCTGCTGGCCGCGGGACACGCCACCGGACGTCCTGGACCCGTTCTCCAGGAAGCCGAGGACGCCTACCGCGACGGCAGGTTCTGGGAGGTCGTGCCGATCTCCGCGGGACGGTCGGCGTCCTCGAAGATCGACCAGATCAACGCCAACGGCACCGCGGTGATGATCGGCAACGCCTGGAACGACGGCCTCTTCGCACCGGGTCAGGTCGCGGACTTCTACGGCAGGCTCACCGGTCCCAAGCGGCTCATGCTCTCGCCGGGTGACCACGCCACCGCCGAACTCTTCGGCGCGGCAGGGTTGCCCAACGAGATCTGGGAGTCGGTCGGCCGCTGGTTCGACCGTTACGTCAAGGGCTCGGCCAACGGCATCGACGCCGAACAGCCGGTGCAGCTCAAGCCCAACAACGGCGGCTCGTGGCAGAAGTTCGGCGCGTGGCCGGCGGGCAACGCCGACACCGTGCAGCTCGACGGCAGGAAGATCTACGCGGGCTGGAACACGGTCGCCGACAGCGGCACGGTCCTGCTCTCCGGTGCCCTGCAAGGGTTCCTGAACATCCCGACCGGGGTGGCGCTGCCGTTCATCGACCGCAACGTCGCGGGCGTGTGGAGCGGACCCCAGTACCCGAGGGGCGCGACGCTCGCCGGCACACCGAAGCTCAAGCTGCAGGTCACGCCCAGCGCGGAAACCACCACGCTGTTCGCGTACCTGTACGAGGTCGGGCCGCTGGGCCTCGGCGCGTTGATCACGCACAAGCCGGTCAAGGTGACCGGCGCGGGCCGCACGCAGACGCTCGACGTGGAACTCGAGCCGACGACGTGGAACGTCGGTGCCGGCAACCGGCTGGCGCTGGTGATCGACACGGCCGACCCGCGCTACCTCACCGAATCGACGCGTGGCTCAACCGTCACCTTCGGACCGTCGAGCCTCACGGTTCCGAAGGCGTAAGAATGTCCGGGTGGACTTCACCCGGCAGCAGGTGCTCTTCCACCGGATCCATCAGCACGAACTGGACCGGCGGGTCTCCGACGCGGCCGAACTGGCGGTGTTCGCCCTGGGCATCCAGGACAACACCTCCGGTTCGGCCGTGCTGAGTCTCGCCGCCAGACTCGCTGAGCCGGCGGTGGACGACTTCGTCCTGACCTGGTCCGTGCGCGGCGCTCCGCACCTGCACCGAGCCGGTGAGCTGAAGGCGTTCTCCCGCGCACTGTGGCCGTGGAGCGACGCCGACGCCCGTGCCCGCGCGTCCCGCCCGAAGGTGGACGACATGGTGGACGCGCTGCGGCACATCGCCACCGCGATGAGGTCGATCGTCACCAAGCCGATGACCAAGGGCGAGGTGAGCAAGGCCCTGACCCCGTTGGCGCCCAAGCAGACGATCGAACCGTGCCGCGGCTGCCAGACCGACCACGTGAGCGACTCGATCTTCCGGCTCGGCGCGCTCCCCGCGGGCCTGCGGATCCTCCCGGAGGAGAAGACCGTCACGTTCGAGCGCGTCCACGGCTGGCCGGGCGTGCCGCGCAAGACCGCGGGCTTCGACGAGCTGATCCACCGCTACCTGACGTTGCACGGCCCCGCCGGACCGTCCGAAGTGGCCAGTTACTTCGGCACGACCACGCGCGAGGTCAAGAAGCAGTGGCCCAAAACCGGTCTGGTCGAGGTCACCGTCGAGGGCCACCAGGCCTGGCTGCCGGAGGACCTGGAGATCGCCGACGCCGAACCACCGGACGTCCGCCTGCTCCCGCCGACCGACCCGTACCTGCAGGCCCGCGACCGGGACCTGCTGCTGCCGGACAAGGCCGCGCAGAAGGACATCTTCCGCATCCTCGGCCGGCGCGGCGCGATCCTGGTGGACGGCGAGATCGCGGGCTCCTGGCAGGGCAGGGTGGTGTCCGGCAAGCGTTTCGAGGTCACGGCCACGCCGTACCGCCCGCTGCCGGACCTCCTGCCGGAGGCCCAGATCCTGGCTCAGGCCAAGGGACTAGACGACGCAGGCGTCAAGAGCAACTGACACGTCGTCCGTCACGACCAGCGATTCCAACGCGGCGTGCGAGACAAAACCCTTGTCCCGCAACTCGGTCAGCCACTCGACAAGTCCTTTGTAGTGGTTGTCGACATCGAGCAGCACGACCGGCTTGGTGTGCATGCCCAGCACCCCCGCCGTCCACACCTCGAAGAACTCCTCGGCGGTACCGATGCCGCCGGGCAGCGTGAGGAACGCGTCCGCCTTGTCGTCCATCATCTTCTTGCGCTCGCGCATGGTGTCGACGACGTGCAGCTCGGTCGACTCGCGGTCGGCGATCTCCCTGGTGGCCAGGCCCTTGGGAATCACACCGTACGTGTGCGCCCCACCGGCCCGCGCCTCCCGAGCCACCGCGCCCATCATCGACGTCTGCCCGCCACCCCAGACGAGGTGCCAGCCACGAGCCGCGATCTGACGCCCCACCTCGGCCGCGAGGTCGACATAACTCTGCGGAACGGTCGCGAGACTCCCGCAATAAACAGCGACATACATCAGTGCGTGTCCGCCCATGCCTGGTGCGCTTCCTTGACCACGCGCACCGCGTCCTCGATGTCGTCGGTGAGGTGCAGCAGCGCGAGGTCCTTCTCCCCGACCTTGCCACCTTCCAGCACCGAGCTCTTGATCCAGTCGTAAAGCCCCTGCCAGTACTGCGTTCCGAACAGCACGACCGGGAACTTGGTGACCTTCTTCGTCTGCACGAGCGTCAACGCCTCGAACAGTTCGTCCAGCGTGCCGAAACCACCCGGCAGGCAGATGAACGCCTGCGAGTACTTGATGAACATCGTCTTGCGCACGAAGAAGTACCGGAAGTTCACCCCGAGGTCGACCCACGGGTTCAACCCCTGCTCGAACGGCAGCTCGATGCCGAGCCCGATCGAGAACCCACCGGCCTCCGAACACCCGCGGTTGACGGCCTCCATCGCGCCGGGCCCACCCCCGGTGATGGCCGCGAACCCGGCCTGCGCCAACGCCGCGCCGAGATCCCGCCCGAGCTGGTACTCGGGATGATCCCGCCCGGTCCGGGCCGACCCGAACACCGTCACCGCACTGGGCACCTCGGCCAGTGCCCCGAAACCCTCGACGAACTCGGCCTGAATCCGCAGCACCCGCCACGGATCCGTGTGCACCCAGTCCGAAGGCCCTCGCGAATCCAGCAACCGCTGGTCCGTGGTGGTCAGCTCGTCCCTGCGGTCCCGCCGCAACACGACAGGCCCCCGCATCTTCTCCCTGGGACGCTCGTCCACCACGCCGTTCTCGTTTTCCGTCATATGAACTCCTCCGAGGAGACCCCGTCCGTCAGGGCGGGGAGGAATCGGGCCCCTGCGGAGCAGGAGCGGGACGGCCATGCCGCCGTCACAGCGATACAGCGTCTGCGACCCGTCCGCATGGGGCACATTGCAGCTGGGTAGCTTGTGAAAGATGAATGGGCAGGTGAAGCGGGCGTTTCGGTACCGCTTCTATCCGAGCGATGCGCAGGCGGCGGAGTTGTCGCGCACGTTCAGGTGTGTCCGCAAGGTGTACAACCTGGCGCTGCAGGCCCGCACTGAGGCATGGACGCAGCGTGGAGAACGCGTCGGTTACGGGGCCACGTCGGCGCTGCTGACCGCATGGAAACGTACCGAGGAACTCGCGTTTCTGGCCGAGGTGTCGGCAGTGCCGCTGCAGCAGGCGTTGCGGCACCTGCAGACCGGATTCACGAACTTCTTCGCCAAGCGTGCGCGGTATCCACGGTTCAAGTCGCGGAAGAAGTCGCGCGCCTCGGCCGAGTACACGCGTTCGGCGTTCCGATGGCGTGACGGGACGCTGACACTGGCGAAGATGTCCGAGCCGCTGGACATTCGTTGGTCGCGGCCGCTGCCGGAGGACGCAGTGCCCTCGACCGCGACCGTGTCGCGGGACGCGGCCGGACGTTGGTTCGTGTCCCTTCTGTGCGAGGACTCCAGTGTGACACCGTTGCCCAACACCGATTCGGTGGTGGGAATCGATGTCGGTCTCGATCACCTGCTGGTCATGTCGACCGGGGAGAAGATCGGCAATCCCCGGCACGAGCAGCCGGGTCGGAAGGCACTGGCGAGGGCGCAGCGGGCGTTGTGCCGCAAGCAAAGGGGCAGCCGCAACCGAGAGAAGGCCCGCGTCAGGGTCGCCCGTACGCATGCCCGCATTGCCGATCGGCGTACCGACTTCCTGCACAAGATCACCGCTCGGCTCGTGCGTGAAACCCAAACGCTCGTGGTCGAGGATCTGGCCGTGTCGAACATGGTCGTCAACCGGCGCTTGGCCCGGGCGATCGGTGATGCGGGCTGGCGGCAGTTCCGTCAATTGCTGGAGTACAAAGCAAAGTGGTACGGGCGGGACGTGATCACCGTGGATCGCTGGTTCCCGTCGTCCAAGCTGTGTTCGGTCTGCGGCGCGCTCGCGGTGGAAATGCCGTTGCACGTGCGCACGTGGACCTGTGGCTGCGGCGCGACCCATGACCGGGACGTGAACGCGGCGCGCAACATTCTGGCCGCCGGGCTGGCGGTGACAGTCTGTGGAGCCGGTGTAAGACCTCAACGGAACACTCCGGGCGGGCGGTCGGTGACGAAGCAGAAAACCCTCCGGCGCGAGCCGTAGGAATCCCCTTCATTCCTGAAGGGGAGGAAGTCAACACTGAGATATTAGTGATCAGGCAAGCAAAAATCGCTTAAGCACGTCGAAACACCCGGTGATCTGCTGTACCGGCACGTTCTCTTCCTGCGTGTGCGCCAACGTCGGATCCCCAGGCCCGAAATTCACCGCGGGCATCCCCAACGCCGCGAACCGAGCCACGTCAGTCCACCCGAGCTTCGCCACCGGCGTCCCTCCGGCAGCCACGACCAACTCCTGCGCGGCGGGCGCGTGCAACCCGGGCAGTGCCCCAGCGGCGAAGTCCGTGACCACGACCTCGAACCCCTCGAACACCTCACGCAGGTGCTGCTCGGCCTGCTCCACAGTCCGATCCGGCGCGAACCGGTGGTTGACCGTGAGCACGCACTCGTCCGGCACCACGTTCCCGGCCACCCCACCGCTGATCTTCACGGCCTGCAGCCCCTCGTGGTACCGGCACCCGTCGATCTCAGGCTGCCGAGGCACATACGCCTCCAGCCGCCGCAACGCCTCGCCCATGCCGTGAATGGCGTTCTGCCCCATCCACGCCCGAGCCGTGTGCGCCCGCTTCCCCGCCGTCCGGATCTCGATCCGCATGGTCCCCTGACACCCGGCCTCGACCGTCCCGTTGGACGGCTCGCACACGATCGCCAGGTCTCCCCGCAACCACTCCTCGAGCTCCCGCTGAATCCGCGTGAGCCCGTTGCGCTCGGCCTCGATCTCCTCGCAGTCGTAGAACACGAACGTCAGATCGTGCCGCGCACCTTCACTCAACGCCGCGATGGCGAGCATGACCGCGTCGCCACCCTTCATGTCCACGGTCCCGCACCCGTGCAACACATCGCCCTCGCGCCGGCTGGGAAAGTTCTGGTTGATCGGCACCGTGTCCAGGTGCCCGGCAAGCACGACCCGCCGCGCCCTGCCCAGATTCGTCCTGGCGAGCACCGCGTTCCCCGAACGAGTGATCTCCAACTGCGGCGCATGCGCCCGCAACGACCGCTCGACGAGATCCGCGATCTCCGCCTCCTCCCCGGACACGCTGCGCACATCCACCAACGCGGCAGTCAACTCAACGGGATCGGCCAGCAGATCAAGGGTGTCGGACACCCCGCCACCCTACTGACCCGACTTGGGCACTACCCCATTCGGCCGATACGGTGCGCAGCGTGATCAAGCGCACACTCCTGGTCATCTCCCTGTTCCTCCTGCCCACCGGCTGCGGCGAGCCCCCTGCCGCCTGCGACCGCCAGTGCGGCGAGATCCGAACCCTCTTCACCGCCCCCTGCGGCTCCCAGCACAGCGGCACGCCGGCCGACTGCGCGGCCTGGGTGACCAACGTGAGCACCATGACCCGCAAACTGGACAAGGCGCTGCAAGGCAAACAGATCAAGCCCGCCGTGAGCGAAGTCCTCCCCCGCCTGATGACCGCAGTGGGCGACTTCGAGGCACACGAGTGCGGCGAAGTGCGCGCGGACAACGTCTCCAGCGCCGACGCCCGCCAGTCGAAGTGCAACGAAGCCCTGATCGCCACGCGCGGAGACCTGGGCTCCCTCTACTTCTCAGCGGACGTCCCGGACTGACCAACCCCGCGTGCGCTTCGGCACGAGTCGCGGGCGTGGTCCGAGCACCGGACTAAGCTGTGTGGCCGTGAGCACCGCATACGGCATCGGCTTGGCCACTGTGACCCCGGACGGCACCGTCCTCGACACCTGGTACCCGTCCCCCGTCCTGGGCGAGACGACGGACGCGGGCACCGTCCGCCTGTCGTCCACCGAGATCGCGGAAGCCCTCGGCGAGTCCGCGGCCAAGCTCCTCGGCGAGGACCCGGAGCGCGATGTCGAGGTCGTCGGTGTGCGGGTGGCCATCGATCTGGAAGCGGCCCCTCGCGACACCTACGACGTCTGGCTGCGCCTGCACCTCCTGAGCCACCGCCTGATCCAGCCTCACGGCGCAAACCTGGACGGCCTCTTCGGCCTGCTCACCAACGTGGTCTGGACGAACCACGGCCCCTGCGCGGTGGACGGCTTCGAACAGACCCGCGTCCGCCTGCGCACCCGCGGCCCGGTCACGGTCTACGGAGTCGACAAGTTCCCCCGCATGGTCGACTACGTGGTCCCGTCCGGCGTGCGGATCGCCGACGCCGACCGAGTCCGTCTGGGCGCCCACCTGGCCGCCGGCACCACGGTCATGCACGAGGGCTTCGTCAACTTCAACGCCGGCACCCTCGGCAACAGCATGGTCGAAGGCCGGATCTCCGGCGGCGTGGTCGTGGGCGACGGCTCGGACGTGGGCGGCGGCGCCTCGATCATGGGCACCCTCAGCGGAGGTGGCAAGCAGGTGATCTCCGTGGGCGAGCGTTGCCTGCTGGGCGCCAACGCCGGTCTCGGCATCTCGCTGGGCGACGACTGCGTGGTCGAGGCCGGCCTCTACCTCACCGCCGGCACGAAGGTCACGCTCCCCGACGGCGAGGTCGTCAAAGCCATCACTTTGAGCGGACAATCGAACCTGCTGTTCATCAGGGACTCTGTGACCGGCACGGTCCGGGTGAAGCCGCGCAAGGGCACCGGCGTCGTGCTGAACGCCGCTCTGCACGCGAACGACTGAGAACGCTTTTAGGGAGATAGACGGTGTCTCGGGCCCGGTCTGCTGAGGCAGGCTGGGCCCGTGCCGTCTTCCGCGCCGGCCCAAGGAGGTGCACGTGCTGAAACAGCGACTCGAGTTGAACGCTCGCGCCGCGATCGAGCGTGCCTTGGAGGGGGCGCAGTCCGAGGACTCGTTCGTGGAGTTCAAGACCCAGTGGCCGATCGACCACGGCAAGGCCGCACGTCAGATCGCCGCGCTCTGCAACGCGGCCAGGGGCTCCGAGGCCATGTGGATCGTCGGCGTCGACGAGAAGGGCCGCTACGTCAAGGGCGCGCCGGCCGAGGAACTGTCGAGCTGGTGGCCCAGGGTGGAAAGCCATTTCGACGGCGTGGCGCCGGGGCTCACCACGGTGGCGTTCGACTGGGCGCCAAGAAGAACCGTCGTCGTCCTGAGCCTGCAGACCGACAACGCGCCGTACGTCTTCGTCACGAAGAAGGAGCCCTACAGCAGGGAAATCCCGTGGCGCTCCGGCGAACGCACGCGCTCAGCACGTAGAGGCGAGGTCCTGGAACTTCTGGTCCCCAAGCTGGACATGCCGGGCTGGGAGTTCGTCAGCGCCAGAGCCACCCTCAGCCAGCACTCCCCGACGCTGCGGTTCGAGGGCGACCTCTACCTGGAAACGAACCAGCCGCTGTCGTTGCCGCACCACCGTTGCCACTCGTACGCGACGTACGGCCTGGACAGCGAAACAGTCGACCTGGCCTTCAGCTTCCGCACGAACACACGGGACGTACGGGCGGTCGAGAGAGTAGTGAGAGTCGCCGAACCGGCCGTGCTCCACGTCAGCGCGGACGCCGACGTGGAACTCGACGCGTTCCAGGACCTCTGGGATCTGCACTGGCACCTGGTGCTGGGCCTCGGCCTGAGCGGCGAGGAGATCAGCACGTCAGTACGGCTCACCACCGATGCCGTGCCACCCAACCAGTTCACCCGCAGGGTCTGGTCGGCCCTCAAGCCTTGAGGCGCTCCACCGCGGCGGCGATCCGCTCGTCCGTAGCGGTCAGAGCGATCCGCACGTGCTGGGCGCCGGCCGGTCCGTAGAACGTGCCGGGAGCCGCGAGAATCCCGCGGTCGGCCAGCCAGGAGATCGTCTCCCAGGCGTCCTCACCGCGCGACGACCACAGGTAGAGCCCTGCCTCGGAGTGCGACACGGTGAACCCGGCCGCCTCCAGCGCGGGCTTCAGCACCTCGCGGCGAGCCAGGTAGCGGGCCCGTTGTTCGACGACATGCGTGTCGTCTTCGAGGGCCGCCCGCATGGCTTCCTGCACGGGCCGGGGCACGATCATCCCGGCGTGCTTGCGAAGCTCCAGCAAACCTGAGATCAGCTCCGGGTCACCGGTGATGAACCCGGCCCGGTAGCCCGCCAGCGACGACGACTTCGACAGCGAGTGCACGGCGAGCACGCCGTCGAAGGAGTCCACAACGGACGGATGCAGCACCGACACCGGCGAGGCGTCCCACGGCAGAGCCAGGTAGCACTCGTCCGACGCCACCACCGCACCGACCGCACGAGCAGCGGCAACGGCGTCGCGAAGCTGCGCTGCCGACAGCACCCGCCCGGTCGGGTTCGACGGCGAGTTCAGCCACACCAGCTTCGTGCCGGCGGGTGGCAGTTCGCCGTCGGCCAGGCGCACGACGGTGGCCCCCGCCAGCAGCGCGCCCACCTCGTAGGTCGGGTACGCCACGGAGGGGACGGCCACGATGTCGCCGGGCCCGACGCCGAGCAGGGTCGGCAGCCACGCCACGAGCTCCTTGGAGCCGATCGTGGGCAGCACCGCGCTCGCCGGCAGCCCGACGATCCCGTAGCGCCGCTCGACGGCGGCGACGAAGGCCGCGCGCAGCTCGGGCGTGCCGTGGGTGGTCGGGTAGCCGGGGATGTCAGCGACCGACGACAGCGCGGACTGGATCACCGCGGGAACCGGGTCGACGGGCGTGCCGACGGACAGGTCGACCACGCCACCGGGGTGCTTGCGCGCCTTGGCGGCGTGATCGGCCAACGAGTCCCACGGGAAGTCCGGCAGTGCCGGACCCCTGCGTTGGATGATCAATGCCCCTCAGCCTGCGGTTCGAGCACCTTGATGAACTCGGGGTCGGCGCTGACCTTGCCGACCTTCGACGCGCCGCCGGGCGAACCGAGCTCGTTGAAGAAGTCCACGTTCGCCTTGGTGTAGTCCTTCCACTCGTCGGGGACGTCGTCCTCGTAGTAGATGGCTTCCACCGGGCACACCGGCTCGCACGCGCCACAGTCCACGCACTCGTCGGGGTGGATGTAGAGCATCCGGTCGCCTTCGTAGATGCAGTCGACGGGGCACTCTTCGATGCACGCCTTGTCGAGCACGTCCACGCACGGCTGGGCGATCACATAGGTCACTGCGCTCTCCAACTTCATCTGGTCACACCGCGCAAGCCGGAGAGTACGCGGCACGTTCGAGTATCACCCGGTCAGGCCTGCCTTAGCTGCACGGTGTGCCACGTCACATGACCTACTGGGAAAATCGCTGGCCGATGCAGTGAGGATGAACGTGTGCACACCGTGGATCACCTGGAATCGCTCTGCGCGCGAGCATGGCCCGTCCTGACCGAAGTTCCGCTCGGGGACTGGTTGATGCGCGCGGCCAACGGCTTCACCGGCCGCGCCAACAGCACGCTGACCTGCGGCGATCCCGGCGTGCCGATTCCACGCGCATTGGGTGCGGTCGAAGGGTTCGCGCGTGAGCACGGCATCAAACCCACCGCGCACGTGGTCATCGCCTCAGCTCACGAACAGGCGATCGAGGCCGCGGGCTGGCACGTCGATCTCGATCACCCCGGCGGCGCGGAGTCGCTGGTGATGACCGGTCCGCTGGAGAAGTTCGCCGACGGCGTAGCCGAGAGCCGTGATCTTCCCGGATGGTGGGAACTCGCGGCCGGATCCGAGGTCTCCGCCGCCCAACGGCACGTGCTCGGCAGCGGCGGCAACGTGTGCTTCGCGAGCACCGCCGAGAACGGCACCGTGGTGGCCGCTGTGCGGGGCGCGGTGGTCGAGGACGTGTTGCACGTCGCCCGGCTCGCCGTGCGGCCGTCACATCGCCGTCAGGGCCTCGCAAGGCGGCTCATGGGCGAGGTGGCGGGCTGGGGCCTGGAGCAGGGTGCCACGACGTGCGTGCTGCAGGTCGCGGAGCACAACGACCCGGCGATCCGGTTGTACGAGGAGCTCGGCTGCACCGAGCACCACCGCTACCGCTACTGGGTGCCGGCGGTCTCGTAGAGGCCGGGCCGGTTGGCCGCGTTGCGCGCCATCACGGCGCCCACGGCCACCGCGCCCGTCATCGCGCCACCGCCGAACATCAGCAGCCCGCGCCAGTCCTGCAGCAGCACCGCCTGCCCGGTGATGCCGCCCGGCTCCAGGTAGCCGAAGACCATCAGCGCCAGGAACCACACGAGCAGCGGCAGCGCGGCGGTCAGCACCCGTTCGGACAGCTCGGCCGCCCACGACACCAGCACCGGGGTCGTGACGGCGGCCACCACGATCATGATCGGGAACGGGAAGTCGCCCAGCTTCGGCAGCAGCGTGCCGTCGAAGCGCAGGGGCAGGAACATCGTTTCCAGCACGGCGAGCGCTGCTGCCTCGACGCACAGAAGCAGCAGCAGACCGACTCGCGTGCTACCGGTCACCCAGTCCTCCGAACAGATCTGTGGCCGCGCCGTCCGCCGACCCCTTGGCCAGCACGTAGAACTCACCGCCGACCAGCGGCTGCGCGATGTTGTTCGACAGCGCGTACCCGTCGTCCCACACACTGACCTGCGTCGAGTGTGCCCGCAACGCGCGGCGCTTGGCCGTCAGGTGCTCGGAAACGTCGACAACCGTTGTGATCTCTTCATCCGGCGTCACCGGCAGCTCACCGGGTTCCGGCAGCCGGAACGCGTCCGGCACGTTCTCCAGCGCCCGCACGCCGGCGTTCGTGGCGTCGCGGGAGGTCACCGCGTAGAAGACCCGCTCGACCTCGGACACCTGGGCACACGCGGCCACGGTGATCTCGTGCGCGCGGATGTGATCCGGGTGGCCGTAGCCGCCGAACGCGTCGTAGCTCACGACGACCTGGGGCTTGACCTCGCGCAGGATCTCGACCAGCTGGGCGGTCTGGTCTTCCAGGGAGCCCTGGACGAACGCGCGCGGGTGCGCGTTGGAGGGCACGTCGACCATGCCGGAGTCGCGCCAGCGGCCGATGCCGCCGAGGAATCTGTGGTCCGTCACGCCGAGTGCGGCGCAGGCTGATCTCAGCTCACCCACTCGGTACCCGCCCAGCTGGTCGGCGGCGTCGGCGGCCAGGTGCGCCAGCGCGGGCGGGATGATCTCGCCCTCTTCGCCCAGCGTGCAGGTGACGACAGTGACGTGCGCGCCTGCTGAGGCGTAGCGAGCGATCGTGCCGCCTGTCCACAGACTCTCGTCGTCGGGATGGGCATGCACGAACAGCAACCGTGGTGGGGCAGTCAGCGTCACTGAATCAGAGTAAAGGCCGCCCTCATCAGTTGATAAAGGCGGCCTTTGCTAAGGATCTCATTTGGTCGGTGAAGCTCCTAGACGACCGAGCGTTCCTCCGCGAAGTGGCACGCGGACAACGTTCCTTCCGGCCCACCACGCCTTTCCAGCTTCGGTTCTTCGGTGGCGCAGATGTCCTGCGCCTTCCAGCACCGCGTGCGGAACCGGCAGCCCGACGGCGGATTGACCGGCGACGGCACGTCACCCGTCAGCACGATCCGCTGCCGCTGCCGTTCCTGCTTCGGATCCGGCATCGGCACCGCGGACAGCAACGCCTGCGTGTACGGGTGCATCGGCTTGGTGTAGATGGCTTCCCGCTCGCCCATCTCGATGATCTTGCCGAGGTACATCACCGCGACGCGATCCGAGATGTGCCGCACCACCGAGAGGTCGTGCGCGACGAACAGGTACGCCAGCCCGAGCCGTTCCTGCAGCTCTTCCAACAGGTTCACGACACCGGCCTGCACCGAGACGTCCAAAGCGGACACCGGCTCGTCCAGCACCAGGAACCGCGGGTTCAACGCCAGCGCGCGGGCGATGCCGATGCGCTGCCGCTGACCGCCGGAGAACTCGTGCGCGTACCGGGCGCGGTGCTCGGGGTTGAGACCGACGAGCTCCATGAGCTCGTTGACCCGCCTCTGCACGCCACCTTCGACACCGTGGATCACCAGGGGTTCCGCGATGATGTCGTTGACCTGCCACTTGGGGTTCAGCGACGCGTACGGGTCCTGGAAGACGATCTGGATGTCCTTGCGCAGCGGCCGCAACTGCTTGGTGCTCATGGAGGTGAGCTCGCGGCCGTCGAACTTCACCGAGCCCGAGGTCGGCTTGTGCAGCTGCAGGATCGCGCGCCCGGTCGTGGACTTGCCGCAGCCGGACTCGCCGACCAGGCCGAGCGTCTCGCCGGGGTGCAGCGTGAACGACACCCCGGACACGGCCTGCACCGTGCCGATGCTGCGCGGGATGATTCCCTTGCCCCGCACGGGGAATTCCTTGACGAGGTCAGTGACCTCCAGCAGTGGCGCGGTCACTTCGCCTCCTCATCCTTCAGGTCCGTGAGCAAGGTCCCGTGCACGGCGGTCACCTCGAGCGACTCGTCGGGGTTGGCCGCCGCGAACACCGCGGGGTTCTCGACCGTGCCGATCTCGTCGTGCAGGAACAGCCGCTGCGGGTGCTCGATGGTCGCCAGGTGCTCCCAGCGGTGGCACCGCGTCGTGTGGTTCGCGGCGCCGGCCTCCTCCAGCAGCGGCTCCCACTCGTGGCACACGTCGGCGACGAGCGGGCAGCGCGGCGAGAACGAGCAGCCGGTCGGCAGGTTCACCAGCGACGGCGGCGCACCCTTGATCGGGGTGAGCCGCTTGCCGAGCGTGGCCGGGTTCGGGACCGAGCCCAGCAGCCCGACGGTGTAAGGCATCCGCGGCCGTTCGAAGACGTCGTCGACGGGGCCGGACTCGACCACCGTGCCGCCGTACATCACCTGCACGCGGTTGACCATGCCCGCGACCACGCCGAGGTCGTGCGTGATCATGACGATCGCCGCGTCTGTCTCGGTCTGGATGCGCAGCATGGTGTCGAGGATCTGCGCCTGCACCGTCACGTCGAGCGCGGTGGTCGGCTCGTCGGCGATGATCACGCTGGGATCGTTGATGATCGCCATCGCGATGACGACGCGCTGCCGCATGCCGCCGGAGAACTCGTGCGGGTACTGCGCCGCGCGCTTGTCCGGCTGCGGGATGCCGACCAGTTCGAGCGCCTCGACCGCCTTGGCCCACGCCGCCTTCTTGGAGACGTTGTGGTGCGCGCGGTAGGTCTCGGCGAGCTGCCACCCCACGGTGTAGACGGGGTTCAGCGACGTCATCGGGTCCTGGAAGATCATCGAGATGTGGTTGCTGCGGAACGGCTGCATCTGCTTGTAGGTGCGGCCGTTCAGCTCCTCGCCGCGGTAGCGGATCGAGCCCTCGATGATCGCGTTCTTGGGCAGCAGGCCCATGATCGCCATGGACGACACGGACTTGCCGGAGCCCGACTCGCCGACGATGCCCAGCACGTCGCCGGGGTTGAGGTCGAACGAGACGTTGCGCACCGCCCGGACGTCACCGTCGTCGGTCGGGAAGGTGACCGACAGGTCCTTGACCGAGAGCAGCGGCGCGGTGGTGCTGGAGGGCAGGAAGTCCTCCGACAGTTGGGGAAAAGTGGTCATCAGGCACGCACCTTCGTCTGCCTCGGGTCGAACGCGTCGCGCAGGCCGTCACCGATGAAGTTGACGGCCAGGGAGAGCGACACGAGCACGATGAACGGACCCCAGAACAGCCACGGCCGGTTCAGGAACTGCCCGTAGTTCTCCAGCACGATCACGCCCAGCGAGGTGTCGGGAGGCTGAACTCCCAGACCCAGGAACGACAGCGCGGCCTCGGTCAGCACCGCGCTCGCGATCGCCAGCGTCGCGTTCACGGTGATGCTGCCGATCATGTTCGGCACGAGGTGCTTGAAGATGATCCGCGAGGTGGAGGCGCCACAGGCCCGCGCCGCCTCGATGAACTCCCGCTGTGCCAAGGAAAGCGTCTCACCGCGGGTGATGCGGGCGATCTGCATCCAGGCGAACGCGGCGAGCACCAGCGCGACGACGTACCAGCTGCCGGAGAACCCCTTCACCACGATCGCGGCGACCGCGATCTGCGGGATGATCAGCAACAGGTCGACCAGACGCATCAGCGCCGTGTCCACGAAGCCGCGCAGATATCCCGCGAGGGCACCGAAAGTCACGCCGATCGCGGTCGCGAGCGCGGCCACGATCAACGCGATCTGCAGCGAGTAGCCGGTGCCGCGCATGAGCAGCGCCAGCATGTCCTTGCCGACCTGGGTGGTGCCGAGCGGGTGCACACCGCTCATCGGTTGGTAGGACTTGCTGGTCACGTCCTCGTAGTCGTAGGTCCAAATGAACGGACCGAGGAACGCGAACAGCACGAGGAAGACGAAAACGCCGAAGCTCACCATCGCGAGCCGGTGGCGCAGGAAACGCCGGAGGACGAGCTGGCCCTGCGTGCGGGTCTTGGTGGCGTCGAACTCGTGGGCACCGGACTCGGGAGCGCTGCTCACCACGCCGCCCTCGGACGCCAAGTTGATGTTAGCCAAGGCGAATCCTAGGGTCGAGGATGCCGTACACGACGTCGGCGATCAGGTTGAACAGCACGATCAGGGTCGCGGTGACGGCAAGCCAGCCCATCAGCATCGGCGGGTCGAACTGCCGCACGGAGTTCACCAGCAACGTGCCCATGCCGGCCCAGCCGAAGACCGTCTCGGTGATGATCGCGCCGGACAGCACGGCACCGAAGTTCAGCGAGAACAGCGTGGACACCGGGATGAGCGCGTTGCGGAAGGCGTGCTTGAAGATCACGCGGCCCTGCGAGATGCCCTTCGCCCGTGCGGTGCGCACGAAGTCCGAGTGCAGGATCTCCAGCATGGAGGCGCGCTCGAACCGGCTGTACGCGGCGAAGCTGATGAGCATCAACGCGATGGTGGGCAACAGGAACGTGCCGGTGTACTTGAAGATGACCTCGCCGATACTGCCGCTGAAGCCACCCGGCCGCGGACCCGCGGTGGTGAGCCAGCGGTCCAGCCCCATCGACTCCAGGACGTTGTTGAACTGGATGCCGTAGTTCTTCACGATGACCGCGACGCAGAAGATCGGCATCGAGAACATGAGGAACGCGGTGCTGGTGGCGAGGTAGTCGAAGATCGAGTACTGGCGCACGGCGGCGAGCACGCCGACCGAGACACCCAGTGTGAGAGCGAGAAGTTCGGCACCGATGACGAGCCGTCCGGTGGTCCACAGCGCGTCGGTGACGGCGGGGAAAACAGCGGTCTTGGCCTGGCCGAGCGCGATGCTCTGGCCCCAGTCACCGGACAGGAAGTCGGTGAGCCAGTTCCAGTAGCGAACGATGACGGGCTTGTCCAGACCGAGCGAGATCTCGGCGGCCTTGATGTCGGCTTCGGTGACGCCGGGCCGGAATCGCATCTCCGCCAAGGGGTTTCCGGCGGTCGCGACGAGGACGTAACAGGCGAAGCTGCCGATCAGCAGGATGGGTATGGAGATCAGCAGGCGCCGGATGATGTAGCGGATCACGGGCGGGCTCCTAGGGGGCAACCCGGCTCGGGCGGGGCCGGACTCGTGGTCCGGCCCCGCCCGGTCAGGCGTTGCGCACTTCAGCTATGGCGAATTACTTGGTCTGCCACTCGTTGGCGTTCCACAGCGCGCCGTAGTAGCTCTGGAAGTACACGCGGTCGAGCCCCTTGAAGGCCCACATGTTCGGCATCTGGAACAGCGGGAAGGACGCGTACGCACCGGCGATCGCGTCGTCTGCCTCCTGGAAGTACTTCAGGGAGTCCGCGATCGACGTCTGCGAGACGGCCTGCTTCAGGGCCTCGTCGGCCTTCGGCACCGACAGGTTCTGCCAGTTCTGGCCACCGCCGGTCTCGTAGATCGACTTCTTGCCGCTCTTGAACGCCGAGCTCGACCAGGCGAACAGCGCCACGTCGTAGTCACCGGCGGACACGCGCTCGTCGAGGAAGTTCGGGTCCGTGTCGTCCTTGACCTCGATACCGGCTTCCTTGCACTGGCCCTGGATCAGCTCGACGGTCTGCTTGCGCCGCGGGATGTCGGTGTGGCTGATCCGGAAGGAGGCACGCACGCCGTCCTTCGCGAACACGCCGTCGGCACCCTGCGTCCAGCCGGCGTCGCCGAGGATCTTCTTGGCCGCGGCCGGGTCGCCCTTGGCCTTCTCCGCGTAGACGTCCTTGTAACCCTCGTCCTTCGGGAAGAAGATGAGGCTGCCCATGGGCTTGGCGTCGGGCTGGACCTCGCTGAGGAGCTTGTCGATGATGTCCTGGCGCTTGACGCACATGAAGAAGGCCTTGCGGACCTCTTCCTTCGACAGCACCGGGTTCTTCATCTGGATGTCCAGGTGCTCGAACGACAGGCCGGGGCCCGAGCCGAACGTGACGCCCTGGGCGTTCAGGCCCTTCAGCTTCGTGGCCGCGTTCGCGTCGGGCTGCGCGAAGGAGTTGACGGCGACCTCACCGTTCTCCAGCGCCTGCGCCTGCGCGACCGGGTCCGCGACCGCCTTCAGGACGATCTTCTCCGGGCCACCGGGCTTGCCGATCCACTTGGGGTTGCGCTCCAGCGTCACCGACTGGTTCGGCTCGAAGCCGGTCAGGACGTAGGGGCCCGCACCCGGCATGAGGTCCTTGGTGAAGCCGTTCCACTTCTCGTTCCAGAAGTCGGCGGTCTTCTGCAGGTCAGCGGGAGCACTGTCCTTGGTGAGCTTGGTGACGTCCGCGACGCCCGCGTTCTTCTCGAGGATGTGAGCGGGGAGGATGTCGTTGTTGAACATGTCCTCGTAGTCGGGGTACGGCGCGGAGAACGTACCGACGAAGGTCTGGTCGTCCTTGCACTCCCCGGTCGCGAGGTCGTAGCCCGTGGTGCCGGCCGGCTTGAAGTACTTGCTGCCGTCGGCCTTCTTCGCGGCGTTCGACTGCGTGAACCACGCCATGTAGAAGTCGTCGCAGTCCCAGGCCTCGCCGTCGGACCAGGTGACGCCCTTCTTGATCTTCCAGGTCACGACCTGCGGAGACTTCGAGGTGACCTCGATGCTCTCCATGACGTCCTTGTTCAGGACGACCTTGTTGTTGCCGTCCGTGATGTGCGCACCCGGCTGCACGAGAACCAGCGCGAACGTGTTGTAGGACTGGTTCGCGTCCTCGGTCGCGTTGTTGTACGAGGTGAACGGCTTGTCGGTCGTCACGACGACCTGGCCGCTCTGCTTCGTCTCCGGCGCGGTGTAGCCGTCCGCGGTCTCGCCACGTGCAACCGCCATCTCGGCGTTGCCGGCGTCTCCACCATCGGTGCTGTTGCCGCCACCGCCGCCACCGCAGGCACCCAGCACGAGAGACGCGCTGGCGACCAGCGCGATCGCCGGAAGTGCTTTGGTTCTCCTCATCGACACGTGCCCTCCTAGCACTGGGCGGCCACGGCCTGGTCGGCCTGCACGCCCATAACCGAGATGTGCCATACGCGCCCCGAACCGGCACATCGTGGGCAGCACCGTAAGAAGCTGGTGAGGGAGCGGTCACTACCCGAGAGGGCGATCGTGACCCAATGGAGACACCTTGTAGCGCGCCGCAATGGCCCGATTACCGGGCGAAAGCGTTCGTTAACCGGGCGCTTGGAATTCTGTCAACGAGGGCGGCCGAACGTACCAACGCCGAAACCGCGTTGGCAACGGGTTTTTGACCTGCGGTTATCGCAAATTACTTGCGACTACTTGTCGAGACGACGCCACTCGGGAGCACCGCTGAGCACGCCGGCCAGCGGCGCGCCGGTGTCAATCCCGGAGACCTTGGTGGGCAGCACACCAAGAAGATCCACTACCTGGAACAACGGCAACGCCACCGCCTGAGCCTGGATCTGCGGCTCGATGCGGGCCAGCGCGTCGCTCAGCAGAACCTTGCCGTTCAGCGCGGCGTCGATGTCCGCCTGGATCGCCTGATCGCAGAACCCGGCCGGGTTCTGCGGGCTGGGCGTCGCCCCGTCCGGAGCGTCACCGACACACCCGTAGACACTCGCGAGCCCCGCCGCCGAGTCACCGGCGTCGACCCGCGGCACGACCGCGATGTCGATGTCCTTCTCGGGGAGCTGCTTGCTGAAGAGGTCCTCGGCGTTCGGCGTGACGACCTCGGACTGGATGCCCCGCTCGGCCAGCTGCGCCTTCATCCGGTTCGCGATGGTGACGTACGGCTCGACCTTCTCCGGCGCGGCGATCCTGAGCTTGAGCGCCTTGCCGCTCTTCTCCCAGGCCCCCTGCGCGTTCTTGGCGTACCCGACCTCGGTGAGGAGCTGGTCGCTGGCCGCCGCGTTGAGCGTGTTGCCCGTGATCGTCGCCTGGTACCCGGCACGGCTCGGCGGCACGACGTACGAGTCGGCCCGGAACTGCGCACTCGGCCCGTTCTGCGTGCCGGACGCGATCAGCGCGTCCCGGTCGAGGGCGGCCACGATCGCCTTCCGCGCCTTGACGTCCTTGAGCTGATCACTGGTCGGCCGCAGCAGAACCTGCGCGACCTCGTTGCGCGGCACGGGTTTCGTGGTCAGGTTCGCAATCGCCTTGAGCACGTTGACATCCGCGGCGTCCGCCCGCAGCAGCGCCGCCTGGTTGTCCCCTTTGGACAGTGACTCGGCCATGGCGGAGTGCGTGGCCCGGCGGATCACCACGCGGTCCAGCGTCGTCGGCACCTCCCAGTACCGATCGCTGCGCTCGAGGATCACCTCACCGCGCGGCTCGTCCAGGCTGCGCACGGCGAACGGCCCAGCGGTGGCCGGGAAGTTGGTGCTGAGCACGTTCGACCAGGTACCGGGCGCGTCCTTGAGCAGATGCGCCGGCAACAGGTTCGCGAACAGACTCCGCCAGCCGGGGAACGGCTTGCCGAACGAGACCTCGACGACCTTGCCGCCCTCGCGCGCGCTGATGTTGTTGATGAGCCGGTAACCCGCCGGATCCACAACTCCGGGTTCGCTGCGCATACGCTGCCAGAGGTAGTAGAAGTCCTCGGCGGCGATCGGCGCGCTGTCCGACCAGCTGGCGTCCTTGCGAATCGTGTACGTGACGGTGAACGGCTCGGCCTTGGTGACCTTCGCGCTCACCATGAGGTTCCGGTCGAGCTGCGGCGCGCCGTCCGGCCCCGAACGGAAAGCGCTCGGCAGCAGCAGCGAACTCAACGCGGTCGTGATGGGACTCTGCGCCGCCAACGAGTGCGGGTTGTAACCACCAGCCACGTCGTCCACACCGACCACGATCTCGGTGACCTTGGGACCCGTCGTGGTGATGACCGGCGCCTCGGACTTGGGGACCAGCGGCGGAGGCGGCGCGTTCGTGCACGCCGCGGCGGTGCCGCACAGGATGGCGGCAGCCAGCACTCCCCCGAGTCGCCTCATGGTCCTCACATTGCCAGAAGGGTGATGGTGGCGTTCGAGCAACCCAGGTTTTGTCACCCGCGCCACTAGTGAGACGTACCGGGGTGGCGGTGGGTTGCCCGCACGGTGAGTAGTACGGCTCACCTGGTCGGGTGGTTCGGGGCTTGGGTCGGCTGGTTTGGGCGGGTTGAAACGGGCTGATCGGCGCAATGGGGATGGTCGGTGGGGGTGGCTGGTTGCGAGGACGCCAAACCACCGACGTGCCATCGGCCGCGCCCCGCCGCGCGGGGCCTGGCGTGGCCGGACACGACGAGGGGCGGCCAGGCCATTGGCCCGGCCGCCCCTGTCAGGCGTTACGTCAGCGTCAGAGCGGTGTGGATCAGCCGCGCTGCTTGAGGCGCGAGCGCTCGCGGCCGCGCAGGTTGGCGTCGAGGGTCACCTTGCGGACGCGGATGACCTCCGGGGCCACCTCCACGCACTCGTCGGAGGCGCAGAATTCCAGGGCCTCCTCCAGCGAGAGCTTCCGCGGGCGGGCCAGGGTCTCCATCACGTCGGCCGTGGAGGAGCGCATGTTCGTGAGCTTCTTCTCGCGGGTGATGTTGACGTCGAGGTCCTCGGCGCGCGGGTTCTCGCCCACGACCATGCCCTCGTAGGCGTCGGCGCCGGGCTCCACGAAGAACGTGCCGCGGTCGGCCAGCTGGATCATGGCGTAGGCGGTGATGGAGCCGGTGCGGTCGGCCACCAGGGAGCCGTTGTGGCGGGTGCGGATCTCGCCTGCCCAGGGGGCGTAGCCCTCGGAGACGGCGTTCGCGATGCCGGTGCCGCGGGTCTCGGTGAGGAACTCGGTGCGGAAGCCGATGAGGCCTCGCGACGGGACCACGTAGTCGAGCTTGATGCGGCCGGTGCCGTGGCCCGACATGTTCTCCATGCGGCCCTTGCGGTTGGCGAGGAGCTGCGTGACGGCGCCGAGGTGCTCTTCCGGGCAGTCGACGGACAGGCGCTCGAACGGCTCGTGGATCTTGCCGTCGACCGTGTGCGTGACGACCTGGGGCTTGCCCACGGTCAGCTCGAAGCCTTCACGGCGCATCTGCTCGACCAGGATGGCCAGCGCCAGCTCGCCGCGGCCCTGCACCTCCCAGGTGTCCGGGCGCTCGGTCGGGAGCACGCGGACGGAGACGTTGCCGACGAGCTCGGCGTCGAGGCGCGCCTTGAGGACGCGGGCGGTGAGCTTGGTGCCGCCGTTGCGACCGGCCAGGGGCGAGGTGTTCACACCGACGGTCATCGAGATGGCCGGCTGGTCGACCGTGATCCGGGGCAGTGCCTCGGGGGTCTCGGCGTCGGCCAGCGTGTCACCGATGGTGATGTCCGCGATGCCGGCGATGGCGACCAGGTCACCCGCTCGGGCGAACTCGGCGGGGACGCGGTCCAGCGCCTCGGTGATGAGGAGCTCGGTGATGCGGACCTTGACGGGCTCGCCGTCCTCACGGCACCACGCCACGGTCTCGCCCTTGCGCATCGTGCCCTGGTGGATGCGGCACAGCGCGATGCGACCGAGGAAGGTCGAGGCGTCGAGGTTGGTGACGAGCGCCTGCAGCGGGCCGTCGACGTCGACGTGAGGGGCCGGGATGTGGTCGAGCAGCACCTGGAACAGCGTGTCCAGGTTCTCCTCGTCCGGCAGGCCGCCGTCCTCGGGCTGCGTGAGGGACGCACGACCGGCGCGCGCGGAGGCGTAGACGACCGGCAGGTCCAGCACGGACTCGTCGGCGCCGACCTCGGTGGCCAGGTCGAGCAGCAGGTCGTGGGCCTCCTCGACGACCTCGGAGATCCGGGCGTCGGGGCGGTCGACCTTGTTGACCAGCAGGATCACCGGCAGACCGGCGGCCAGCGTCTTGCGCAGCACGAACCGGGTCTGGGGCAGCGGGCCCTCGGAGGCGTCGACGAGCAGCACGACACCGTCCACCATCGACAGAGCGCGCTCGACCTCACCACCGAAGTCGGCGTGGCCGGGGGTGTCGACGACGTTGATGATCACGTCACCGTCGGGCGTGTGACGACGCACGGCGGTGTTCTTCGCGAGAATGGTGATGCCCTTCTCGCGCTCGAGCTCGCCGGAGTCCATGACCCGGTCGACCAGCTCGGCACGCGCGGAGAAGGCTCCGGACTGGCGCAGCATGGCGTCGACGAGGGTGGTCTTGCCGTGGTCGACGTGCGCGACGATCGCGACGTTTCGCAGGTCGGTGCGCGTCTGTAGCGCAGACGCGGTGGCCGTGGGCACGCAGAACTCCTAGAGCTTCGAAGGCGTTGGAGGGGCTCGCGCCGGACACTTCGATGCGCAGGGCCGTTTTTGATAGTACCGGCTGCGTCGGCATTACCACACAAGAGTGCCTAGTGAAGTGAGCCTCACCTACTCTAGCGACACGTGTCGGAGTGGAGTGCAACCAGTGGGTAAAAAGCTCAAGAAGAAGTGCTGCAGGTCGAAGCCCCAGTGCAAGCGCTGCCCGGTTCCGTTCCTGCTCAAGGAGCGCGACAAGGCCCGCAAGAAGGCAGCTAAGAAGGCTGCCAAGGCTGCCAAGAAGGCGCTGAAGAAGGCCGCTTGATCCGCCGAGCGCTCCTGCTCCTGCCGCTGATGGCCCCAGACTGCGGAGAACCCGCCTCGCGTCTGCCTGGACACCGCGCTTGACCTGCTCCGACAGCACTCAGCAAGGCGCTCGGGGGCCGACTGGCCAAGGCGCGTGCCCAAACTCACCGTGACACCGCACACGCACGGCGATCGAATAGTCGTCCGAACAGACCTGTCTCCCGCGCTGGAAGAAGTCACTGCTGCTGCCACGGCGCGTCGTGCGCCGACACGCCGTCACCGGAGTGCACGCGGGGAGCTTTCGTGCGCTCTGACCGCACGGGAGGGCCCCGCGTGCCGTCAACGAGCCAGGACTTCGCCTGCGAAATTCAGGCACTAGCCCTGCAGCACGGCCTCGTTCAGCTTCATGAGCTCCGGCGCCGTCCGCGTCGCCTCGAACTCGCAGATCTCGTACTTCACCAGCTTCTGCTCGGCCCACGGATCCGTGGCGAGCAGCGCTTCGAGCTTCCCGCGGGGCATGGGCCGCGTGATGATCACGCCGCCGACCCTCGGCACCTGACGCCCTGAGGCGAGGAACAAACCTCGCTCGTACTGCTGCTCGACCCACGCGCGGTGGTCGGGCAGGGCGTAGTCGATCTGTTCCAGTGGCGCGACGTACTTCAGCAGCACGATGAACATCCTTCAACGGTAGTCCTATACTGCCGAACATGCGCACGATGAACGCCTACTGGTGGGCCGCTTTCAGGCGGCCGGAGTAGCTGTGCGCTGACGCGAACACAGGCCGCCCGAGACGGGCGGCTTTTTTGTGCGTTTCGTCCGGGCGGTCCTTCACGAAAGGACCAACGATCATGATCCGCTTGTCCGCCATCACCCCGTCGGGCCAAGTCCACCTGGGCAACTACCTCGGGGCGTTGCGCACGTGGGCTCGTGAGGGCACCGACGAGGACGTGTACTTCATCAGCGATCTGCACGCGATGACGTCGTCGCACAATCCGCAACGTCTGCGATCCCTGACCAGGGAGCAGTTCGCGGTGCTCATCGCGTCCGGCATCGCCCCGGAGAGCACCTGCGTGCAGAGCGACCTGATCCGCGAACTGGGGGCGCTCAACTGGGTTCTGGAGTGCACCTGCACCTACGGCGAGGCCGCGCGGATGATCCAGTTCAAGGAGAAGTCGCTCGGCCGCGACTCCGTCCGCCTCAGCCTGCTCACCTACCCGGTGCTGATGGCCGCGGACATCCTGTTGCAGGGCACCGCGGAGGTCCCGGTCGGCGAGGACCAGCTCCAGCACGTCGAACTGGCCCGTGCGCTCGCCCGCCGCTTCAACCACGCGTACGGCGAGGCGTTCATCGTCCCGACGGCGGTGGTGCCGAAGGTCGGAGCACGCATCAAGGACCTCTCGGACCCGACGCGCAAGATGGACAAGTCCGCCCAGAACTCCACGGGCGTCGTGTTCGTCCTGGACGAACCGGACCTGGTGCGGCGCAAGGTCCGGCGCGCGGTCTCGTCCACCGAGGGCATCGCGAACCTGGCCGAGATCCTCGTCTCCTGCACCGGCAAGGACCCCGAGGACTACACGAGCAGGTTCGCCGATCTCAAGAACGTCGTGGCCGAAGCGGTGATCGAGGAGCTCCGTCCGGTGCGCGACCGCACGCTGGAACTCCTCGCGGACCCGGCGGAACTGGACCGCGTCCGGCAGGCGGGCGCGGAACGGGCCCGCGAACGCGCGCAGCACCGGCTGAACGCGGCGCTGCGCCTGTCCGGACTCAGTTGAGGAGCGTTTGAAGGGCGGGGACCAGCACCCGGTCCGCCGGCAGCCAGTCCACGTCAGGCAGCTCGTCGGCGGTGAGCCACCGGACAGCGTTGTGCTCCAACGCTTCCGGCTCACCGCCGGCGAGCGTTGCCGCGTAGATCCGCAACACCATGTCCTTCTTCAACGGCACGTCCGGCCCGATCTGCTCGCCAACGGCGACCGGCACGCCGAGCTCCTCCACGCACTCGCGCACCAACGCGTCCGTTGGCTTCTCGTCGGGCTCGACCCGGCCACCGGGCAGCTCCCACTGCCCCGCATGGCTTTCCGGATAGGACCGCTGCTGGGCCAGCAACCGTCCATCCCGGACGATCGCCGCCCCCACCACGACCCGGGCCGTGCGCAGTTCCTCGCATCGCGCGGCCAGCAACGCCGACCGCTTCTGCAGCACCCGCAACGCCATCCCGCGCCCGACCGTGACGTCCGCGAACCGCCCGACCACACCGCCCACGGTCGTCCAGCTGACGCGGTCGACCACCAGCGTCCCGGCGCCGGTCACCACGAGATCGGTGTGCAGCTCCAGGAACTCCCCGGAAGCCGACACACCGGACAGATCAGCACGCGTGACCGTCAGCCGGACCCCGAACGGCCCGACCAGGACATCTTCCAGGCACAGCAGGGGACCCGCGACCTTCACTCCGAACCCCGCGATCAGCGAGGTCTCCAGCAGGGCTCCGGCAACAGCGGCAACAGGCGCGTCGACCAGCGCCGACGCTCGCAACTCTGGCACCAGAGCTTGCTACCAGGACGGCCAGCGGATCTCCAAACGCGCACCACCGGCAGGTGACTCCGCGGCCCGCACCGACCCACCCCGCCGCTGCACGAGATGTGCGACCAACGCCAGCCCGAGCCCGAAGCCACCCGACCGCCGGCCGCGGTCCTCGTCCACCCGGTAGAACCGGTCGAACACCTTCGTCCGGTGCTCGGCCGGAATCCCGTGCCCGTCGTCGTCCACCAGCAACCGCACGTCCCGCCCCACCGGCACCAACGTCAGCGTGATCGTCGAGTACGCGTACCGGGCGGCGTTGCGCAGCAGGTTGTCCAGCACCAGCTCCACTTCGGACCGGGTGGCCGACACCAGGCAGGCCGACGGCGGAGCGGTCAGCCGCACCAGCAGGTCCGTGTCCAGCCGGGAGATCGCCGCCTCGGCCTCCAGCACCAGGTCCACGGCCTCGGCCCGAGGCGGCGCCGCGGTGTCCGCGCGAGCCAGGATCAACAGCGAGTCCACCAGCGCGCTGAGCCTGATCGACTCCTCGACCACCGACTCCAGCACCTCGATCGAGAAGTCCGGATCCGGATGCGCCACGGCGACTTCGGCCTGCGCCCGCACCGAGGCGACCGGCGACCTCAGTTCGTGTGCCGCGTCCCCGGTGAACCGCCGCAACCGGTCCGAGGCCTCGTCCCGCCGGGCCAGCAACGCGTTCAACGCTTCCGCCAACGCCTGCAGCTCGTCCCGCGACGGCGGCACCGGCAACCGTTCCCCGTGCGGCAACTCCCCTGCGGCGACGCGCATCCGCTCCACCGGCCGCAACGACCCCCGCACCGCCAGCCAGGTGGCGGTCCCCACCAACCCGGCCACCAGCACCGCCGCGACCGCCAGCCACCGCGTCCCCAGCGTGTTGGCGTTCTGGTAGCCGAGCAGCTTGTCCCCGTACACCTCGAGCCGGGGTGACCCGTCCGCCGCGAACACCACCTGCCCGCGCCACCGGTAGGCAGAGGCCCCCTCCATCCGCAACACCGGCTCCCCGGACTTCAACGACCGGATGTCCTGCGCTGTCAACGGAAGCGGCGGCTTGCCGTCCACCGGCACCCCGGACACGTCCAGCACGCGCGGTGCTTCCTTCGCCAGCTCCTGGTCCACCGCGGTGATCTGGACCAGCCCGATCAACGCCGGCGCCAGCCCGGTGAACGCCAGCAGGCACAGCAACGCCACCCCGGTGGCCACCACGGTGATCCGGAAGCGCAACGTGCGCCGGAACCACCAGCGGCGAGGATTCACTTGTTCCCCAACGCGCTGTCGAGGTCCGCGGTGGACGCGATGTACCCGTGCCCCCGAATCGTCCGCACCACTTCCCCGGCCCCGACGGCCTCCAGCTTGCGCCTGAGGTACCCCACGTAGACCTCAACCGCGTTGCGCGTGGCGGCCTGCTCGTCGCCCCACACCGTCCGCAGCAACTCGTCCTTGGTGACCACGGACCCGGCCCGCGAAGCCAGCACGTCCAGCACCGCGTACTCCCGCGGCGACAGCGACACGTCCTGCCCGGCCCAGCTCACCTCGCGCAACCCTCGATCGATGACGAGGTTGCCCAGCGTCAGCTTCCGGCGCGCCCCACCACCACGCCGCAGCAACGCCCTGACCTGCGCCACCAGCACCACGAAGCTGAACGGCTTGACCAGGTACCCGTCGGCCCCGAGATCCAGCCCGTCCGCCTGGTCGATCTCCCCGTCCTTGGCCGACACCATCAACACCGGCGTCCGCACCCCGTCCGCCCGCATCCGCTGCAACACCCGGTACCCCGACAGCCCTGGCAGCATGATGTCGAGCAGCACCACGTCGAAGGCACCGGTCAACGCCACCCGCAACGCGGTGGGTCCGTCGGCCGCGGTGACGACCTCCATGCCCTCTGCCGTGAGACCGCGCTCCAACGCCCGACGCACGCCGACTTCGTCGTCCACGACCAGCACCCGAGGCTTCACACCGCACAGCATGCCGCGCACGGCTCTCAGCCGCGCGCATGATCTCAGCCGACTCTCAGCAACCGGCCGGGAGCAGGCACAAAACCGCAGCTAGAAGTAGTCTCAGCACCATCTCAGCAACCTCGATCCAAGCTAGAAGCACAAGCCCTTGGAGGAGGGGACCTAGATGAACAAGCGAAAGGTGACCCTGGCCGCTGCTGCGGCCGGTGTGCTCACCGGTGCGGCAGGCCTCGGTCTGCTAGCCATGCCCGCAGGCGCAGGCCAGCCACCATCACTACCGGACGTCTCCGCGGAGTCCCTCGTCGAGCAGGTCCTGACGAGCAAGCCCGGCGCGTTCGGCGGCACCGTCGAGGTCGACAACAAGCTGGGCCTCCCAGCGATCTCGGAGATCCCGCAGCTCGCGGACGGCAAGCACAGCGCCCGGATCTGGACGGACGGCAACGGCAAGCTGCGGCTCGCCCTGCCCAACGGCCAGTCCGAGCAGACCATCGTCGACGACGGCACGACCACCTGGTCGTGGAACTCGCAGGACAACGAGGTCACGAAGTCCGAGCACAAGGACGAGCAGAAGTCCGAGAAGCCGGAAGCCGGCCAGAAGGCGATCGACCCGGCCACCGCGGCCAAGGAGATCGTCACCCTGACCAAGGAGTTCAGCGACATCAGCGTCGACGGCACCGCGAGGGTCGCCAACCGCGCTGCCTACGAACTCGTGCTCACGCCGAAGGCCAGCGAGAAGACGCTGATCCGCGAGGTGCGGATCGCCGTCGACGCCGAGCTCAAGATGCCGCTGCGGGTCGCCGTCCTGACCAACGGGACGAGCGAGCCGGCGGGCACTGTCGGGTTCAGCCAGATCAACGTCGGCCCGCAGGACCCGAAGCTGTTCGAGTTCACCCCGCCGGCCAGCGCCAAGGTCACCACGCCGGAGGCCAAGGAGGAGCGGCAGCAGCACAAGCCCGAGGTCGGCATCGAGCAGGCGCTGCAGGGCGAGAACCCGCAGATCTTCGGCACCGGCTGGGACACCGTGGTCGGCGCGAAGATCCCCGCGGCTGACCTGACCAAGGTGCCCGCAGAGGCGCAGGGTCTGGTCGACCGGTTCACCAAGAAGGTCAGCGGCAACTGGGGCAGCGGCAAGCTGTTCACCACCAAGGTCGCCACGATCCTGATCGCGGACGACGGCCGCGTGGTCGCGGGTGCCGTGCCCGAGCAGGTCCTGTTCGACACGATCGGACAGGTGAAGTGACCACCTCGACCAGCGCGCCGGTGACAGCACCGAAGAAACAGGCTGTCGCCGCGCGGACCAAGGGTCTGCGCAAGGAGTACGGGAGCACGGTCGCCGTGGACCGCGTCGACCTCGAGCTGCCGGAAGGAGCCGTGCTCGGCATGCTCGGCCCCAACGGGTCTGGCAAGACGACCACGATCCGGATGCTGCTCGGGTTGGTCCGCCCCACGCAGGGGGAGATCGAACTGCTCGGCAGGCCGCTTCCGGACGGGGCCGAGCAGTCGCTGCCGCACGTGGGCGCGCTGGTCGAGGGCCCGGGGTTCCACCCGTTCCTGAGCGGGCGGGAGAACCTCGTCCGCTGTGCCGCGTTCGAGCCGCTGCTGCCGAAGAAGCAGATCAAGCAGGCGGTGGAGGACGCACTCGAACGCGTCGGGCTCGCCCAGGCGGCCCACCGCAGGTACCGCGGGTACTCGCTCGGCATGAAGCAACGCCTCGGCCTGGCCGCGGCGTTGCTCGTGCCGCGCAAGCTGGTCGTGCTCGACGAGCCGACCAACGGCCTCGACCCGGCCGGCACCCGCGAGATCCGCAAGATCATCGCGGAGCTGCACGGCGCGGGCAGCACCGTCCTCGTCTCCAGCCACCTGCTGAGCGAGGTCGAGGCCACCTGCACGCACGTCGCGGTCCTGCACCGCGGAACCGTGGTGGCACAAGGAGAACTGACCGAACTGCTGCAGGCGGGCGGGTCGGCGCTCCAAGTGATCACACCGGACGTCGAAACGGCGCTGAGCGCACTGCGGCAGGCCAAGATCTCCGCACGTCCGCTGGGTGAGGGCCTGCGGGTCGAGCTCGCGGGCACCTCCGCGCCCCAGGTGATCGAGACGCTGGTGAAGGCCGGCGTCGGGGTGTACGAGGCGACGCGCTGGAAGACCGGGCTGGAGGAGCTGTTCGCGCGGCTCACCGAGGCCGAGGAGGCCGAGCGGGGAATGTCCTCTGTGGACACACTGGACGGGGGACCGCGATGATCACGCGTCAGTTCGGTTCCGAGGTGCGCTGGATGCTGCGCCGGCCGCGGACCCTCATCGGGCTGTTCGGGCTGGTCCTCGTGCCGATCATCATCAGCTTCGGCATCTGGACCGCGGGCAACGAGGAGGGCGGCGGCGGACCGCCCGGTCTGGGCGCGATTCTCCAGGGCAACGGCCTGGTCGTGCCGATCTTCACCCTGTTCCTGTCGCTCAACCTGTTGCTGCCGCTGGTGGCGTCGATCTGGGCGGCGGACGGCCTCGCGGGCGAGGCGCAGCACGGCACCCTGCGCGGGCTGCTGGTCTCGCCGGTCTCCCGCGTGCGGCTGCTGTTCGTGAAGCTGTTCGGGCTCACCGCGATGTCGCTCTTCGCCGTCACGCTGATGGCGGTCGTGGGCATCATCGCCGGCACGGCGTTCCTCGGCACGAACGGCATGGTGACGCTGACCGGCTCGACCCTGTCCACCGGCGAAGGCCTGGTGCGCATCGCCTTCTTCATCATCCTGGTGACGTTCCAGATGGTGGCGGTCGGTGCGGTGGCCCTCGCGGTCTCGGCCACCACCGAGCACCCGCTGGTGGTGCAGGCGGCGACGATGACGACGATCATCGTGTTCCAGGTGCTGGGGCAGTTCTCCTCGCTGGACTGGCTGCACCCGTTCCTGATCACGAACGGCTTCCCCGGCCTGGTCGACGTGATGCGGGACCCGATCCCGTTCGACCACATCTGGGACAGCACGCTGCTCGCGGGCTGCTACCTGCTGATCGGCACGGGCCTGGCCGCGGCACGCCTGATCACCAAGGACAGCTAAGGCCATGAACGGCGCTTTTGTGGACCCCAAGTCCACAAAAGCGCCGTTCATGGCGCTAGCCGATGCGCGCGACCCCGTCGAGATCGACGGCGAGCCGTACCCGGTCCCCGACCTCACTCATCGGCCCGACCGCCTCGTACTCCTCGCCGTCGATCTCCACGAGCAACCGCACGTGGTCACGCCGGTGTACGCGTTCCAGCACAACACCTTCCAGCGCACCCGACGGATCGACCCGCAACGCCGTGGCCCGCAGCCCGACCCGTCCCACGTCGAGGCCCACGAACGAGCCGGGCACGAACTTGTTGCACCCCAGGAACTTCGCGGTCTCGACGTCCACCGGCGAGGACCACACCTCGGCCGGCGGGCCGACCTGGACGATCCGGCCGCGCGACATGATCGCCACCCGGTCGGCCAGCGTGAACGCCTCGTCGTGGTCGTGCGTCACGACCAGCGCGGTCGTGGCGGCCTCCCGCAGCAACCGCGCCAGGTCGACCGCGAGCTGTTCGCGCAACGCGCGGTCCAGCGCCGACAACGGTTCGTCCAGCAGCAACAGGCGCGGTGAAGGAGCCAACGCCCGCGCCAACGCGACGCGCTGCTGCTCGCCGCCGGACAGCTGCGTCACCCGGCGATCCGCATAGCCTTCGAGGCCGACCAGTTCCAACAGGGACAGCACCCGCTTGTCCCGCGACTCGCGTTCGACCTTCTTCATCCGCAGGCCGAAAGCCACGTTCCCCGCCACCGACCGGTGCGGGAACAGCTGCCCGTCCTGGAAGACCAGACCGAACTCCCGCCGGTGCACCGGCACGCCGGCCAGATCCGCGCCGTCCCACCGCACCGCACCGGAAGAGGGCTTCTCCAGTCCCGCGATCGTGCGCAGCAGTGTCGACTTCCCGCAGCCGGACGGCCCGAGCAACGCGACGACCTCGCCGTCCGCCACGGTCAGCGACACGTCCGACACGGCGGCCGTCTGTCCATAACGGACGGTGATCGAGTCCAGGTCCAGCGCCATCAGAACTCCCCGCTGCCCGGCACGCGCAACCGTTCGATCAGCAGCACGCACCCGACCGTCACGACCATCAGCAGCGCGCACGCCGCATAAGCCATCTGGCTGTTCAACTCCCCCGGCCGCGACATCAGCCGTGCGATCACCACCGGCAACGTCGGCGCGTCCGGTCGTGCCAGGAAACTCGTCGCACCGAACTCCCCCAGTGCCACCACGTAGCCGAACCCGGCCGCCGCCACCAGCGACCGTCCGACCAGCGGCAGATCCACTTCACGCCACACCCGCGACGGCGAGGCGCCCAGCGTTGCCGCCGCCTGCCGCAGCCGTTCGTCCACGGCCCGCAGCACCGGCAGCACCATCCGCACGATCAACGGCGTCACCACCAACGCCTGCGCCAGCGGCACCAGCAGCGGCGAGGTCCGGAAATCGCCCGGCAACGCGTCCATCGTGACCAGGTACCCGAAGCCCACGGTCACCGCGGACACCCCGAGCGGCAGCATCAGCGCGGTGTCGAGCACCTCGGAGACGCGGCTCCCGGACCTCCGCAACCCGACCAGCACCACCGCCGAGAACACCCCGACCACCAACGCCACCAAGGTCGCGTCGAACGCCGTCCGCACCGAGTTCACCGCCGCGTCGATGCCGGTCACCGCCAACGTCCCGCGATCACCCCGTGACGCCAGCGCCGCGTACCCGGCGAAGCTCCAACCGTCCCGTGTGGACAAGGACCGGGTCAGCAGTCCGACGACCGGTGTCAGCAACGCCACGACGACAGCGAAAGCGGCCAGCACGACGTACCACTCACCGCCGGTGGGCCGCCGCGTCAGCTCTTCGGAGTCGCGCAACGCGAGCGCGGTCTCCCGCCGGCGCCGGGCCAAAGCACCCAGGACGAGAACCGCCAGCACCGCGGCGAACTGCAGCAGCGACAACGCCGCCGCCCCGGACAGGTCGAACAGCTCGACGGTCCGCAGGTAGATCTCGGTCTCCAGGGTCCGGTACCGCGATCCGCCCAGCACCAGCACGACACCGAAGCTGGTGGCGCAGAACAGGAACACCACCGCCGCGGCCGACCCGATCGCGGGCGCCAACGCCGGCAGCACGACCGACAGGAAGGCCCGCGGGCGAGAGGCGCCCAACGCGCGAGCCGCGTCCTCAGCTCGCCGATCCGTGTGCGCCCACAGTCCGCCAACGGTGCGCGCGACCACGGCGACGTTGAAGAACGCGTTCGCCAGGACGATCGGCAGCACCCCGCCGTCCGGCCAGAACGTCCGGAACGCGAGGCCCACCACCACGGTCGGCAGCACGAACGGCACCATCACGGCCGCCCGCACGATCCCGAGCCCACGCAGACGGCAGCGGGCCAGCACGAACGCCACCGGGAGCCCGGCGACGACTGCCACGACCGTCGACGCCAAGGCCTGCCCGAGCGTGAACCCGACGAGTTCCCAGGTGTCCGCGGTGAAGAGGGCGGTGGTGACGCCGCCTTCGCGCAGGCCCAGGGTGATGATGGCGAGGACGGGCCAGGCGAAGAACAGCCCGAGGAAGGCCAGCGGCAGCAACGCCGCCGCCGACCAGCCCGAACGCGCCGAGATCAGGCCGGGCCGGGCTCGCGCCGCAGACCCGCCGCCACCAGGATCGGAGCCGGTGTCGCTCAGCTCTGCACGAGCTTGCGCCACTGCTCGACCCACGCTTCGCGGTTGTCCTTCACCTTGTCCGCGGGCAGCGTCTGCGGGTTCGGCGGCAACGGAGCGTCCTTGGCCCACGACTCGGGCAGCGCGACGCCCTCGCGCGACGGGTAGACGTACATCTGCTCGGCCACCTGAGCCTGGAACTTCTCGCCCAGCAGGAAGTCGAGCACCTTCTGCGCGTCCGCGGCGTTCTTGGCGCCGGAAAGCACGCCCGCGTACTCGACCTGCCGGTAGCAGGTGCCGAGCACGGCCTTGGTCTTCCCGCCCTCCGCGGACGGCGACGACGCGTACGAGACGACGATCGGCCGGGTGCCCTTGGTGGCGGAGAACTCCTGGTTGTAGGCCTCTTCCCAGCCGCTCACGACCTTGACGCCGTTGGCCTTGAGCTTGGTCCAGTAGTCCTGCCAGCCGTTCTCGCCGAACTTCGCGATCGTGCCGAACAGGAACGCGAGGCCGGGCGAGGACGTGGCCGGGTTCTCCACGACCAGCTTGTCCTTGAACTTCGGGTCGACCAGGTCCTCGTACGAGGTCGGCTCGACGCCGCCGAGCTTGGCCGGGTCGATGTTCAGGCACACGTCACCGACGTCGACGGCCTGCAGCCGGTTCGAGTCGTCGGCCTTGTACCGCTGAGCGCCCTTCGAGGCCTCCGGCGAGGCGTACTCGGCGAACACACCCTCGCTCAACGCCCGCGAGGCGAACGTCGAGTCGACGCCGAACGCGACGTCGCCGATGGGGTTCGACTTGGTGAGCACCAGCTTGTTCGTCAGCTCGCCCGCGTCACCGCTCGCGATCTGCTTCACGGTGATCCCGGAGGACTTCTGGAACTCGTCCAGCACCTCGGGCTTCACCACGAACGAGTCGTGCGTCACCAGCGTGACCTCGTGCGTCTGCGGCGCGGTCGAGGTACCGGCCGAACAACCGGTCAGCGCCAAGACGGCAACAGCAGCGAAAATCCTTCTCACGTCAATCTCTCCCTACGCCGGTATGACCCGGATCAGGTGGACGGTCGAGGGCTTGCGAGCCCTCCTCTCAGCCCGGCGCTTCACCGGACTCCCGTGGCAAACGCGCAGCTTACGTGACGTGGTGGGACGATCAGGACATGGCCGAGCTGTTGAGCGACGATCAGCTGAACGACGTGCTGCCCAAGCTGCCCGACTGGACCGCCCAGGACGCGACCCTGGTCCGGACCGTGGAACTGGAGAGCTTCGCGCAGGCGATCATGGTCGTGAACCGGATCGCGGAGATCGCGGAGAACGACAACCACCACCCGGACATCGACATCCGCTACAAGACCCTGACATTCCGCCTGAGCACCCACTACAAGGGAGGAATCACCGCACTCGACGTCTCTCTCGCCGAGGAAATCGACGGGGTTCTGGACGCCCTGGCCTGATTCGGTCAAGATGTGCGCTGCCGCCGCCCGCGGACAGGAGAGGGACCACCCTCATGCGGTTGCTGCGCAAAAAATTCAACACACCTTTGTTCGTTGTGGCGCTGGCAGGCAGTCTTCTGATCGCACCGGCGGCCGCGCAGGCCGTGCCGTGTGCCGTGACGGACACGATGATCAAGGCCAGCGCGGCGTGGATCACCAAGGGCACCGACCTCAAGGCGAACACCTGGTCCAACGCGAACTTCCACACCGGCAACATCGCGCAGGTCCGGACGACCGGGATCAGCAACCACAAGACGTGGCCGTGGGTGCAGGCGAACAAGTACCTGTTGCCCGTCGACCCGGCGAACCCGTATGCCCCGGACCCGCAGGCGAGCGGTGAGGCGTACCTCGCCGTCTCGTTCTTCCACCCGGAGCCCGAGGTGCTCCAGCCGCTGCGGGACAACCTGCGGGCCCAGGCGAAGACCGGGAAGTTCGACTACTGGAAGTCGCCCGACGCGCTGACGATGTCGCTGCCGTCCTTCACCGAGGTCGCCGTGCGCGACCTCGACCAGGACCTGCTCGACTACTCGTACAAGTCGTACCGCAACCTCAAGAAGCGGACGTTCAACGAGGTCACGGGCTTGTGGAGCCTGAACGTGCAGACGAACGGCTGGGCCGTGCAGGGTCTCGCCAAGGCGATCCTGATGCTGCCGAAGGACAACCCGTACCGCACCGACTACGCGAAGACGCTGCGCAAGTCCGCCCAGACGTTGCGGTACCTGCAGCGCCACGACGGCTTCTGGGGCGCCACCGGCAAGGACTCGGCGGCCACCGCGATGATCACCTACGCGTTCGCGGCGGGCATCAACGCGGGCGTGCTCGACCAGGACACCTACCTGCCGTACGTGCAGAAGGGCTGGCAGGCGCTGCAGACCGCGCTGGACGCCGACGGACTGCTCGGCTGGACGGCGGCCCGCAACTCCTGGCAGCCCGCCTCAGCCGGCGACTCGGCTGGGTTCGCTGTCGGCAGCTTCCTCATCGCCGGGCAGCAACTCGTCCCTCTTACGCCGGGTTGCTAGACCGATCGCGACCAGCGTGAGCATGCCCGCCGCCGGGTAGCCCCAGCCGAGCACCACGAAGTACCAGGGGCGCGGGAAGTCCCAGATGTTCGGCTGGGCGAGCAGCAGGAACGAGATCAGGTAGCCGCCGGTCAGCAGCACCCACAGGCCGGCGGTGATCTTGCACAGGAGGTGTCCGCCCTCGTAGATCAGCCACAGGAGGGCGGGCACCATCCACACCCAGTGGTGGCTCCACGAGATCGGCGAGACCAGCAGGCCGAGCATCTGCACGCTGATGATCAACGCCAGGACGTCCTTGGTCTTGCTGACCGCGAACCACGTCAGCACGGCCGCGACGAGCACGGCGGCAATGTAGATCTTCCCGGTCTGCACGTCGTAGCCGAACGTGCGGCTCAACGCGCCGCGCATGGACTGGTTGATCGCGCTGCCGACCGGCCCGACCCGGCTCGCGTCACCGAGCAGCTGGAACCAGAACTTGTCCGACTGGGACGGTGAGATCGCCCAGCCGATGCCGTACACCGCCACAAAAGCGACGAACGACCACACAGCGGCCATCCACCGCCGTTGGATCAGGAAGTACAGACCGGAGATCGCGGGCGTCAGCTTGATGCCCGCGGTGAAACCCACACCGGCGCCGCCGACCCAGTTGCGCGCGCTCGCGAGCGTGCCGATGAGGATCGCCGCCAGCACCAGGTTGATCTGGCCGTAGTTGAGCGTGGTGCGCACCGGCTCGATCCACAGCACCAGCGCGGTCCACATCATCGCGCGGCGGGGGTCGTTCAGCCTCAGCAGCTTGAGACTGGTGCGCACGATGAAGTACAGGCAGCCGAGGCAGATCAGCTGCCAGACCCAGCGGGACGCCTCCCACGGGATCCAGCTCATCGGCGTGAAGATCGCGGCCGCGAACGGCGGGTACGTGAACGGCAGCGGGAACACGTCCGCGTACTGGTCGAGCCGCCACTCGTACAGGTCGCCGGAGAACAGGTGCGGCGATCCGTTGCGGTACACCAGCAGGTCGATCATGGTCATCTTCGCCTGGAACGCGACCATGAGCAGGTGCCCGGCGACCGACAAAGCGAGCAGCCACGGTGCTACGGAGAGCACACGCGCTTCCACAGCACGGAGTTTCACCCCGAAAACGTTACCCGAGGCAACTTTACGGGGTACCCGAGCGTCATCAAGACGGGAGAGATCGCAAGAGGGAGTTTTTCTGATCATGTCTGTTGATCTTGTAGTTGCCGCTGTCGCCGCTCTGGCCATGCTGGGGGTCGCGTTCGGAGTGTTCGCTGCTGCCGCGCGCGCCAAGAACAACGTGTGAACGTTGTAAGACACGGAAAGAGGGAGCCTCCCATGTGGAGGCTCCCTCTTTCGCTTTCCTCAGTGAGGAAAGGGATGCCGGACGGCATCAGAAGTAGTGCGCGCGACCGCCAACCGGCTTGCCCACCGCGCCGAGGACGGCGAGGATGGCGCCGATCACCAGAAGCACCACTCCGATGGTCGTCAGGATGCTGATACCGGCCAGCCATCCGACGACGAGCAGAATCAGACCGAGGACGATCATGACACCTCCAGGTGGGGAATCCTTCTCTGGGCTACCCCACCGGTGTCGGTACAAACCTCATGACACGGGGACTCCGCAATCCCGATAAGCATTGGCGGCCAATAGTTCCGCCTCCGCCGCGCCGTCGATGTCACCGGTCGCTCGGCGTACTTCCGCGAGTGCCTGGAGTGACTGTCCCTCCAGATGCCGCTGGTGATACCGGCTGTGCGTGGCGACGGACTCCTCCGCGCACCGCAGCGCCTCCTCCGTCTCGCCGAGCGCGAGGTGCAGCAACGCGCGCTCCTTGAGTTCATTTCCCGCGTACAGGAGGTGGTCGGCGTCGAGACGTGCCCGCACTTCGCTCAGATGGTGCGCCGCGTTCTCGTAGTCGCCGAGTTTGCGATACGCCCGCGCGGCCGACCAGTGAGCGGTGATCCGGTATTCGGTCATCTTCTCGCTGTCCACGATCTTGAGCTGCAGCTGTACGGCTGCCAACGCGTCTTCATGTGCGTCGCAGTCGTCGAACAGGTCGGCCAACGCGTGCAGGGCGTCGAGCTCCTCCTCGAAACTGGACCGCAGCCGCACCTCGTCGAGCACGTCGATCATGAGGTCGAACGCCTCGTCGACCTGGCGGAGCCCCAGCTTCGCCCGCACGGCGGCGATGGTGCCGATCGTGAGCTGCCGGGGGTGCCCGAGGTCTGCCTGCAGTGCGACGTACGCGGCCTGGTGCGCCAGCACGTCCGGAAACCGGCCCAGTTCGGTGTAGACGCCGTTCAGCGAGGCGTGGGCGTGTCCGCGCACTCCTGGCGAGTTGCTGAGCTCCAGCGCCCTGAGCAGTGACTTCTCCGCGCCGAGGAGGTCGGGAATGTTGAACGACATCGCGGCGATGGCGAGCAGGACCAGGGCCTGGCCTTCGGTCTCACCTCGCTGCTCGTCGATCGCGAGCGCCTGGTGCTGGTGATGGAGTGCGGCCTTCACATCCCCGGCCGCGCGGCACACCCCTCCCAGGACCCTGTGCGCGGACGCCTGGACCCGCAGGTCGCCCATCCCCACGGCCAGGCCGAGCGCCACGTCCGTGAGCTCCTTGGCCCGCACGAAGTCGCCCTGGGAGAAACGGTAGATCGCGTAGGAGAGGTCCGCGTTGGCGATCAGCACGTCCTCACCGGACTCGTGGGCCGCTCGGTCCCGGATCTCGCACAACGCCGACCAGTTCGTGTCGTCGCGGGTCTCGTAGCAGTAGCCGGTGAGCACGGCAGCGATCTCGTTGGCGGGCCAGTACTCGCGTCGCTCGGTCGCGACCACCACGGTCGAGACCAGGTTCTGGTACTCGGCGGTCATCCACGCGAATGCCTCGTCCGGTGTCTTCAGCACCACGTCGGGCAACTGGGTCGTGGTGGTGGAGAGCGGGAACCGTCGCTGGTCTGGGAACAGCAGCTCAGCCGCGTCGTTGGTCATGCGGCGGTAGAAGTCGTACAGCCGTGTGATGGCCTCGTCGGCCTCCTCGCTCGTGCACCGTTCACGCGCGTACACCCGCAACAGGTCATGCAGGGCGAAGCGGGTGCCGTGCTGTTCGACGAGATGGACGCCAACGAGCTGGTTGAGGTGACGGCGGACGTTGGGCAGGCCGGCGATCACGGCGGCGTCGTTGGCGGTGAAGTCCGCGCCGGGCAGCAATCCCAGTCGCCGCAGCACCAGCCGCGCGTCCTCGGGCAGCGAGGAGTAGCTCTCGTCGAAGACGACGCTGACCGCGGCCGCGGGGTCGCCGGGCACCGCCAGCTCCCCGAGCCGGTCGTCGTCGAGGTGCGCGACCTTGTCCGCGATGGTCATCATCTCCTGCGCGCCCAGGTCCGCGGCCGCGATGCGCAGGGCCAGCGGCAGCCCACCGCACAACCGCACCAGCGCTGCCGCGGCGTTCGCCTCGGCCCGCACGCGCTCCTCGCCGAGCACCCGTTCCAGCAGCCGCGTGCCGCCGTCGTCGCTCAGCGTCGGCAACCGCAGGAGCTCCGCGTCGTGCAGAGCCAGCCCGCGCAGGTCACCGCGGCTGGTGACGATCGCCAGCACTCCGGCGGACGCGGGCAGCAGCGGCCGCACCTGCTCGGCGTTCGCGGCGTTGTCCAGCACCAGCAACAACTTCCGGTCCGCGACCAGCGAGCGGTAGAGCGCCACCTGTTCGTCCAGGCCGACCGGCACGGACTCGACGCCCAGCCCCTTGAGCACGAGGGTCAACGCCTCCTGCGGCGTCATCGCCCGCACCGGGTCCTGGCCGCGCAGGTTCACGAAGACCTGCCCGTCCTCGAAGCGCCCGGCAATCCGGTGCGCGAAGTGCACGGCGAGCGACGTCTTGCCCACCCCGCCGGTGCCCGTGACGACCAGCACCCGCGCCGCGCTCGCGGCAAGCCGTTCGACGTCCCCCTCACGCCCGACGAACGTCGTCAGCTCCGGCGGCAGCTGCCGGGGTGTGGGCACCTTCTCCTTCGGCGACCCGACCTCGCCGCGCAGGATCTGTTCGTGCAACTCCCGCAGCGCGGGCGCCGGATCGATCCCCAGTTCCTCCGCCAGCATCTCGCTGACCTGCCGATACGCCGCGAGCGCGCCGGCCTGCTGCCCGGACCGGTACAGCGCGAGCATCAGATGGCCCCAGAACCTGTCGCGCAACGGATGCCTGCGGGTGAGGTCCTGCAGCTCCGGGACCAGCTCCGCCGACCGCCCCGTCGTGAGGTCCTTTTCGATCCGCTTCTCCAGCGCGGCGAGCTGCTCCTCGATCAGCAGGGGCACCTCGTCGCGGTGCAGCGACTCCGAGGCGACGTTGCCCAGCACCGGCCCGCGCCACAACGCCAGCGCGCCCTCGAACTCCTGGTGCGCGACCAGCTCGCGGAACCGCGCGAGGTCGAGCTGCTCGGACGCGACCTCGGCCACGTATCCGCCGATCTCGGTGCGCACGCAGTTCGCCTCACCAAGCGCCTGCCGCAGCCGCATCACCACTGTGTGCAGCGTCTTGTGCGCCCGGTCGAGATCCGGCGGCTCGCCCTCCCACACCCGCTCGACCAGCTCGTCGACCGACACGAACTGGTTGGCGCGCAACAACAACGTCGCGAGGAGCACACGTCCGCGCCCAGCAGGCAGGGGCACTGGCTCGCCGTCGAGCAGCACCTCCAACGGTCCCAGCACCCGGTACTCAGCTCTCACGCCGCGGAAGTCTAGGTGCGCGAGGTGAGACGCGCGGTCGACGCGGGCCCCGGCGCGATGCCAGCCTCACCTCATGCAGGCAGTGAGCAGGACAGCGTTGTGGGTCGCGTCGATGCGAGCAACCGAGGCCGCCCGCCCGGACCGGTTGCACAACGACCCTCTCGCCGCGGCCGTGGTGGCCTCCGCCGCGGAACAAATCCCGCCGGCCCCACCGGGCGCGGCCGAGTTCATGGCCGTCCGCACCCGCTTCTACGACAACTTCGTGCTGTCCGCGGACGCGTCGCAGGTGGTCGTGCTCGCCGCTGGCCTGGACGCCCGCGCGTTCCGCCTGCCCTGGCCGGCCGACGTCCGCCTGTTCGAACTGGACCTGCCAGAACTCCTCGACTTCAAGGCCACCCTGATAGCCGACGCGGCCCTGGTTGCCGCATGTTCGCGGGTCGTGGTGCCGATCGACCTGCGCGACGGCTGGCCGGCGGCACTGACCGCCGCCGGCTTCTCCCCCGAGCGACCCACCGCGTGGATCGCCGAGGGCCTGCTGCAGTACCTGACAGAGCCGGACAAGAAACGCCTGCTGGACGCGATCTCAGCACTCTCGGAGCCCGGCAGCCGGTTCGCGTTCGACCACATGGGCACCTCGGCCGACGGACGCGAGGCGGTGGTGGACGCGCTGGCCCGGATCCGCGGCATGGGCGCGGAGTTCGTGGCGACCGTCGACGACCCGGCGCTGTGGCTGGCCGCGCACGGCTGGACCGTGTCGACGGATCGGGTGCCGGCGCTCGCTGAGGCTTACGGGCGGCCGCTGCCGGACTTCATGGATCCGGCGGCGTCGAACGCGACCGCGCTCTGCACGGCCGAGCTGGCCTGATCGGGCATCCGAAGTTCCAGCCCGACGTGCCCGAATCGACGATCAACGAGGCTCTGCGCGTCCAGAACTCGCACCTCGCGCGAGTCGAGGTGATCACTTACCAGGAGTTGCTGGATGCCGCAGAGCGCTCGTTGTCGCCAGATGCTCAGACGTTGAAGCGGAACTCCACCACGTCGCCGTCGACCATCACGTAGTCCTTGCCCTCCATGCGGACCTTGCCCGCCGCCTTCGCGTCCGCCTTCGAGCCAGCCGCGACCAGGTCGTCGAACGACACGACCTCGGCCTTGATGAAGCCCTTCTCGAAGTCGGTGTGAATGACACCGGCGGCCTGCGGCGCGGTCGCACCCTGCGGGATGGTCCAGGCGCGCGCTTCCTTCGGACCCGCCGTCAGGTAGGTCTGCAGGCCGAGGGTGTGGAAGCCCGCGCGGGCCAGCGAGTACAGGCCCGGCTCGTGCTGGCCGATCGACTCCAGCAGCTCGCGGGCCGACTCCTCGTCGAGCTCCAGCAGCTCGGACTCGACCTTGGCGTCGAGGAACACCGCGTCGGCCGGGGCGACCAGCTCGCGCAGTTCCTTCATGCGGGCCTCGTCGGTCAGCACGCCCTCGTCGGCGTTGAAGACGTAGAGGAACGGCTTGGTGGTGAGCAGGGAGAGCTCACGCAGCAGTTCGCCGTCCACTTCGGACTGTGCCGAGAACAGCGTGCGGCCGGAGTCCAGGATTTCCTTGGCCCTGTTCGCGTTCTCCAGGACGACGCGGCGGTCCTTCTGCATCCGCGCCTCCTTCTCGATCCTCGGGATGGCCTTCTCGAGGGTCTGGAGGTCGGCGAGGATCAGCTCGGTGTTGATCGTCTCGATGTCGCTCGACGGGTCCACGCGGCCGTCGACGTGCACGACGTCCGGGTCGTCGAAGACGCGGATGACCTGGCAGATCGCGTTCGCCTCGCGGATGTTGGCGAGGAACTTGTTGCCGAGGCCCTCGCCCTCCGACGCGCCCTTGACGATGCCCGCGATGTCGACGAACGACACCACGGCGGGCACCTCGCGCTCGGAGCCGAAGATCTCGGCGAGCTTGGTGAGGCGCGCGTCCGGCAACGGCACGACGCCCACGTTCGGCTCGATGGTCGCGAACGGGTAGTTCGCGGCGAGCACGTCGTTGCGCGTGAGCGCGTTGAAGAGGGTGGACTTGCCAACGTTGGGCAGGCCGACGATACCGAGGGTCAAACTCACGGGGAGCGAGTCTACGGCAGACGACGGTCGTGTCCGATTCCCGCGAGCCATCGGCCGTTCCCGCTGGCAGGATCGACGGCATGGTCATTGACGAAGAACACGCCTACCGGGTCTGCGCCGCACGTGACGCCCGGTTCGACGGGTGCTTCATCCACGCGGTCCGCACGACCGGCATCTACTGCCGGCCGTCGTGCCCCGCGGTGACCCCGAAGCGCCGGAACAGCCAGTTCTTCCTGACCGCCGCCGCCGCGCAGTCGGCCGGCTTCCGCGCCTGCCGCCGGTGCCTCCCGGACGCCGTGCCGGGCTCGCCGGAGTGGAACCTCCGCGCCGACCTGGCCGGCCGCGCGATGCGCCTGATCAGCGACGGCGTCGTCGAACGCGACGGCGTGACCGGCCTGGCCTCCCGCCTGGGCTACTCGGAACGCCACCTCACCCGAGTGCTGACCTCCGAACTGGGCGCCGGACCGCTGGCCCTGGCCCGCGCCCACCGCGCGCACGCCGCACGGTTGCTCATCGAGACGACCGAACTGCCGTTCGCGGACATCGCGTTCGCCGCGGGCTTCGCGTCCGTGCGGCAGTTCAACGACACCATCCGCATGGTGTTCGCCTCGACGCCGTCCGACATGCGCGGCCGCGGCAAGACCCCGGTCGGCACGCCAGGCCGGATCGTGCTGCGACTCCCCTACCGACCGCCGTTCGACGCAGACGGCCTGTTGCTGCACTTCCGCGCGAACGCGCTGCCGGGCGTGGAAGAGGTGACGTCCGATTCCTACGCACGGACGTTGTCGCTGCCACACGGCGAAGCAACTGTCCGGCTGACGTTCCCGGCAGACCACGTCCTGTGCTCGCTGAGGCTGGCCGACGTCCGCGACCTGGGCGCCGCCGTCTCCCGCGTGCGCCGCCTGCTGGACCTCGACGCCGACCCGGTCGCCGTGGACACGTTCCTGAGCGCCGACCCGATCATCGGCCCGCTGGTCCGCGCGGTCCCCGGCATCCGCGTGCCGGGCAGCGTCGACGGCGCCGAAACCCTGCTCCGCCTGGTGGCCCCGTTCGCGGGCGTGCCGCTGCAGATCCCGGACGGCACCCTGACCCACCTCTACTCGGCGGGGGACCACCCCGTCACCGAGGCACTGGCAAGCGGCAGACTCGCCATCGACGTGGGCCGCTCGCCGGAAGACCTGACCGAAGAACTGGCACCCCTGGTCGGCACTTCCGTCGCCGACGAGGTAGCCATGCGAGTCCTGGGCGCTCCGGACGTGCTGGTGCTCCCGCCGGACTCACCACACCTGGCTTCCCACGGCCCCGAGTGGCGGCCGTGGCGCTCCTACGCCGGAGCACACCTGACGAGGAAGGCAGCAACATCATGAGCGTCGCACACACGTCCACTGTGGACACCCCGGCGGGGCCGTTCACCGTGATCGTCGCGCCGGACGGAGCGGTGCTGGCGAGCGGCTGGACCGACGACATCGCCCTGCTGACCCCCCAGATCCACGCGTCCCTGATGCCGTCCGACCTCTCTCCGCGCCCCGACCTGGGCGACGTCACCAAGGCCGTGATCGCCTACCACGAAGGCGACCTGACCTCGATCGACACCATCGAGGTCCGCCAGAAGTCCGGCCCGTTCCTGCAACACGCGTGGGACGTCCTGCGCACCGTCAAGGCCGGCGAACCCGTGACCTACAGCGAGTACGCCGAACTCTCCGGCCGCCCGGCAGCAATCCGCGCCGCGGCCTCGGCCTGCGCACGCAACTCGGCGGCGCTCTTCGTGCCGTGCCACCGCGTGATCCGAATCGGCGGCAACCTGGGCGGCTTCCGCTGGGGCCTGGACGTCAAGCGCTGGCTGCTGGCCCACGAGGCCTAACCGACGAGGTTGATCTCCGGCGCGGACCCGGTCAACAGCTCCGTCCCGCACCGCGGGCACGAACTCACGACGGGGGCCGCGCCAGACGTCAACTCCCCTTCGATGCCGAGCCAGTCGTCAACCCTGTTGTCCCGGCAGTTGTGACAGCCAGCGCGGTAGTGCACCTTGGCCCACGGCTGGACGGGCAACTCCGAAGCGCGGATCTCCGGCTCCCTCGGGTCGCTGAACGGCGCCCACCAGAACGAAACACGCCAGCGCAGCCTGCGCTCGCTCCCGTGATCCGTCATGTCACACCCGCTGATGCGGATGGGGGCAAGGTGCTCGTTGTCGGCGCAGAGGCCGTACGGCGTGCCGTGCTGGAGCTGCACGAGGCGGGCAACGCGTTGGCACACAAAGCAGTCATGGGAGTAGTCGAGCCGGTTCGACCACACGAAGTGGGCGGCCGGGGTAACCGTGACGCGCGCGGTGACTTCCACGTGGGACAGCACGGGCCGAGGTTAGAGGGTCGAGCACACGAGTGCGATCTGGGTGAGACGCGGACGGGTTGGCATGAGCTCGCCGCCCACGCAAGCCGACCCGCACGGTGCCAACCCGACCAGCCCCCACAACGCAAGCCACCCCACACGAACCCTCAGCCCAGCGAAACCTCAAGCGTCGACCCAGACCGAGCCTTCCGAACCCTCAACCGAGTAGGAATCCGCTGCCGCAACTCCTCCACATGCGACACCAGCCCAACCACCCGCCCCCCAGCCCGCAACTCGTCCAAAGTGTTCATCACGATGTCCAAGGTGTCGGAGTCCAAAGTCCCGAACCCCTCATCCACGAACAACGTGTCCAGCAACGCCCCGCCGGTCTCGTTGGCCACCACATCGGCCAACCCCAAAGCCAGCGACAACGACGCGAGGAACGACTCGCCACCGGACAAGGTCTTGGCCGGACGAGACCGCCCCGAGTAGTCGTCCAGAACGTCCAGGTTCAACCCACCGCGCGTGCCACGGGCCCCCGCCGAGTCGGAGTGCACGAAGCTGTACCGCCCCTGACTCATCCGGTGCAGCCGAGCCGAGGCGGCCACGGCCACCTCCTCCAGGCGCGCAGCGAGTACGTACGACCGCAGCGTCATCTTCTTGGAGTTCTGCCCGCGGCCGTTGATCACGTCGGTCAACGCGTCGAGCTCCGCGTACGAGGCCTCCAAAGGCTCCAACGACTTCCACTCCGCGCGCAGTCGAGCGGCCAACTCGCTCACGCGTTCGAACGCGGCGCGGGCTCGGGCCAGGCGGGTCGCGGCCGAGGACGCTGCGGCGCGGGCGGACGAGGCGGCGGCGGTCACCTCGTTCAGGTCCACCTCGGTGGCCGGGTCCACCTCGGCCAGTTCTTCCAGGGTCGCCAGGGCTGAGGCGCGGGCGCGTTCCCAGGCCGCGATTCGCTCGTCCAGCGCCTGGAGTTTGACCGCGGGCCGGGCGGCCGACAGGGCCGCGTCCACGTCCGGGAAGCCGGCCTCGGCGGCCAGAGCCGCTACCGACGCCTGCTGTTCCTCGACGCGCGCTAGGGCGGCGTCGCGGGCTGCGCGGCGGTCGGCCAGTTCCAGCAACGCCTTCGAGAGCCGCAGCAGGTGGTCGCGGCGGGTCAGGACGTCTTCGTGTTCGCCGCGGGCCTTGTCCAGGCGGGTGCCGCGTTCCGACACGACCGCGACCAGCGACGTGTGTTCGGTGCGGAGGCCTACCAGGTCCTGTTCGACCTGGGCCTTCTCGGCGCCCAGCTCTCTGGTCTTGGCTTCCAGGCCGACGAACTCGTTCTGGCGCTGCGAACGGGTGCGGGCCAACTCCAGCGCGGCGCGGTACTCCGCCAGCACGAACGCCGGCTCGTCGGAGCCCAGGGCTTCCCAGCAGGCCTGGATGCGCAGCTCGGCGGCGTGGGCGGCGCGTTCGGCCTCGGTGCGGCGGTCGAGGGCCTGCTGTTCGTCGTGGGCCGCTTCCTCCTCGTCGGTCGCGTCGACGCCGCCCAGCATCGGTTGCGCGGGGGCGGGGTGCGACGGCGAGCCGCAGACCGCGCAGGGTTTGCCGCGTTTCAGGGCCGCGGCCAGTTCGATGGCCATGTTCTCGAGGCGCTGGTGGCGGACCTGCTGGAGGACGTCCTTGGCCTTCTGGTGGACGTCGATGGCCTGGTGCAGCTCCTTTTTGGTGCGCTCCAACGCAACTCCGGCGTCCGGCAGGGCTGACGCGGCGTCCGCGCGGGCTTTCAGGCCCTCCAGCCGCGCCGAGGCCTCCGCGGCCGCGTCGAGCTGCTGGCGGCACTGCGCCAGGCGTTCGGGCAGCACCTCGAGTTCGGCGTTCAGGGCCAGCAGGCGGCGTTCTACCTGGTACGACGAGTTCTTCAGCACCGACAGCTTGCGCACGTCGGCCTGCTGGCGTTCGGCCTCCGCGGCCAGTTCGCCCAGGCCACCGGCTTCCTCGCGGTAACGCTCGGCGTCCTCCCGCAGCTCCGAACCCGAATAACCCAGGCGCTCCAACGATTCGAAAGCGCGAGTCTCGTCACGAAGAGCGAACTCGTAGGACTGCTGGAGTTTCGCGATCTCACCGAAGGCCGGCACGACCGGGATCGCGCGCCGGGCCGCGTCGCGTTCGGCGAACCACGACGCCGAGTCGGCGTCTTCCACGCGAGCCAGCAGGTCGCGGGCCTCGCGGACGCGGCGGATCTGGTCGGCGTGCACGCGGGCCTGGGCCAGCAGGGCGTCCGCACCGTCGGCCACGCCGGCCGTTTCGACGGACAGCTCCTCGGCCTCGGACACCGCGAGAGAAAGCCGCTCCAGCACCGATTCCAGCCAGCCCGGCTCGAACGACGGCTCCTCCGAAGCCGCCTCGGCCACGCGGTGCATCAGCTCGGAGGCGCCCTGACGGCGCTCCTCCAGCACGCGACCGGCCACGACCCGCTTGTCGCGGAACCACTTCTCGACGTCGAGGAACCGCTCAGTGCCGAAGAGCTTCTCCAGCAACACCTCGCGTTCGGCCGTGTCCGAGCGCAAAAATCGCGCGAACTCGCCCTGCGGCAGCAACACGACCTGGAAGAACTGCTCGTACGACATGCCGAGCATGTCCTCGACGGCGCGCGCCACGTCGTCGATGCGGGTGATGCCCTCGCCCTCCCAGCCTTCGAGCCAGGTCAGCGAGGCCTTCGCGGGCTGCGTGGTGAAGCCGCCGCCGCGCTTCTTCGGGCGGTCGAACTCCGGCGAGCGCACGATCCGGAACCGCCGCGACTGCACGGTGAGCTCCAGCGAAACCGACGTCGGCACCTCGGGATCGGCGTACTCGCAACGCAGCTTCTTCACGTCGCCACGCGCGCCCGGCACCCGCCCGAACAGCGCGAACGCCACCGCGTCGAGCAACGTCGTCTTGCCGGCGCCCGTGTCGCCGTGCAGCAGGAACAACCCGTCCGCGCCCAGCTCGTCGAAGTCGACCGTCTCCGGCCGCGGGTACGGGCCGAACGCGGTCAGCTCCAGGCGGTGCAGTCTCATTGCTCCTGCTCCCTCGCCACCGACGAGAACGCCTCGCGCAGCAACGCCTTCTCCGCCTCGGAGGGCTCGGAACCCCGCGCGTCCGACACGAAGCAGCAGGCCACTTCCTCGTCGGAACGGCCGCGCACCCGGTCCGCGTAAGTCATGGTGTGCTGCAGCCCCTGCTCCGGCCGCCATTCCACGTGCACCGCGTGCTCGAAGCGCTTCTGCAACTGCCGCAACGCGTCCATCGGCCGGACCTGGTCCGTCAGAACCACCGACAGGAAGTGGCCCTCGAAAGGCGTGTGCGCCGGATCCTCCAGCACCTCGGCCAACGTACCGGTCAGCGAGGCCAGCGGGCGCGGCACCGGCAGATCCCGCCGCTCCACCCCGACGAGCCCGCCCGCGTCCAGTTCCACCAGCCACACCGACTTGCGGTGCCGCGCCTCGGAGAACGAGTACGCCAGCGGCGAACCCGAGTACCGCAGGTTCTCCGCCAGGGTCTGCGGCCCGTGCAGATGCCCGAGCGCCACGTAGTCGACGCCCGAGAACACCTGCATCGACACGTCCTGCACGCCGCCCACCGCGATCGTGCGCTCGGACTCCGACGGCGCCCCGCCGGTGACGAACGCGTGCGCCAGCACCACCGATCGACCGGAACGACCGGCCAGGTCAGCGCGAATACGCCGCATCGCCTCACCGAGAACCGGGGCGTGCCCCTTCTCCGCCACCCCGAGCACGTGCCTCGCGGGCTCCGGCTCCAGGAACGGAATGCCGTACACCAGAACCGGCCCGTGCTCGTCCGAAAGCTCGACCGGCTTGTCCAGCAACGAGATCTGCGTGCGCAGGTGCAGGCCGCCCGCCTCGGCGAACTCGCCGAACACCCCGATCCGCGCCGCCGAGTCGTGGTTGCCAGGGGTGATCACGATCCGCGCCCCGGCCGCGCGGATGCGCATCAGCACGCGCGCGCACAACGACACCGCGTCGGCGGACGGCACCGCGCGGTCGTAGAGGTCGCCGGAGATGACCACGACGTCGACCTTCTCGGAAGACACCAGGTCAGCGAGGCCGCTCAGCACCGACTCCTGCTCCACGAGCAGGTCGCGGCCGTGGAAGGTGCGCCCCACGTGCCAGTCGGAGGTGTGCAGGATCCGCATGGCACCAACCGTAGAGACGGGGTCTGACAAATCTCCGGGAGGGTTCCCGGCGTGTCACCCGATCGAGTTCAACATCTTTGGGGGAGCATCATCGGTGCCGTGACCGCAGTGATCATCACCGCCTCGCTCGTCCTGGCGCTCGTCAGTGCCGGGGCGCTGCTGTTCGTCTGGCGCCTCTACCAGGACAGCGTCCGCCGCACCGACGAAGCGCTCGCCGCCATCGGCACCGAACGCGCGCGCTACGACGCCCAGCAACAAGCCCTGCAACGCTACGAAGTGGCGTTCTCCAGCGTGAGTGGCCGCGGTGAACTCGGCGAACAGGTGCTCGTCGAAACGGCGCGCGCACTCGGCCTGAGGGAAAACCTCCACTACACGCTGCAAACGGACGTTGCCGGCGGTGGAGCCGTGCGTCCGGACATGGTGCTGAACGTCGGCGGCGGTCGTGCGGTCCCCGTCGACTCGAAGATGTCCATGGCCTGTTGGGCCGAAGCGGTCGAAACGGACGATCCGCAGGAACGTCAGGACGCGCTGCGGGTGCACGTCCGCAACATCCGCTCGCGCGCCGCCGAACTGGCCGGCAAGGGCTACCAGCGCTGGGCGGACGCCATCTACGGCACGATCATGTTCGTCCCCAACGACGGCGCGGTGGTCGCCGCCCTGGACACCGACCCCGAACTGCTGCGCTGGCTGCTGGACCGCCGCGTCTTCCTGTGCGGCCCGACCGGGTTCGCCGTGATCGCGTCGAGCGCGATGTTCGCGGTCACCGAACGGGCGCTGGCCGACGACGTCGAGCAGGTCAGGCTGCAGGCCGGCCGGGCGAACCGGGCCGCCGACACCGCGATCGAGGCGGTCAACCTCTCCACCACGCACCTGCAGCGGTTCCTGAGTGCACGGCGCCGCGAGCTGGACGCCCTGGAGGGCTTCCGGGCGAGCGTGGAGCCGCTGACCGACGCCTCCGCCACCCCCACGCCCCTCCCCCTGGTCCGAAGGGCGGACGAACAGTCCGCTTAAAACGCACGCAGCGTGCGCAAAGGTTGCTTCTGGGTGAGAAACCCACGGACTCACAAACACCGATTGGCCGAACGGCTACCGTGTGCGGCGTGAGTGCGTTGCGCGAGCGTTCAGCAGCCTTCGATGACGACGTCGAGGACTACGACGCGGTTCCGTGGAACTACCGGGCCGTCTTCGGCGAGTTCAAGGGCATCCCGTGGTGGGCTGCGATCCTGTCCTCCCTGGTCCCGGCGTTCATCGGCGCGTTCATCGACATCAACTCCAGCAAGACCGTCGGCTGGACGTTCATCGCCGTGTTCTTCGTCGGCGCCCTCGCCGCGATCCTGCTGGTCCAGCGCCGCAGCCTGTTCGCGCCGATGGTGCAGCCGCCGCTCGTCCTGGCCGCCACGGTGCCCGTGCTGGTGCTGTTCACCGGTGGCGTCCAGAAGGGCGGCCTCGCCAACATGGCCCTCGGCCTGGGCAAGCCGCTGATCGACAGTTTCCCGGTCATGGCCATCACCACCGCCGTCACCGTCGCGGTGGGCATCCTGCGCATGGTCATCCAGAAGGACCCGAACCGGCCGTCCAAGGACGAGGTCCGCGAGGCCAAGGCGGAGATCCGGGAACGCGGCAAGCCGGTCCGCCGGCCGCGGGAGGAGCAGGACGAGGACCGTCCGCGCCGTCCCCGCCCGGAAGGCCGCGAAAACCGTGAAGGCCGCGAAGGCGCTCCAGTCCGGCGGCCGCGCCCCGAGGGTGCGCCCGCCCGCCGCCCGCGTCCGGACGGTGCGGCCCGTGGCGAGCGTCCGGCCGGTCAGCGCAGGCCCCGCCCCCCGCGCGAGGAGCGCTAACCGCACCAACGCCCGTTGTTCGTGATCGCCCCCGCGAACGCCGTACAACGGATCCCGGACAACAACCCCCTGACCAGCACGCACTCTGCCAGCATGAGTTCGATGCCTAGGGGAGAACGTCCACTGGACGAGGGCGACAGTCCGTTGCTGCTGTTCGCCGCAGACTTGAGACAGCTGCGCACAAACGCGGGCAAACCGAGCTATCGGGATCTGGCCCGCAAAGCGCACTTCTCGGCGAGCACGCTGTCCGACGCGGCAGGCGGGCGCAAGCTGCCCGGCCTCGACGTCACGCTCGCCTACGTCCGGGCCTGCCAGGGCGACGAACCCGCGTGGGAACGCCGCTGGCACGACCTGGCGGTCGCGATGGCACAGAGCAGGGCCGTCGACGGACCGTCGCCGTACGTGGGTCTGAACCCGTTCACCACCGAGGACGCCGACAGGTTCTTCGGCCGCGAGGCGCTGACCCGCACGTTGCTCGACCGGCTGGACCGGCAGCGGTTCCTCGCGGTGTTCGGCGCGTCCGGTGAGGGCAAGTCGTCGCTGCTGCGGGCCGGTATCGCGGCGAGGTTCGATAACGCGGTGGTGTGCACTCCAGGCCAGGACCCCGACGCCGCCATCTCCGACGCGCTCGCGCGGTACCCGGACCTGCTGGTCGTCGACCAGTTCGAGGAGCTCTTCACGCTCTGCGAGGACGAGGTCCAGCGCGCCGCGTTCCTCGACGCGCTGCTCACCGCCGACTGCAAGAAGGTCATCGCGGTCCGGTCCGACTTCTACCCGCACTGCGCCCAGTACCCGAAGCTCGCGGACGCGCTGACCGACGCCCAGGTGCTGCTCGGCACGATGACCCCGGACGAGCTGCGCCGCGCGATCACCCAGCCGGCCGCGACCGTCGGCTGCACCGTCGAAACGGCCCTGCTGAGCACCCTCGTGGCCGAGGCCGCGGGCCGCAGCGGCGTGCTCCCCCTCGTGTCCCACGCGCTGCTCGAGACGTGGCACCGCAGACGCGGCAACACCCTCACCCTCGGCGGCTACCAGTCCGCCGGCGGTATCCAGGGCGCGCTCGCGCAGAGCGCCGAGGCCGCGTTCGCCACCCTGGACGAGGAAGAGCAGCGGCTGGCCAAACAGCTCCTGCTCCGGCTCAGCGCCGACGGCACCAAACGCCCCGTCCCGCGCCAGGACGTCGTGGGCGAGGAGGTCCTCGACGTCCTCGCCGACACCAGGCTGATCACCGTCGACGAGCACACGGTCGAGGTGACGCACGAGGCCCTGTTCCAGGCCTGGCCGCGGCTCCGGGCGTGGCTGGACGAGGACCGCGAGGGCCTCAGCACGCACCGCAGGCTCACCGACGCCGCCCGCACGTGGCAGGAACTGGGTCGCGACACCGACTCGCTCTACCGGACCACCAGGCTCGCCGAGACGACCGAGTGGATGGAACGGGCCAAGCCGGAGCTGACCGGCACCGAACGCGAGTTCATCGGCGCCTCGAAGGCACTCGAACGCCGCCGCACCCGCCGCCTGCGCTGGATCGCGGTCGGCCTGACGGCCCTGCTGGTGGCCACCGCCGCGAGCGCCGTCGTCGCCGTCCAGCAGCGCCGTGAGGTCGAGCGACTCGGCCTCATCACGCAGTCGCAGCAGCTGGCGGCGGCCTCGGAAGCACTCGTCGTGAGCGACCCCCACCAGTCCGCCCGCAAGGCCGCCGAGGCCTACCGGACCTATCCGACGCCAGAGGCGCGCAGCCGCGTGCTGAGCGCGTCGGCGTCCGCACGGGGCCGCAAGCTCGACCACCTCGGCGGGTGGAGCTTCGGGTTCGGCAAGGACTTCATCGCCCTGATGGGCCCGGAAGGCCTGGTCGTGCACGACACGGCCACCCTGGCGCTGAAGGCCAGGTGGCGCCCGAGCATGACGGGCACGGTCTACTCCTGGGACATCGCTCCGGACGGCCGCACGATCGCGGTGTGCCTGCACGACGGCCGGATCGTGCTCTGGACGGGCCCGGAGGCCGAGCAGATCGTCCTCCAGCGCCAGGGCACCCGAGGTGGCGTCGCCTTCACCGCGGACGGCCGCTCGCTCGTCGTCGGTGGCGACGTCTGGGACCTGGCCACCCGCCAGGTGCGCTACTCGCTGCCGGTCGGACCGATCAACGGCCCGTTCGACATCGCGGACGACCGGGTGCTCGCGCTGGTCACGGCGGGCTCCATCGGGTTGTGGGACCTGCGGACACAGCAACGAACCGGCGGCCTGCAGGTGCAGTCCGGCGAGATCACCAGGGTGCGGCTGCTGCCAGGCGGCAAGCTGGCCGCGATCGCCACCACCGAGGGCCAGGTGCAGGTCAGGGACCTCGCGACCGGCGCAGTGGTCGCCACGCCACCCGCGCACACCGGTGTCGTCAACAGCCTGTCGCTCAGCGCCGACGGCAGCATGCTGGTCTCCGGCGGCGAGGACGGCCGCGCGCACATCTGGGACGTCGCGCACGGCAACGCCATCACGACGATCGTGATCAACGAGCCGGCCAGGAGCGTCAAGTTCTCCCCGGACGGCGGACTGGCCGTGCTCACCCCGCGAGCCCTGCGGTTCTGGCCGCCGGGCAGCGTGCCGCGGACCGCCGGCTACACCGTCCGCGCGCTCACCGTCGACGACGACGGCTCGATCGTCACCCTCGACGACACCGGCGTGATCGAACGCCGGGACAGCACGCTGCGCACGCTCAAACGCATCGAAACCGGTGTGCCGCAAAGCCGTTCTGGTCGCTTCAGCCCGAACCACGACCTGGTCGTCCTGAACGGCCGGCTCCAGGTGCGCGACGCCAGGACCGGGGAGAAGGTCAGCGAACCGAGCGTCCCTGCCGGAAGCACGACCACGGGCATCGCGTTCGGCGAGAACAGGATCGCGGTGGTGAGCGCCGCGGAACCCGACGCCCTGTGGTCGTTGGAGAAGGAGAGCAAGCCGGACTTCCTCGGTGGCGACTCCAGCGGTCCGCGCACCGCCGTCGCGTTCGGCCGCCGCGACAACCAACTGGTGTTCGCCCGCGAGGACGGCGAGGTGCTGGTGCGCGACAACGGTCTCCAGAACCAGAACATGGCCCTGCCCCGCACGCATTCCGCGGCGGTGCGGGCGCTGGCGCTCTCCCCCGACCGCAAGATCCTCGCGACGGGTGGCGACGACGGCCTGATCGCGTTGTGGGACACCAACACGTGGCAGAAGCTCGGCGAGCTGCGCGGGCACACCGACGCGGTCAAGGCGCTGGAGTTCAGCCCGGACGGCAACCGGCTCGCCAGCGGGAGCACCGACCGTTCGGTGATCGTGTGGGACGTGCGCGAACGAACCGCGTGGGCGACCCTGCGCGGACACAGCCGGGGCGTCACGCACGTGGCGTGGCGGCCCGACGGCTCACAGCTGGTGTCCGCCGGTGCGGACGCGATCCAGGTGTGGGGCCTGGACATGGCCCAGGCCCTCAGGATCGTCGAGAACTAACGCACCAGGTCCTTGCGGAGCTCCCGCGGCAACGAGAAGGCGATCTTCTCGTTCGCCGTGGTGATCTCCTCGACCGAGTCGTAACCGTGCGACTCCAGGAACTTCAGCAGCTCCATCACCAGCAGGTCCGGCACCGACGCGCCGGAGGTGACGCCGACGGTCTCGACGCCCTCGAGCCACGCCAGGTCGACCTCCTTGGCGTAGTCGATCAGGTACGAGGCCTTGGCGCCGTGCTGCAGCGCGACCTCGACCAGCCGGACCGAGTTGGAGGAGTTCTTCGAGCCCACGACGAGCACCAGGTCGCACGACGGCGCCATCGTCTTCACCGCGGTCTGGCGGTTCGAGGTGGCGTAGCAGATGTCGTCGGACGGCGGGTCCTGCAGTTCCGGGAAGCGGTCCTTGAGCTGCCGCACGCGCACCATGGTCTCGTCGACCGAGAGCGTCGTCTGGGACAGCCAGATGACCTTCGAAGGGTCGCGCACCTCGACCTTGGCGGCGTCCTCGGCGGTGTCGACGAGCTGCACGTGGTCCGGCGCCTCACCGGCGGTGCCCTCGACCTCCTCGTGGCCCTCGTGGCCGATCAGGAGGATGTCGTAGTCCTCCTTGGCGAACCGCACCGCTTCTTTGTGGACCTTCGTCACCAACGGGCACGTGGCGTCGATGGTGCGCAACGAACGGTTCGCGGCCTCCTCGTGCACGGCCGGCGACACGCCGTGTGCTGAGAACACCACGAGTGCGCCCTCAGGAACCTCGTCCGTCTCGTTGACGAAGATGGCACCGCGGTCGGACAGCGTCTCCACGACGTACTTGTTGTGGACGATCTCCTTGCGCACGTAGACAGGTGCGCCGTACTTCTCGAGGGCGAGCTCGACCGTTTCCACGGCACGATCAACGCCCGCGCAGTAACCACGCGGCTTCGCCAACAGGACTCGCTTGGGCATGGCCCCAGGGTACCCAGTCGCGTTCCTAGGCATTTCAGACGCGGTTGCGGCAGGCTAGACGGCATGAAGCCACTGCCTTTGGGTGTCCGCGTCGCCGCCGGACTCGCGGTGACCGCCCTCGAACAGGCCCGCAGGCTGCCGCAGCAGCTCGCCGGACTCCCGTTGACGGTGGTCAGCGAGGCAATGCAGTTGTCGATGCGCGTGCAGCAGCATGTGACCGAACTCGCCATCAAGGGCGACGACGTCCTCTCCGGACTGAGGCCCGCGGAGGAAGAGCCGGAGTGGGCGACGTTCGACGAGGACGAGACACCGGTCACGACTTCTCAGGAAATTCCCGCCGACGACCCGTGGGAAGAGGAAGAGCGCGCGATCGCCGAGGTGCCCGAGTTCCTGCCGGCCTACGACGAGCTGTCGATCGCCCAGCTTCGCGCGCGGCTGCGCAACCTCGACGTCGAGCAGCTGGAGGAACTGCTGCGCTACGAGCAGGCGCACGAGTCGCGGCCTGAGTTCGTCGGCATGCTCAACAGGCGGATTGCGACGGTCAAGGCTCAGTGACAGAAGCGAAATCCACGCCGGAGAACCCCTGGCCGGTGCGGACGGTCGCCCGCAAGCTGCTCGACTGGATCAACCGGCTCGGCGACGTCTGGGTCGAGGGCCAGGTCACGCAGCTCAACGCGCGCAGCTCGACGGCGTTCCTGACGCTGCGCGACCCGAGCGTCGACATGTCGATGTCGATCACCTGCAACGCCTCGATGATCCGCGAGCTGCAGCTCACCGAGGGCAGCAGGGTGATCGCGCACGGGAAGATCAGCTTCTACCCGAACCGCGGCACGCTCAGCCTGCGGGCGGACGACATCCGCGCGGTCGGCGTCGGCGAGTTGCTGGCGCGCATCGAGCGCCTTCGCAAGCTGCTGCACGCCGAGGGCCTGTTCGACCCGCGCCGCAAGCGCCGGCCGCCGTTCCTGCCGAACAAGATCGGGCTCATCACCGGGCGCGCGTCGGCGGCGGAACGAGACGTGCTCACGAACGCGCGCAACCGTTGGCCCGGAGCGCATTTCCGCGTCATCAACGTCGCCGTGCAGGGCCCGATGGCGGTCACCCAGGTGATGACCGCGCTGTCCACTTTGGAACGCGACGCCGAGTGCGACGTGATCATCATCGCCCGCGGCGGCGGCAGCGTGGAGGACCTGCTGCCGTTCTCCGACGAGGCGCTGTGCCGCGCGGTCTCCCAGTGCCGCACGCCGGTGCTGTCGGCGATCGGGCACGAACCGGACACGCCACTGCTCGACCACGTCGCCGACCTGCGTTGTTCGACGCCGACCGACGCAGGCAAACGGGTGGTTCCCGATGTCGCTGAAGAGAGTGAACGCGTCCGCCAGATGCGCGACCGCGGCCGGCGCGCGTTGCACGGCTGGGTCGACCGCGAACGCAAACTGCTCGACCAGTTGCGCTCCCGACCAGTACTTTCGGACCCGTACGGTCCACTGGAGCGCAGGGCCGAAGACGTGAATCGGCTTCGTGACCAAGGCCGCAGGGCCATCACGCAACGTCTCGATCGGGAAGACGTCCACCTGTCCGGGACGAAAGCCCGCTTGACGACCCTCGGACCAGCCGCCACGCTGGCCCGCGGATACGCCGTTGTGCAACTCGTCACATCCGAGGGGCCCGACGGCGTGTTGCGGTCTGTGACGGACGCCCCGAGCGGAACACAGCTGCGGGTACGCGTCGTTGACGGAGCAGTGCAGGCACTGGTCACCAAGGTGGAAGGGGGAGGTACCGATGATGCGTGATGCCGTGTTCCTGCCCCTGACCATGGAGGCGGCCGGCAACTGCACGACGGGACTGCGGCACAAGGCGGAGGCGGCGAACAAGGCCGCGGCGGAGTGCTGGACGGCACTGGTGGGCGACTGCGACACCAAGAGCCGCCGCACGCTGATCCTCACGTTGCACGATCTGAGCGAAGCCACCGCCGGGACGGTGCAGTACCGGCGCGTCGCGGAGGCCGAGGCTCTCATCGACGAGGCGGTGCGAGAGGGTGACGGCGAGGAGTTCGCGGAGGCGCTGGTCGGCTACGACCTGGCCGTCGCGACCGTGTTGAGCCGTCTGAGGAGTCAGTCCGCGTGAGTTCGGAGACGCTGGGTTACGAAGCCGCCCGGGACGAGTTGGTCGACGTGGTCCGCAAGCTGGAGGCCGGAGGCCTGTCGCTGGAGGACTCACTCGCGCTGTGGGAACGCGGTGAGGCGCTCGCCAAGACTTGTGAGCAGCATCTCGCGGGTGCGCGTGAGCGAATCGATGCAGCTCTCGCTGTGGTCGAGGAGGACGTTTCCGAGGCGTGATCCCGTGCAAGGATTCAGTTGCCGATCACAAAATCCGGCACGCTGAGTAGTCGCATGGAGGCGCGCAATGGTGAACACCCCCGCGGAACGACGTCGCGAAGCCCCGGACCGGAACCTGGCGTTGGAGCTCGTGCGCGTCACCGAGGCAGCGGCGATGGCCGCCGGCCGGTGGGTGGGACGCGGCGACAAGAACGGCGGTGACGGCGCCGCGGTCGACGCGATGCGCAAGCTGATCCACACCGTCTCGATGCGTGGTGTCGTGGTCATCGGCGAGGGCGAGAAGGACGAGGCGCCCATGCTGTTCAACGGTGAAGAGGTCGGCAACGGCGAGGGCCCTGACTGCGACGTCGCGGTCGACCCGATCGACGGCACCACGCTGATGGCCAAGGGCATGCCGAACGCGCTGGCCGTGCTGGCCGTGGCCGAGCGCGGGGCGATGTTCGACCCGTCCGCCGTGTTCTACATGGAGAAGCTGGCCGTGGGCCCGGAGGCGGCCGACGTCATCGACATCACCGCGCCGATCGCGGAGAACATCCGCCGGGTCGCGAAGGCCAAGCACAGCGACGTGTCCGACGTGAACGTGTGCATCCTGGACCGCCCACGGCACCAGGACATCGTGCAGGAGGTCCGCCGCGCGGGCGCCCGCATCCACTTCATCTCCGACGGCGACGTGGCGGGCGCCATCGCGGCCGCGCGCCCCACGTCGGGCGTGGACATGCTCATCGGCATCGGCGGCACCCCCGAGGGCATCATCGCGGCGGCGGCGCTCAAGTGCGTCGGTGGCGCCATTCAGGGCCGGCTGTGGCCCAAGGACGACGAGGAGCGTGAGAAGGCGATCGGCGCGGGCCACGACCTGTCCCGCGTGCTCACCACGAACGATCTTGTGTCGGGCGACAACGTCTTCTTCTGCGCCACGGGTGTGACCGATGGTGACCTTCTGCGCGGTGTGCACTATCGGGCGGGTGGCTGCACCACGCAGTCCATCGTGATGCGATCCAAGTCCGGCACCGTGCGCATGATCGACGGCTTCCACAGCCTGCACAAGCTGCGCGAATACGCCAGCGTCGACTTCGATCTGCCTGAGGACGTGCAGCAGCCGCTGCCTTAAAGGGCAACTGTGAACGCTCAGTGACCAGACGAGTGACCCTAGTGACAGTGTGACCTTTGTCCTTAGTTTCCGAACTGACCCCGGCAACCCTGCGCCGGGTTCAGGAAGGGAAACTCAACGATGAGGGCACGTTCGTTGTTCTCCGCAGTCGTCGTGGCCGCGGGCGCCCTGCTCGCCTCGGCCGCCGCGGCCACCGCGGCTCCTGCTCCCACCGCCGACGGCGAGGTCTCGCCGATGATCGTCGGCGGCACCAACGCCTCTCAGGTCTACCCGTTCATGGTGTCGCTGCAGAGCACCTCCGGCAGCCACTTCTGCGGTGCGTCGCTGATCAAGGCCAACTGGGTCGTCACGGCGAAGCACTGCGTCCAGGGCTCGTCGGCGGCGTCGATCCGCACCCGGATCGGCACGACCAACCGCACCAGCGGCGGCACCACCACGGGCGCCTCGCGGATCATCACGCACCCGTCGGCCGACCTGGCGCTGGTGCAGCTCAACACCTCGGTCAGCCAGGCCCCGATCGCCATCTCGGCGGCGTCCGGCCCGGTCGGCACCGCGACCCGCATCATCGGCTGGGGCCAGACCTGCCCGACCCGCGGCGGCTGTGGTGCTCCGGTGACCCTGCAGGAGCTCAACACCTCGATCGTCGCGGACAGCCGTTGCTCCGGCATCGCCGCCGCGTCGGAGATCTGCACGAACAACACCGGTGGCAACAAGGGCGCCTGCTACGGCGACTCGGGTGGCCCGCAGGTGAAGTCCGTGTCCGGTCGCTGGGAGCTCATCGGCGCGACCAGCCGCTCCGGTGGCGGCGCGACCTGCGCGACCGCTCCGTCGATCTACGTGGACGTCTCGTACTACCGCTCGTGGGTCAGCACCAACGTGGGTGGCCTGTAGTCCGCTGAACGCATTCCGAGGGCCCGTCTCCCAACTGTTACGGAGGCGGGCCCTCTGCTTTGCAACCTGAGTGATCGTCCGGTCGTCTACTTCGGCAAAGGATGAATCACCAGGGGGTACGCGATGCGGATGTTGCTCGCAGCGGTCGCGTTGATGTCGGTGGCGGGGTGCGCGCAGGGGGCCGTGCACGCTGAGACGCCTGCGGCGCCACCAACTTCTTCGACTGTTCAGTCGTCTTCTTCTTCGCCGCCGCCGTCTCCCGCACCGTCGTCGGAGACGCCGGCACCGCCTCCTCCCCCGCCACCACCGCCGCCGGTCGTGAAGCCGACGCCGTGCACGATCAGCGACGGCGCGTGCATCCAGCTCTCCACGAACCAGTCGTGGATCGTGCGTGGCGACAAGATCGTCCACGGCCCGAGCCCGATCACGCACGGGCGCAGGGGCTTCGAGACGCCGCTCGGCAACTTCCCGGTGCTGCGCAAGGTGAAGGACGAGTGGAGCCGGCCGTACAACGCGCCCATGCCGTGGTCGACGTACTTCACCGAGAGCGGCATCGCGTTCCACGAGGGCTCGCTGGACGTCCCGTCGCACGGTTGCATCCACCTGGACCCGGCGGCGGCCCAGTACTACTTCACCAACCTCTCGATCGGCGACACCGTTCAAGTGGTCTCATGATTCAGATCACTCGGTAATGGTTACTCCACTACCGAGGGGTGATGTGAGATGCGAGTTCTGATCGCGACGGTGCTCCTGATCCTCGGTTTCGCGGTACCCGCGCAAGCTCAGGCGGGATGCACCGTCTACAACGGAGCGTGCCTGGTGAAGTCCACCAACCAGGCGTGGCTGGTGTTCAACGGCAATACGAGCTACGGCCCGGTGCCGATCAGTCACGGCAAGCCGGGGTACGAGACCCCGGTGGGCACGTTCTCGGTGCTGCGCAAGGTGAAGAACGACTGGAGCGTCCCCTACAACGGCCCGATGCCGAACGCGGTGTACTTCACCACGACCGGTATCGCTTTCCACCAGGGTGACACCGGAGTCCAGTCGCACGGCTGCATCCGGCTGTCCGCCGATGCGTCGCTGGTGTTCTACGACAACCTGATGATCGGCGAGAAGGTCCAGGTGCTGCCGTAATCGTTGCTGTGCAGGGCCTGGCCGGCACCGGTCAGGCCCTCTAGCAGCTGGCCCGCTTCTGCGCGAACTCGTCCGCGGTGAGGTACTCGTCCTCGTACTTGACCTTGCCGTCCTTCAGCTGGTCGAGCGTGAACTCCACGACGGGTGTGCTGCCGTCGCTGCGCCGCACGGACGCCTGCAGAAGCCGATCACCCGCCTGGGGCTGCCAGGCCACCTTCTCCTCCGCGCCCTCGGGCTTCTGACCGACGGTGACCTCGCGGAGCGGGACCGGTCGCGCGAACTCGATCCGCCAGATCTCCGCGTTGTCGTTCGCCGCCCGAATCCACATCGCCGCCACGTCCGGCGCACCGCAGACGGTGTCGACGAGCCGCGGCAACCCGGTCGGCGTGAGCTTCGCGCCCCAGGTGTGGGTGGAAGAGCACCCACCGAGCGCAGTTACGGCGGCAAGTACCGCGACCAGCTTCAACCGGGACATCCTGGGCTCCTCAACCGATGGCTGCCCACCAGCATCCCTCATCGCGTCCCATGACCGAGACGCGGCCCGCGAGACCCGTGGGCAGCCAGCCGGTGAGCCGTTCGAGCTCCTTGCCGACCACGACCAGCGCCGTACCGGAATCCGCGGACAGGTTGTCCAGCAACACCGGCACGTCCACCGCGCTGAAGTCCACATCGGACACCGGACGTCCTGCCGGGTCCCGGTTCGGCCGGACCACCCGCCAGTCCTCGTAGCGCTCCCACGGGACTTCCTCGGCCGGCAGCGAGGCCATGAACTCGTCCGATGCCATGCGCGGCGACACGAGCGCGATCGTCCCGCCGAACCGCCCCGCCAGCGTGCTCAGCCGCAGCGGGTGCTCGAGCCCCTTCGGTTCCGCCCTGGTCCGCACGTACGGCACACCGAGCCGGCGCGCGACCCGTTCGACCGTGGCGTGCACACCGTCCTCCAGCGCGGTCACGACCAGTTCGACGTCCCGCGAGCGGTTGAGCGCGTCCGGCAGGGCGAGCTGCGCCACCGTGAACCCCGCCAACACCCCGATGTCGGGCACCAGCCGGCTCGGCAGCGTCAGCTCGACCAGCACGTCCGAGCCCCAGCCCGACGTGTCGACCTCGGCGTTGACCCGGCTTTCCACCAGGTCGGACAGCGGCTGCCAGTAGACCGTGCGGGGCCGCTCCCGCGTGGCCGGCCCCGCCCACCACGGCGTGCCGGGCACCACGTCGGCCCAATAGACGTGAATCACGAACATCCCCCCAGGACCTGTCGGCTGGGGAGTCTATGGGCCGCCGCCGACGCGCCGCTGACGTATCACTGGCGCGTTCCGAGGAGCTTCCCGACCGTCGCCTCGATGTCGTCGACCCTCTTGAGCGCCGTCTCGTGGTCGGCCCCGTCGTCCTCCCTGGCCAGCGTGTAGATCACCCCGCCGGCACTGGCGACGTGGTCGGGAACCCAGACGATGCCGCGTTGCGCGAGCAGGCCGGCCACGCTGTCGTCGGTGAGCTGGTTGTTGGCGGGGCCGACGATCAGCCGGACGTCCAGCTGTGCCACCGTTTCCGGACTCAGCACCCCGCCCACCGCGGCGGGGACGAGCACGTCGGCCTTGATCCGGTACGCCTGATCCGGCTCCACCCAGCCGAACTCGTCCGTGCGCCTGCCTCCGTCCACATCGGACACGATGACCTCCGCGCCTTCGAGCCCTCTGGCGATCAGCTCCCCCACCGAACCGAACCCGCTGATCACCACCTTGCGACCAGTGAGGTCGGGCGTGCCGAAGACGTGCTGCGACGCCGCTTTCAGCGCGGCCAGCACACCCCGCGCCGTGGGCCCGCTCGACGAACCCGTGCCTCCCTGTTCCTCCGGCAGGCAATAGGCATGCGGGGTGAGTTCCCTCAGCACCGCCATGTCGTCCGGCCCCGTGCCGACGTCCGGACCCGCGCGGTAGGCGCCACCGAACTCGTTGATCAGGTCGGCGTGGTCGAGCAGCACCTGGCGGCGCAGTGCCGGCGTGAGCGGCCGGTCGACGACGATCACGCTTTTGGCCCCGCCGTGGGGAATTCCGGCGGCCGCGCACTTGAGCGTCATCGCCTTCGAGAGCCGCAGCACGTCCGTGACGGCGTCGGTGATCTGGTCGTAGGGCTTCATCCGGCACCCGCCGACCGCCGGCCCCGCCTCGGTCGAGTGCAGCGCGACCATCGTGGTCATCCCCGATCGCTTCCCGGTGCGGACGACCAGCTGCTCGTGTTCCCACATCTGCGTTCCTCCCGAACTTCCGCCATGCTCCGGCCTCGAAGTTAGGGTGATCGGCAGCTGCAGCGGCGCACTGGCGAACAACATTCGGCAACCAGGTCCAGGGAGCGAGATGGACGAACTTGATTCGGCGATCGTGCGGGAACTGCAGCGCGATGCCCGGCAGTCGAACCGCGACATCGCACGCAAGGTGGGCGTGGCGCCGTCCACGAGTCTCGAACGCATCCGGCTGCTGCGCGAGCGCGGCGTGATCCGCGGCTACCACGCCGACATCGCCCCGTCCGCGCTGAACCGCGGCGTGCAGGCGCTGGTGTCGGTGCAGGTACGCCCGTTGAGCCGAGCCGTCATCGACAACTTCAAGACCTTCGCGGCCGGGCTGCCCGAGGTGACGGCGGTGTTCGTGATGGCGGGAAGCGACGACTTCGTCATCCACGTGGGCGCTCAGGACAACGAGCACCTGCACGCGTTCCTGGTCGACCGGTTGAGCCAGCGCAAGGAGATCCTCGGCTGGCGCACGTCGATCATCTTCCAGCACCTGGCGAAGCACGATCCGGCACCGCTGCCAGAGGCCTGACAGCGGTGCCGGATCGCTCAGCCGGCGTCGCTGGAATGCCCGGGGAAGAGGTGCGCGGACGGGTTGAGCATCACCGCGATGTTGTTCACCGCGGTCGCCGCCTCGCCGAACCCGGTGGCGATGAGCTTGACCTTGCCGGGGTACTGCGCGACGTCGCCCGCCGCGTACACCCGGTCCAGCCTGGTCTTCATCGTGGTGTCGACGACCACCGCGCGGTGGTCGAGCTCAAGCCCCCACGACTCGATCGGCCCGAGGTCGGCGGTGAACCCGAGCGCCGCGACAACTGTCTGCGCGGGCAACGTCTTCACGTCCTCACCCTTGACCTTGACGTCCACTTCGGACAGTGGCTCACCGCGCAGCGCCAGCACCTCGGCGTCCGTGATGATCTCGACGCCGAGCTCCCGCACCTGCCGCACGGTCGCCGCGTGGGCCCGGAAGTTGGCCCTGCGGTGGACGATCGAGACGCTGGCGGCGATCGGGTGCAGCGCCAGCGCCCAGTCGAACGCCGAGTCGCCACCGCCCACGATCACCACGTGCTGCCCCGCGTGCTCGGCGAGAACCGGCACGAAATGCACCATCCCGCGCCCCAGCCAGCCGTCGCCCGCCGGCAGCGGTCGCGGGTTGAACTCGCCCATGCCGGCCGTGATCAGCACGGCCTTGGTCCTGATCACCGACCCGTCCGCGAGACCGATCCGCAGACCGTCCTCAATGGACTCACAAGTGCGGGCCTGATGCCCGAGCAGATAGGTCGGCTTGAACTGCCCAGCCTGCTCCACCAGGCCGTTGACGAGGTCGCGCCCGCGCACCGCGGGAAACCCGGCCACGTCGAAAATCATCTTCTCCGGATACATCGCCGTCACCTGACCGCCTGGCTCTGGCAGCGCGTCGACCACAGCGACGTTCAGTTCCCGGAAGCCTGCGTAATAAGCGGCGAACAACCCCGTGGGACCAGCGCCCACGATGAGGAGGTCGACGTCACGCTCCATGAGTGGTGCCCTTCTGCCAGTGGTGGGTGGCAGTGCTGTGATCGACGATAGAGACTCGGAGGTATGTCTGAACAGGAGTACCGCGTCGAGCACGACACGATGGGTGAAGTCCGCGTGCCGATCGACGCATTGTGGCGCGCCCAAACCCAACGCGCGGTCGAGAACTTCCCGATTTCGGGTCGAGGCCTCGAACGAGCCCAGATCCGGGCCCTCGGCCTGCTCAAAGGCGCCGCGGCCCGAGTCAACGCCCAGCTCGGCGTTCTCGACCAGGACGTGGCCGCGGCCATCGCCTCCGCCGCCGACGAGGTAGCCGCCGGCTCCTGGGACGCCCACTTCCCGGTAGACGTCTTCCAGACGGGTTCCGGCACGTCCTCGAACATGAACGCCAACGAGGTCATCGCCACCCTGGCCACTCGTGCGCTGGGCCGCGACGTGCACCCGAACGACCACGTCAACGCCTCGCAGTCGTCCAACGACACCTTCCCCACGACCCTGCGCGTGGCCGCCACCGAGGCCGTCGTCCAGGACGTGATCCCAGCACTCGAACACCTCCTGGCCGTTCTGGAGGGGCGCGCGTCGGAATGGTCTGACCTGGTCAAATCCGGCCGCACGCACCTGATGGACGCCGTGCCGGTGACCCTGGGCCAGGAAGCCGGCGCCTGGGCGTCCCAGGTTCGCTACTCCGTCGAGCGCCTGCGGTCCTCCGTGCCCCGCCTGGCCGAACTCCCGATCGGCGGCACCGCGGTCGGCTCCGGCCTGAACGCGCCCGACGGTTTCGGCGCTCTGGTGGCCGCCGAACTGGCGTCCGCCACCGGCCTGCCCCTGGTGGAGGCCCGCGACCACTTCGAGGCCCAGGCCACCCAGGACGGCGTCGTCGAGATCTCCGGCCAGCTACGCGCCTCGGCCGTGGCGCTGTTCAAAATCGCCAACGACCTCCGCTGGCTGGGCTCCGGCCCCCGCACGGGCCTGGGCGAACTGGCCCTACCAGACCTCCAGCCCGGTTCGTCGATCATGCCCGGCAAGGTCAACCCGGTGATCTCCGAAGCCACGATGATGGTGGTGGCCCAGGTCATCGGCAACGACGCCACCGTCGCCTTCGCCGGCTCGCAGGGCAACTTCCAGCTCAACGTGATGCTGCCGGTGATCGCCCGCAACGTCCTGGAGTCGTCCCGCCTGCTGGCCGCCGTGGCCCGTTTGCTGGCGGACAAGGTCCTGGTCGGCGCCGAGCCCCAGGTCGCGCGGATGAGCGAGTACGCCGAGTCGTCGCCGTCGATCGTCACGCCGCTCAACCGGTACCTCGGGTACGAGGAGGCGGCGTCGATCGCCAAGCAGTCGTTGAAGGAGCGCAAGACGATCCGCGAGGTGGTGCTGGAGCGGGGCCACGTGCCGTCGAAGCTCACCGAAGAGCAACTGGACGCGGCGCTGGACGTGCTGCACATGGCCCGCGGCGGCCGTTGATCTCCGGTCGCGGGGGCGCTCGAGCACCCTCGCGATCTGGAATACGGCTAACGTCCGTCGCGACCCGGACGACGTTGGAGTGCCCGCCCACTCCGACCTCGGGAGCCGCGCCAGATGCAGAAGACGAAGAAGGCGTTGCGGCTTCTCGGCACCCTCGTGCTTCTAGCACTTCTGGCTCTCACCATGCTCGCGACGGAATCCGCAGTGGACCACGGACAATCATGGATTGCCGGAACCGGCACATCGGAGACTCTGTCGGACGAGGACTCGGCACAGAGGGCCATCGCCCGCAATTTCGATCCCGTCAGAAGCCCCGGCGCCTTCCCTGCCGACTATCAGTGCGTTGATCAGACCAAGCGCCTGATCAGCAGCTGGAAAACTCAGATCAACGTCAACCCCACTACGAAAGGAAGCGACGTCGACGTCAAGTTCACGCTGGAGACCGCCAACCCGGGAATTTTGACAGATTGCCTGCGCAGCCCGGGCTTCATCGGCGACGTGGAGTTCATCAGGAACCATTTCGGCAGAATCAGGGTGATGCCTTGGGGTAAGGACCTGGACGTGGTGCCGAGCGCGATATCGGTCATCGCCGAGGCTGGAAGTGACAGCGCTACGGTCACAGCGACCGGCAGGACCACAGTACCCAGCGGCACCCTGAGCATACAGATCCTTGCTGCATATGGCCCGAAGAATGGCATGCTACTGGGCGAGATCATCGTCTCGGCGACGAACGCGTCGATCACCGGCGCAGAAGGCGCCACAATTCGAAGGCAGGACGCGACGAATGTGGAGTTCACACTGGTCCCTCCCGGCACAGAAATAAGCCTCACCCTGTTCCCACAGATAGAACAAGAAGGCACGATCGCCAAGCCCGAAGACACCTGGAACAGGATCCTACTCATCCCCCTAGTCGGATTGACCCCGTGGTTGGCATTTCTGCTCATCACCAGGAAAAACACGACCACCGCACCTCAGACCATGCGAAAACTCTTCGGATGGCTGATCCTTCCGGTTGCTTCCACCAGTTTGTTCACATACTACTTGCCCTACGATCAAACAGAGAGCATATTAACCATCCTTTTCGTGTCCATACCAGCCGCACTGTTGCTGACATTCACGCGCATGGATCTGACGCGAACCAGGCCGCTCACAATCATTCTCGGCGCTATTTGCGCGATCGCCGCACTCGCGCTGGTCGGGATATATCCTGATGGCACAAAGGTGAGGTATCTCGACCTCGCCCTATTCGCGGCGCTCGGCGTGGCCACCGCCGCGCTACTGCCCGTGCTGGGCGATTGGCGCCGCGGCTTGTTGTTCGGAGCGGCCTGTCTGACAGGTGTGGTGGCACTGCGGAGCATCGTGTTTCCCTTTTCCTACCTCTCTCCGATCGGGCTGGCACCGTGGGCGATAGTCACGTATGTCGTCGTGCGCCGGTGGCACGGCGGACGGGCACTGGCCGCCACTTGTGCTGCTCTCACCTTGCTCTGTATGTCCCCCGTGCAGCTCGCACTTGCGAACTGGTCGTCGCTGACTCTTGACGTGCTGAACTTCAGCAGAGATCTCAGCTATGCCTCCAGCATCGCCAGGTCGATGCTGGAGGCGAGCAAGCTGGTGTTGTTCGCCTATCTCGCCCGCCGACTGTGGCTGGCCCGCGATAGACCGGGCGAACTCGACAACACGATCCTCAAAGCCGCGGCGATCGGCTGTGTACTGGTGGTCGCACGAGACTCGGACACCTGGTACCGCTACGCCGGGCTGGCCGTGGCGGCGTACCTGACAGTCGCGCTCATGGTGCTGATCCAGAACGACCGCAACTCGGTCCGACTGGCCTCGGTCACGCCCTCCGCACACGCGAGGCTGCTCCGCCTCGACGCGCGCCGAAGATCAATGCTGGACTACGCCACCACGCACCACCGCACGGCACGGGCGAAAGTGGCCGCCCACGAAGTCACTCCAGAAGACGCGATGGCGACGCAACGGACTCTCGACTCCGGTGCAGGTCTGTTCCGTCCACGGGACAGCGCAGGAGTGATGCTGTTGCGAGCGGCACAAGGTTCGGCCGGCGGCAACCCACCAGGCCGCAACGCACTGTTCGGAGCGTTGGCGGGCGCACTCATCAGCCTGCCGTTCGCCGTCTACGAAGCATTGCCCTTGATCAGGTCCATCCTCGGCGAAGTGGAACAGGTCAGGGTCGGCGCACCGCTGCTCATGGCGATCGAGGGTGCCCAGCACTTCCGCTGGACCGTGTACGCGGCCCTTTTCGGCTACTTCTACCCGGCGATCCGCTGCGCGACGCCGACCACGAAAGCGATGGCCCTGCTGGCCGTCGTGCTCCCGGCAGAGCTGATCGCCATCGACTTCACCACCCCGATGAGCACGTTCCTGCCCGCTGCCGCGATCAAGACCGGCTTCGCGCTGTTCTTCTGTCTCAGCCTCGGCCTCACGTGGGAGTGGTGGCTAGCGCGCGCCGCCAGCGTGCGCTGGGGCCGCATCCGCGACTTCACCAGGCTGAAGTCGTTCCTGGTGCCGGTGTCGACCATAGTCATCGCAGGCGTGACGGCACTGGCCACCGGCTTCGCGAGCGTCGCAGTGCAGGAACTTCTGCAGCCACCGCCGGCCAAGCCGGTGCAGCAACCCACGTCGTCGGTCTCGACCTCACCGAGTACGCCGCCGCCACCGGCCAAGTGATGCTAGGAGTACATCGCGAGCCAGATCGCGATGTAGTGGCAGATCGCCGCCACCACGGTCGCAGCGTGGAAGAACTCGTGATATCCGAACACCTGCGGCCAGGGATTGGGCCACCGAGTCGCGTAGAACACCGCGCCAACCGTGTAAAGCGCCCCACCCACCAGCAGCAACACCAGCGCGGCGACCCCGGCGTGGTGCAACAGCTCAGGCAGCACGAAGACGGCGACCCACCCGAGCGCGATGTAGATCGGCACCCCGAGCCAGCGCGGCGCGTGCGGCCAGGCCAGCTTCAGCGTCACACCGAGCAACGCGCCGATCCACACGACCCACAGCACGGTGCTGCCGGTCGAAGGGTTCATCGCCAGAAGCGCGAACGGTGTGTACGTACCCGCGATGAACACGAAGATCATCGAGTGGTCCAGGCGCTTCATCCACGTGCGCACGCGATCGGACTTCCACGTGACGCGGTGGTAGAGCGCCGAGACGCCGAAGAGGCCCAGCACGGTGATGCCGTAGACCGAAGTGGCCAGCGCGGCGCGGGCGGACACTGTGGACGCCGCCAGAGCGATCAGTGTCGCGCCGGTCGCCACCGAAGCGATGAAGGACCAGAGGTGCAGCCAACCACGAAGGCGCGGCCGCAGTCCGGGCTGTGGAGGAATGGTCGCAGTGGTCACAGGAACCTAGGTTACGCGACCGTAGGTTTCTGACCGTGAATCAGTGATGAAGCTTGCACGGCGTACGCTGTTCGGACGTGGCACTCCGCACCCGTGTGAAAGACGTCGCTATCCACCTCTACGAGTGGATTCTCCGGCGCGAGCTGAGCGCGAACACACAGGTGCCCAAGCATGTCGGTGTGGTCCTCGACGGCAACCGGCGGTGGGCCAGGGAGGCCGGGTTCACGGACGTCGCGCACGGGCATCGGGCCGGCGCGCGCAAGATCCTCGAGCTCCTCGACTGGTGCGCTGACGCCAAAGTGGAGGTCGTCACGCTCTGGATGCTGAGCACCGACAACCTCAACCGCGACATCGAAGAACTGGCCCCGTTGCTGGACATCATCGCGGACATCACCGACGAGCTGGCCGAGGACGACCGGCCGTGGCGCGTGCGGCACGTCGGCGCCATCGACATGTTGCCCGCGGAGCACGCCGAACGGCTCACCAACGCCGCGAACAAGACCAAGAACCGCACCGGCATCCAGGTCAACGTCGCGGTCGCGTACGGCGGCAGGCAGGAGATCGCGGACGCCGTGCGGAAGCTTCTGCAGGCGCACGCCGAGCGCGGTGGCACCATCGAGGAACTGGCCGAGGTGCTCGACGTCGACCACATCGCGGAGCACCTCTACACGTCCGGGCAGCCAGACCCCGACCTGATCATTCGCACGTCCGGTGAGCAGCGGCTCTCCGGGTTCATGCTCTGGCAGTCGGCGCACTCGGAGTTCTGGTTCTGCGAGGCGTACTGGCCGGGCTTCCGGCGCACCGACTTCCTGCGGGCCATGCGCGAGTACGCCAAGCGCCACCGCCGCTACGGCAACTGACCACGCGAAAAGGGGCGCTCACCGGCAGGTGAGCGCCCCTTTTCGAAGCTGACGACGAGATCAGTCGTCGTCGCCCCACTCGGCGCCGTCCTCGATGCCGCCGGCCGCGCAGGTCTCGGTGATGGAGGGCGAGTTCACCGGAACGGCGCCGCCGAGCACACCGACGTTGTTGCCGCACACGCCGCCAACCAGGTTCAGGTTGTTCGCGTTGCCGACGACCAACAGCGGCGCGTTCTCCCACTCGTGGCCCTGAACGGCCATCGCGGGGCTACCGACAGCAATGAACGCGGCGGCCACACCGAGAGCGGCGCCTGCCTTCTTCAGCACGATTTTTCTCCTTCATGAAGGTTTATCGGGATGAAACAAATCTGGGGGCGCCAAAAATGACGCCCCCAGACGCAGAACAAAAACGAGGTCAGCCCTCGTCGACGATGCCGCCGGCGGCGCAGGTCTCGGTGATCGACGGCGAGTTGATCGGAACCGCGCCACCCAGCACACCGACGTTGTTGCCGCAGGCACCGATCGTGCCGTTGAGGTTGTTGCCGTTCAGGGCAACCAGCAGCGGGCCGTTCTTCCAGTGGTGTCCGCCGTGGCCGTGGTGGCCTTCGCCCGCCATGGCGGCCGGGGCGAACGCGAGGGACAGCGCAGCTGCGGCGACAACCGCGGCACAAGCCTTCTTCACGTCATTCTCCTTCATGTCGGGTCATCCCCGTCATTTCCGGAGTCTTCGGGGATCTCCGGAGGGTGGGGTCTCCGGGCGGAGACGCTAGCGGTGAAGATCTCGATTGGAGGCCCGTATGACCCCATTGTGTGACGCCAAGATCAACAACATTCCCCGATCAGGTGGTCGTCGTTTCACGATTCGGTCGCGAGTAAGACGCTGTGGTAGACGCTCTACGCTCTCCAACTCATGGACGCCAATGAACTGGTGCGCGGATATCTGGTGCTGGGGCTGCGGCTCGGGCGCCTGGTGTCCGGGTTCGTCGACTCGTTCACCGGCGACCCGGCGCTGAGCCGCTCCGTCGACAACGAGCCGCGCCTCGCCCCCAAGGCACTGGCGGAGCACGCGCGGCAGCTCATGCGGGAACTTCCCGGCACCGACCTCGCCGACCAGCGCAAACAGTTCCTCCAGGCGCATCTCACGGCGCTGGAGTGCACCGCACGCAAGCTCGCCGGTGAGCGCATCTCGTTCGTCGACGAGGTCGAGCAGTACTTCCAGGTCCGCATCCGCCCCGGCGAGGAGGACGCGTACGCCCTGGCCCACCGCAAGCTCGACACGATCCTCGAAGGCCCCGGTTCGCTCTCCGAACGCCTCCACGCCTTCCGCACGGCCGACGAGGTGCCCGTGCGCCGGCTCCAGGGCGCCGTACAGGCCCTTTCCAGTGCCCTGAGGGACCGCGTGCGGCACAAGTACGCGCTGCCCGAGCAGGAGATCGTCGAGTACCAGGTCGTCACGAACAAGCCGTGGAGCGGCTTCAACTACTACCTCGGCGGCTACCGCAGCAGGGTCGCGATCAACGCAGACCTGGGCCACCGCATGTCGAACCTGCCGCACCTGGTGGCGCACGAGTCGTATCCGGGCCATCACACCGAGCACTGCCGCAAGGAGGCGGGCCTGGTCGCCAGGCGCGGCCACGCCGAGCAGTCGATCTTCCTGATCAACACGCCGCAGTGCCTGATGGCCGAGGGCATGGCGGACCTGGGCCTGCACGCCGCGGTCGGGCCGGGCTGGGGCGGCTGGACCGAACAGATCTTCCACGACCTCGGGTTGCGAATGGACGGCGAACTGTCCGAAAAGGTGGAATCGGCGACATCCGGCCTGCTCACGGTGCGGCAGGACGCCGCGCTGCTGCTACACGATCGTGGTGCGGATCAGGATGACGTGGTTGCGTATCTGCGCAGGTGGCTGCTAGTGCCCGACCGTCGCGCACGGCAGATGGTTCGATTTCTGGCCGACCCGCTGTGGCGCGCGTACACCACGACCTACGTCGAGGGAGTGCGTCTCGTGAGGGCCTGGCTGGACGTCCGCGCGGCCGGCGAGTCGCTCGATTCGCGGTATCTGAGGCTGCTGGACGAGCCTCTGGTGCCGAAATCACTCGAATCCCAGGTGAGGGACGGCGTGTCATGGCTGGCCCGCAACACCCAGGAGAACACCATCTGACCAGCTGGAACACGGCTGCGGTCACGTTTCGGTGAGCTTTCCGGCAGATGACAAGTTCGGATTCACCTGTGTGGCTTCATGCATACGGGGCACTCCCGCAGGTAACTTCGAAAGTGGCGGGACGCGACCACTGCGGACCGCGCAGGGAGGTCCTGATCGTGGCTGACAACGTCGCGAGGGGGCCGGCACCCGGCCCTCGTGGTCGACCTGCCTGACGCCGCACCGGCGGAAGGCAAGACGATCAATCAGGGTTGTGCCTGGCCCAGCGAGGAGCGGACGCGGGTGCCGCGTTCGTGAGGGAGTTGCCGTGAACGCACGACGTCCCGCGAGCCGTTCCTCAGGCTCAACGCGCAGTTCCTCCCCCAGGCGCAAGTCCGCCGCCCCAGCCCTCACCACATATGTGCTGGACACGTCGGTACTGCTGTCCGATCCACTCGCCCCCACCCGGTTCGCGGAGCACGAGGTCGTGCTCCCGCTCGTGGTGATCAGCGAGCTGGAGGGCAAGCGCCACCACCCCGAACTGGGCTGGTTCGCGAGGGAAGCCCTGCGACTGCTCGACGACCTGCGCTTGCGGCATGGTCGCCTCGATTCGCCGATCCCCATCGGGGATCTGGGAGGCACCTTGCACGTAGAGCTCAACCACTCCGACCCGGAGGTGTTGCCATCAGGTTTCCGAACGGACTCCAACGACGCCCGAATCCTCGCCTGCTCCCTCAACCTCGCTGCTGAGGGGCGCAACGTCACCCTGGTGACGAAGGACATGCCGCTGCGGGTCAAGGCCGGATCGGTCGGCCTGCAGGCGGAGGAGTACCGGGCGCACGACGTCACCCTGTCAGGCTGGACGGGAATGTCCGATCTGGACGTTCCACAGTCCCTGGTGGACAGCCTGTTCAAGGAGAACGTCGTCGACCCGACCCAGTACGAGGACCTGGAGCACATCGCGGAACTGCCGTGCCACACCGGAATCCGGTTGCTGGCGGGCACCTCGAGTGCACTGGGCCGGGTGACCGCGGACAAGCAGATCAGGCTGGTGCGCGGAGATCGGGAGGCGTTCGGACTGCACGGAAGGTCCGCTGAGCAGCGGATAGCACTGGATCTGCTGCTCGACTCGGAGGTCGGCATCGTCTCGCTGGGCGGACGTGCCGGCACCGGAAAATCGGCACTGGCGCTGTGCGCCGGTCTCGAAGCGGTGATGGAACGCAGGCAGCACCGCAAGGTCGTGGTGTTCCGGCCGTTGTACGCGGTCGGTGGCCAGGAGCTCGGCTACCTCCCGGGTAGCGAGAACGAGAAGATGGGGCCGTGGGCGCAGGCGGTGTTCGACACGCTCGGCGCGCTGGTGAGCCAGGCGGTGGTGGAAGAGGTGATGGACCGCGGCATGCTCGAGGTCCTGCCGCTCACCCACATCCGCGGCCGCTCGCTGCACGACTCCTTCGTGATCGTGGACGAGGCGCAGTCGTTGGAGCGCAACGTGTTGCTGACCGTGCTGTCGCGTCTGGGCAGCAACTCGCGGGTGGTGCTGACGCACGACGTGGCGCAGCGCGACAACCTGCGGGTGGGCCGGCATGACGGCGTGGCCGCGGTGATCGAGAAGCTGAAGGGCCACCCGCTCTTCGCGCACGTCACCCTGACCCGCTCGGAGCGTTCGCCGATCGCGGCTCTCGTCACCGAGATGCTGGAGGACTACGCCTCGTAGGTGAGCCATGAACGGCGCTTTTGTGGACTTCAGGTCCACAAAAGCGCCGTTCATGGTTTCTAGTCGAGTGCGCGTTTCATGAAGCCGCGCAGCCCGACGCTGCCGAAGCCCGCGATCGCGACCACGAGCGCCAGCAACACGATCGGCAACGGGATGTGCGGCACGTTCGGCACCAGCTCCGCGCGCATGCCCTCACTCACGTACGTCAGCGGGTTGAGCGCGCAGACCACCTTGAACCACAGCAGATCATCGCTCAACGACCGCCACGGGAACTGCGCGGAGCCCGTGAAGAGCAACGGGGTCAAGATGACCGCGAACATGATGTTGACGCGCCGCGCGGGGACCGACGTGCCGATGACCATGCCGACCGAGCCGCCGGCGAGGCAGCCGAGGACGATCACCAGCAGCGCGCCGGGAATGCCCTCCCACGGCCACGAGACGTCGAGCATGACGAACCCGATCGGCACCATCAGCACCGCCGCGAAGAACCCGCGGACCGCGCCGAACACGATCTTCTCCACCGCGACGAGCGGGATGGAGATCGGCGCGAGCAGCCGGTCCTCGATCTCGCGCGTCCAGGAGAAGTCGAGCACCAACGGCAGTGTGGTGTTCTGCAGGGCGCCCAGGAACCCGTTCATCGCGATGATGCCGGGTAACAGCACCTGCGCGAAGTCGTTCTGGACGTACCCGATGTCCCCCAGCACCTTCGCGAAGATGAAGAGGATGAAGAACGGCTGGATGATCACCTGCGCGAGGAAGCTCGGCAGCTCGCGGCCCGTGACGAAGACGTCGCGCCACAGGATCGCCTGGAACGTCCTGAGTTGGCTCACCGAAGCTCCCTGCCGGTCAGGTGGATGAAGACGTCCTCGAGGCTGGGCTTGCCGATCGCGACGTCGCTGACGACGACGTCGAGGTCCCGCATCACGTTCAGCACGGCGGGCAGCGTGATCGCGGTGTCGCTGTCGGTGTAGACGCGGAACATGCCGCTCACTTCCTCGACCCGCTGCACGCCGTCCAGTTCGGACAGTTCCTGGCTGATCTTCCCGATCTCGTGGCCGTTCAGACCGACCGTGACGCTGACCGTGTTGCTGCCGGGCAGGCTCTTCGTCAGCTCGGCCGGAGTGTCCAGCGTGAGCAGCTTGCCGTGGTCGACGATGCCGACGCGGTCGCACAGCTTGGTGGCCTCGTCCATGTCGTGCGTGGTGAGCACGACCGTGACGCCTTCCGCGTGCAGTGCGGCGACGCGTTCGTGGACGAAGAGCCTCGCCTGCGGGTCGAGCCCGGTGCTCGGTTCGTCCAGGAACAGCACCTTCGGGCGGTGCATCAGCGCGCGGGCGATCATCAGCCGTTGCGCCTGACCGCCGGACAACGTGTCGACGAGCGCGTTCTGGTGGTCCTTGAGACCCATCCGCTCGAGGATGTCGTCGGCGAGCTTCTTGCGTTCCACCGGCCCGATGCCGTGATAGGCCGCGTGGAACAGCAGGTTCTGCCGCGCGTTGAGCGAGCGGTCGAGGTTGTTGCGCTGCGGCACGACGGCGAGCAGCTGCCGTGCGCGCTTGGAGTCCGCGACCACGTCGACGCCCTCCACGAACGCCTGCCCCGAGGTGGGGCGGACGCGCGTGGTCAGGACGCCGACGGTGGTCGTCTTGCCCGCGCCGTTCGGCCCGAGCAATCCGAAGACCTCACCGCGGCGGACGGTGAAGCCCAATCCGTCCACCGCCGGTTTTTGTCCGATTTTATAGACTTTGCGGAGTTCTCTTACTTCTACCGCTTCGTCCATTTGTCACCATCCCCCTGGCAACGGCCTGCCTTCCGCGAACCCAGCCGCCGACTGGATGCCGAGAACAGCCCTGGAGTGGAATTCCTCGAGCGAGGTCGCTCCGGCGTACGTGCAGGCCGAGCGAACGCCGGAGGTTATCGCGTCGAGCAGATCCTCCACGCTCGGGCGCACCGGGTCCAAGCGCATTTTCGACGTGGAGATGCCTTCTTCGAACAGCCCCTTCTTGGCCCGGTCGAAGGCGTTGTCACTACGCGTTCGTGCGGTCACAGCGCGCTTCGACGCCATTCCGAACGATTCTTTGTAGAGGTTTCCCCGCTCGTCGCGCTGCAGGTCGCCCGGCGACTCGTAGGTGCCGGCGAACCAGCTGCCGACCATCACGCTGCTGGCCCCAGCCGCGAGCGCCAACGCCACGTCCCGCGGGTGCCGCACACCGCCGTCGGCCCACACGTGCTTGCCGAGCTTGCGCGCCTCGGCCGCGCACTCCGCCACCGCGCTGAACTGCGGCCTGCCGACGCCCGTCATCATCCGGGTGGTGCACATGGCACCCGGCCCGACACCGACCTTGATGATGTCCGCGCCGGCCGCGACCAGGTCCCGCACACCCTCCGCGGTGACGACGTTGCCCGCCGCGATCGGCACGCCGGGGTTGGCTTCCTTCACGGCCTTGAGCGCGGTGAGCATCTTCTCCTGGTGACCGTGCGCGGTGTCCACGACGAGAACGTCCACACCGGCCTTGACCAGTGCTTCCGCCTTGGCCCGCACATCGCCGTTGACCCCGACCGCGGCCGCGACCCGCAACTTGCCGTCGTCGTCGGTGGCAGGCCGGTAGACCTCCGCCCGCAACGCCGTCAGCTCGGTCAGCACGCCGCTGAGCCGCTGCTCGTCGTCGATGCCGAGCGCGATCTTGTGCGCGCTGTGGTGCAACTGGTCGAAGACGTCCTGCGGCTTCGTCGTGAGCGGCAACTTCAGCACGTCGGTGTTCATGACGTCGCCGAGGCGCGCGAACCGGTCGACGCCCGTGAGCGCCGCCTCGTCGACGACCCCGATGGGCCTGTTGCCGTCATCCACGACGATCACCGCGCCGTGCGCCCGCTTGTGCAGCAGGTTCCACGCGTCCGCGACCGCGTCACCCGTGGTGAGGGTGAGCGGGGTGTCCCAGATCGGATGCCGCTCCTTGACCCACGCGATGATCTCCGCGACCGCCTCGGTGGGCACGTCCTGCGGGATGACGACGAGCCCGCCGCGCCGCGCGATGGTCTCCGCCATCCGCCGCCCGGCCACGGCCGTCATGTTCGCGACGACGATCGGGATGGTGGCCCCGGTACCGTCCGAGGTGGAGAGATCAACGCCGAACCGCGACTCCACGGCACTGCGGCCGGGAACGAGGAAGACGTCGTCGTAGGTCAGGTCGTAAGAGGGTCGATGCCCTTCGATGAACCGCACGTGCTTCCACGATACCCGCAGTGTCTTATTTGGGCTGCCAGACGTAACCCGTGGTCGTGGTGATCTTGACGAACCCGAGCCGCTCCAGGATCGGCCTGCTGTCCTCGGAGGCATCGACCTGCAGGTACTTCAGGCCGCGCTGCAACGCCACCTGGGCCCGGTACGCGATGAGGGCCCGGTAGATGCCCCGCCCACGCCACGGCGCGAGGGTGCTGCCGCCCCAGAGCCCGCCGAACTCCGTCCCCGGCACGATCTCCAGCCGCGCGGACGACACGATCCGCCCCTCCGCCTCGGCCACGACGATGACCATGTTCGGGTCGTTCTTCTTGTCGATCAGGTAGGGGATGAGGAAATCGACTTCCTTGCCGAACGCCTCGCTCGACGCGGCGACGAGCCGGCGGAAGTCGGCCTCCTCGCGCGTCTCCCGCAGGACGATCCCGTCGAGTTCGACCGGCGTGGCCATCTCCTCGGCGAGCCCGACGACCACCGTCTCGCGCCCCTCGGAGACGAACCCGGCCGCGAGAAGCCGCTCCGGCAGCTCGGCGGGCAGGTCGTGGCCCCACGTCTTCCACTCGACCGACTGCTTGCGCGCGGTGAAGAAGTCGCGCTGCCGGGCGATGAGCTCGTCCAACTCGGCGCCGGCGACACCGAGGTCGGGCGGGCCCGCGACGAAACCACGCCGGTGCGGCCAGCAGATCCGGTGCAGGGGACCGTCCCGGTCGACGGTGGCCTCGGGTTCGGGAAACGACCACTCCTCGGCACGGGCTTGGTCGTCGAAGGTGCGGAGCAGCGCGGCAGCATCAGTCACAGGCCCGACGCTATTGCGAGGCGTTGGGCGGCCGCACCCGATTTTCGCCGCTGAGCACGCGCTGGAGCAGCTCGTGTTCGGTCCTGATCACCCGCGCCAGCTCTGGCCCGCTGGTCGCTTCGAGGATGACCGGCGATCCGGATACGTCCAGGTGAGGTCCCCCATGCCACCACGGGTAGCGATGTCAGGCCTCGGGATTCGGTTGTGCGGCAGGCAGAAGCGCCCTCACCTCCTCGATCGTCGTCGCCTCCGACGGGTCCTTGTCCGGGCGGTAGCGGACGACGCGGGCGAACCGCAGCGCGACGCCACCGGGGTAGCGCGGCGAGACCTGCACGCCGTCCAGTTCGATCTCGATCACCAGTTCCGGGCGGACCATCACCACCCAGTCGGTCTGCTCGGTCGCGATCTCCCGCAGGGCCTTGGTCTGCCAGGTGAGCAGCTCGTCGGTGAGGCCCTTGAAGGTCTTGCCGACCATCACCGGCGGGCCGCCGTCCGGGTCGCGGGCGCCGAGGTGCAGGTTCGACAGCCAGCCGCGGCGGCGGCCGCTGCCCCACTCGACGCCGAGGACGACCAGGTCGAGCGTGTGCACCGGCTTCACCTTCTGCCAGGCGCGGCCTCGTCGGCCGGCCGCGTAGGGCGAGGCCAGCGACTTCACCATCACGCCCTCGTGGCCCGCGGACATGGCCGCCGCGACCACCGACTCGGCCTCCTCGGGTGACGCGTCCAGCACGCCGGGGATGACGTGCTCGCCCGCCACCTGCCGCAGTGCGGCCAGGCGGTCGCGCAGCGGTTCGTCGAGCAGGTCCTTGCCGTCGAGGTGCAGGCAGTCGAAGAAGTACGGGTGCAGCAGCAGCTCGCGCTCGTCCTGCGCGCCGAAGCGGCTCATCGTCTCCTGGAACGGCCGGGGCCTCCCCTCGTCGGTGAGCGCCAGGGTCTCGCCGTCGAGCACCACCGACGTGCACGGCAGGGCCCGCACGAGCTCGACCAGCTCGGGCACGGTCTTGGTGATCTCGCGCAACGTGCGGGTGTAGATGTGGACGTCGTCGCCCGAGCGGTGCACCTGGATGCGCGCGCCGTCGAGTTTGTGCTCCACCACGCAGCTGCCGAGCTCGGACAGCGCCTCGTCCAGCGACTCCGCCGGCGACGCCAGCATGGGCCGCAGCGGTCGTCCGACCTCCAGCCGGAACGCCTCCAGCGCCGCCGCGCCGCCCTCCAGCGCGGCCACGGCGGTCTCGGGTAAGCGGCCGGACAGCATGAACGCGCGCCGCACCGTCTCGCCCGGCACGTCCGCCGCCGAGGCGATCGCGTCGAGCATGACGCCCTCCAGCGCGCCCTGACGCAGCTCGCCGGTGAGCAACCGGCGTAAGAAGTCCTGCTCCGCCGCAGTCGCACGCCCGAACAGCGCCGTCAGCAGGTCGATCCGGCGCTGCGCCGAGCCCTTGCCGGACGTCGCGGCCACCTCGGCGAGCGCGGCGTCGACCTCGGCGATCGTCAGCTCGGCCCGCGCGACCGGCGGGACGGACAGGTCGACGACCGTGCGCCAACCGGCCCCGATGCGACCCTGCCGCGGCGTGCCTATGAGAAACGACACCACCGCGACCACGACGTCGGCCGTCGCCGCGCGCAGCAACGCGGACAACGCCTTGACCTTGGCAAGGCGCGACCGGGTCGCCGCCACGGCGGCCGACGTGTCGACTGCTTCGGAAAGGAGCACGGACTCATGGTGCACCCGAGCACTGACATTTTCTGGAGGCTCGGGCTAGGCTGGCCAGGACAACCGTTCTACCTGGGGGTTTATCACGCCATGAGGGCTTTCAAGATCGTCGCTGCCGCTGCTCTGCTGGTCGCCGCCGTCGCGGCGCTCACCGGACCCGGCACCGGCGACCGCGAACACATCATGGGTGCCGAGGGCGACGCCAGCGTCCTGCGCGAGCACATCCTCTAGGCGACAGCGACGTTCGCGATCTCCCTGACCGCCTCCCGCAGCCGGTCAGGGGTGAGCGACGCGTAGCCCAGCACCAAGCCGGGCCACATCGGCGTGCGCGTGTACTGCGCCAACGCCCACACGTGCACGCCACGCTCCGCGAGCCTGCTCTTCAGCGCGAGATCGTCCGTTCCGTCCGGCATGCGCAACACCACGTGCAATCCGGCCGCAACACCGATCGGCTGCCACGCCGGCAGATGCTCCGCAACGGCCTCCAACAGCGCGTCACGCCTCTTCCGGTAGAGCGCGCGCGTCCGGCGCAGATGACGGTCATAACCACCCGTACGCAACATGTGCGCGAACGCGGCCTGCGGGATCGTTGCAGTCCCCATGTCGTTGTACTGCTTGCGTTTCACGATGCCCTCACGCAACCGTTCCGGCACCACTAGCCACCCGAGACGCAGCGCGGGCGCCAGCACCTTGCTCGTCGTCCCCTGGTACACCACGTGGTCCGGTGCGAGCGCCTGCAACGCTCCCAGCGCCGGCCGGTCGTACCGGTGCTCCGCGTCGTAGTCGTCCTCGATGATCAACGCGTCCCGCTCGCGCGCCCAGTCCACGAGCGCCCGCCGCCGTTCCGGGTGCAGGACCACGCCCAGCGGGAACTGGTGCGCGGCCGTGACGAGCACCGCCCTGCAGTCCGTTTTGGACAGCAGGTCGACCCGGATCCCCTTGTCGTCCACCGGAATCGCCACGGTGTTGAGGCCGTGCGAGCGCAACAGGTCCTCGCCGCCGAAGTGGCTGGGCTCCTCGATCGCGATGCTGCCGTTCACCATCCTGGCGGTGAGCTGCAACCCGTCCGCGGCGCCGTTGGTGATCACGGCATCTCGCGCGACCACCGCCCGCACCCTCGCGAGGTAGTCGACGATCTCCCTGCGCAGCGCCAGCAGTCCGGCCGGATCCGGGTAGGCGAGGTCGTCGTCCGGCAGGTCCGCGAGCGCCGCCCGGTGCGCCGCAACCCATTCAGCGCGCGGAAAAGCGCCCAGTGCGGGCAGTCCGGGCCGCAGGTTGAACCGCCACCGCTGCGGCGGCTCCGGCACACCGCACGCACCGGCCGGCCCGAGGCTCGCGACCGTCGTCCCCGACCCGCGGCGACTGGTGAGATACCCCTCCGCCACGAGCTGCGTGTACGCCGACGTCACCGTCCCGCGCGCCACCCCGAGCTGCGCCGCCAGGTCGCGACTCGACGGCAGCCGCGTCCCCGGCACGAGCCGCCCGTCCCGGATGGCCCTGCGCAGTTCGACCTCCACCCCGCGCCGCCGCTGATGCCCCGGCAACAGCAGCTCGCGAAAAGTGGACCAGTTCGCAGTCATCGAAGTGGAGCTTAAACCTGGACCAGTTCGGCGCAAGGCTCTGAGCCATGAAACTTGGGGTGGCCGCGGGAGCGACAGCGGCAACGATCGTCGGTGCGTCGGTTCCGGTCACGGGCATGCTCGAGGGCTACCCGGTGCTGACCGGCCAGGCCATGCGCTACCTGCTGGCCGCCGCCGTGCTGCTGCTGGTGGCCCGCCGCCTCCCGATGCCCTCGTGGCGCGACATCCCACCGCTGCTGGGCGTGGTCGTCACGGGCATGCTCGGCTTCAACGCCCTGCTCATCGCCGCCCAGCAGTACGCAGAACCGGGCTTCGTGGCCGCGGTCATGGGCGCTTCCCCCATCGCCCTGGCCCTGCTGGCCCGCAACCGCTCCCTCGCCGCCGTGGTCGGCGCAGTGGTGGTGGCCGCGGGCGTGGTGGTGTTGTCCGGCGGCGGCGCGTGGCACGGCCCAGGCCTCGTGCTGGCGTTGCTCACGATGGTCGGCGAGGTGTGCTTCACGCTCTTCGCGGTCGGCGTGGTCCGCCGCCTCGGCGTGCTCGGCGTCGCCACCTGGACGTGCCTGCTGGCCGCGGCGATCGGCGGTGTGGTCGGCACGTTCGTCGGCGGCTGGCGGATGCCGGACGCGCGCCAGACGTTCGCGCTGGTGACGCTGGCCCTGCTGGTCACCGCGCTGGCCTTCGGCCTCTGGTACTTCGCCGTGAACCGCCTGGGCTCCGGCCGCGCGGGCGTGCTCATCGGCCTCATGCCGGTGTCGGGCCTCGCAACATCCGTGCTTTTGGGCGTACAGGAACTAACGCTCGTGTCCGTCGTTGGCGTCACGACGGTCGCACTCGGGTGTGGCATCGCCCTCTGGAGGGGGACGCACCACACACACGACTCGGCCGGGGTTCCCCCAAAATCAACTATAGCGAGCGGGTCTGACACACCTGAGCCATCTGCCGCACCACCGTCATCGAGTTCCCCCGGTCAGCGTGCACCTGGTCGAACATCTCCTGTTGCGCCGCTGTGAACCGCCCACGCTCCAACAACGCCGCAGCGAGGCAGTGCACGTCCACGTCGTCGGCGACACCCTGCGAGTACCAGACCCATACGGCGTGAAGGGCGGCCTCGCGCGGTGCGCCGTACCAGTGCGACGGCCGGTGAGGGTTGGGCGCCAACGGATGCGGTACGCGGTAGCCGAGTTGCTTGGCGCGTCGGCGGAGCACTCCGTAGGCACGGACTTCGGCCTGCCACGCCGAGTAGCTCGCGGTCAGCAGCTCCAGAGCGCGCGGCAATGCGCCCAGGTCGCGGGAGAAGTTGCCCGCCACGAACGACAAGAAGCTGAACGACGCCTCGAAACCGATCGGGTGATAGTGCGAGAGGCAGCGGCGAAGAGCGCTGACGCTGCGGTTCAGTGGCAGCGAGGCGTCGAGGACTTTCCTCGCGTCAACGGCAAAACTCATGGACCGACCTTCGCGAGCCACGACGCAGCCTCGTCGGACGGCAGCACCCGCGTGACGTCGACCATCGGCGTCATCAGCGGGTAGATCCGGCCGGCGTTCCACGACCGCAGGTAGGACGGCTCGCCCAGCACGACCACCCGACGACCCTCGAAAACCGGGATGTCGCAAGGACGGCCCTCGTTCCAGATCGTCTCGCCGAACGCGTCGGACAGCTCGAACTGGCCGCGAATCGTCTCCGCGGGTTCGAGCTCCGGACCGACCGACGCCGCCTCCACCCACGACTGCAGCGGCGGCTCGCCGGGGATCAGCGACGGCACCAGGCGATAGGCGAGCAACGTGTGGAGCTGGAAGTTGTCGCCGAGCCCACCGATCGTCACCTCGAAGCCCGCGCCGCTCGTGGGATGCAGCACCAGCAACGTCTCCAGGTCCACGACGGCCAGCAACCCGTACAGCCAGGTGTCGTCGGGAACCGCGACGAGCAGGCGGTCGCGGTGCGGCAGGTGAGCACGGACGTCCTCGTGCTGCATGGGAAGCAGCAGGGCCTGCTCCCACTCCGAAACGGAAGGATCCTTGCGCTCAAAGGCTTCCGCGACGCGCAGCGCCAGCGGTTCCAGCGCGGGCAGAGACCCTGTGAGGTACAGAACGTTGCCCAGCAACTGGTTCACCTGGACGTCCGGTGAACTGGAAAGGACCAGGGCCGCCGCCGACATTTCGTCGTACGAACGGTCCTGGGCCTCATCAACGAACGTTTCGAACGCACCGGGCTCGCCGCACACCACGGCTGCCGCGTAGTCAGTCAGCTCCACCGCGCCGAGGCTAGGCCAGATCGGGGCCCTGCGAACGCAGATCGTCCACTTTCGACATGGCGTCCCGCAGTTCGCCGAGCCACGAATCCGCGTGCTCGCCGACCAGCCGGACGGCCCATGCCAGGGCGTCCGCGCGCGACCGGGCCACACCCGCGGCCACCAGAGTGTCGAGCACCTGACGCTCCGGCTGGCGCAGACGCGTCATGACCGGCACGGCCAGGTGCGTGAACAGTTCACGCGTGTCGCCGAGCGCGGCACCCCACGCGACCTTGCGGCCGTAGCGGTGCTCGGCCTGGCGCGCGATCTCGATGCGCTCGTTGCGCGTCTCCTCCCGCCACCGGGAGATGCGGCCCGACTCGGCCGCGGCGCGCGAGGCGTCGTCGAACTCGCCCTCGAGCGGAGCCAGCGTGCCGACGACCGTGATCTCCTCGCGGTCGACGATCACCTCGGGCGCGCCGGTGAACCAGCCGTCGGGAAGCCTGCCCGCGAACCATGCCGCCGCGTCGTCGGCGGACGGCAGGTCAGCCTGTTGCCACCCGCCGCGTCCTCGCCATCCACGTCCCATTTCAACCACCCCTGATTACATGATTACGTCGTTACCGACGTTACGCCTGCAATCAGCTAGAGGGTGTTCGCCGTCAGCGAAGTGACCAGCGCATCCACCGACGCAACCGGCATGTCGCACACGTAGCCGCGGCACACGTACGCGGCAGGTGCCTCGTCGACCAACGGGCGGTCTTCCAGCAACGGCACAGAGCCCGGTTCTCCGGACACGACCACGCCACCACCGGGCACGTGCGTGACCGCCGCCGCCCACAGCGACGCACGACGCGGGTCCTCGCCGGCACCCACGACCGCCACCTGCAGCGGGCCTGCCACGAGAGCCTCCGCGACGGTCAGCCAGTGGCCGGCGAACCTCGGCGCCCGAGCGGCCAGCAGTCCGGCACGCGTCACGGCTTCCGAAGCGGCCGTGGCATAACGCGAAGAGCGATCGGCGCCGGACAGCAACGAGGCCGTCAGCAAGGCTGCGGCCAGCGAAGACGCCCCCGACGGCGACGCGTTGTCGGTCGAGTCGGCAGGGCGGCGCACCAACGTTTCCGCGTCATCCGCGGTGTCGTAGTAGGCGCCCGGTGAGTCCGGCACGGCGAAACGAGAGAGGGCGGTGTCCAAAAGGCCGCACGCCAGATCGAGCCACCGGATCGAACCCGTCACCTGGTGCAACGCGAGCAAGCCATCGGCGAGGCAGCCGTAGTCCTCCAGCACGCCGAACGACGGTCCCGCGACACCGTCCCGCGAGGTCCGCAGCAGCCTGCCCTCGACCAGGTGCACGGAAGCCAGCAACGACGCCGCCTCCGAAGCCGCCACGATCCACGTCGGCTCACCGAAGAAGGCGCCCGCCTCGGCCAGAGCGGTGATCGCCATGCCGTTCCACGCCGCGATCACCTTGTCGTCCCGGCCCGGTTGGGGCCGCGAAGCACGAACAGCCAGCAACGACGCCCGCACGTCCTCGCCTGGCTCCGACACGAACCTCAGCGTCGACTTGCCGTCCTCGAAGTTCGGTTCCTCGGTGACACCGAACGCGGCGGCGGCATCCCCCAACTCCTCGAAGGACCACACGTAGGTCAGGCCTTCGACGCCCTCGGTGTCCGCGTCCAGCGACGCCGCGAACCCGCCCTCGGCCGTACGTAGATCGCGCAACAGGAACGAGGCCGTGTCCCGCGCGACCCGCTCATAGCGTGCGGAACCGGTGACGCGCGTCAGGTGCGTGTAGAACCGGAGTAGCAAAGCGTTGTCGTACAACATCTTCTCGAAGTGCGGCACGGTCCACGACGCGTCGACGCCGTACCGCGCGAACCCGCCGCCGAGCTGGTCGTACAGGCCGCCGTTCGCCATCGCGTCGGCCGTGGTGGTCGCCATCGAGATCGCCTCGACCGAGCCGGTGCGTTCGTGGTGCCGCACCAGGAACTCCACGACCATCGACGGCGGGAACTTCGGCGCGCCACCGAACCCGCCGTTGCGCCGGTCGAACTCGCCGAGCAACGACACCACCGCGCCCGCCAGCGCGTCCGCGTCCACAGCGGACGGTGGCAGTGGCGCGGTGTGGCGGGAGATCTCCTGCACCACAACGGAAGCCGACTCCAGGATCTCGTCCGGGCGGGTGGTCCACGCCTCCGTCACGGCCTCGACGAGCTGGGTGAACGACGGCATGCCCTGGCGCGGCGAGGGCGGGTAGTAGGTGCCGGCGTGGAACGGGCGTGCGTCCGGCGTGAGGAACACCGTCATCGGCCACCCGCCGGAGCCGGTCATGGCCTGCGTGACCTCCATGTACACGGCGTCGACGTCCGGACGTTCCTCGCGATCGACCTTCACCGGCACGAAATGGGCGTTCACGAACGCCGCGACAGCAGCATCTTCGAACGACTCGTGCGCCATCACATGGCACCAGTGACAAGCCGCGTAACCGACGGACAGCAGCACCGGGACGTTGCGCCGTCGCGCCTCCTCGAACGCCTCCGCGCCCCACGGCCACCAGTCGACCGGGTTGTCAGCGTGCTGCAGCAGGTACGGGCTGGTCGCGTCAACGAGCCGGTTCGTCATACGAACCACACTAAATCAGCAGCGCAGAGGCCGACTCTCGATCAGACTCGACCTCGTGTTGCTGACCATGACCACCACCCACCAGCCGGCGACCGACCTCGGTCACCTGCTGCACAAGCACCCGGACCGGGCTCAGTCGTTCTCGACGAGCTCGGGTGTCGCGCACGTCTTCTACCCGAAGGCGACGAACGAGGAATGCACGGTCGCCCTCCTGCTGGAGGTCGACCCCATCGCGCTCGTGCGAGGTCCCGGCAGCACGCTCACGCAATACGTCAACGACAGGCCGTACGCGGCCGGGTCGTTGCTCACGGTCGCGCTCGGCAGCGTGTTCCGCACGGCCATGAACGGCCGCAGCGAGAGCTTCCCCGAGCTCGCCCGGACGCCGCTTCCGCTGGTCATCCGCGTTCCCGCGCTGCCGCACCGGCTCGCGGAGCGGTTGTTCACGCCGCTCGGCTGGACCGTCGAGGTCACCGGGCACGGCGATTCGCGCTACGGCGACGTCACGCTGACCGGAACGCTCAGGGTCAGCGACGCTTTGAAGCACCTCTACGTGCTGCTGCCGGTGCTCGACGGCGGCAAGCACTACTGGGTCGCGGCCGACGAGGTCGACAAGCTGCTCAAGGCCGGTGACGGCTGGCTGGCGGCGCACCCGGACAAGGAGCTGATCACCACCAGGTACCTGGCGCGCAAGCGACCGTTGATCACCTCTGCGCTCGAACGCCTCGCGGACGTCGACGAGGTCGAGCCGGAGGAGCTGGACAACGCCCTGGCGGAGCCGAAGATCTCCCTTGCCGCACAGCGCAAGGAGGCCGTGATCAAGGCGCTGCAAGAGGCGCGGGCCAAGCGTGTCCTCGACCTCGGCTGCGGTGGCGGCGCGTTGCTGCGCGAACTCGTCAAGGAGCCCGAGTTCACCGAGATCCACGGCGTCGACGTGTCCGCGAAGGCGTTGCAGGAGGCCGCGCGCAAGCTGCACCTCGACCGCATGTCCGATCGCCAGCGCGAACGGATCACGTTGCGGCAGTCGGCTTTGACGTACGCCGACACCGAACTCGCCGGCTACGACGCGGCGGTGCTGATGGAGGTCGTCGAGCACGTCGACCCGTCGCGCCTGCCCGCGCTGGAGCATTCGGTCTTCACCGTGGCACGGCCCTTGACGGTCTTGGTGACCACACCGAACGTCGAGTACAACCCGCTCTTCGAAACGTTGCCGGAAGGGCAGATGCGCCACTCCGACCACCGTTTCGAGTGGACGCGGGCGGAGTTCGCGCAGTGGGCGGACGGCGTCGCGGAACGCCGTGGCTACACCGTGCGTCATGTGCCGATCGGGCCGGAGGACGCCGAACGCGGCGCGCCGACCCAGATGGCCGTGTTCAGCTTGGGGGAAGAGAACTGATGGACCTGAAGATTCCGGACCTGTGCCTGGTGGTGCTGATCGGCGCCTCCGGTTCGGGCAAGTCCACGTTCGCGCGCAAGCACTTCCTCCCGACGCAGGTGTTGTCGAGTGACTACTTCCGCGGGCTCGTGTCCGACGACGAGAACGACCAGGCGGCGTCCGCGGCGGCGTTCGACGTGCTGCACTACGTCACCTCGAAACGGCTCGAAGCAGGGCGCGTCACGGTGATCGACGCGACCAACGTGCAGGCACCCGACCGCGCGAAGCTGATCGAGGTCGCGAAGAAGGCGAATGTGCTGCCGGTGGCGATCGTCCTCGACACCCCGACCGAGGTTTGCCTGCGGCGCAACGCAGAGCGGCCAGACCGCGACTTCGGCGCGCACGTCGTGAAGCGGCATCGGGCCGCGTTGCGGCGGTCGTTGAAGTTCCTCGGCAAGGAGGGCTTCAAGCGCGTCCACGTGCTGCGCTCCGAGTCCGATGTGGACAACTCGACGATCGTGTACGAGCGGCTGCTCAACGACCTCAGGCACGAGACCGGTCCGTTCGACGTGTTCGGTGACGTGCACGGCTGCCGCGCCGAGCTGGAGGAGCTGCTGGTCGAGCTGGGGTACTCGCTGGTCCGCGACGACGAGGGCCGTGCGGTGGACGCGGTCCCGCCGGGCGACCGCAAGGCCGTGTTCGTCGGCGACCTCGTCGACCGCGGGCCGGACACTCCCGGCGTGCTGCGCCTGGTCATGGGCATGGTCGCCGCCGGCCACGCCTTCAGCGTGCGCGGAAACCACGAGGAGAAGCTCGTCCGGGCGTTGCGCGGCCACAAGGTGACGGTCCGGCACGGGCTGGAGAAGTCGCTGGAGCAGCTCGCGCACGAGACTCCCGAATTCCGGCGTGAGGCCGAGAAGTTCTGCGACGGCCTGATCGCGCACTACGTTCTCGACGGCGGAAACCTCGTCGTCGCACACGCCGGTCTGCCCGAGCGCTACCACGGTCGTGCGTCGGCGAAGGTGCGGAGTTTCGCTCTGTACGGCGACACGACCGGCGAGACCGACGCGCACGGCCTGCCGGTGCGCCTGCCGTGGGCGAACGACTACCGCGGTTCGGCCATGGTGTTGTACGGGCACGTCCTGGTGCCCGAGGCCGAGTGGATCAACAACACCATGTGCCTCGAAACGGGCGTGGTGTTCGGCGGGAAGCTGACCGCGTTGCGCTACCCGGAGAAGGAAACCGTCTCCGTGAAGGCGCACCAGGTCTGGTACGAGAACGACGCGCCGTTCCCGCCTCCGAAGGCCGCCGAGCGCGCGCCGGACGTCCTGTCGCTCACCGACGTCACCGGTCTGCGCCGGATCGACACGTCGCTGATCGGTCCCGTGACGATCCGGGCTGAGCAGTCCGCGTCGGCTCTGGAGGTCATGAGCCGGTTCGCGATCGACCCGCACGACCTGCTGTACCTGCCGCCGACGATGGCGCCGACCGCGACCTCGACGCGCGACGACGTGCTGGAGCACCCGGAGGACGCGTTCGCGGAGTACCGGTCGGCCGGTGTCGCGCAGGTGATCTGCGAGGAGAAGCACATGGGCTCCCGCGCGGTGTTGCTGGTGCGCAAGGAAGGTGGCGCGATCTACACGCGCACCGGGCGTGCGTTCTTCGACGGCGCCCTGGGCACCGAACTGCTGGACCGCGTGCGTTCGGCGTGTGCCGGCTTGTTCGACGAGTTCGCCACGGACTGGCTGCTCCTCGACGCCGAGCTGATGCCGTGGAACGCCAAGGCCTCCGGGCTGATCCGCGAGCAGTACGCGGCAGTCGGCGCGGCGGCAGGCGGCGCTCTGCCGGTGGCCGTCAGCGTTCTTGAGTCGGCGGCTGCGCGCGGTGTGGACGTGTCGGAACTGCTGGCGCGCACGACTCAGCGCGCCTTGAACGCCGAGGCCTACCGTGCAGCGTACGAGCGGTACTGCTGGCCCACCAACGGCTTGGAGGGCGTGCGGATCGCGCCGTTCCAGTTGCTCGCGGTCGAGGGGCGCACGTTCCACGACCGTTCGCACCTGTGGCACCTGGAGACGTTGAGCCGCCTGGAGGGGCCGCTGTTCCAGCAGACCCGGCACCTCGTGGTCGACACCGCGGATCCCGCGGCCGGCATTCGCTGGTGGGACGAGCTGACCGCGGCCGGCGGCGAGGGCATGGTCGTGAAGCCGCTGGCGAACCTCGGCGGACGCGTACAGCCGGGCGTGAAGGTGCGTGGACGCGAGTACCTGCGGATCATCTACGGCCCGGACTACACGACGCCTTCGAACCTCGCACGGCTGCGCAAGCGTTCGCTCGGACGCAAGCGCGGACTCGCCCTGCGCGAGTACGCCCTGGGCATCGAGGCCCTCGAACGCGTCGCGCGCGGCGAGCCGTTGTGGCGGGTGCACGAGTGCGTCTTCGGCGTGCTCGCGCTGGAGTCGGAACCGGTGGACCCACGACTGTGATCCTGGAAGCGATCATCGGCTCGCACGCCTACGGGCTGGCGACCGAGGAGTCCGACGTGGACAGACGCGGGGTGTTCGTCGCGCCCACGGAAGCCTTCTGGCTGTTCGAAAAGCCACCGACGTCGGTCGAGGGCCCGGCGCCGGAGCAGCTCACCTGGGAGGTCGAGCACTTCTGCAAGCTGGGGCTGAAGTCGAACCCGACGGTGCTCGAAACGCTGGTGAGCCCGCTGATCGAGGTCAGCACGCCGATGGGAGAGGAACTGCAGGCGCTGCTGCCCGCGTTCCTCTCCCGGTACGCGGTGCGGGCCTACACACGCGCGACGGAGATGCAGCTGTCACGCGCGGGCCGCAACCTGAAGCCCAAACAGCTCATGCACGTCGTGCGGTTGCGGCTGCTCGGGCTGCACTTGGTGCGCACGGGCGAACTGTCCATCGCGGCGGACCGTTCGTTGCTCAGGATCCGCGACGGCTCGATGCCGTGGGACGACGCCGTCGCGTGGGCGCACCGGCTCGGAGACGAGCTGGTGAGCGCGGACGGGCCGTTGCCGGAAGAGCCTGACCGGGCACGGGTCGAGGACTGGTTGGTGTCAGTGCGCAGGAGGATGTTGCGCGATCAGCCGTCGGGGCAGTCCCGCTAGTCCTGCTTCTTCGGTTCGGCCGGGGTCTCCGCGGGCTGGTCGGAGGAGGCCTCGGCCGGCTCATCGAACGACGCCGGCACCCGCTTGAGGTGCTTGTTCATCGACTTGACGAGGAAGAAGACCGCGATGAAGAAGACGATCAGCAGGACGAGGCCGACCGGGGAGGACTTGCCGAAGTCCTCGCCCTGGCCGCCCTTGTCGTTCTCGTTCGTGTTCGACGGCTGCACGGCGACCAGGGCCACCGTGCTGCTGAGGTCGAAGTCCTGCGAAAGCTGGGGAATCACCCCTAGACCTTAACTCCGGCGAACAGGTCGTTCTCCGGCAGCGTCGAGTCGACCAGGGAGCGGACGAGCTCGTACTCCTCGGTCGGCCAGATCTCGCGCTGCAGGTCCATCGGGATGACGAACCAGCGGCTGGTCGGGTCGATCTGGGTCGCGTGGGCCTTGAGGGCCTCGTCGCGGACGTCGAAGTAGTCCGCGCACTCGACCTGGGTCGTCACGCGGTCCATCACGTCCGGGCGGTCGGCTGACCAGTTCGCGAGCCACTCCGTGTACGGCGACTCCATGCCGCGGGCCTCCATGGCCTCGTGGAACGCCAGGAGCTTCGCGCGCGAGAAGCCGTGCCCGTAGTAGACCTTCTGCGTCTCCCACGCCGAGCCCAGCGACGGGTCGAACGAGGGATCGGCCGCGGCGTCCAGCGCTGCCATCGAGATTTCGTGCGTCCGGATGTGGTCCGGGTGCGGGTATCCGCCGTTTTCGTCGTACGTCACGACGACGTGCGGGCGGAAGTCGCGAATGGCCTCCACCAGGGACGGCACCGACTCCTCCAGCGGCACGAGGGCGAAGCAGCCCTCTGGCAGCGGTGGCTTCGGGTCGCCCTCGGGCAGACCTGAGTCCTTGAAGCCCAGCCAGCGGTGCTGGATGCCGAGGATCTTGGCCGCGCGGGCCATCTCCTCGCGGCGGACCTCGATGATGTTCTCGAGCACGTCCGGCCTGTCCATCGCCGGGTTGAGAATGCTGCCCGCACCACCGTCAGTACAGGTCACGACCATCACGTCGTGGCCTTCCGCGATGTAGCGGGCCATCGTGGCCGCGCCCTTGCTCGACTCGTCGTCGGGATGTGCGTGCACTGCCATAAGGCGCAGCTTTTCGGCCATGACCCCCGTGGTCCTCCTGTGTCAACGGTCCTGCGACACTCATCAACTGAACGTCGGGCACCATTGTTCCCCAGAGGCTGAGGAGGACGCGGCAAAGTGGCACAGCGCGCGCTTCCCGAGGGGCGCTACAGCAAACAGAGTCGCAAACCGCTGTCCAAGTGGACGCGCTGGGCGTTACTCACTGTAGCCGTGGCGGTGGGTGCCGTCGTCGCCTTCGTCGGTTACCGAAATCTCGGCACAAAGCCGATCGAGGCGAAGCAGACCGCGTTCAACTTCCTCGGCGACGACCGCGTACAGGTCAGTTTCGAGGTTTCCCGAGATCAACCGGAGCGCGCCGCCGTCTGCATCATTCGGGCCCGATCCAAGGACGGGGACGAAGCAGGCAGACGCGAAGTTCTGGTTCCGCCGGGAAATTCGCTCGTCGTCGAGACAACAGTTCTCCGCACCTCGAAGCCGCCGGTCACCGGCGAGGTGTTCGGGTGCTCCTACCAGGTTCCCGCCTACTTGTCCACGAGCTAGCGGCCAAGCGGGTGATCTGCGGTTTAAACGGCGAGATGGGGAACAAATCGCCGTCGCTGAACGTTGTCTTCGTGTTACTATTGCCGCTCAAGCACGGCCCCGGCGCGGGCCGTGTTTTTCCGTTCCGGGCCCCCGGCCCGGGAACTATCTGGGGCACACGTGTGCGCCAGAGCAAGACGAGGAGTTGGTGACCGTGAGCGACACCCAGGTGACCTGGCTGACCCAGGAGGCCTACGACCGGCTCAAGGCTGAGCTGGACGAACTTATCGCGTACCGCCCGGTCATGGCTGCCGAGATCAACGCCCGTCGCGAAGAGGGCGACCTCCGCGAGAACGGCGGCTACCACGCGGCACGCGAGGAGCAGGGCAAGCAGGAGGCGCGCATCCGCCAGCTGCACGAGCTGCTCCAGGCCGCGAAGGTCGGCGAAGCCCCCACCACCAAGGGTGTCGCGGCGCCGGGCACGGTGCTCACGATCCGTTACGACGGCGACGACGAGACCGAGACCTTCCTGCTCGCGACCCGCGAAGAGGGCGCGCACGGCGAGATGGAGGTCTACTCCCCGGTGTCGCCGCTCGGCAAGGCGCTCAACGGCGCGAAGGACGGTGAGACCGTCGAGTACGAGCTGCCCAACGGCAAGCTCCAGAAGGTCACGCTGATCTCCGCTGTTCCGTACTCCGCGTAGCAGCCATCACGAACTTTTTGAAATAGGCACTGGGCCGGTCACTTCGGTGACCGGCCCCGTCCTTTTTTCACGCGTTCCAGGAGCGGCCGCACGCGTGGGGGCACTGGTGTGGACAAAGCGATCGACGTCGACAGCCGTCGCACGTGCGGCACGTCGACGATGTGATCGACCACGCGCTGCAGGTCCGCGTTCGACCTCGCGACCATTCGCACGAACAGATCGCCCTGGCCGGTCGTCGCGTGCACCTCGCACACCTCGCTGATCGCGGCCAGCCCCTCGCACACCTCCGCGCGCCGGCCCTGCGCGATCTCCACCACCGCGAACGCCGTCAGCCCGTACCCCATCGCGCCGAGGTCCAGTGCCGGCGGGAACCCGGTGAGCACGCCTTTGTCGACGAGGCGGTCGAGCCGGGCCTGGACCGTTCCCCGTGCGACGCCCAGTCGCCGCGAGCATTCGAGGACGCCCAGCCGCGGCTCGTCTGTCAAGAGCAACAGCAGCCTTGCGTCGAGTTCGTCGACGGGCTGGTCAGAGTGCTCACTCTGCTGATCGCTGGCCACAGATCACTGTACAAAATGTTCAGCAAAATCGCTGACTGTTGCTCACCCTGCTAGGTCGACTCATGCTGTGAAGCATGACGCAGCAGCTTGACGACGTGAGCTACGACCAGCTCCGGCAGCTCGTGGGGTTGGTCGACTACGACGCGACCAAGGACCCCTTCCCCGTGCGCGCCATGGACGCCGTGGTGTTCGTCGCGGGCAACGCCACCCAGACCGCCTGGCTCTACCAGGTGGCGTTCGGCATGGAGCTCGTGGCCTACGCGGGTCCCGAGACCGGCCAGCGCTCGCACAAGTCGTTCGTGCTGAAGTCGGGTTCGGCCCGCTTCGTGATCCACGGCGGTGTGCTGCCCGGCTCCGAGCTCCTCGACCACCACCGCCGCCACGGCGACGGCGTGATCGACCTGGCGCTGGAGGTCGGCGACGTCGACCAGTGCATCAAGCACGCGCGCGCACAGGGCGCCACCGTCCTGGAGGAGCCGCACGACGTCTCCGACGAGCACGGCACCGTGCGTCTCGCGGCCATCGCGACCTACGGCGAGACCCGCCACACGCTGGTGGACCGCTCCCAGTACAAGGGCCCCTACCTGCCCGGTTACGTCGCCCGCACGTCCACCGTGAAGCGTCCGGAGGGTGCGCCGAAGCGGCTGTTCCAGGCCGTCGACCACTGCGTCGGCAACGTCGAGCTCGGCAAGATGGACTACTGGGTCGAGTGGTACAACCGCGTCATGGGCTTCGTGAACATGGCGGAGTTCATCGGCGACGACATCGCCACCGACTACTCGGCGCTGATGTCCAAGGTCGTCTCGAACGGCAACCACCGGGTCAAGTTCCCGCTGAACGAGCCGGCGGTCGCGAAGAAGAAGTCGCAGATCGACGAGTACCTCGAGTTCTACGAGGGCGCGGGCGTGCAGCACATCGCGCTGGCGACCAACGACATCATCCGCACGGTGACCGCCATGCGCGACGCCGGTGTCGAGTTCCTGGACACGCCGGACTCCTACTACGACGACCCGGAGCTGCGGGCCCGGATCGGCGAGGTCCGCGTGCCGATCGAGACTCTCAAGGAGCACCGCATCCTGGTCGACCGCGACGAGGACGGCTACCTGCTGCAGATCTTCACCAAGCCGATCGGCGACCGGCCGACCGTCTTCTACGAACTGATCGAGCGCCACGGCTCGCTGGGCTTCGGCAAGGGCAACTTCAAGGCCCTTTTCGAGGCGATCGAGCGCGAACAGGAGCGACGCGGCAACCTCTGATGGCATTCCCCCGGTAGGCTGCTTCACGGGGGATACACATCGTGGGGAGGTGGCATGGCACTCGTACGACGCGTGGCCGCGGTGATTCCGCTGGTCGGAGCCGTGACCACGGCTGCGGCACTGACCGGAGCGGCGTTCTTGACCGTGGCGCACGCCGGCTGTGACGAGGCCGGCCGCTTCGTCCGCACCGGCGATTCGATCGAGTTCGTCGGCGGCTGTGTCAACGGCGCCGACCTACCGGCGGCGCCGATGACCGAGGCCGAGAACGTGGACAGGTTCGGCGGCTCCAAAAAGCCTTAGCAAACGGCACGCGGGGGCCCCGCGTTTCCCTGGAGGAAACGCGGGGTCCCCGCGTGCATTTCAGCCCAGCGCTTCGAGCAGGTCGGCCACCAGGTCGTCGCCGGACTCGATGCCCACCGAGACGCGCACCAGGTCAGCGGGGACTTCCAGCATGGAGCCCGCGGTCGACGCGTGCGTCATCTTGCCGGGGTGCTCGATCAGCGACTCGACGCCGCCGAGCGACTCCGCCAGCGTGAACAGCTTGGTCCGCGCGCACACCTCGAGCGCCGCCTCCTCGCCGCCCTCGACGAGGAACGACACCATGCCGCCGAACCGGCGCATCTGCTTGGCCGCGACGACGTGGCCGGGGTGCGACTCCAGGCCGGGGTAGATGACCTTCCGGACCCGCGGGTGCCGCGTCAGGGCCTCCGCCACCAGCTCTGCGTTGTCGGAGTGCTTCTCCATCCGCAGCTCGAGGGTCTTGATGCCGCGCAACGTGAGGTAGGCGTCGAACGGGCCGGGCACCGCGCCCGCGCCGTTCTGCAGGAACCCGAACGCCGCGTCGATCTCCTCGTCGGAGGTGATGAGAGCGCCGCCCACGACGTCCGAGTGGCCGCCGACGTACTTGGTCGTCGAGTGCAGCACCACGTCCGCGCCCAGCTCCAGCGGGGTCTGCAGGGCGGGCGAGGCGAAGGTGTTGTCGACGACGAGCTTGGCGCCTGACTCGTGCGCGACGGAGGCGATGGCCGCGATGTCGCCGATGTTCAGCAGCGGGTTGGTCGGCGTCTCGATCCACACGAGCTTCGTGGCGGGCGTGATGGCCGCGCGGATGGCGTCCACGTCCGAGACCGGCGCCGGCGAGTGGGTGACGCCCCACTTCGAGAAGACCTTGTCGATCAGCCGGAACGTGCCGCCGTAGGCGTCGTTCGGGATGACGATGTGGTCGCCGGGCTTGAGGAACGTGCGCAGCGCCGCATCGGTCGCACCCATGCCGGAGGAGAACGCACGGCCGTAGCGCCCGCGTTCCAGCGAGGCGAGGCACGTCTCGAGCGCGCGGCGGGTCGGGTTGCCGGTCCGCGAGTACTCGAAGCCCTCACGCAGACCGCCGACGCCGTCCTGGGCGTACGTGGAGGTCGCGTAGATGGGCACGTTCACCGCACCCGTGGTCGGGTCCGGGTCCTGACCGGCGTGGATCGCCCTGGTGGCGAAGCCGTATGGGGTGCTCATGTCCGAAGGGTACTCACCCATCTGGCGGTCGACGGCAAGAGTCCAAGGAGTGAACCGGCCACCGCGAACAGCAGTGTTAGCCACACGGTGTCCTGCACGTGCAGCAGCGCGAACGCCAGCACGGGCACCACGGCGCCGAAGGGGAACTCCTGCAAAATCGCGATCAGCACGATGCCGAGCACCACCACGGCACCAACTGGTAGCAGGAACCTGCCGAACCCCACCCTCAGGCACAGCAGCAGGCCGCCGATGAGCAGCAGCACGGCGGCGAGAACCTGCAGCACCAAGAGGACCAGCGGGGTGACGGCGTTGATCAGAAACCCGAACGTTCCCCCGAACTGCGCCAGCGCCCAGATCGTGCCGACCAGGATGACGAGACCGGCCAGCGCACCGCACACGCCGCCGAGCACGCCCGTCGCACCACTCGGGCGCGCCGGACCTGGACCAGGACCCGGATGGCCTGGTCCCTGATACGGGCCAGCCCCCGGCCACTGGGAAGTGGCCGGGGGCTGGTACGGCTGCTGCGGGTTCACCAACCCTGCTGCTGTCCGCCGTAACCCTGCTGCGGCGGCTGGCCGTAGCCACCCGGCTGCTGGGGCTGCTGCGGGTAGCCACCGGTGCCCGGCTGCTGCGGGTAACCACCGGTGCCGCCGCCGTACTGCGAAGCGGTCTCCGGGGCGTTGACCACGATGGTCTTCATGATCTTGTCGGCCCAGGTCTGCTTCTTCGGCTCCCACAACGGAGCGAAGAAGCCCGCGTAGCACGGCAGGGCGTCGACGATGTGGCACAGCTGGCGCACGAACACGGTGCCGCCACCGATCGGCTGCTGCGTCTCCTCGCCGACCAGCTTGATCTTCGCGATCTTCTTGCCGATCGTCTGACCGGTCTGGCCCTGCTTGATGATCGTGTTCCAGATCACGAAGCCGGCGTAACCGAGCCAGAGGACCAGGCTGATGATGCCGAAGATGATCGCGATGCCGCTGTCACCGGTGGACGCGCCGATCAGGCCGAGCACCAGCACCAGGACGTAGACCACGACCAGAGGCGCGGCGACGTCGATCAGGTAGGCGACGAAGCGCGAACCCCACTCCGCGTAGCCGGTCGGAGGCGGCGGTGCCATGCCGTAACCGGCGGGCACGCCACCGTAGGCGGGCTGACCGTACGGCTGCTGCGGCTGGCCGTACGGGTTGGACTGCGGAGCACCGTACGGCTGCTGCGGCTGACCGTAGGGCTGCTGCTGCGGCTGGCCGTACGGGTTCGACTGCGGAGCACCGTAGGGCGGCTGCTGCGGGGCGCCGTAGGCAGGCGGCTGCTGCTGCGGAGCGCCGTACGGGGGCGACGGCGGCTGGGCGGGGAAACCGCCGGAGCCGGGCCCCTGTGCCGGGAAGCCACCCGAACCGGGAGCTGCCGAGGGCGGCACCTGGCCGGGGCTGACGACCTGGGTGGCGTCCGCGTTCTGCTGATGTGCGGCGGGAGCCTGACCAGGCGAGACGACCTGCGTCGCGTCCGGGTTCGGGTTCGCCGCAGAGGGCTGGCCACCTCCCGGGACGATCTGCGTGGCGTCCGCGTTGGGCTCCTGCTGCGGCTGACCGCCGAACTGGTTTCCTGGCGGCTGCGGAGCGTTCATCCGGTTTCCAACCCCCTTGGCTGGGCCGTGTGTGAATAAGACTGATGATCTGGGGCGTCACGCTATCGGACGCACCGGCTTCTACGCTCAGCGACCAGCCAAGAACCCCAGAATGTCCTGCCGAGTTACGACTCCGGCAGGCTTTCCGTCCTCCAGGACCAGGGCCGCGTCCGCGTTCGACAGCGCGTTCATCGCGATGCCGACGGGTTCACCGGCGCCGAGCGTGGGCAGCGGCGGCGACATGTGCTTGTCGAGGCGGTCCGCGAGCTGCGCCTTGCCGGTGAACAGGGCGTCGAGCAGGTCTCGCTCGTTCACCGCGCCCGCGACCTCGGCGGCCATGATGGGCGGCTCGGCGTTCACGACGGGCATCTGCGAGACGCCGAACTCGCGCAGGATCGCGACCGCGTCACCCACGGTCTCGTTCGGGTGCGCGTGGACGAGGTCGGGGAGCATGCCGCCCTTGCGACGGAGCACGTCGCCGACGGTCGCGCCGGTCGAGTCCGGCGGGAGGAAGCCGTAGGAGGCCATCCAGCGGTCGTTGAAGACCTTCGACAGGTAGCCGCGGCCACCGTCGGGAAGGATCACGACCACGACGGCGTCTTCCGGCAGGTCCTTCGCGATGCGCAGCGCCGCGGCGGCCGCCATGCCGCAGGAACCGCCGACGAGCAGGCCCTCCTCGCGGGCGAGGCGGCGGGTGATGTCGAACGAGTCCGCGTCCGAGACCTCGACGATCTGGTCGCAGATGGTCTTGTCGTACGCCTCCGGCCAGAAGTCCTCGCCGACGCCCTCGACCAGGTACGGCCGGCCGGTGCCACCGGAGTAGACGGAGCCCTCCGGGTCCGCGCCGATGACCTGCACGGCGCCGTTCGAGGCCTCCTTGAGGAAGCGGCCGGTGCCGGAGATCGTGCCGCCGGTGCCGACGCCCGCGACGAAGTGCGTGATCTTGCCCTCGGTCTGGCGCCAGATCTCGGGGCCGGTCTGGTGGTAGTGGCTCGCCGGGTTCTCCGGGTTGGAGTACTGGTTCGGCTTCCACGCGCCCGGGATCTCGCGAACGAGCCGGTCCGAGACGTTGTAGTAGGAGTCCGGGTGCTCGGGCGCGACGGCGGTCGGGCACACCACGACCTCGGCGCCGTAGGCCTTGAGGACGTTGCGCTTGTCCTCGCTGACCTTGTCCGGGCACACGAACACGCACTTGTAGCCCTTGCGCTGGGCGACCAGGGCCAGCCCGACGCCGGTGTTGCCCGAGGTCGGCTCGACGATCGTGCCGCCGGGCCGCAGCTCACCCGAGCGCTCGGCCGCCTCGACCATCCGCAGCGCGATGCGGTCCTTCACGCTGCCGCCGGGGTTCAGGTACTCGACCTTGGCCAGCACCGTGGCCTTGATTCCCGACGTCAGGGAGTTGAGCTTCACCAGCGGCGTGTTACCGACCAGATCAACGACGTGCTCGACGTACTCCACCGGTATCTACTCCCCTGCTCCCACTCTCCGAGATAGCGGAACGAAGCCTAGCTCTAGCGACGGCGGAGGTTAATTCGAACAGCGGTACCGACGATTCATCTGGAAAGGGGGTGTTGCGGATGATCGGACTGAGAACGCTGCGAGCGCTGGCGATGGCCGCCGCGACGCTCGGAGGTCTCTCGGGCGCGCTGGTGGGGCTGCTGAACGAGCAGGGCAGGCGCGCTCGGGTGGCCATCGGCGTGCTGGAGCACCTCTGGCCCGCACCGGACGGCGTGTACCTCGACGACGGCCGCGATCCACTGCGGTTCGCGGTGCTCGGCGACTCGATGGCGGTGGGTGTCGGTGTGACGCATCCCTCGCAGATGCCGGGCGTGTTGCTGGCCCAGGCGCTGGCCGAGGAAGCCGGCCGGCCGGTGCGCCTGTCGACCTGCGCCATCAGCGGCTCGACCACGCGCGACCTGCTGCGGCAGATCGACGTGGCCCTGCTGGGCGCGCCCCAGGTGGCGCTGATCATCATCGGCGCGAACGACGTGACGTCGCGGATCAGCGTCCGCGAGTCCGCTTCGTTGCTGGGCGAGCAGGTCCGCAAGCTGCGCGCCATCGGGTGCGGTGTCGTCGTCGGCACCTGCCCCGACCTCGGCACGGTGCGGCCGATTCCGCAGCCGTTGCGGCTGGTCGGCCATCAGTACAGCCTGCGGCTGGCGGCGGCGCAGACCGAGGTCGTCAAGCGGGCCGGCGGCGTACCGGTGTCGTTGGGGAACCTGCTGGCCCCGGAGTTCACCGCGCGGCACGTCGACATGTTCAGCACCGACCGATTTCATCCCAGCGCCACCGGCTACGAAGCCGCGGCGGGAGTGCTGCTGGCGCCGTTGTGCCAGGTGGCGGGACTGTGGCCGGGCTGGGCCGTCACCCCGCTCCCGGTGCGTTCCGCGGCGGCCATGGCCGTGGGACCGTCCAGATGGCCGACGTGGCTGCAGAAGCGGCACGCCTGAGTTTCGGAATCCTCGTCACTCGCGCTGGCCGGGGTGAGCGGGCGTTAACTAGGCTCGACGGCAACCTTGACTCTCAACGAGGAGTTTCGTGATGCCAGAGGCCGTGATCGTCTCCGCTGCCCGCTCCCCCATCGGCCGCGCGGGCAAGGGCTCGCTGAAGGACCTGCGGCCGGACGACCTCGCGGCGCGGATGGTGCGGGCGGCGCTCGACAAGGTGCCGCAGCTCGACCCCGCGCAGATCGACGACCTGATGCTCGGCTGCGGCCTGCCCGGTGGTGAGCAGGGCTTCAACATGGCGCGCGTCGTCTCCGTGCTGCTCGGCCAGGACTCACTGCCCGGCACGACCGTCACGCGGTACTGCGCCTCGTCGCTGCAGACCACGCGCATGGCCCTGCACGCCATCAAGGCGGGCGAAGGTGACGTGTTCATCTCGGCCGGTGTCGAGATGGTGTCGCGGTTCGCCAAGGGCAGCTCCGACTCGTGGCCGGACACGCACAACCCGCTGTTCGGTGACGCCGAGGCCCGCACGGCCGCCACGGCTGCTTCCGGCGCCTCGGAATGGGTGGACCCGCGGTCTCTCGACGTCGTGCCGGACGTCTACATCCCGATGGGTCAGACCGCCGAGAACCTGGCGCTGCTGAAGGGCGTCTCGCGTCAGGAGATGGACGAGTTCGGCGTCCGCTCGCAGAACCTCGCCGAGAAGGCCATCGCCAACGGCTTCTGGGCCCGCGAGATCACCCCGGTGACGCTGCCCGACGGCACCGTGGTCTCCGCCGACGACGGCCCGCGCGCCGGCGTCAGCTATGAGGCCGTGTCGCAGCTGAAGCCCGTGTTCCGCCCCGACGGCCGCATCAACGCCGGCAACTGCTGCCCGCTCAACGACGGCGCCGCCGCTCTCGTGATCATGTCCGACACGAAGGCCCGCGAGCTCGGCATCACGCCGCTCGCCCGGATCGTCTCGACGGGCGTCTCAGGTCTGTCGCCGGAGATCATGGGCCTCGGCCCGGTCGAGGCGTCGAAGCGCGCGCTGGCTCTCGCCGGGCTGTCGGTGTCCGACATCGACCTGGTGGAGATCAACGAGGCGTTCGCCGCCCAGGTGATTCCGTCGTACCAGGACCTCGGAATCGAATTGGATCGTTTGAACGTGAATGGTGGCGCGATCGCCGTCGGCCACCCGTTCGGCATGACCGGTGCGCGCATCACCACGACCTTGATCAATTCTCTGCAGTTCCACGACAAGCAGTTCGGTCTTGAGACCATGTGCGTGGGTGGCGGCCAGGGCATGGCGATGGTGATCGAACGCCTCAGCTGATCTGGGGATTCCTCAAGATCTGCAAATTGACGCTTGCAAGTAGCTCCGCTTCACCCGAACGGAGCTACTTGCCTGCCACCTTTCTGCCGATGAGATGAATCGTCGCGCAACGGCGTCATCGGGCAAGGGGAAGTCCGTCCCTACCGACGAGCAAGGAGGGGTCGGACATGCCCTACGTGTGGTGGCAAAGCGAATATGACCTGCAATGCCATGCTTTCTCTCTTGATCAAGCCAACGGGTCCCGCAGCTTTTACGAGGCCGTCTGCGAACATTCGGTACCCGACGAACGGGTGTCGCGCGCTCAGGCGGGTGCCCTCTGCACGACCTGCCTGATCAAGGTGGGCACCCAGCTGCCGGACGTGCGCTGGCGCGCTTAGCGCCTCATCCCCACCGCCTCGCTCTCAACGAATCCGTGCCGTTTGTAGAGTCGGCGGCCAGGCGGGTCGGCCAGCAGGTTGACGTTCGCGTTCGGCGCTTGTTCGCCGATGCGATCCAACAACGCGGTCATGATCGCGTCGCCGATGCCCTTGCGTTGATGGCTCGGCAACACCGCCATGTCGATGATGTGGAAGTACCAACCGCCGTCGCTCAGCACACGGCCCATGCCCACGGTTTCACCTGATTCCACGTGAATGGCATATGCGCTGGCCCACGCGCCGTCAATGCCGTTCTCCGCTTCTTCGCGGGTTCGTTCACTCAGACCGGATTCCTTGCGCAGGCGCAGGTAGTCGTCGACGGTGGGCGGTTCCATCTCCAAGCGGTATGCATGATCCACAGATTCCAGCCTACAAACGCCGAAGGGGCGCCCCGCCGCAGCGGAACGCCCCTCCGAGGAACCCTGACGTCAGTCCGAGTTGAAGTACGACAGCAAGCGCAGGATCTCGGTGTACAGCCACACCAGGGTCACGGTGAGACCGAACGCGATCTGCCACGCGTACTTGGCCGGCACGCCGGCGCGGATCGCCTGGTCCGCGGCGTCGAAGTCGATCAGGAAGCTGAACGCCGCGAGGCCGATGCAGACGAGGCTGAAGATGATGGCGATCGTGCCGCCGGAGCGGATGCCGATGCCGCCGCCACCGTTGAAGAAGCTCAGGATCAGGTTGAAGAGCATCAGCACGCCGACACCGATGATGGCGCCGGTGATCCACTTGGTGAACTTCGGCGTGACGCGGATCGCGCCGGTCTTGTAGACCACGAGCATGCCGAGGAACACGCCGAGCGTGCCGATCACGGCCTGGCCGACGATCGCGGTGCCGTTCTTGAACTGGCTGCCGATGATGTAGCTGATGCCACCGAGGAAGATGCCCTCGGCAACGGCGTAGGCGATCACGAGCGGCGGGCTCGGCATGCGCTTGAACATGATGATCAGCGCGAGCACGAGGCCGACGATGGCCGCGGGGAACGCGAGGGCGTACAGCCCGGTCACGAACGTCACGACGGCGCCGACGGCGACCACGGCGAGAGTGATGCCGGTCTTGGTGACGACGTCGTCGATCGTCATCGGCCGCTCGCTGGTCAGCGGCGGCGGCTGCTGCTGATAGCCGGCCTCTGGCTGGCCAAAGCCTGCGTAGCCTCCGTACCCGCCGCCGGTCGGCAGGTTACGGAAAGCCGGGTTGCTGCTGGAGCGCACCTGGTCCTCCTGGGGCGTTGCTTTACGCCGTCACGGGTACAACGAGCGCGCTGGGCGCTGGGTTCCCCGTCGGTAAAGGCGACTTTACCCCCGACGACGATCACACGTGCGCAAATACTGCACCAACTCCGAAGCGTGATGAGACTACGGCGTGTCGCGGCGTGTCCGACCCAAAGTGAGTAACTGCCGTCACACTTCAATCACGTTCACACCCAGAGTGACGACACACTTGCCCCTTGTGGCGGCTTGTCCCCGATGTGGGCTACCGACAAGCTCGCACGCGGGATTAACACAGGTCAGAGGGGACCAAGATCTAAAATGGGCTGGAAACGTCTGGCCGCCGTGGCGATGGTTTCGGGGCTCGCGCTCCTGACCGTCCCCGCGACGGCAACAGCGGTCGGCGTCAAGGGCATCGGCCACAACGCGTCAGGGCTCCAGCCCAACGCCACACCGGGTAGCGAGTGGCACGGGTCATACATCTGGCAGGAGAAGCAGGTGTGGTGCGTGCAGTACGCGCTGCCCGCGCCGGACAGCAGCGTCCCCTACCAACCAGGTGACGCGCTGCTCACCAAGGCGGGCAAGCCGCTCGCCCCCGACATCGCGGCGAACATCTCCTACCTGCTGCTGCGCTACTCCACGACCAAGTCGCCGGAGGAGGCCGCCGCCCTCGCGCACCTGCTGCACACCTGGACCTCCCCGGTCGACGGCGCGGTGAACCTCGAAGCCAAGGACGCGAAGTTCCTCGCCTACGACACGGCCTTCTACGCCGCGCGGCTGCCGCAGCCCGTCATGGCCGCCGTCGCGAGCATGAAGGCCGACGCCGAGGCCAACCGCGGCCCGTGGACGCTCAGCGCCACCGCGCCGAAGGAACCGCTGATCATCGGCACCGAGTCGAGCTGGACGCTGGCTCTGGTCAAGGCCAACGGCAAGGGCGTCACGAACGCCCCGATCGACTTCAACCTGACCGACGCCACGCTCGCCGACGGCAGCGTGACCGGCAAGGCCACCACCGGCGCCGACGGCAGCCCGGCCGTCGTCAAGATCATCTCGACCGGCCCGAACCCCTCGATCACGGCCGTCGCGGCCTCCCCCGCCGACAAGCCGGTCGTGCACCAGCCGATCCCGACGGACAACATGCAGCGGATGGTCACCACCGGTGGCGAGAAGACGCTGAACGCCGCCGCCAACGGCAAGGCCAAGACCGCGCCGGGCGCCGTGAAGATCACGAAGATCGACTCCGAGACCAAGAAGTCCATCGCGGGCGTCGCGTTGCGCGTCACGGCCAAGGACCAGACGTCTCCCGCGGTCAAGCAGGACGACACCCCGCTGGTCGGCACCGACGGCAAGCCGCTGGTGCTGCAGACCGGTCCGGACGGCACGGTGGCCGTGCCGGACCTGCGCACCCCGCAGGAGATCTGTCTCGTCGAGGTGGCCGCGCCCAAGGGTTACGAGGAGTTCTTCGACCCGAAGGCACCGCCGGCCGCGTGCGGCACGGTCGCGGCAGGGCAGACGCTCGCGCTCGAACTGGTGAACAAGCCGAACAAGCCGGTCGTGCCGAGCACGATCCCGGCGGGTGCGGACGGTCAGACGCCGGTCGCGACCGCCTCGTTCGACACACAGCTGCGTCCGGGTCTGATGCTCGGCGTGGGTGGCCTGGTGCTGCTCGTCGCTGCGCTGGCAGGCTTCCTGGTGTGGCGCAGGCAGTGAGTCCCAGAGCTTTTCTGACCGGCGTGCTGGTGGCGGGCGTCGCGGCCACCAGCGTGCTGGTCACCACGTCCGAGACCGCGGTCCTCAAGGGACACGCGGTCGCGGACGAGATCCCCGTGGTCGGACCGGGGCCGGTCGCGGACAGCCTCAGCACCGGCCGCGGGGCCGACCTCACCGGTCTGCTCGGCGGGGCGAACACGGACAACGCCACGCCACCCGAGCCCACCGCGCAACAACCCGCGCCGCCCAAGGCCGGCCCCGGTTCGGTCCGGCTGCCCGCGGGCGGTTCGGCCACGCTGGTGCGCAAGGAGGTCAAGAACGGCGTGCTGCCCGTGCCGGACGGCATCGGTGAGGCCACCTGGTGGGGCACCGAACTGGCCGGCACCGAGGGGGCGACGGTCCTGGCCGGGCACGTCGACTGGAAGGGCGCCAAGGGCCCCTTCGCCGAGCTGTGGCAGGCGCAGAACGGCCGCGAGGTCGTCATCGCCGACAGCGCGGGCCAGGAGTTCAAGTTCCGCATCAAGCAGATCGAGACCGTGCGCAAGGAAGAACTGCCGGCCCGCGCCGTCGAGTTCTTCGGCCCGCGCGGCCCGCACCGGCTGGTGCTCGTCACCTGCGGCGGGACGTGGATCGGCGGACAGCAGGGGTACGAGGCGAACCGAGTGGTGATTGCCGAACCCGTTCAGTAGTCAGTTGGACTCACCGCGCAACCCCTTCGGGCGACCAGTCGTCTCCTAAAGTGTGAAACGCTGGGGATGGCTGACCACGGGTCTGGCACTGGGGCTGGTTGTCGCGATGGTGTGGGCCTTGGGGTCCACCAGAGAACAACAGAGCCAGGCGGACTCCGGTCCTCTGCCGATGGCGCCGCGGCTGCCCACTCCCAAGGACGCCGGGCCCACGCCGACCGTGCCCGCGCCCACCCCTGAACAGCTGCAGAAGCAGCCGTGGCTGCACAAGCTCGCGCCCGGTGAGAAGCCGCCGCAGTTCGTCCTGTTCTCCTTCGACGGCGCGGTGTCCAAGCAGCACTGGGACAAGGTCCTGCCGATCGCGAAGCAGAAGGGCGCGCACGTCACCGGTCTGTTGTCCGGCGTCTACATGCTCGCTGACCAGGACGGGAACCAGTACCAGCCACCGGCCGGGTTGAAGCGCGGCGCCTCCGACATCTCGTTCGGTGGCAGCAGGAAGGACATCACGGACCGGATCGGCTACCTGAACCAGGTGATCGACGAAGGGCACGAGATCGGCACGCACTACAACGGCCACTTCTGCTCCGGCGGCACCCAGCCGTCCGTCGACAAGTGGGACAACGCGGCCTGGAACGCGGAGCTCGACCAGTTCAGGCAGATCGTGGACAAGGCGCGCGCCGCCGGGTTCAAGCTGCCGGCCGACGCCGTCCGGGGTGGACGGACGCCGTGCCTGGAAGGCAACTGGGACCAGGCCTTCCCGGCGATGGCCTCGCACGGCCTCGTCTACGACACCAGCAAGGTCGCGCTGGGCGTGCAGTGGCCGTCCGTCCAAAACGGACTGTACGAGTTCCCGATGCCCGAGGTGCGGGTGCCGGGGCTGGGCAAGCAGGTCGTCATGATGGACTTCAACCTCTGGTACTCGCTCAACGGTGCCAAGGAGGAACCGGCGCGCGCCGCCGAGTTCACCCAGATCGTCTTCGACACCTACAAGTCGGTGCACCTGGCCGCGTTGAACGGCAACCGCGCTCCGCTCGTGATCGGCAACCACTTCAACGAGTGGAACGGTTCGGCGTTCTCCAACGCGATGGAGCAGTTCCTCGGGTACGTGTGCGACAAGCCGGAAACGGTGTGCGCCACCTACACCGAGGTGATCCAGTGGATGCAGCTGCAGGATCCGGCGGTGCTGGACCAACTCCGCCGGATGCCCGCAGCGCGCAACTAACCCTCACCCATCCGTGTCTGCTGAGGGCACGCGGGGACCCCGCGTTTCGTCCTGGGGTACGTAGGGTCCCCGCGTGCCATCCGAGCAGGCTCGATCGGGTGAGTTAGCCGTCGGTCGACAGGATGCGGTCGTCGGTTGCACCGGGTGAGCCGTTGGCGTCCTGGTTGGAGGTGCCCAGCCACAGCGTGCCGTCCGGCGCCGCGGCGACCGCGCGCACCCGGCCGTAGCCGGTGAACACGGACTCGGGGGTGCCGAGCGAGGTGCCGTTGACCGGGATCTTCCACACCCGCTGGCCGGTGACCGCGCCGACGTAGAGCGCGCCCTTGTACAGCGCGATGCCCGTCGGGCCCGCCTGCTTGTTGGGCCAGGTCTTGACGGGGTTGGTCATGCCGGCGACGTTGCAGTTGCCTTCGCAGTTCGGCCAGCCGTAGTTCTTGCCCGCCTCGATCTTGTTCAGCTCGTCGGTCTTCGCGTCACCGAACTCGGTGGCGTACGCGCTGGTGCCGATCCAGGTGATGCCCTGGACGTTGCGGTGACCGATCGAGTAGACGACGCTGCCGGCGCGAGGGTTGCCGGCAGCGGGCCTGCCGCTCGTGTCGAACCGCAGAACCTTGCCGCCCAGCGAGTTCCAGTTCTGGGCGTTCGGCTTGTTCTGGCCGTCACCCGTGGTCGCCCACAGGAAGCCGTCCGGGCCGAACTCGAGGCCGCCGCCGTTGTGGTACCTGTTCTTGGGGATTCCGGTGACGATCGGCTCCGGCGTCCCGCCGAGCTTGAGCTTGGAGACGCGGTTGTCGTTCGCCGTCGAGTAGTAGATGTAGACCGTGTTGTCGGTGGCGAAGCTCGGTGACAGCGCGAGGCCGAGCAGGCCGCCCTCACCACCGGTCGTCTGCGCCTGCTCCACCGTGTCCAGCTCGGTCACGGTCGTGCCCTTAATCTTCTTGATCTTCAGGGTGTCCCGTTCGGTGAAGATGCCGCTGCCGTCGGGCGCGAACTCGATGTCCCACGGGATGTCCAGCTTCGTGGCGAGTGTGCGCACGGCCTGTGCGGACGGGCCGTCCTGTGCGGAGGCTCCGGGGATCACGCAGAGGGATGCGGCCACGGCAGTACAGGCTGCCGCCACCGCGATACGACGAGCACGCATGTGCTCTCCTTTGGGTCCGCTCGTATTTGTTTGCGGCGGCGGTAGTTGCAGGGCGTGTTTACCCAATCACACGTCGAATAAACCCACAACGGTCCTCCGATGTCTAGGGGACGCCCGCACATCCGAGCGGGTGATTTGCAGGCGTTCTTGACTACGTCGAGTAACCGCGTTCGGGTTACACCTCCGATGACTTTAGTTAACTTTATGTACGGTCTAGACCTTGACCGCCCGCACGACATACGGTGTGGTTCGCCGCCGCGCCCCACGGAAGTGCCGCGTGCCCGCTTCGGGCGCGCAGGCCAGGACCCGAGGAGTTGCGCCATGAACGTTGTCGTCACCGCTACCGAGCAGAAGCTTCCCGAGGTCAAGCGCGAGTGGGTCAAGCCCGACTTCCGCGACTTCGACACGCCGATGGAGGTCACCGCCTACGCAGCGCGCAGCTGACGTCAGGCTTCACCGGGGTTCCCGCCCTGCGCGGGAACCCCGGCCCCACTCCGAGGAGTTTCCGCCCATGACTGCCGTTCCTGCCGCGGAGTTCGTCGCCGAGCTCCGTGCCCTCGCCCCCCGGTACTGGGACAGTCACCCGTTCCACCTGCGCATGCACGCGGGCCAGCTGAGCAAGCACGAGCTGCAGGCGTGGGCCGCGAACCGCTGGTACTACCAGCGTTGCATCGCGCAGAAGGACGCCGCGATCCTCTCCAACTGCCCGTTGCCCGACATCCGCCGCCAGTGGCGCGAGCGGATCATCTGGCACGACGGCAACCAGCCCGGTGAGGGCGGTGCCGAGAACTGGATCCGCCTGGCCGAAGCCGTTGGCCTGACCAGGGAAGAGGTGCTCGACGAACGGCATGTGCTGCCCGGCACGCGGTTCGCCGTCGACGCCTACGTGAACTTCGCGCGCACTCAGCCGTGGGTCATCGCGGTCGCGTCCGGACTGACCGAGATGTTCTCGGGTGCGTTGATGCGCAAGCGTTTGGCGGCCCTGCGGGACCAGTACCCGTGGATCGCCGAGGAGGGCTTCGCCTACTTCACCAACCGCATCCAGGCGGTCGCCGGTGAGGGACGGGCCACTTTGGACATCGTGGTCGAGCACGCGCGGACCCGCGAACAGCAGCTGGCTTCCGTCGACGCGCTGTCGTTCAAGTGCGACGTGCTGCGGGCCGTGCTGGACGCCGTGGACTACTACTCGGGCAAAGGAAAGCCGTGACGTCGGTCGTCGCTCTGGACGCCGTGCCGCACATCCGGCGCGGCGTGAAATGCACCTACGACCAGATCCGTTCGGCGCACGTCGTCCTGTTCCCCGAGGGCGTGCTGGTGCTGAACGAGACCGCTGCTTCCGTTGTGTCGCTTTGTGATGGTGTTCGCTCGGTCGGCGACATCGCCCTCGTCCTGGGTGACGAGTACGACGGCGTCGAGCCCGGGGACATCGCCTCGTTGGTTGCTCGTCTCGTTGAGCGGAGGGTGGTGGACGTCGATGGCTGAGGCTCCTTTCGGCCTGCTGGCCGAGCTGACGCACCGATGCCCGTTGCAGTGCGGCTACTGCTCGAACCCGGTCGAACTGGTGCGCCGCAACGCGGAGCTGTCGACCGAGGACTGGCGGCGGGTGTTCGACCAGGCCCGCTCGCTGGGCGCGTTGCAGATCCACCTGTCCGGCGGCGAACCGTTGCTGAGGCCGGACCTGCCCGAGCTCGTCGCGCACGCGAACAGCCTCGGCTGCTACGTCAACCTGGTCACGTCGGGAGTCGGTCTGTCCCGGGAGAGGTTGCGGGACCTGGCCGCCCGCGGGGTCGACCACGTGCAGCTCTCCCTGCAGGACGCGACTCGTGAGGGCAACGACCGGATCGCGGGCATCAAGGCGTTCGACCGGAAGGTGGAGGCCGCGGCGTTCGTTCGTGACGAAGGCCTGCCGCTCACCGTGAACACCGTGCTGCACCGGCAGAACCTCGACAACATCGCCGGCATCATCGCGATGGCCGAGGAGATGGGCGCCGAACGTCTGGAGCTCGCCAACACCCAGTACTACGGCTGGGCGCTGCGCAACCGGGCGGTCCTGTTGCCGACCCGCGAACAGCTGGCGGTGGCCGACCCGATCGTTTCCGCGGCGCAGGCGCGGTTGCGTGGCCGGATGGAGATCGTCTACGTCATCGCCGACTACCACGAGGCCCACCCGAAGCCCTGCATGTACGGGTGGGGCGCACGCCAGTTGACCGTGGCACCGAACGGCGACGTCCTCCCCTGTCCCGCCGCCACGGTGATCTCGTCGCTGAAGATCGAGAACGTCCGCGACTCCTCGTTGCACGACATCTGGCACGACTCGCCTTCCTTCAACGCCTTCCGCGGCTTCGACTGGATGCAGGACCCGTGCCGTTCGTGCCCGCGCAAGGAGATCGACTTCGGTGGCTGCCGCTGCCAGGCGTTCCAGCTCACCGGTGACGCCGCCGCGACCGACCCGGTCTGTTCGCTGTCGCCCGCACGGTCCACTGTGGACCTGATCCTGGAGACCGAGATAGCGCCGGCCGAGGTGCCCGCGATGGCGATGAGGAAGATGAGTTGAAAGCGGTTCTGCTCGGCACCACAGCCGGTGGCGGTTTCCCGCAGTGGAACTGCGCTTGTTCTCTGTGTGTGCGCGCTCGATCCGGTTCGCTGCCGTCGCGTTCCCAGGACTGCCTGGCGATCAGCGGCAACGGCACCGACTGGTGGCTCGTCAACGCTTCACCCGACATCCGCACCCAGATCGCCGCGTGTGCGTTGCTGAACCCCGGTCCGGGCCCGCGCGACACACCGCTTCGCGGGGCTTTGTTCACCGACGCCGAGCTGGACCACACCCTGGGCCTGCTGACGTTGCGCGGCGGGGCTGGTTTGACGGTGTGGGCTCCGGGCGCGGTGCTGCACGCGTTGAAGGACCAGTTCGACCTGCGCACGGTGATCGACGGCTACTCGCCTTTGTCGTGGCGCGAGGTTTCCGGCCAGTTCGACCTCGGCGGGCTGCACGTCACGGCGATCCCGGTCAGCGACAAGCGTCCTCGGTATGCCCGCTCATCCACTGTGGACGGACCGTGGGTGGTCGCGTACCGGTTCGTCGATCCCTTGACCGGCGGTGTGCTGGTCTACGCACCCTGCCTGGCGTCGTGGCCCGCCGGGTTCGACGAGGTGGTGGCCGGCGCGGACTGCGTGCTGCTCGACGGCACGTTCTACGCGGCGTCCGAGATGGGGTCGGCGACCGGCAGCTCGTCCGGCCAGGCCGCGATGGGGCACCTGCCGATCTCCGCGAGCCTGCCGGAGCTGCGGCGGTTCCCTTCCGTCCGGCGGATCTACACGCACCTCAACAACACCAACCCGGTGCTGGACCCGTCGTCACCCGAGTCCGCGAAGCTGCGTGAGGCCGGAGTCGAGGTTCCGCTGGACGGCACGGTGATCGAGCTCTAGTTGGGCCAGAATCGGCGGATGTCCTTTGTGATCGGTGGCCGTCCGGTGGCCTCGCGGCTCGTCGCGGAGATGCCCGCGTTCGTGCGGCAGGTGCTGGCCAAGATCACCGAACGGGTGCCCGCCTACCAGCAACTGCCCGGCGAGGAGCTGGCCGGCGACATCACCCGGGTGATCGAACAAACCCTGCGCGCGTTCGCCGACGTCCTGCGCACCGGCACCCTGCCGACCGGTGAGGAGCTGCGGTTCCTGCGCGAGTCGGCGGCCCGCCGCGCCGAGGAGGGCGTGCCGATCGACGTGGTGCTGACCGCGTACCACGTGGGCATCCAGGTCGTGTGGGAGGCGCTGGTGCCCGACGCCCGGCCGGACGAGGTCGGGCAGGTGCTGGAGCTCAACGCCCTGGCCATGCGTTACCTGCAGGTCGTCACGCCCGCCGTGAGCGCGGGCTACCTGGACGAGCGGCAGACGATGTTCGACGACGAGCGGTCCGCGCGGCACACGTTGCTGACGTCGCTGCTCGACGGCAGTGCGAAAGCCGGCCCGTACGTCGTGCTGGCACTGCACGTGCCGCCGCATCCCGACGAGCTGCTGCCGGACGTCGACGCTTCGGTGGCCGGCCGCCGCAAGCTGCGGCGACTGCGAACCGAACTGGAACGCCACAGCCGTGAACCGGTGCTGTCCTCGTTGACCCCGGACGGCGGCATCGCCCTGCTGCCCGGCGAGGACTTCCCGCTCGACCGGATCGTGGCGGACGTGACGCGGTCCGCGGGCGTGCCTCTGACGGTGGCGGCGGTCGCGGCCCCTCCCTCCGGGGTCGCGGCCGCCGCCAGGCTGGCGCGCGAGGTGCTTCTGGTGGCGGTGCGGTCGGGCCCTGGCCTGTACCGGCTCACCGACGTCCTGCTGGAATACCAGTTGTCCAGGCCCAGCGCGGCTTTGGAGCCGCTGGCGTCCATTGTGGATCCGCTGTCCGACGAACTGGTGGAGACCCTGGAGGTCTACCTCCGCCGCGGCTCGCGACGCCCTGCCGCCACCGAGCTGCACGTGCACCCGAACACCGTGGACTACCGGCTGCGGCGGGTGGCCGAGCTGACCGGCCTGGACCCGACCCGGATCGAGCACGTCACGCTGCTGACCGCGGCGTTGGCGGCGCGGAGGGCGCGCTGACGCAGGGGTACCCCCTGTGGCTGGCAAGGCCCGGGCCAAGTCGTTTCTGCTGGTGGGCGTCTGCAAGTACCACCAACTCTTGATCAAATCGCCGCCAACTACACCCAACATGGTCGACAGTTGCCGAACATGGCTGAGCCGGGCGCTGGGATCGACGAGGCCAGTTGGTAGTAGCAAAGTGCTTGTTGATGTTGGGTTGGTGGTACTTGCACACGCCATCGACAACCAGGCGGATGGCCTGACGGGACTTTGCCGGGGCCCTGCCCCTGGCCGGGAACCCCGCGTCACAACTCACGCAGCGGGTCCGACAAGATCGGCTGCCTTCGCCACCGCGGTACCGAAGGCCTGCATGCCCGCCGCGTTGGGGTGCTGCGGCGCCGCGATCGTCGTCGGGATCAGGCCCTCCAGGTACCGGTCGGCGGGTGCGGCACAGATGTCGTGTCCGACGGTCACCGCCGCGAAGTCCACGAACGTGGCCCCGCGCTTGGTCGCCTCGGCCCTGACGGTCGCGCTGATCTTGTTCAGCACGCTCTGCAGGTAGTCGCTGTCACGGCTCCAGACCGGCTGACGCGGATAGCAGCCGCCCGGCCGGATGTAGGTGCCGTAGCCGGTGACGAGGAGGGTGGCGTGCGGCGACCGCTGCTTGATCGCGTCGAGCACCGCACCGAACTCCGGCGCCCACGCGTCGACGGCCTGCGCGAGCTGGTCGGTGCCGCCCGCCGTATAGCGGTCCTTGCACGAGATGCCCGCGGGTTCGGGCAGGAAGTTGATGCAGCTCAACGCCGTCTGGAACAACCCGATGTCGTTGGCGCCGATCGTCAGCGACACGAGGTCGGTGGACGGCTTCAGCACGTTCAGCTGCGGCGTCACGAAGCCGAACTGGCGTCCTGCCAGATGATCGGTCTCGGCACCGGAGCAGGTCGCGTCGGTGAGCGTCGCGCCGAGCAGCTCCGCCGCGACCCGCGGGTAGTCCCGGTCGCTGCGCAGGCACCACAGCGCCGGGTCCTGGTTCGGGATCAACGGCCCGGCCGCCGCCGAGTCGCCGAGCGCCACGTACTCGAGCGTGTCCGCCTGTGCTGTGGTTGTGCCGGCGACCAACGCCGCCACGAACGCCAACCCGGCCACGATCCGCATCCCGAACCTCCAACGTCATCGTCAGGTCAGCTCATCGTGGTAGCTCTGGTCACGTGGGCGGGTGGGACGTTGCCCAGAGTCAGCCGGTCGTGTTTGTGACGCATCACAATGACCTCGTGACTCCTGGGGATCTCCTCGCGCTCGCCACGCAGTCCTGTGTGGATGCCGCGAAGCTGCTGCACGACATGCCGGTCGACGTGACGTTGAAGGGCACGTTCGACCAGGTCAGCACGGCCGACCTGGAGGTGGAGGCGTTCCTGCGGACCGCTTTGACGTCCGGCGCACCGGGCTCGGCGGTCGTCGGAGAGGAGCTCGGGTCGGCGTCCGCTCCGGTGACGTGGTTCGTCGACCCGATCGACGGCACCCGCAACTTCGTCCGGGGCCTCCCGCTGTCCTGCATCTCGGTGGCCGCGGCCGTCGACGGCGTGCTGGTGGCGGGCTGCGTGCTCGACCCGTTCCGCGACGAACTGTTCACCGCGGCCACCGACGTGCCCTTCAGCGTGCGGTCGGGCGGCCTGACCGTCGCGCCGGGCATGAGCCCGCGACCACTCGTGCTGACCGACATCCCGCTGCCCGGCACCCCGTACCACGGCGAGATGGAACTCCTGGGCTCACTCATGAACGTCGCTGACGTGCGCCGCGTCTACTCAACGGCCCTCTCGCTCGCCTGGGTGGCAGCCGGCCGGGCCGACGCGGCGGCGAACCTGGGCATCCACCCGTGGGACGTGGCGGCGGGCGAGGTGCTCGTCCGTGCGTCGGGCGGGAAGTTCGCCGAGATCGGCACCGACGGGTTCGTGGCGGGGCGCGGTGAGATCGTCGAGTGGATTCGCACCCGACTGGAAAGCATCGTCACACGATCGACCTGAATGGTCTCGACTTGGGCGCCCCAACGTTCAACTGATTCGTTTTCGGTGTTCAACTGATTATATTCCGGCAGTTTAGACCGATTGCCGGACTTTACCAATAATGCCGAATTGGATAGATTCGGACGTACCCGCCCAACAGAGGCGGACAATCTCTGGGGGAACAACAATGATGAACCCTCGCAAAGCGGCCTCAGTTGCCGCACTTCTTTCTCTGGGCGCGGTCCTGTTCGCGCCGAACGCTGTCGCCGACACCGGAAAGGGCCAGGTGCGGCACTGCGTCGTCCAGGCGGTCCCGCTGGGTGTCGACGGCGATCCGGCCGACGGGCCGCAGGTCCTCAACGACGCCCCGGTGTGCTTTGACAGCGTCGGCGCCGGGGTGGCCTACGCGACCGGCGGCGTGGCCAGTGCGGAGTCCGCGGCCGGCGTCGACTCGCCGGAGGAGCTCGCCGCGCTGATGAAGTCGGCCGAGGGCAAGTCGGCCGCCTTCCAGGACGTGGTCATCGGCATCTTCTACGACTCGAACAACTTCGGCGGCGGCACCATCTACACCGCCCTCGCCGCGTCGGGCTGCACGACGTCCCTGTCGTGGGGCGTGAACTACGTCGGCGACTCCATCAACGACGACATCGCCTCCGGCCGGAGCTACTCCAGCTGCCACCACAAGGTGTTCGAAAACGCTGGTTACGGCGGCGCGGGTGCCGGCTACTACACGTCCGCGGGCAGCTACGGGCTCGTGGACGAAGAGGTCTCCTCGATCCACTTCAAGTGGTAGGTCGCTGAGTTCTGGTGATCGGGTGGGGCTGGTGCACCAGCCCCACCCGATCCGCTCAGCCCGCCAGAGGTGCGAGGCCGGCCAGCGAGCAGTCCGCCGGACTGGTCCCCACCACCACGACCGCGTGGCCGCCGCCCTGGTCGACACAGGCCACCAGGGACGGCACCGGGTAGGGGCCGGACGCGTTGGGGTCGGCGTCGCCCTCGGGGCTCACGACACCCTCGACGCCGGGGCGCAGCAGGCCCGTTCGCCACAACGTCGCGCACAGGTCCACCGCGACGGCCGGTTCGGCGACGCTGCCCGCCGGCCCGGCCTGGCCGCCGAAAGTTCCGGGAAGGGACTTTCCGTCTTTGGCGACAGCGCGGCATTCCACGCTCGACGAATCGGTCACCGGAAGTGCGGACACCACCGCGGCCGCACCAGTGCCGAGCACCGCGAGCGTTACTCCTGCCGTCACCGCGACCCTTTTCCGCCGTCGCGCATGTCCAGTGATCACGTCCTGCGTTCCGCGCCACGACTCGTCGGTGTCGAATTCATGTGCCCCGTCGAACAACGACTGCATCAGATGCCCCCTTCCCGGTAGTCGATTCCCTTTTTCTTCAATTCACTGCGCAACCGCTCTTTGGCTCGGCTCAGCCGGGACCGGATCGTGCCCACCGGGACGTCCAGCACCCGCGCCGCCTCCTCGTACGTGTAACCCTCGATGAGACACAACCCGACCACCGCGCGACCCGCGGCGTTCAGCGTGTCCAACGCCGCCCGCACCGCCACGTTGTAAGCAGCCGCCCCGTCGCCCCGGTCCGCCGCGGCGGCCACCCGGTCGACCAGAGCGTCCCTGCGCCGCATGGACCGCAGGTGGTTGCGCGCGGTGTTGCCCGCCGTGACGACCAGCCAGGGCAACAGCCCGTCCGGCCCGGCGGTGATCTTGTGCCTGCGCAGCCAGGCCGCGAGGAACACCTGGTTGACGGCCTCCGCGGCCTCGGCGTGGTCACCGATGCGCGCATAGCAGTGCCGGTACACGCGGGGCGCGTGACGGTCGTGGACCACCCGGAAGGCGGCCATGTCCCCCGTGCGGACCTTCGCCCACAGCTCCGCGTCCGAGTCGAGCCCGGCGTGCACCTCGTTGCTCACACCGGGAGATGTCCGGAACCGCCACCGAGGGTTCCACCGCGGCCGACTTTTCACGGACCCCTCCCGTGACGAAGACCACACCGCCCGACATACCAGAGGCCGACAAACCGACCACCACAGCCGCCACCCAGCTCGATCTGCCTGACCTGCTGCGATGATGCCCGACCAAGATCACTCGGCTCAGCGTCCATCTGAACGATGATCATGATCAACTTCTGGTTACTCTCCGGCTTCGCCCGAACACCCTCAGGGGGCAGCCGGTACCGCCGAAAGGCTCGTCGAAGCCATGCCTGCGACGAGCAAATTGCCTGTTCAGGCACCAGATCCTGGGGTGGATGCAGATGGTGCCCCCGACGGGATTCGAACCCGTACTGTGATCCTTTTAAGGGACCTGCCTCTACCGATTGGGCTACGGGGGCGCGGTGAGCCTAGGCCTTGATCGTCGGCCTGTGTGAGCGGATGGTCTTTTCTCGCCCGCCTGGCCCAGCGAATTGGACTAGAGCGAGCATTCGGCTAAGCGTCGAACGGCCCCGAACATCAGCGGGCCCTCCCTGCTCCGAGCAGTTCCTTGAAGCGAAGGGCGACCCAGTCGTGGACGGCGGCGGAGACCGAGTTGTCGCCTGCGCGGTGCTCGAACCAGCGCCAGTCGCAGTTGACGTTGATCTCCAGGAACACGTGGTCAGAGCCGGTGACGAGCAGGTCGAACGCGGCTACCTGCACGCGCCAGTGACGGGCCAGGGCCAGCAGGCGGTCCGACAGGGAGGTCGGCACGGAGGTCGGCGTCACGCGGACGGCGTCGGGGTCCACCCAGAGCTGGGCCGGGTCCAGCTTGTCGACCTGGAAGGCGATGCAGCGCTCCCCCACCACGAACACGCGCAGCTCGGTGTCCGAGGGCACGTACTCCTGGACGATCACCGGGGCCGGCTCTGGGGCGTCGGAGGCTCGGGAGGTTTCCAGCGGGCGCGGGAACAGGCCGTGTTGCACGCCTGGGCGTGGTTCCAGCAGGTGGCGCCCTGCCGTCTTGACGATGCAGCGGCCTCCGCCGGGGCGCGTACGGCCCGGACGGGTTGTCACGGCTGTGCGTGGCACACGCAATCCGAACGAAGAAGCGTCGGAAAGCTGCGTCAGGCGGTCCAGATGCGTCGAGAAGCGCGAAGGGTTCACATGTGCCCAGTCGGAGCGTGAGGACAGCCAGTTGGCCACTGAGGCCCACTGGTCGACCGCGTAGGCGCCGGCGAGGGTGCCGGGTTCGACGGGGACCGCGGAGAGTTCGAAGTGGCGGCGCCAGACCAGCAGGGGGCGCAGCAGCCAGCGGTCGAGTTCGATCAGCGGCTGGTCGGTGTAGACGGACAGCGGCAGGTCCACGCAGCGGTCGGCGTCGATGCGGGCCATGCGGATGCCGCGCTCGGCCAGGGCGATGGAGAGTTCGTTCATCTCCATGTCGGCGGCGCGCGCGAGCACCAGTACGCAAGGTTGGGGATTGCCGTCGCCCTCGTCGACCATGCCCAGGCGGTGGACCTGTTCCTGGAAGTCCAGGCATTTGGGCGGGGAACGGAAGAGGTAGTCCTGACCCTGCAACAGCAGTGGTCTGGCAGCCTCGGACGGGGCACCTGGCACCCGCCCGTCAGCCGACCTGCTCAATCGTCCTTCTTGCTGCGGAAACTCTGCCCCGCCTGCGCGTACTCTGCGGCGTACTGCGCCAACGCGGGGTCCTCGATCTCGCCGCGACGAAGCTGTGCGGCCAGCTCCTCGAGAGACATCGGGATCACCTCTCTCCCCACACGGCGAATCACGCATTCAGGTGATGCACCAGCCGTAGTCTCTGGTTCACGTAACGCAATGTCAAGACAGGCCCCGGAGCTTACTCCGATTGGGCGCTCAAGTTCCGCCTCCGGACGAGCGAAGTGCCCCGAACGTGGTCACGTTCGGGGCACTAGTGCACTCACGGGGAGTAACGGGTCAGGACTGCACAGCGCGGTCGAAGTCCGACTTCGGGTCGTTGATCTGACCGAGCGCCACGACCTCGCGACCGTAGAACAGCGCCTGCGTCCAGTCCATCAGCACGCGCAGCTTGCGGTTCACGGTGGGCATGAAGGCCACGTGGTAGCTGCGGTGCATGAACCACGCGGGCAGGCCCTTGAAGCGCAGGCCGAACACGTCCGCCACGCCCTTGTAGAGGCCGAGGCCGGCGACCGAGCCGAGGTACTTGTGGAAGTAGTCCTTCGGCTTCTGGCCGCGCAGCGACGCGACGATGTTCTTGGACAGCAGCTTCGACTGACGGATGGCGTGCTGCGCGTTCGGCACGCACGTCGCCGTCGGGTCCTCCTCGATGCGTGAGAGGTCCGGCACCGCGGAGCAGTCACCGGCGGCCCACACGCCGTCGAGGCCCTGGACCTGCATGGCGGCGGTGCACCGGACGCGGCCGCGCTCGTCGAGCGGGAGGTCCGTGTTGCGCAGCACCGGGTTCGCCTTCATGCCGGCGGTCCAGATGATCGTGTCGGAGTCGAACTCGGTGCCGTCGTCGAGGACGACGTGGCCACCCTCGAGCGACTTCACGCGGGTGTCGAGGTAGATCTTGATGCCGCGCTTCTCCAGCGCCTCGACGGTCCACGCCCCGAGCTTGGCGGACACCTCGGGCATGATCCGGCCCATCGCCTCGACGAGGACCCAGTTCATCTCTTCGGGCTTGACACCCTCGTAGTACCGAAGCGCATACCGCGTCATGTCCTCGAGCTCGGCGAGCGTCTCGATGCCCGCGAAGCCGCCACCGATCACGACGAAGCTGAGCAGCTTCTTGCGCAGGTCCGCGTTGTTCGTGCTCGCTGCCTGGTCCAGGCGCGACAGCACGTGGTTGCGGACGTAGATCGCCTCGCCGATCGTCTTCATGCCGATACCGACCTCGGCCAGGCCGGGGATCGGAAGCGTGCGGGAGATCGCACCCAGCGCGGAGACGAGCACGTCGTACTCGATCTCCTCGACGTGGCCGTCGGACAGCTCGGCGGTCACGATCTTGCGCGCGTGCTCGATCTTGGTGACGCGGCCCGTGACGACGTGGCAGCGCTTGAGCACCTTGCGCAGGGGGGCGACGACGTGGCGCGGCTCGATGGAGCCGGCCGCCGCCTCAGGCAGGAAGGGCTGGTAGGTCATGTGCGGCTGCGGGTCGATGACGGTGACCGACGCCTCACCGGATCGCAGCTTCTTCTGCAGTCCGAGAGCCGTGTACATCCCGACGTACCCACCGCCGACAATGACGATTCGCGTGGGTTGCGACTTCACAGCAGCCATACACATATGGTCGCACCAGGACCCCCTTTTTCGCGCGTCCGGAGGGGCCGTTGTGACTACCGTCGCCGGGTGATGCCGAACACCCTCACCGCTGACCTGCACCTTGAGTGAGATTTGAGGTGTTCTCGCTGAGAGGGTCGATTCAGATCCTCAGCGCCACGACCGCGATCACGACCGTCAGAGCCCCCAGTCCGAGCAGCTCGACAAGCCCGATATTAGGCCCCGATGGGACGAACGCCGCGAAGCCCGCGACAGCGAATGAGATCGCCTGGACAATGGCGAACCGGCGTGCTGGTGCTTTCAGCGCAGCGGGCTCGATTCTCGTTTTCACCGGAACGACCGCCGCGAGCGCGGACGTCACGTGAATCAGGTGCAGCGCCGGGATCATCAGCAGCACGCCCAGCCGCAACGGGTGCCCGTCGGCGAACGCCATCGCCACCGCCGCGTACCCGATCAGCAACGCCGCGCCCGCGCTCCCCGGCATCAGCGCGGTGATCGCCGTCAGCACCGTGACGATGATCAGCGGCGCGATCGTGTCGGACTCGAGGTGCAGGATCAACGCCACGGGCACCGCGGCGAGCACGATCGCCAGTCGCATCAGCATTCCGCCGTCACCGCCACCCCGTGCCGGCTCATGCGCCTGAGCCGCAGCCGGTGTTCCGCGGCGATCATCTCCGCGGCCACCTCGCCCCACGGCGTCTCCCGGTCGGGCGTCAACGGCAACGGCAGCGTGTTGATCGCCAGCACCACATGCCCGTGCTTGCGCGTCTGCACGGCCAGGTCAGCGATGTCGTCGTCGAGGAACGGCGACAGCAGCACCACCACCGATCCGTGCGGGAGCTTCCGCAACGCCACGCGTGACGCCCACCCAGCGGCCTGCACGCACACGACGAGCTGGGTGCGGATCCGCAACAGGTGCCGGCGGCCCACGCCGGACCGGACGTTGAGCTGTGGACGGCTGAGGTCCATCAACGCCACCCGGTCGCCCTGCCTCAGGTACCCCGCCGCCATCGACGCCGCCCGGCGCACCGCGCGGTCCAGGCTGCCGTCGGGGCGCGTGGTGGCGCCGTAGTGAGGAGACGACCACTCCGCCACGTTCGTGCCCACGTCGGTCCGGGTGTCGATGGCCAGCACGATCTCCGCGTCGGCCTCGGCGTGCCGCTCGCGGACGTGGACCGTGCCGGTGCGGGTCGTGACGCGCCAGTCGATGCGCTTGAGCCGGTCGCCTGGCTGGAACGCCCTGATGTCACGCAGTTCGGTCGAGTCACCGGCGCGCGGCGACCGGTGGATGCCGACCAGTCCGGCGGGGCGCGGTGGCAGCGGGCCGGACGGGTGGTGCTCGACCGGCGGCAGGATCGTGCGGACGTGTTCGGTGCCGACGATCGGGCCGTAGACGTGCATGCCGTCCGGTCCGGCGAAGAGGTGGTCCAACCGCAGATCGACGCCGGGACCCCACGCGTCGCGGCGGATCTCCACGGGCAGATCGGGCGAGTGCGCCGGAACGGCCGCGGGACCGGACGGCAGCTTGACCACCGCGATCTCCGCGTCCGCGCCGTCGACGTGCGCGACGGTGTGCACGACTCCGGCACCCGCACCACGCGGCACCGGGCGGACGCTGACCGTCGGCGTGCCCTTCGGTTTCGACGTGAGCAGCACGCTGAGGATCAGCGGCACGCCGAACAGCACCATCTCGACCTGGTGCAGGAACAGGCCGCCGACCACGAGGCCGGCGCCGAGCCACACCGCGCGCGAGTACGCGTCCGTCGGATGCCAGTGCGCGCCGTGCGACTGGGCGAACGCGTCCCTGATCTTGTCCGCTCTGCTCATGAGCTGGGCGGGCCCGGAACCTTGCCGAGCAGCTCGGTGACCACCTGCACGCCGCTGACACCGGACGTCCACGTCTCCGGCTTGAGCACGAGCCGATGCGCCAGCACGGCGACCGCGCACTCCTTGACGTCCTCGGGCGTCACGTATGCGCGTCCGTCCAAAGTGGCCAGGGCGCGGGCGACGAGCACGAGCGCCTGCGCGCCTCGTGGTGACGCGCCGACCTCGACGGACTGGTGCTGCCGCGTCGCCACGGCCAGATCGACGCAGTACCGCAGGAGGTCGTCGTCCACTGTGGTCTTCTCGAGCTCGGCCTGGAGCTCGGCGAGCCGGCCGGCCGCGAACACCGGAGGCACCTCGGCCTCCTCCCGCTGTCGCGCGATCCTGCGCCGCAGGACCTCGACCTCCTCCTCAGCGGGCGGATACCCGATGTCGAGCCGCACCAGGAACCGGTCGAGCTGCGCCTCTGGCAACGGGTAGGTGCCCTCGTACTCGACGGGGTTCGAGGTGGCGAGCACGTGGAACGGCCTGGGCAACGGGAACGTGCGCCCCTCGACCGTGACCTGCCGCTCCTGCATGGCTTCCAGCAGCGCGGACTGCGTCTTCGGCGGCGTCCGGTTGATCTCGTCGGCCAGCAGCAGCCCGGTGAACACGGGCCCCTGGTGGAACTCGAACTCGCGGCTGCCGGGGTCGTAGAGGAACGACCCGGTGACGTCCGCGGGCAGCAGGTCCGGCGTGCACTGCAGGCGGCGGAAGTCGAGGCTCAAAGCCTGTGCCAGCGACCGCGCGATCAGCGTCTTGCCGAGCCCCGGCACGTCCTCCAGCAGCACGTGGCCACCGGCCAGCACGGCCGCCAACGCGAGCCGCACCGTCCGCGTGCGCCCGACGACGACCTTGCCGATCTCGTCGAGAACGGCTTTGGCCTCCAGTTCAATGGTCACTCGACCCTCCTGAGCCTTTCGGCGAGTTCCTTCGGGTCCGGCATCTCGGATGCCTCGATCCCCAGTAGTGCGAGCCGGGCGCGGAACCGTTCCTGGTAGCGCCGCGGGTTCTCCGCCGCCTCGGCCAGCCTGCTCGTGAGCGTGCTGGCCTGTGCGGAACTGATCGAGCCGGGCGGCGGCGGTGCCGAGCTCCACACGATGTCCGTGGCGCGGGGCAGCCTGGTGATCAGCACGCCGAACGCGGTGGGCGGCACGGCGAGCGCCGCCGCCCAGAACGGCGAGGCGCCGAGCCACCAGATGACGACGCCGATGATCACCCCGACCACCAGCGCCAGTGCGGTCTTCATGCGAGCTCCCGGACGATGCGGCTCAACTCTTGTTGCGCCTGTTGAGCTTGTGCGGCCGTCACGTCCTCGTGCCCGAAGCGCGCGCGTTGGTACAGGTCCTTGAGGACGGCGGCGTCGACGCCGAGCTTCTCGGTGAACTCGGTCGGCGTCTGGTGCGGCTTGCGGGGCTCGGCCTCCTCCAGCGCGAGCCAGGCGGCGATCACGGCGTCGCGCGGCGGCCGCTGCGGGTGCTCGGTGAACTCCTGTAACGCCTTCTCGACGCGCTGGACCGCCGACACGGTCCGGGTGAGCTCGAAGTCCTCGATCTCCACGCCGCGCACACCCCGGCGGCGGCGCCAGCGCGGCAGCTCGATCGCGAGGATGATCCCGACCAGTCCGAACAGGACGAGTCCGGCGAGGAACAGCAGGAACACCGTGAACGGCACTGCGACCGCGTCCGGCAGGTTCTGCGGCACCACCACGTCCAGCGACGACGAGCGGTCCTGCGGCGGCGGCCTGTCGTCCAGGCGGTTGACGAGCGTGATCGGCGACGATCCGCTGGCCGCCACCACGACGATCAGCAACGCCGCCACCGCGACCACGGCCCGCCACCACTTCATGCCGGTCAGCCTTACACGGTTCGCCGCCGTTGGGATGATCCTTTTGGTCAACTTGACGGTGTCAGACCGGGACTCCGCATCAGCCCACTGCCCTGCGCAGCACCTCCTGCAGCATCTCCTGGGTGAGCTTCCCGGTGAAGGTGTTCTGCTGCGAAACGTGGTAGCACCCGAACACACGCAGCCCACCGAGCTCCACCTCCAGCCCGTGCCCGAACTTGGGCCGCGCGGACCCCAGCAGCGGCAGGAACGCCTGCCACCCGAACGCCCCGAGCACCACGACGGACCGCAGCGAGGTCAGCAGGCCGAGCTCCTCGCGCAGGAACGGCGAGCACCGGTCCCGTTCCTCGGGCGTCGGCTTGTTGGCTGGCGGCGCGCATCGCACCGGTGAGGCGATCCGGACGCCGTACAGCTCCAGGCCGTCGTCGAGCGCCCACGCTTCGGGTTGCGAGGCCAGTCCGACCTCGTACAACGCCCGGTAGAGGAAGTCGCCGGAGCGGTCGCCGGTGAACATCCGGCCGGTTCGGTTCGCGCCGTGGGCGGCGGGGGCGAGGCCCACGATCAGCAACGAGGCGTCCATCGGGCCGAAGCCCGGCACCGGCTTGCCCCAGTACTCCTGATCGCGGAACGCGGCGCGCTTCACCGCGGCGACCGACTCGCGCCAGGCGACCAGGCGCGGGCACGCTCGGCAGGCCGTTATTCGATCGTCGAGTTCCGTAGTGTTGCTCCCATGTCCGAGGAGAAGACCGAAGAGAAGCCAGAGTCTCCGGCTGATGACCTGGTCACCACTCAGCACAGCATCACCGTCAAGGGCCGCGAGCTGAACTACACCGCCGTCACCGGGCGTGTCGTGCTCAAGGAAGAAGTGCTCAAGGACGGCGTGTTCGAGGGCCACAAGCCCAAGGCCGAGGTGTTCCTGACCGCGTACACGCTCGACGGCGCCGACCCGCTGAAGAGGCCGGTGACGTTCGCGTTCAACGGCGGGCCCGGATCCGCCAGCCTCTGGCTGCACATGGGGCTCCTCGGGCCGCGCAAGGTGCTGAGCGGCGACGTCGGCAACCTGACCGCGCCGCCGTACGGGATCGCGGACAACGAGGAGTCGCTGCTCGCCGAGAGCGACCTCGTGTTCATCGACCCGGTGTCGACCGGGTTCTCCCGGGCCGCGAAGGGCGAGAAGCCCGGCAACTACCACGGCTACCAGCCCGACATCGACTCCATCGCCGAGATCATCCGGCTGTGGACGTCGCGCAACGGCCGCTGGATGTCGCCGAAGTTCCTCTGCGGCGAGTCGTACGGCACGCTGCGCGCCGCGGGCCTCGCCGAGCACCTGCAGAAGAAGTACGGCATGTACGTCAACGGGCTCATGCTGATCTCCTCGGTGCTGGACTTCGCCACGCTCGAGTTCAACGAGGGCCACGACCTCGGCTACACGCTCTTCCTGCCCACATACGCGGCCATCGCGCACTACCACGGCCTGCACGGCGACCGTCCGCTCAAGGAGGTGCTCGCCGAGGCCGAGGAGTTCGCCTCGCGCGACTACCCGTACGCCCTGGCTCGCGGCAACCGGCTCTCCGACGTCGAACGTGCCGCGACGATCGAGAAGATCGCACGGCTGACCGGTCTGACCGAGGAGTACGTGGACGCGGTCGACCTGCGCATCGAGCACATCCGGTTCTTCACGGAGCTGCTGCGCCGCGACCGCAGGACCGTCGGCCGCCTCGACGGCCGCTTCACCGGGTGGGACAAGGACTACGGCCGCGAGGAGATCTCCGCCGACCCGTCCATCGACGCGATCCTCGGCCCGTACTCGGCGTCGATCAACCACTACCTGCACGCCGAGCTCGGCTACTCCAACGACCTGCCGTACGAGACCCTCGCCTGGTCGGCCATCGAGAAGTGGTCGTACAAGGAGTTCGAGGGCCGGCACGTGACGACCGCGGGCAAGCTCTCGGCGGCGATGCGGGCGAACCCGCACCTCAAGGTGCACGTCGCGTTCGGCTGGTACGACGGCGCCACGCCGTACTTCGCGGCCGAGCACCTCATCGCGCACCTGCAGATCCCGAAGGAGCTCACCGCGAACATCGAGTCGGCCTACTACCCGGCCGGCCACATGATGTACGTGCACGAGCCCTCGCGCGTCCAGCAGTCCGAGGACCTGGCCGCCTTCGTGCGGAACTCGTCCAACACGTGATCCTGGACCTGTCCGACGACACCGTCCTGCACGAGCTGTGGACGGTGCAGCGGCTGGCTTATGCCGTCGAGGCCGAGCTCATCGGCTTCGACGGCATCCCGCCGTTGCACGAGACGCCTGCCGAACTGCGAGCGTCCGGCGAGACCTTTCTCGGGCTGTACGACGAGGAAGGCCTCGTGGGCGCGGTGTCCTACGAACTCGTCGGGTCCACTGTAGACATCTGCCGGCTCGTCGTGCACCCGCGGGCGCATCGCCGCGGCATCGCTTCCCGGCTCCTCGACGCGCTGCCGGACGGCCCGCAGATCGTCAGCACCGGCACCGGGAACGAACCCGCGCTCCGGCTGTACCGCAAGCGCGGGTTCGTCGAGATCGGCACGCGCGAGATCGCCCCAGGGGTGACGATCACCGAGCTGGCCAACGGATGATCATCTTCCTGAACGGGACGTCCAGCTCCGGCAAGTCGAGCATCGCCGAGGAGCTCCTGCAGGTGCTGGACACCTGGTACTTCCACCTGAGCATCGACGCGTTCTCCGCGATGTGCCCAGGCAACCGGGTGACAGAGCTCGACGAGCCCGAGCTCAACGCCTTCCTGCGCCGCATGAGGGCGGGCTTCCACCGCTCGGTGGCGGCCATGGCGCAGGCCGGCAACGACGTCGTGGTCGACCACCTGTTCAGCGAGCCCTGGCGGCTCCAGGACTGCCTGGAGGTGCTGGAGGGCCTGGACGTCGTGCTCGTGGGCGTGCACTGCCCTCTGGAGGAGCTGGAGCGGCGCGAACATGCCAGGGGTGACCGGACGCCCGGCATGGCCGCGAACCAGTTCCAGATCGTCCACCAGCACGGGCTTTACGACTTCGAGGTCGACACGAGCAGGAACAGCCCGCGTGAATGCGCGCTGGCGATCAAGGAGTTCCTCGCCCAGGCGCCCGGCAAACGGGCCTTCGACGAGTTGAGGGGCCGCACCCGCAGGCACGACCCCTCAACCGGCTAGACACGATCAGACGACCGCGCGCTCCTCCGCGAAGTGGCACGCGGCGGGGTGGCCGTCCTTGCGCACGACCAGCTCCGGCACCTCGGTCGCGCAGATGTCCTGCGCCTTCCAGCACCGCGTGCGGAACCGGCAGCCCGACGGCGGGTCGATCGGCGAAGGCACGTCGCCCGTCAGACGGATGACGTCACGCCGGCCGCGCTGGGTCGGGTCCGGCACCGGCACGGCGGACAGCAGCGCCTGCGTGTACGGGTGCATCGGGCGCTCGTAGATCTCGTCCTCGGTGCCGATCTCCACGATCTTGCCGAGGTACATCACCGCGACGCGGTCCGAGAGGTGGCGGACCACCGACAGGTCGTGGGCGATGAAGACGTACGACAGACCCATCTCGCTCTGCAGGTCGCCCAGCAGGTTCATCACCTGAGCCTGGATCGAGACGTCCAGGGCGGACACCGGCTCGTCGCACACGATCACCTTGGGCTTCAACGCCAACGCGCGGGCGATGCCGATGCGCTGGCGCTGACCGCCGGAGAACTGGTGCGGGTACCGGTTGATGTGCTCCGGGTTCAGGCCCACGGTCTCCAGCAGTTCCTGGACCTTCTGCCGGCGCGAGCCCTTCGGGGCGACCTCGGTGTGGATCTCGAAGGGCTCCCCGACGATGTCGCCGACCGTCATGCGCGGGTTCAGCGACGTGTACGGGTCCTGCAGCACGATCTGGATGTCGCGGCGCAGCTTGCGCAGCTCCGCGCCCTTCATCGCGAACATGTCGCGGCCCTCGAAGCGCGCGACACCGGACGTCGGCGGCTCCAGGCGCATCAGCACCTGGGCCAGCGTGGACTTGCCACAACCGGACTCGCCGACGACGCCGAGGGTTTCGCCCTTGTTCAAGCTGAAGGACACACCGTCGACGGCCTGGACGTGGCCCACGGTGCGCTTGAACAGCACACCGACCCGGACCGGGAAGTGCTTGACGAGGTTCTCGACCTCGAGGATTGGCTCAGCCACGAGCGACAACCTCCTCCGCGATGTGGCACCGGCTGGTGCGTCCCATGCCGAGGTTGTGCACCGCGGGCACCTCGGAGACGCAGCGGTCGAACACGCGCGGGCAGCGCGGGTTGAACGGGCAGCCGGGTGGGATGTTGGTCAGCGACGGCGGCAGACCCTTGATCGTCTTGAGCTCCTGGCCCTTCAGGTCCAGGCGCGGCAACGACTCCAGCAACGACTCGGTGTACGGGTGGCCCGGCGCGCGGAACAGCTCGTACACGTCGGCGTGCTCGACGATGCGGCCCGCGTACATGACCGAGATCCGGTCCGCGACGTCGGCGACCACGCCGAGGTCGTGGGTGATCAGGATCATGCCCATGTCGCGTTCCTTCTGGATCTCCGCCAGCAGGTCCATGATCTGGGCCTGCACGGTGACGTCCAGCGCGGTCGTGGGCTCGTCCGCGATCAGCAGCTCCGGGTCGAGCGCCAGCGACATCGCGATCATCGCGCGCTGCCGCATACCGCCGGAGAACTGGTGCGGGTAGTCCGAGATGCGACCCTTGGCGTTCGGGATCTTGACCTGGTCGAGCAGCTCGATCGCGCGCTTGCGGGCGTCCGCTTTGGACATCCCGCGCCGCACGCGCAGCTGCTCCTCGATCTGGAACCCGACCGTGAACACGGGGTTCAGGGCGGAGAGGGCGTCCTGGAAGATCATGGCGATGCCCTCGCCACGGACCATCCGACGCTCTTCGTCGGACTGCTTGAGCAGGTCCTCACCGCGGAACTTGATCGTGCCGTTGGTGATGAACGCCGGCGGCATGTCCAGGATGCCCATGATCGTCTGGGCGGTCACGGACTTGCCGGAACCGGATTCACCCAGCACCGCAAGGGTTTCGCCCGCCGAGACGTGGTACGAAACGCCGTTGAGCACCTTGGCGACACCGTCGCGGGTGCGGAATTCCACGTGGAGATCCTCGACCTCCAGCAATGGCTGAGTCACGAGATCTCCCTATCGGGACTTGGGGTCGAGGGCGTCGCGCACGGCGTCCCCGAGCATGACGAAGGCCAGCACGGTGACCGTGACGAAGCCCGCGGGGAACAGCAGCATGTGCGGTGCCGACTGGAAGTAGTCGCGCGACTCCGAGATCATCACGCCCCACGACACGACCGGCGGCCGCAGGCCGATGCCGAGGAACGCCAGCGTCGCCTCGGCGCCGATGAAGGCACCCAGGGCGATCGTCCCGTACACCAGCACCGGAGCGACCGTGTTCGGCAGCAGGTGCCGGAAGACGATGCGCAACGGCGAGGCGCCCAGGCCGCGGGCGGCCTTGACGTAGTCCTGCTGCTTCGCCACCAGCGTCGCGGACCGCATGATGCGCATGACGACCGGCCACGACAGCACCGCGATCGAGAGCACCACCTGCGTGACGATGCGGACCACGCCGGGGTTCTCCGAAGGCGCGTTCAGCGTGGTCAGGATGACGATCGCGCCGAGCACGAACGGGATGCCGGCGAAGATGTCCGCGAACCGGGACAGCAAGCTGTCGATCCACGTCTTCGCGTAGCCCGCGATGATGCCGACGAACGAGCCGATCACCACGGTCAGGATCGTCGAGAAGATGCCCACGAGCAACGACGCACGGGCGCCGTACATGGCGCGGGCGTAGACGTCGTAGCCCTGCAGGTCGTAGCCGAACCACGCGTCCGCGGACGGTTTCGCGAGCGACTTGTCGAGGTTGGCGTGCCGCGGGTCGACCGACGTGAACAGCGACGGCCAGATCGCCATCACCACGACGATCGCGATGATCACCAGCGAGATGACGAACGTGGGCTTGCGCCGCAGCTCGCCCCACGCGTCACTCCACAGCGAGTGGGGCTTGCGCTGCTTCTGCGACGAGTCGTCGAGGTGGCTCGCCTGGTCGACGCCGGCGGCCGCGGCCGCCTCGAGTCCGGTTCCGCCGGACACGGATCCTGGGTCACTCATAGCGAATCCTCGGGTCGAGAACGGCGTACAGGAGGTCGACGAGCAGGCTCGCCAGCAGATAGACGAGCACCAGCAGGGTCACGATGCCCGTGACCATGACGCCTTCCTTCTCCTGAATGCCGCGGAAGATCAGGCCGCCGATGCCGTTGATGTTGAACACGCCCTCGGTGACGATCGCGCCACCCATGAGGCTACCCAGGTCGGTGCCGAGGAACGTGATCACCGGGATCAGCGAGTTGCGCAGCAGGTGGATGCCGACGACGCGAGTCTGCGGCTGCCCCTTGGCGATCGCGGTGCGCACGAAGTCCGCACGGCGGTTCTCCACGATGCTCGTCCGCGTCAGCCGGGCGACGTAGGCCATCGAGAGGCTGCCGAGCACGAAGCCGGGCAGGATCAGCTCGCCTATCGACGGATCGGTGCCGACGGACGTGTCCATGATGTCGAAGCCCTGCGGGCCGAGGTAGAGCCGCAGCACGAAACCGGTGACGAACACCGGCAGCGAGATCAGGAACAGCGTCGACACCAGGACGAGGTTGTCGAGGAAGCCCTGCTTGCGCAGGCCGGTCAGCACACCGGCGATGATGCCGATGACCGCCTCGATGATCACCGCGATGATGCCCAGCTTGAAGGTGATGGGCCAGGAGGTGGAGATCTGCTCGCCCACGGAGACGCCGTTGAACGTCGTGCCGAAGTCACCGAGCAGCAGATTGCCGAGGTACTTGAAGTACTGGACGAGCAGCGGGTCGTTGAGGTTGAGCTTCTGGCTCATCTCCGCGATGTACGACGGGTCGCACGGCCGCTGACCGCACTTGCCGGAGAAGGGGTCCTGCGGGATCGCCCAGACCAGTGCGTAGATCAGGAAGGTGGTCCCCAGGAAGACCGGTATCAGCTGCAGCAGACGGCGCAGCACATAGCGACCCATGAGGTCGGCTCCTTGCGTGGTGGGGGGCGCCAGACCCTGAACACCCTTCCGGCCCCGCGTCCGTAACGCTTGGCGGACGCGAGGCCGGAAAGGGTTACTGCTCAGTGCTCACTTGCTCAGAATCTGACGTGCGCTTCGTCGGCTGTCAGCTCTTCGCCTTGACGCGGAATGCCGCGAGCTCGGCGTCACGGGTGAAGGTCAGCTTGGCGGCGAGGAGGTTCTTCGACCGCGCACCGATGCCCTTCTCGTTCCAGGTCGGGATGGACGGCATGTCCTTCGCGATCTGGTCCTCCGCCTGCTGGTAGAGCTTGATGGCCTCGTCCTGGTTGGCGGTGCCGTCAGCCTTCTCCAGCAGACCGTCGACGACGGTGCTCGAGTAGTTCGAGTCGTTCGAGGAACCGCCGGTGCGGTACAGCGGGTTGAGGAAGTTCTCGATCGACGGGTAGTCGGCCGACCAGTCCGAACGGCCCATGCCGGTCAGCTGCTTGCCGTCGACGATCTGGCGGTACGCACCGAAGTTGGTGGCACCGACGAACTCGCACTCAACACCCAGCGCCTGCTTGATGCTGTTGCACGCGGCCTCGAGCGGCTCCTTGCGGCCACCGTCCTGGTTGGACTGGATGGTCAGCTTGCCGGTGAAGCCGGACTCCTTGAGCAGCGCCTTGGCCTTCTCCGGGTTGTACGAGCAGTACTCGCCACAGATGCCCTTGCGGTAGCCCTTGATGCCGGGCGAGACCCAGCCGTCGGACGGCACGTAGGAGCCGGCCAGCACGGTCTTGGTGATCTGCTCGCGGTTGATGGCCATCGAGATGGCCTGGCGGAGCTTCACGTTGTCCTTGAACGCCGGGACGTAGTACGGCAGCGCGATGGCGCTCTGGCCCAGCAGGTTCGCGTTCAGGACCTGGTCACCGAGGTCCGCCTTGTACTTCTCGCCGACCTTGGCCGACGGCGGCAGCGCCTCCATGAAGTCCAGCTTGCCCGCGACCAGGTCCTGGTACGCGGTCTCCTGGCTGGAGTAGATCTTCACGTCGAGGGTCTTGAAGTGGACCTTGTCCTCGAGCTTGTAGTCGTCGAAGCGCTCGAGCTTGATCAGCGCGTTCGGCGTGCGGGCGGCGAACTTCATCGGCCCGTTGCCGATCGGCTTGGCCTCGAACGCCTTCTGGTCCGCGAAGAACGCCTTCGGCAGCGGCGAGAACGGCTGGTAGCCGAGCATGATCGGGAAAACCGAGTTCGGCGCGCTCAGCGTGACCTCGAGCTCCGTGGGGCTCACGGCCTTGAGGCCGGACATCTTGTCCACGGCCGGCTTCGCGTTCTCGTCGGCGGGGTGGACGTCCTTGTAGCCCGCGATCGGCGACATGAACGAACTGGCCTGCTGCGCGTTCGGCGCGTAGGCGGCGAAGTTCCAGGCGTCCACGAAGCTCTGCGCGTCGACGTCGGTGCCGTCGTGGAACTTCATGCCCGACTTGAGCTTGATCTTGTAGACCTTGGCGTCGCTCGACTCGATCGACTCGGCGGCCAGGTTGTACGTGGCGCCGTCGTCAGGCTTGTAGCCGACCAGACGCGTGAACAGCGCGTCGGTGATCTTGCCGCCGCCCGCCTCGGTCGTGTTGGCCGGGAAGAGCGTGCTCTTGGGCTCGGTGCCGTAGATCGACACCGTGCCTTCCGTGTCTTCCTTGCCCTCAGAGGTGGTCGAACCACCACCACCGCCGCCACATGCGCTGAGCGTCATGGCCAGCGCGACTGGCAGAGCCACCCACGCAACCAGTGATCGCGACATCAGTCTCTCCCGCCTTTCCCCGGCGCCGCCGCAGATATTGCGTGCGCGCGCCTCCCCGGGAGGTCTCGTCCACCTCCCAAAACGTGAGAGGACGTTAACCGGGGTGTCCAGGAGTACGCGCATCGAAAGCGGTTACAAACTCGTCACGATCACCTCAAGTCGACCTTAATTCGGCGCTAGACCAGCGAAAACGCGATGCCGTCGAGGATGTCGTGCTCACTGCACACGAGCGTGCGAATACCCGCGCGATTCGAGAGCTCCTCGGCAATCGCACGCAGAACCAACGCTCCACCGCAGATCACGTCCACCCGGCCGGGATGCATGGGCCCGAGCGAGGCACGCTCATCATGCGTCATGGAGAGAATACGGTCGGTGATTTCTCGAACATTGTCAAGTGTGATCCTGCTGAGGTGAATAACGTCGCTGTTGTACACCTCCAGGCCCTGGACCAGGGCTGACAACGTCGTGACGGTGCCGGCGACCCCGATCCAGGTCACCGCCTTCTCCACCGGCACCGAGTTGAAGGCTTCTTTGATCGCTTCGCGCGCAAACGCTTCCGCTTCGGCGATTTCCGCCTTCGCCGGCGGATCGGACTTGATGAACCGCTCGGTCAGCCGCACACACCCGATGTCCATAGATCGCGCGGCCTCGACCTCCGTGCCGCTGCCGAGGACGAACTCGGTCGAACCTCCACCCAGATCGGTGACAAGGAAGGGTCCCTCGTCCGGGTCAAGATCGGCCACCGCGCCGAGGTACGACAGCCGCGCCTCCTCGTCCCCGGTGATCACCTCGGCGGGCGCGCCGAGGATCTCCGCGGTCATCCCGAAGAACTCGTCCCGGTTGCTCGCGTCGCGCGTCGCACTGGTGGCGACCATCCGTGCGGTCTCCACGCCCTTGCGTTGCATCGTGCGCGCGTAGTCGAGCAGGGCCTCCCTGGTCCGTTCGATCGCGTCGGGGTGCAACCGCCCGGTCGCGTCCACGCCCTGCCCGAGCCGGACGATCTTCATCTCGCGGTGCACGTCCCGCAGCCACGCGGTGCCGTCGTCGCGCTTCGTCACGTCCGCGACGAGCAGTCGGATCGAGTTGGTCCCGCAGTCGATGGCCGCAACCCGCGACATGATCACCCCTACTTCAGCTGCCGATGCTCCTCGGCAAGCATGGCGTAGACGAAACGATCGCCCCACTCGCCCTTGACGATCTCGTTGTGCCTGAAGTGGGCTTCCCGGCGCATGCCCAGGCGTTCCATCACCCGCCACGACCGTTCGTTGCGCGCGTCACAGTCGGCGATGATCCGGTGCAGGCCCAGCTCCCCGAACCCGATCCCGAGCATGATCTCCGCGGCCTCACGCGCGTAGCCGTTGCCCTGGTGGGCGGGATTGAAGATGTAGCCGATCTCGCCCTGCCGGTGCTGCTCGCTCAGCCACTTGAGGTCGACCTCGCCGATGACCCGGCCTTCGAGGGTGACCGCGAGGGCCAGCGTCTGCCCCTCCCCGGTGATCTCGTCCTGGCCGGCCCACTTCGCGAGACCCGCCGCGGCCTCCTCCCTCGTGCAGGGCTCGCAGTAGAGGTAGCGGTTGACCTCGGGAAGCGAGCGGTAGACGAGGACGTCGTCGACGTCGCCGAGCTCGAACGGCCGCAGGACGAGACGGTCCGTCTCGATCGGGTAGTCAGGCCGCACGGCCGTACTCCTCTTCGAGCATGGCGTAGATGAAACAGTCACCCCACTCGCCCTTGAACATCTCGCTCTCGCGGAAGTGCGCCTCCCTGCGCATGCCGAGACGTTCCATCAACCGCCACGACGGCTCGTTGCGCGGGTCGCACACGGCGGCGATGCGGTGCAGCTTCATTTCCTCGAACCCGATCCTGAGCATGGCCTCTGCGGCCTCACGCGCGTAGCCCTTGCCCTGGTAGGCGGGGTTGAAGACGTAACCGAGCTCGCCCTGGCGGTCCTTCTCGCTGACCCACTTGAGGACGACGTCGCCGATGACCCGGTCCTCGAGAGTCACCGCCATCACGAGCCACTGCCCCTCCTCGGTCAGCTCGTCCATGGTCAGGCTCTTGTCGAGGCGCTGCTGGGTCTCCTCGATCGGGCCGGGTTCGCTGTAGAGGTAGCGGCAGACCTCGGGGTCGGAGCGGTAGGCGTGGAGGTCGTCGAGGTCGCCCGGTTCGAAGGGGCGCAGGACGAGGCGTTCGGTCTTCAGCGGGTAGTCAGGTCGCACGCCTTCACAATGCCAAGGAACGCCGTCCATGCCTCGCGATTTACCGGGAGGTGGGACTCCAACAGCTCGGCCGGCTGGCATCCACCGTGACACGCCGGACTAGCTGGGCGTGCTCGTTACCAAGCTGGGCGACGAGGACTCGGCCGCGCTGCTGCCGCTGCTGGTGTTGGCGCTGCTGCCGCCGCCGGTCGACGACGTGCCCGAGGACGTTCCCGTGGTCCCGGTGGAGGACTGCGCGGGCGGGTCCGACTGGGCGGAGGTGGTGGTCGTCGTCGTAGTGGTGGTCGT
>NZ_MUYM01000170.1 GCF_002150765.1 Lentzea kentuckyensis
CCGCGACGTCCCGGGACGTCGGACGCTGAAGCCCGACGGCAACCAGTGCTACGGGGTCGCGGACGGCGATGCGTCGTACGGGCAGGGCGAGGGATGCCTGGAGATCTTCGCCAAGGGCCTCGTGGCGCGGACGACCGCGGTGCTGCACGAGATCCGCTATCACGCGGGACTGGTCACGCTGATCGACCAGGACAGCCGCGTGGTGGCGGTGGACGCCGAGACCCGCGAGCAGGTCGCGGCGTTCGCCTTACCCGCCCGCTGAAAACGATGAAGGGACCCTTCATCCACCTGACGTGGATGAAGGGTCCCTTCATCGTCAAAAGCGGGACTACAGGTACGTGCCGGTGTTCGTTGCCGTGTCGATCGCGCGACCCGTCTCCTGGTTCTTCCCGGTGACGAGCGTGCGGATGTAGACGATCCGCTCGCCCTTCTTGCCCGAGATGCGTGCCCAGTCGTCCGGGTTCGTCGTGTTCGGCAGGTCCTCGTTCTCGGCGAACTCGTCGACGATGGCGGCCTGCAGGTGCCGGACCGAGAGGCCGGGCTGCTTGGTGTCGAGCAGCGACTTGATCGCCGCCTTCTTGGCCCTGTCGACGATGTTCTGGATCATCGCGCCGGAGTTGAAGTCCCGGAAGTACAGGACCTCCTTGTCACCGTTGGCGTAGGTGACCTCCAGGAAGCGGTTCTCCTCGGACTCCTCGTACATGCGCTCCACGGTGTGCTGCACCATGCCCTCGATGCAGGCCTTCGGGTCCCCTCCGAACTCGGCGAGGTCGTCGGCGTGCAGCGGGAGGTTGGGCGTCAGGTACTTGTTGAAGATGTCCTTCGCGCCCTCGGCGTCCGGTCGCTCGATCTTGATCTTCACGTCGAGGCGGCCGGGGCGGAGGATCGCCGGGTCGATCATGTCTTCACGGTTGGAGGCGCCGATGACGATGACGTTCTCCAGGCCCTCGACGCCGTCGATCTCGCTGAGGAGCTGGGGCACGATCGTCGTCTCGACGTCGGACGACACGCCGGAACCGCGGGTGCGGAAGATCGAGTCCATCTCGTCGAAGAACACGATCACCGGAGTGCCCTCGGACGCCTTCTCACGAGCCCGCTGGAAGATCAGGCGGATGTGCCGCTCGGTCTCACCGACGAACTTGTTGAGGAGCTCGGGGCCCTTGATGTTGAGGAAGTAGGACTTGGCCTGCTTGTCGGTCTCGCCGCGGATCTCCCGCACCTTCTTGGCCAGCGAGTTCGCCACCGCCTTGGCGATGAGCGTCTTGCCGCAGCCGGGAGGGCCGTAGAGCAGCACGCCCTTGGGCGGGCGCAGCTCGTACTCGCGGAAGAGGTCCGCGTGCAGGAAGGGCAGTTCCACGGCGTCGCGGATCTGCTCGATCTGCCGGGACAGGCCGCCGATGTCGCTGTAGTCGATGTCCGGGACCTCCTCGAGCACGAGGTCCTCGACCTCGGCCTTGGGGACCCGTTCGTAGGCGAAACCCGCCTTCGAGTCGACCAGCAGCGAGTCGCCGGGCTTGAGCGGCGAGTCGAGCAGTGGCTGGGCGAGCCAGACCACCCTCTCCTCGTCCGCGTGGCCGACGACCAGCGCGCGGGCGATGGTGTCCTCGCCGTCCTCGGTGAGCACCTCCCGCAGTGCGCAGACCTCACCCGACCGCTCGAAACCACCGGCTTCGACGACCGTCAGCGCCTCGTTGAGACGGACGGACTGGCCGTAGGCGATCTTCTCCGGCTCGACCGCCGGAGACACGGCGACCCGCATCCGGCGGCCGGACGTGAAGACGTCGACCGTCCCGTCGTCGAACCGCGCCATGAAGACGCCGTACCCGCTGGGTGGCTGGGCCAGCCGGTCGACCTCCTCACGCAGCGCGAGCAGCTGGCTTCGTGCTTCGCGGAGGGTGTCTATGAGCTTCGTGTTTCGCTCGGTCAGCTGGCTGACGCGCTCTGTCGCCTCAGCCAAGCGCTGCTCCAGCAACCGCGTGTGCCGCGGCGACTCGGTCAGCTTGCGACGCAACGACGCGATCTCGTCCTCGAGGAACCTGATCTGCGCAGTCAGCTCAGCAGAATTGTTGCCCTGGTTCAGCTCGCCACCCTCATCGGGTTGGCTGCCGGGATGACCGTGCTGCATGTCGGCACCCTCCTCCCGTGTTCGTACCGATTACGGTACCGGCGATCACCGACAAAATCGTGTACTCACAACATCATCTTCGCTCGTGTGACGCAACGGTCCGGCCTCCAACAGAGGTCAACTGCTCCATCCCGGTGTCCGGTTCGACCGCCCGACCGCTACGGTGCGTCCCAGAAACCTCTACCGGCGTTTCGTCCCGCGACACGCCAGCCGACCTGCAAGAAGTCCGAGGAGAGGGTCATGGGAGCACCTGGCACGGCGCCCCGTCCCTACGGTCCGCGACCACCCTCGGACGACCGCGGACACGCCTGGTACGGCTCACGGCCCGGCGACGGGCACGAACCCGCCGTCGTCCCACCAGGTGGACCACGGAGTAGTCCGATCGGTGGTCACGCACCGCTACCCACCCCGTTCCCTCTCGTCGGAGGACCCGCTGCACCGCGGCTCCAGCGGGACCGGAGGGCGTGCGGCCAACCGGGTGGTTTCGCCTGCGCGACCGGCGCACCACTCCGACAGCGCAGTGCATCGCGCTCGATTCCCGGTGGAGTTGCCGCAATCGTTATCAGACACGGCGTTCTGGCGGTCAGACGGGCACCGCACACGTGTGCATGACCACTCATGCGTGTCGATAGCTTTCATTCGGCCGCGAGTTGGTCCACGAAGTACCACAATGTCCACCGAAAAGATCACCTCATCCGCATCGGGGGAGTTTCGATGACCTACCCGCCGCAGCAGCCCGGTCCCTACGGGCAGCAGCCGCCGCCCGGCGGGCCGTACGGGCAGCAGCCGCCGCAGCAGCCGGGTTACGGCCAGCAGCCGCAGCCCGGGTACGGCCAGCAGCCGCCACCCGGGTACGGCCAGCAGCCGAATCCGTACGGCCAGCCGCAGCAGGACCCGTTCGGTCAGCAGGGCCCGCAGAGCGGTGGCTTCCCGCAGCAGGGCTACGGCCAGCAGCCGGGTCAGCCCGGTCCCTACGGCCAGCAGCCGCAGTACGGCCAGCCCGGCGGGTTCGGCGGTCCCCCGCCGCCGAAGAAGAGCAAGACCGGCCTGATCATCGGCGTCGTCGTCGGCGTGCTGGTGCTCGTCGGCGGTGGCATCACGGCCGCCATCGCGCTCTCCAGCAAGAGCTCGAGCACCTCCAACAGCTCGTCGTCCGACTCGAACAGCGGCAACAGCAACTCCGGCGGCGGTGACGACGCGGCCGACGTGAAGAAGGTCGCCGAGGAGTACTACGCCGCGGCCGCCGCCAAGAACGAGAGCAAGGCCAAGTCGATGGCCTGCGCCGAGGCCCTCAAGGAGGCCGAGGAGGCGGAGAAGAAGCTCACGCCGGAACAGCGCAAGCTGGCCGAGGAGCTCAAGAAGATGCCGGCACCCAAGGTCAGCGTCAAGGACGTGAAGGTGTCCGGCAACACCGCGGACGTCGGCGTCTCGACCAGCGTGACGATCGGCACCGAGACCAAGAACTTCGACACGACCGTGAAGTTCAAGAAGGAATCGGGTGACTGGAAGTTCTGCACGCTGGCCAAGGACGTGAAGCTGCCGGACTTTCAACCGACCAAGTGAGCTGACCACGCGTGCAGGGCCCTGCCGATTCGGCGGGGCCCTTTGTGAACCACCACAATGCCCAGCGAGAAGATCAGTTCCATCAGCATCGGGGGGAATTTCGATGACGTATCCACCGCAGCAGCCCGGCCCGTACGGCCAGCAGCCGGGACATGGCCAGCAACCGGGGTACGGCCAGCAGCCGCCGCCCGGCTACGGCCAGCCCCAGCCGGGCCCGTACGGCCAGCCGGGACCGCAGAGCGGTGGCTTCCCGCAGCAGGGCTACGGCCAGCCCCAGCCCGGCCAGCCCGGTCCCTATGGCCAGCAGCCGCAGTACGGCCAGCCCGGCGGGTTCGGCGGTCCCCCGCCGCCGAAGAAGAGCAACACCGGCCTGATCATCGGCGTCGTCGTCGGCGTGCTGGTGCTGGTCGGCGGTGGTGTCACGGCGGCCGTGCTGCTCTCCGGTGACTCGAAGAGCACCAACACCGCGTCGTCGAACACCACCGAGCCGGCGAACGACACCTCGGAACCGCAGAGCACGAAGACGACCTCGCCGAGCAGCACCAAGAGCGGCAGCGGTGACCGCGGCGCCGAGGAGGTCGCGAAGAAGTTCAGCGACGTGGTGCTCAAGGGCATGAAGGCGGGCAGCAGCGAACCGAACGACGTCAAGGAGTTCGTCTGCGCTGCGGAGTTCCCGAAGCTCAAGGCCAAGACCAGTGCCCCGCAGGCGGGCGCGACGGCGACCGTGACCGACGTCAAGACCTCGGGCAGCAGCGGCACGTTCACGCAGCGCCTCACCGGTCTCGTCGACCCGAACAACCCGGGCAAGGCCCAGTCCGGCGAGATCGTCTACAAGCTGTCGAAGGAAGGCAGCGCCTGGAAGGTGTGCGGCATCGACAGCATCGGCACGCCGACCAAGTGAGGTGGTGAGGGCCCCGGACGCCGGGGCCCTCCACCCGGCTCAGCCCTTGCTGGGACGGCGCTGCGGCTTGGGCGCGGTGACGCCGTCCGCGAGCTTGCGCGTGGTCAGCAGGAACGCGGTGTGCGCGATCATCCGGTGCTCCGGGCGCACGGCGAGCCCGACGACGTGCCACGGGCGGACGAGCGTCTCCCACGCGTGGGGCTCGGTCCAGCACGTCATCTCTCGCAGCGCCTCGGTGACGACGGAGAGCTGTGTGGTGGTGGCGACGTACACGACGAGAACGCCGCCGGGGATGAGGTTCTTCGCGACCGTGGGCAGCACCTCCCACGGCGAGAGCATGTCGAGGATGACCCGGTCGACCTCGCCCTCGTGGTTCTTCACGTCGTCGACGGTGATCGACCAGTTGCCGGGGCGTTCGCCGAAGAACTGCTCGACGTTGCGGATCGCGTGGACCGCGTGGTCGTCGCGCACCTCGTACGACTGGACGCTGCCCTTCTCCCCCACCGCGCGCAGCAGCGAGCACGACAACGCACCGGAACCAGCGCCGGCCTCCAGCACGCGCGCGCCGGGGAAGATGTCGCCGTACATGACGATCTGCGCGGCGTCCTTCGGGTAGATCACCTGCGCGCCACGCGGCATCGACAGCACGTAGTCCGGCAGCAGCGGGCGCAGCGCCAGGAAGTTCGTGCCGCCCACGGACTGCACGACGGACCCCTCCGGCTGTCCGAGGAGCTTGTCGTGCGGGATGGCGCCGCGGTGGGTGTGGTACTCCTTGCCGGGCTCCAGGACGACGGTGTAGTGCCGTCCCTTGGGGTCGGTGAGCTGAACCCGGTCGCCCGGACGGAACGGGCCACTTGCGCTAATCACCGCGCAATGGTGTCAAACGCCCTTCTCAATGGCCGCACGCAGGTCCTCCCTGCGCAGCACACCGGCCGGACGGCCCTCCAGGTCGACGACCAGGAACTGCCACGCGGCGGTGCCCTGGACGCGTTCCACGATCTCCTCGCCCGGCTCGTCGGCGAGCAGCACGGTCTCCGGCAGGATCGGCTCGGCGGCCTGCTCCGCGGGGGCGAACGGGCTCGCCGCGGCGAGTTCGCGGGCCAGTTCGGTGTCGAGCAGCCCGGCCGCCACCCCGTCCGCCCGGACCAGCACCACGCCCCGGCCCGCCGACGTGCTCAGCGCGTCCGCCACGGGACTTTCCGCCGGCAGCTGGAGCACCGGCCGGATGAGGTCGTTGAGCGTGACGCCCGCAGGCCACGTACGACGCCGTTCGCTGGCGAGCTCACTCCTCGCCCCGGCGACGACGACCCACGCCGTCAGCACGCACACGCCGAACCGCAGCCAACGGTCCTCCGCGCCCTCCGCGATGCCGTAGAGCGACCACACCACCAGTGCGAAGGCAACGGCGAAACCACCGACCACGGCGACACGCGTACCCATCGCGCGTTGCCCGGTCATGGCCCACACGCCCGCTCTGACGATCCGCCCACCGTCCAGCGGCAGTCCCGGTAGGAGGTTGAACACGGCCACGGCGACGTTCGCGGCGGCGATCTGGAAGACCAGCACCCACACGACGTCACCCGGTTCCATCACGAGCGCGCCGACGCCGAAGATGACCGCCAGCGCCACGGACACCAGTGGTCCAGCGCCCGCGATCACGCCCTCGTGGCTGGGTTTGCCGGGTGTGCGCATGATCTCGGACAGCCCGCCGAGCAGGTACAGCCGCAGTCTGCGCACCGGCAGGCCGAGCCGGAGCGCCGCGACGCAGTGACCGAGCTCGTGGGCGAGCACGCTCAGCCCCAGGAAGACCGCGAAAAGCGCCGCAAGGAGCAGCCCGATGGCCGGTGGAGTGCCGGGGGCGAGGTCGTCGACGAGCGGCGCGTAGAAGGCCACCACGATCGCCGAACCGATCCACCACGACGGCGCGAGCAGCACGGGGATGCCCGCCACCCGGAACAGCAGCAGGCCGCCCTCTCGCTCACTGATCCGCGCGGCCACGGGTGCACTGTAGAGCGGCGGGTGTGATCTCGCGGTTCGGTGGTCCGCTGGCGGCGGGCAGGCGGTGCGCAAGTGGCGAATGCAGAATTGTCAGACCCCTGTCCTAGGGTCGAACCATGAGCACCACGTTGCGCAGGCCCGCGCTGTCGCCGTCCCGGGCGGGGGACTTCAAGCAGTGCCCGCTGCTTTACCGCTTCCGCGCGGTCGACCGGCTGCCGGAAAGGCCGACCAAGGCGCAGGTGCGCGGCACGGTGGTGCACGCGGTGCTGGAAGACCTCTTCGCCCTGCCCGCCGCCGACCGGGTGCCCGACCGCGCCCGCGCGATGATCGAGCCGGCGTGGGACCGCGTGAAGGCCGAACGCCCGGAGTTCTCCACCCTGTTCGAGGAGCCGGGCGGCGCCGAGGAAACGGAGTGGCTCGCCTCCGCGACCAAACTGCTCGACGGCTACTTCGGCCTCGAGGACCCGAGGCGCCTGGAACCCGAGTCCCGCGAGCTCCTGGTCGAGTCAGAGCTCCCGTCCGGCGTCCTGCTGCGCGGCTACATCGACCGCGTCGACGTGGCCCCAACGGGTGAAATCCGGGTCGTGGACTACAAAACCGGCGCCGCCCCGCGCGAGATCGGCGAGGCCAAGGCGCTGTTCCAGATGAAGTTCTACGCCCTGGTCCTGTGGAAGCTGCGCGGCGTGGTCCCCCGCCAGCTGCGCCTGATGTACCTGGCCGACCGCCAGGCCCTCGCCTACACCCCGGACGAGGCGGAACTCTCCCGCTTCGAACGCACCCTGGACGCCATCTGGCAGGCCATCATGCGCGCGGCCCCGACCGGCGACTTCCGCCCGAACCCCAGCCGCCTGTGCGACTACTGCGACCACAAGGCCTTCTGCCCGGCCTTCGACGGCACGCCACCCCCGTACCCCGGCTGGCCGGAGCCCGACGACACCGAACCCCTCCAGGACCGCGACTGATGAGACATCCTCTGTCAACCTCAGGCGGCAGCTCGGGAGCTGAGGGCCTGTTGACGGTTGCGAAGGTGAATGCTCTCGTCGTAGCGGACGCCTTTGGCGAGGCAGTGCCACAGGATTTCCAGCCAACGGTTGCCCAGGGCGCGCAGGGTGGCGTGGTGGCCTTTGCCTGCGGCGATCTTGGTGTCGTAGAACTCT
>NZ_MUYM01000171.1:0-616 GCF_002150765.1 Lentzea kentuckyensis
GTGGTGCCGCCACCGGTGGCGTGGCCGTGCCAGGAGGCCCAAAGGCGCGCGTATGCGCCTCCCGCGGTGACGAGTTCGTCGTGGCTGCCTTGCTCGGTGATCTGCCCGTTGTCCATGACGACCACGGTGTCCGCGTCGTGTGCCGTGTGGAGCCGGTGAGCGATGGCGATGACGGTGCGGCCTTGGAGTACGGCGGCGAGTGACTGTTCCAGTTGCCGGGCGGCGCTGGGGTCCATGAGTGAGGTGGCTTCGTCGAGTACCAGGGTGTGAGGGTTGGCGAGGACCAGCCGGGCGAGCGCGAGTTGCTGTGCGCGGCCGGGGGATGTCGGAACACCTCCCGAGCCCACCACGGTGTCGAGGCCGTCGGGGAGGTCGCGGACCCACGTCATGGCGTTCACGGCGTCCAGGGCGGCTGTCGCGGCTTCGGTGGTGACGTCGGCCTTGGCCAGTGCGATGTTGTCGTGGATGGTTCCGGTGAACACGTGGTGTTCCTGGGTCACCAGGGCGACGTGGCGTCGCAGTTGATGCGGTGGCAGTTCATGCAATGCGGTCTCGCCGACGCTGACTGAGCCGCTTCGGGGGACGTGGATCCCGGCGAGGATCTTGCCGAACGTCG
>NZ_MUYM01000171.1:664-2291 GCF_002150765.1 Lentzea kentuckyensis
GGTCGATGACGGCTCTGATGTACAGGGTGGCCGTGACGACCTGGCCCAGCGACAACCAGCCGTTGAGGTAGAACACTCCGCCGAACAGGACGCTCAGGGCGACCGGCAGGATGTAACCGAAGTCCATCAGCGGGTACCACACACTGCGCAGGGACAGCGTGCCGCGCTCAGCGGCGTTCGACCGGGTCACGTCGGTGTCGGTGCGGTGGATCCGGCGGTCGGCCAGGCCCAGCGCCTCCACGGTCCTGGCGGAGGTCACGGTTTCGGTCAGGCCCTGGGTCAGCGACGAGGAGCTGGCCGCCGCGGACAGGTAGGCGGGACGGGCACGCCGCAGATACCAGCGGGTCGCACCCACGACCACCGGCGCGGCGAGCAGGCACGGCAGGATCATGAGCGGGCTCGTGATCACGATCGCGGCCAGGGTGAGGACCACCGACAGGCTCGCCACGAGGATCGTGGGGGCTGCGACCCGCACGGCGTTGGACAGCGACTGGACGTCGTTGGTGCTGCGGGTGAGCAGGTCTCCGGTGCCGGCTTTCTCGGTCGCGGACAGCGGAAGCGCCAGCACCTTGGTGATGAACTCCTCCCTGATGCCGGCGAGCACCTTTTCGCCCAGTCGCGCGCCGAGGAAGCGGGCATGTCGGATCAGCAGGCCCTGCAACAGAAGCAGGCAGACGATCACCGCCACGGTGAGGTCCAGGCGGGTGGTCGTCGCGGCACCCCGGCTGACCGCGTCCACCACGCTTCCCACCAGGGCGGGCACCGCCAGGCCGCATGCGGTGGCCACGACGAACCAGAAGGTGGTGCGGCCCAGCAGGGCTTTTTCACTGCGGATCAGCCCACGGACGTAGCGGCGGACCGTCACGGCGTCGGCCACGGGAAAACTCATGTCACATCCCGCATCACGGTCTCGGCATATCTTGGAGTGCTGGCCAACAGCTGCGAGTGAGTCCCGGTGGCGGCCACCCTGCCGTTGTCGAGATAGGCGACGTCATCGGCGCGGTCGAGCAGCAACGGGCTGGTGCTCATGACCACGGTGGTCCGCCCCGCACGTATCCGGCGAATGCCCTCGGCGACCAGCGCCTCGGTGTTGGCGTCCACGGCACTGGTCGGTTCGACCAGGACGAGAATCGCAGGCTTGGCAGCGAATGCCCTGGCCAGGCGCAGCCGCTGCTGCTCGCCGCCGGAGAACGACGTGCCCCGCTCGGTGATCATGGTGCGCAAGCCGTCCGGAAGCGCGGTCAGGATGTCGAGGGCGTGGGCGGCGCGCAACACCTCGGTCAGCTCGTCGTCCGGCATGCCGCCGAACTCCTCCCGCAGCATGCCGGTGAACAGCGCCTGGCTGTCGTCCACAACCAGGATGAGCTGCCGCACCTGCTCGGCGGGCAGTACCTCCAGCGGTATCCCGTCCAGCGTCACCGATCCGCCGGTGTACCGGCCGAGGCGGGCGGCCAGTTCGGCGGCCTCCTCCGGCGAACGCGAAACGACGGCGGTCAGCCGGCCGTGGCGGACCGTCAGTCCGGACGTGGGGTCGTGCAGGGTCAGGTCCTCGGAAAGCGGGACCGGCCTGGTGCCCGCGGTGGGGTCTGGTTCGAGCGCCAGCAGCTGCACCACGTGCCGCGCCGCG
>NZ_MUYM01000172.1 GCF_002150765.1 Lentzea kentuckyensis
GGTCGTGGCTGTGCTGGCGGTGCACGAGAACTCCGCCGAGCTGTGGGTTGTGGCAGTGGGTGTGCTGATCCTGCGCGCGGGAGTGCTGCCGTACCTGTTGCGCCGGGCGCTGGTGGGGGAGTCGCAGCGGGAGACCAGGCCGTTGGTGAACGTGTCCGCGTCGCTGCTGGCCGCCGCCGTGTTGACGTTGCTGGCCTACGCGGTGTCGCAGCCGCTGGTGGCCTTGGCGCCGTCGCCCGCGACACAAGCCATTCCGGTCGGGATGACCGTGGTGCTGATCGGGTTCTTCGTGCTGGTGACCCGCCGCCGCGCGCTGTCGCAACTGGTCGGGTTTCTGTTGATGGACAACGGGATCACCGCGGTCGGGTTCCTCACCACCACCGGTGTGGGCCTGGTCGTGGAGCTCGGGGTGTCGCTGGACGTGCTGCTGGCCGTGCTGGTCCTGCAGGTCCTCACCACCCGGATGCGGGAGACCTTCGGCGACACCGACCTCGACGAACTGCGGGAGTTGCGCGACTGATGACTGTGCTCGTTCCCGTGGGAGTTCCTGTTCTCGGCGCACTCACCTACCTCGCCTTCGGGTGGCGCCGCGCCACCGCCTGGGTCAGTGCGCTGTCCGCGGCCGTCGTGCTGGCCGCCGCGATCGCGCTGGCGGTCGAAGTGAGCCGATCCGGGCCGGTGACCGTGTTGTCCGGGTTGCTGCGCGTGGACGCGTTGTCCGCCTTCATGGTGTTGGTGATCGGCGCGGTCGCGCTGGTCGCGACCGTCGCGACTCCGGCGTATCTGCGCGAGGAGATCGCGGCCGGCCGGGCCACTGCCCGCACCGCTGCGCGGCACAGCCTTCTCGTGCAGCTGTTCCAGGCAGCCATGGCGCTCGCGGTGCTCGCCGCGAACCTCGGCGTGGTGTGGGTGGCGATCGAGGCCACCACCATCGTCACCGCGTTCCTGGTCGGGCAGCGCCGCACCCGTGCCTCGGTGGAGGCGGCGTGGAAGTACGTGGTGATCTGCTCGGCGGGTATCGCGCTCGCGTTGCTGGGCACCATCGTGCTGAACTTCGCGGCCGCCCACGCTCCCGGCGCCGCGGGCCTCGATCTCGCCGCCCTCGCCGTCCACGCGCCGGGGCTGGATTCCGGTGCCACCCGGATCGCGATCGTGTTGCTGGTGCTCGGGTTCGGCACCAAGGCCGGGCTGGCCCCGCTGCACGCGTGGCTGCCCGACGCACACTCTCAAGCCCCGGCACCGGTGTCCGCGTTGATGTCCGGTGTGTTGCTGTCCGTGGCGTTCTACGCGATCCTGCGCGTCAAGGTGATCAGCGACGCCGCACTGGGCACCGAGTTCGCCCGCACGCTGCTCATGGTGATGGCGCTGGCGTCGCTGCTGCTGGCGGCGTCGTTGCTGATCGGTCAGCGCGACTACAAGAGGATGCTGGCGTACTCCAGCATCGAACACCTCGGCCTGGTCGCGTTCGGTGCCGCGATCGGAAGTCCTCTCGCGCTGGCGGCGGCCCTGCTGCACGTTCTGGGCCACGGGCTGGTGAAGGCGGTGCTCTTCCTCGGCGCCGGCCGCGTCCTGCAGCTCACCGGTACGAGCCAGATCGACGGTGTGCGCGGCCTGCTCGCCCGTCATCCCGTGCTCGCGACGACCTTCGGGCTCGGTGTGCTCGCGCTGATCGGCCTGCCCCCGTTCAGCCTGTTCGCCAGCGAACTCGGCATCGTGCGCGCCGGCTTCACCGCGGGACTCGGCTGGCCCACCGCGGCCGCACTGCTGCTGGTGCTGGTGATCGCGGCCGCCTTGATCACCCGTACGAGCCGGATGCTGCTCGGACCACCGCCCACCACGGACACAGCCGGGGCGCCGATCTCGATCGCCCTGGTGGGCGGACTGCTCGCGTGCGCCGTGCTGGGCGTCGCCGCCGGCCCCCTGTTGACGCTGCTCGATCTGGCTACCGAGCCTTTGGTGGTGACGCGATGATCACGAGGACTCTCACTCCTGCCGAGCTGCCCGGCCAGGCGGGTTCCCTGTCGGAACGGGGTTTCCGGCTCGCGCTGGCCGCCGGCCACGACGACGGGAACCGGTTGCGCGCGGTGTACCTGTTCACCGCGGCCGCGCCGGACCGGCGGGTCGAGCTGCACGTCCCGCTCGACCCGGACACGCCGGAGGTGCCGAGCCTGGCAGGGTTGTCGTTCGCCTCCGGCCGGTTCGAACGCGAGATGCACGACCTGTTCGGCATCGTGCCCACCGGTCACCCGTTGCCACGCAGGCTGGTTCGTCACTTCCACTGGCCTCGGGGCTGGTATCCGATGCTCACCGACGCGGGCGACCCGCCCCAGTTCGGCGCCGTCGACGGGCCGTACCCGTTCCGTTCGGTCGAAGGGCCCGGGGTGTACGAGATCCCGGTCGGACCCGTGCACGCCGGCATGATCGGTCCAGGACACTTCCGGTTCTCCGTGGTCGGCGAGACCATCCTCAACCTCAAGGCCCGCCTCTGGTTCGTCCACAGAGGACTGGAGAAACTGTTCCACGGGCGCACTCCCGAGCACGGCGTCGAGCTGGCGGAGCGGGTCAGCGGTGACACCAGCGTCGGCCACACCCTGGCGTTCTGCCTCGCTGTCGAAGACGCCCACCGGATGGCCGTTCCCGAGGACGCGCAACGCATCCGCGCGATGCTGCTAGAGCTCGAACGTCTCTACAACCACATCACCGACATCGGCGCCCTGTGCAACGACGTCGCCTACGGCGTGCTCAACGCCCACTCCCAGCGCGTGCGTGAACGCCTGCTGCGCCTCAACGACACCGTCACCGGGCACCGGCTGCTGCGCGGCGCCATCCGCCCCGGCGGTGCGACCGTTCTCGCGTTGCCCGATGTTCGCGAGCTGGCCGCGATCGGTGTCGACGTCGCCGAGACCGTCGAACTGGCGCTGTCCAACACCGTTGTGGCCGACCGGTTCACCGGCACCGCCGTGCTCAGCCGGGCCCAGGCCGCCGACCTGGGTGCGCTTGGTGTCGTCGCCCGCGCCAGCGGCCTGGCCGTCGACGCCCGTCACGACCACCCGTACCTGTCGGCGGAGTTCGCCCGCACCGTCCACACTCACACCGACGGTGACGTGCTGTCCCGCTTTCTGGTGCGTGCCGAGGAGATCGTCACCTCGATCGCCATGATCACCAGCCTCGTCGACATGCTCGACGGCCGCACCAGCGCGGCCGCGCCAGGCCTGACGGGATCGGGCACGTCCGGGGTCGGCATCGTCGAGGGCTGGCGCGGCACCATCGTCCACCGCGTCGAGCTCGCCGGCGACGGGACGCTGAGCCGGGTGAAGATCGTGGACCCCAGTTTCTTCAACTGGCCCGCGCTGCCGGTCGCGCTGGCCGACACGATCGTTCCCGACTTCCCGTTGACCAACAAGAGCTTCAACCTCTCCTACGCCGGCAACGACCTCTAGTGCCGTTGCCAGCCGAGGCACTAGCAGGCACTCGATCGGGTGTGTGGAGCCTCGCACACGCAAACAGTTGCAAACTTGTTTAAGTGCGCAGATCATGGGGTCACCGGTGGAAGGAGAGACGTTGAAGACGATGAGCAAGTTCGAAACAGAGCTGCGGAACAAGGTCGCCGAGGCCGAAGAGACGCTGCGCGAGGCCCTGCAGGCCGGCCACGACTACGAGGTCCACCTCCACGGTGCCCGGATCCGCGACCTGCTCGACCGGGCCGCCCAGCACGGCATCGACACGAACGGCTGGATCGAGCCGGCCCTGCTGGAGAACTCCGGACTGTGACCATCAACGCGAGCGACGGCGTGGTCGCGGTGGTCGGCGGAATCGGTGCCACGACGGCAGTGCTGCGCCGCTACGCCACAGCGGTCGAGGAACAGGCGGGGCTGCCGACCCGAGTCATCGCCTCCGACTACAGCCTGCACTCTCTGCCGCCCGGCACCAGCGCGGTGCTGCTCGTCCGCGCCACGCCCGAACGTGCACAGAAGGCACGTGACACGATCATCGGTGTCCCGGTCCTCACCGACCAGGACACCACCGCGGTCGCCCTGACCGCCGCGCTGCTCACCACGCTGACCCGTGCCGGCCGCGCACTGCGGACCAGCAGGGTCGTCGTCGCGGGTGCCAACACGATGCCGCTGCTGAACCCGGTTCTGCTGACCGCGGGAATCCGGGACATCACCACCTGGAACCCCGCCGACGCGCTCGCGTTCCCGTTGCGCCGCATCGCCGCCAACGCCGACGCCGTGATCAACCTGGTGGGCGGAGGCGGCCGGTTCGCCTGGCCCCGCCACACCGCACCAGCCGTGATCGTGCCCGACCCCGCCCGCGACCCGGTACTGGCCCTGCCCGGCCTGCTGCGCGCGCTCACCCGGCACCCGCAAGTGCGCCTGACGCCTGAGATCCAGCACGCCTGCGCGGTCGTGCTGTCCGCCGCGACCGCGCCCGGCGAACAAGTGCCCCGACGTTGCGACGAGACTCTCACCCGCCAGATCGCCGACGCCGCCACCGACGCACTGCATCGAGGAGCTGCACGACAACCACCGGCAAGCACGCCGACTCAGCGAACGCTGTGACTCACAGCCCCGTGATCATCAGGTCGTCGACGTCGAAGCTCAGGTTGTTGTGCACCGCGATCACACCGGGCACACCACGCGCGATCCACCCGGCCCGTTCAGTCGCGCTGTGCAGGCTCAGCGTCCCGTCCAGTGTGACCACCCCGCCGGAAACCCGCACCGCAATGCGATTCACAGTCGCCGAGACCGGACACAGTTGCCGCTCCAGATCGGCGCGGATCGCGTCGTCGCCGCGGAGAAACAGCCGCAGCGCGCCGCGCCGGGCGAGAACCCCCACGAGCGTGCCCGCACCGTTCACCACGCACAGCACGCTCGCTTGCTCGCCCGCGAGCCGCCGCAACGCGACACGCAGATTCACGCCCTCCGCGACCGTCGTCGCCGGCGCCATCAGATCCGCAGCCACCGTCGCTGACGACTTGTGCCATCGCGTCCGCGCGCGCGTGCCGCCCAGCACCGGCGGATTCGCTGCACCACCGTGGAACTCCAGCTTGGCCGCGAGATCCCCCTCGGTCACCACCCCGACCGGGCGCCCGGTCGAAT
>NZ_MUYM01000173.1 GCF_002150765.1 Lentzea kentuckyensis
GATGTCAAGGTCAAGATGAACTGACGCATGCGCATCGGGGAGTTGAGCAAGGCGACCGGCGTGAGCAGCCGGGCACTGCGCTACTACGAACAGCAGGGCCTGCTGTTCAGTGAGCGCCGAGCCAACGGGTACCGCGAGTACCCTCCGGAGTCGATCAAGGTCGTCGCGTTCATCCAGGACCTGTTCCACGCCGGCCTGTCGTCCGACGTGGTCCGCGAAATCCTGCCGTGCGCCCAGGACGAGCACCCGCGTGGCGACTGCGCCGAACTCCTGACGCGCGTCCGGCAGGTCCGGGACGAACTCGTGCGGCAGGAACGACACATCGCTGAACGTCGCAGGCGACTGGATACCTATCTCGCCGACGGCTACGAGGCGCATCCGGCCCGTTGACCGCGCCACCCGGCAACCGAGCGGGCTCCAGACGCGGCTTTACCTGACCCGCGCGGAAACCTCGTCCAGCGCGGTCGTCTCGTCCGTGGTGAGCTCGAACCCCGCCGACGCCAATCCCGCGGTTCTCGCTGACCGGTAAGCGTGACAGTCTCGACGAAGTCCGGCGCGGTGCCGGATCGACGCCCGTCGCGGACTCCATCGGCTACCGGCAGGGCACCCTGTGGCTCAGCTCCGCCGAACTCGCCGAGATCCCGGCGCTCACAGCTCGAGCCGGTAGCCCATACCCGCCTCGGTGATCAGGTGCCGCGGCCGTGACGGATCGGTCTCCAGCTTGCGCCTCAGCTGCGCCAGGTACACCCGCAGGTACTGGGACTCCCCGATGTGCGTCGGCCCCCAGACGTCCTGCAGCAGCTGCTTCTGCGACACCAGGCGGCCGGGTTTCGGGCGAGGATCTCCAGCAGTCCCCACTCCGTCGGGGTCAGGTGCACCTCGGCGCCGTCCCGGTGCACCTTCTTGACCGCGAGGTCGATGACGAACGTCGCCGTGGTCACGATCGGGGCCCCGACGGTCTGCGTGGTGGCCCGACGTACCGCGGCACGCAGCCGGGCGAGGAGTTCGTCCATTCCGAACGGTTTGGTGACGTAGNNCGGACAGCACGATGATCGGCATCGACGTCCAGCCTCTCAGGCCGGCGATGACCTCCACACCGTCGATGTCGGGCAGTCCCAGGTCGAGCACCACGACGTCCGGCTTCTCGTCCACGGCGACCCGCAGAGCGGACTTGCCGTCGTACGCGGTGAGCACGTCGTAGCCACGCGCGGAAAGGTTGATGCGCAACGCACGGACGATCTGCGGCTCGTCGTCCACCACCAGCACAGTGGTCATTCCAGGTGCTCCTCGGCGTGCTTCTGGGCAGGAAACGAAATGACGATCGTGAGCCCGCCGCCCGGCGTGTCCTCGGCGTGGATCTCGCCGCCCATGGCCTCGGTGAAACCCTTGGCCACGCTGAGGCCCAGCCCGACACCAGGCGTGGCGTCGCGGTCTCCCAGCCGCTGAAACGGGGTGAAGACGCGATCCGCGGACTTGCGCGGCAGGCCGGGACCGTGGTCGACCACCCGCAGTTCCACGTGGTCGCCGTGTGCGCTGGCCCTGACGGCGATCTCGGGCTCGTCCTCGTCGACTCGTCCGTCGCCGTTCACGTCGACTCGGCGACGTGGCCGGAGCCTGCCGTGGCGCAGTGCGTTGTCGATGACGTTGGCCACCACGC
>NZ_MUYM01000174.1 GCF_002150765.1 Lentzea kentuckyensis
CGCGCACCGTGCCGCGGCCGGGCGCGACGAAGTCGATCTCGCCGGACTGGTCCCACACCACGTGCTCGCCGCTGAGCTGGTTGAACAGCAGCAACACCCAGAACGGATCGGTCATCGCGAACAGCGAACCGCCGAAGTGGGTGCCGAAGAAGTTGCGGTTCCACGGGCGCAGACGCATGCGCACCCGCGCGTACCGGTAGTCCGGCGAGATCTCCTCGACGCGGATGCCGGCGAACAGGAACGGCGGCCACAGGTTCATCCCGAGGCGCAGGCGGCTTGCCTTCATAAAAAACAGTGTTACACAACGTCCGCCAGACTGTCCGCAACTTCCTTCGGCGAAGGCATGTGACGTATCTCTTCCGCTATCTGACCTGCGACTTCCCGGTAGCGAACGGCCGCGAGCAACAGCCGTGCGCTCTCCGCGATCGCCTCGGCACTCACCGCTTGCACCCCGGCACCGGCGGCAACGAGCGCTGCGGCGTTGCCGAACTGGTCCGCGCCTTGCGGCAACACGACCTGTGGGACCCCCTCGGCCAGAGCGTTCAGCATCGTGCCGCTTCCGCCGNNCGCCTGCCGGATCACCTCGGCCTGCGGCAGCCACCTCCCCGGCGTGGCGACCACGACCTGGGCGTCGAGCCGTTCGAGGCCGGCCACCGCCGTGGCGAGCAGGTCCTGGTTGCCGAACACGGTTCCGAACGTGACGTAGACCAGCTTCTCGTGCGTGCGCTCCGGAACCACGCCGGGCGTCGCGTGCGGCACCGGCCGCAGCAGGATTCGATCGTCCGCGAAACCCTTGTCCTGCAACGAGGGCGGGCAGATGTCGAGGTGCCGGCCGACCGGGCGGGCCAGCCCGATCCCGTCGGGGAACATCCGCCCGAACCCGTGCCACAACACCGGGAACGCCCTGCGCCTGGCTTCCCGGAACACCTCCGGCACGGCCCACCCGCTGATCACCAGGTCGGGCAGGACGCGCTCCAGTTCCGGCGCGATGTCCTCGGCGTAGATCTCGCCGAACACCAGACCGGGGCGGAACGGCCGCAGCCCCAGCCGTTCCAGCTCCGGATGCATCTCCTCGCCGACCGCGAAGTGGACCTCGTGCCCGCCGTCGCGCAGTGCGAGCGCCAACGGGATCAACGGGAAGGTGTGGCCAACGGTGGCCATGCTGGCGAAAAGCACGCGCATGACGTGAATTTACGCGGCAACGGCTCCGTGCCACTGCCACCGCTCCCGACGCGGTATGCCCGGCAACTCGCCGCGTCCGGTGCACCACAGCAGCAGTGCGAACGGGTCGGGATGCCGTGGAGCGCCGGGGAACAGCCGCTCGACCACGGGTGCGCAGTTCTCCGGCCGCCATCGCACTCCGAACGCCTGGACGATGTCGTGGGTGTGCATCGTCAGTTCGGTGATGCCCATCGCGGCGAACCCGGCCGCGTCCGAGGTGCCCCACGGGTGCCAGGCCCGCGCGTCCGGGGAGGCGGCGACGGTGCGGGACAACAATGTCGCGGTGGTCGTGACGCCTTCGAGGCAGTGCTCGAGCGGCAGGCCGGGCCGGAGGGTGCCGAGCAGGCTGGTCCACCGCCGGTCGGCACGGGTGGCCAGCAGGGCGGTGTAGCCGAGCAGCCCCTCGACCACGTGGTCGAGCGTGGCGCGGCAGGACCACTCCAGTCCGTTGGCGCGGCGGGAGAAGCCGTCGTCGGGAAGTTCGCGCAACACCTCCACGCACTCGCGGGCCCTGGCGTCGAGCAGTGCGGGCCACTCCATCTCAAGCCGCCTTCGCGCGCAACAGCTCGATGATCCGTGCCCAGCCGTCTGTGCCGTGGCCCGCTTCGACCGCCCTCTGCGCGTAGTCGTGGAACAGCCGTGGCAGCGCCGCGTCGATCTTCCGGACCTCGCTGGCGTGCACCAGGTGGTCCAGCGTGGCGAGATGCACGTCCAGCGTGGCGTCGGAACCGGGATAGCTGCCTGCATCGACCTGTGAGGCGTAGGTGCTGACGAACCCGGCGACCGGGCCGAGCCAGCGGGTGGCCAGCGGGGTGAAGTGCTGTGCGGTGGCGCCGTCGGCGGTGACGAGTGCACTGGCGTGCAGCCAGCCGGTGAGCGTCGCCCACATGATGCCCAGCAACGCAGTGTCGTACAGGGCGGCGAGGCCGGGGTCCGCGCCGAGGTTGACCGGTTCGGCCAGCACGGACAGCAGGTCCTTCGCCGTCTCGAACGCCTCCTGGTCGCCGCTGTAGAGGATCATCGAGCTCTGGTCGCCGATGCCCGGCGGCGTGGTCATGATGCCGCCGTCGACATAACGCGGGCCGGCCATCGCGCGAGCCTGCTCCGGTGAGCCGGAGGTGAGGTTGACCAGGATGCCCGGCAGCTCCGGGTCGAGGATCTCGGTCAGCGCCGGGTAGTCGAGCACACAGGCCACCACCACTGGTGCGGACCGTTGGGCCGCAACGGCCGAACTCGCCGCGTGAGCGCCTTGAGCCACCAGTGGCGCGACCTTGGCTTCCGAGCGGTTCCAGACCGTGACGCGGTGTCCGGCGCGCAGGAAGGCAGCGGCGAGCGCGGAACCCATCTGACCGAGGCCGAGCACGGCAACGTCGGAGTGCATTGCGTTGTCCCCCAAGGGTTGTGGTTGATCTCCACCACCTTCGCAAGATGTGTCCAGCGCCGACAGTGGCAGAAATGCCGTCTGTCGAACGATTGCTGCCAGCTACCGTGTGGGCATGAGCGTGGTGGCGATCTTGGTGACCGACGACGACGCACCGGCCCTCTGGGACGTTTACGAGGCCGGGCTGGCGTGTGTGGTGTTCGGCGTCGACCACTTCGACCCCTGGTACACGCTGCGGTTGTGCGGCCTGAATCCCGCGGCGCCACGGGCCGAGCACGGCTGGGTGCTGCGGCCGGAGCACGGCCTGGAAGGCCTCCAAGGCGCGGACACGATCATCGTGCCGTCCGTTCCGCAGGCGGTTCTCGACGGCACCGAGCAGCTGGATCCGTTGCTGGTGAAGGAACTCCAGGACGCCGCGGCCAACGGCGTGCGGATCGCCGCGCTGTGCAACGGCGCGTTCGTGCTCGCCGAAGCCGGGCTGCTGAACGGACGTCGCGCCACCGCGCACTGGTCGTACACCGAACGCCTGGGCCGCCGCTATCCGGAGGTCGAGGTCGACGACTCGGTGCTCTACATCGACGACGGCGACGTCCTCACCAGCGCGGGTGCGGCCGCCGGGCTCGACCTGTGCCTGCACNNCGCCGTTGCAGTGGCTGCTCGCCCAGCGGGTCGCGCACGCCCAGGCGTTGCTCGAGACGACCTCGCTGTCCGTGGAACAGGTCGCGGAACGCTGTGGCCTGGGCACCGGCACGAACCTGCGCCGCCACTTCACCACTCACGTCGGCGTCGCGCCCACCGACTACCGGCGCGCCTACGCCGGTTGAATGTCGCCATGGGAACCAATCGCGACAAGATGATCAACGGCGAGCCCTACCTGGCGATGGACTCCGAACTGGAGGAGGACCGGCAACGGGCGCAACGCACGATGGTCCGCTACAACGCGCTGGAGCCCGGTGACTACGAGGGCATGCACGCGATGCTGAAGGACTTCGTCGCGGACATCGGTGAGAACACGGTTCTCCTGCCGCGGCTGCAGATCGAGTACGGCTACAACACCCGCATCGGCGCGAACAGCTTCATGAACTACGACGGCATCATCCTCGACTGCGGTCCCGTCACCATCGGCGAAAACGTGATGATGGGCCCGCGCGTGCAGCTGTTGACCGCGTTGCACCCGATAGAGGACCACGACGCGCGGATCGCGGGCTGGGAGACCACCGCGCCGATCGTCATCGGCGACAAGGTGTGGTTCGGCGGCGGCGTGATCGTGTGTCCCGGTGTGACGATCGGGAACAACACGG
>NZ_MUYM01000175.1 GCF_002150765.1 Lentzea kentuckyensis
TGATCTCGCCCGGTCGCTGGAGCAGGCGGCACCGGTGGTGCGGTCGCGTACCGAGCCGGTCGCGTTGGTTCCGTTGGTGTGGGACGGCAACAGCTTCCCGTATGGCGACATGCGCAACAAGACGATCGACAGCCCGGCGGGCAAGTGGGCGATCGGCGCCATGGTCGCCAAGGGCACGCACCCGTATCTGGCGGCGCAGGACTTCGACGCCGGCTCGCGCGCGGTGCCGTCCGGTGATCACGTGTTCACGCACGTCTCCGGCCTGCTGCGGATGGGCCAGCTGGGGGAGCGCGTCGATCCAGGCCGGCCGTTGATGATCAGCGGTGGCTACCGGATCAGCGATCCGGCGCAGTTGGTGCGAGACACCCTGGACCGGATTGACAAGGGCGAGGCGAAGGCCGAGCAGGAACTGGCCGAGCTGACGCGGAAGGGCGCTCCGGCCAAGGACATCGCGGCGAAGAACAAGGAGCTCGCGGCGCTGGGCAAGGCGCGAGGCAAGGTGAACAGGCCTGGGTTCGCGGACGAGTTCGCGCAGTTGATCGACGAGGACATGCGGGCGCGTGATCGTCAGGTCGGTGCGCATCCGTTGCTGCCGTACACGCCGGAACCGAACCTGTTCATCGACGGTCTCGCGTTCGTGGCTGACGACTCCGTCCGTTTCGGTCAGGGTGCCGCCGAGTACACCAACCTGGGCAGGACGATCAACAAGCTGTACGCCGAGGAGCTCACCCGGATCCACGGCGAGGAGTTCGAGCGGCCCAGCGCCGACCCGGACCACCGCACCGAGGTGGTCGAGCGGGCGCGGGTGGACGCGCTGAACAACCGGCATCCGTTGCGGGGTGAGGCTTTCACGACCGACTTCGTCGACGGCGCGATCGAGACGGACCTGTCGCGGTTGGCGGTGGGCTGGGCGAAGGACGGCAAGCTGCCGCAGTCGCACCTGGATCTGACGACGGTGGTGAACCGGTTCTTCGGAGCCGCGGACCCGAAGGACGACAAGGCCACCAAGAAGGACACGAGCCTGGCCACGTACCGCAAGGACTTCGCGAAGAAGTCCCACGCGGAGCGCGAGCCGCAGACCGCCGCAAGCGGCCCGTGGCGGGCGTCCGGTGCGGACCTGGTTCATCTCGGCGTCCAGGACCACAACACCCTGAACCGGGCGATCTCCACGCCGCTGTCGGGTGTGCTGGCCGACCTGACGGCGGGCGTGGCGAGCGAGCACAAGACCGTTGCGGCGCACCACCTGGCCACCTCGGATCTCACCACCACCCTGGCGAGGGCTTTCGGGGCGATCAAACACGAGGTCCTGCGGATCGCTCCGGCACCTGTGCCGGGCAGTCTTTACCGGGCGGTGGATCCGGCCAACGCCGATCGGTTGCGGGCCAACGTGCTCGACGTGGCGACCGCTGGTGCCCCGAAGAAGCTCGTGGACGGCGTTGTGTCGTTCGTCCAGAGCCATCCGATCGTGGACTACGGGCATCTGGTCAACTCGTTGGTCCAGCACCGCACCCGCGCCACCGACCCGAACCTGACCGAGAACACCAGGGCCGGTCACGCCGACGGGCTGGCCGCGCGGTTGATCGCGACCGAGTTGAAGAACGACGTCGTGATCCACCACCCGGACGGCTCGACCACCGTGCACGAGCCGTTCACCGGTAAGGCCGGGCGCAATCCGGTCCACATCACGCACCACGTCGACACCGACGGCCGCCACACCTACGAACCCGGTGGACCGGCACGGACGCGTCCGGCGCCGCTCGACGACGCGGACCCAGGGCCTTCGCGCACGGCGTTCGACGACGAGTCGTGGCGGCACAGCACGGCCGAGACCGCGGACTGGTTCGCTCCCCGTCCCGACGCGGTGACGCCGGACCGGTGGACCTCACGTCGCGACGACGCGCACGTTCGCACGGTCGACACCGAGGTCGCCGACGTCACCACCGACAGCACGCCGGGCAAGCTGCGCTCCTACACCGGTTTGGTGCGCTACGACGTGCGCCGCATCGAGGCCGAGCCCGGCCAGTGGGTGCGCGACTTCACCGTCAAGGTCCACCTCCGGCCCGGCGCCGGGGTCGACCCGGCCGCGTTGTCCGCTGTGCGCGACAACGCCCGCGCCGGTGTCGACGCGCTGTTCAACGGCGGGCACCGGTTGCCGAGCGGCGACCAGTTCCACGTGTCGCTGGAGTTCGTCGACAACCCGCGTGCGGCGCACACGACGATCGAGGTCGGCGAGCACCCCGTCGACCAGACCCACTGGCGTGCCGACGCCGAACCCGCCGTGCTCGCCCACGAGACGTTGCACTACCTGGGCGTGCCCGACGAGTACCGCGACCCGTCGCGGGTCTTCCTCGCCAAGGACAACCGTTCCGCGGTCGTGCCGGACGCGCAGGGCCTGATGGGCGCGGGTGTGTTGCGGCCCGATCCGCAGTTGCGGCCCCGGCACCTGTGGATGGTCGAACGGGTGGCCGACAGCCAGGTCGCGGTGCCGGACACCCCGCTGCGCAGCCGTTCACCGCAGGCCGATCCGGCCCGGCCGGACCTCGACTCCGGCGGCCCGGACCGCGAGGTGCGCCGCGCTCCTGGGGACGACGCGAACGAGCGGCCGAGCAAGCGGCCGAGGCTCGGTGGCGGGGACCTGGCGTCCGCTGCCGGTGGCGGTTGGGGTGCCCGGCGGGCACGGTCCGGTCTGCGACCGCCGGACGACGTCGTGGCACCACCGCACCGGGACGAGCCGTCCACCTCGCACGCGCCGTCCACCTCGCACCAGGCCGAGTCGAGCAAGCGGGCGCGGGAGGACGCGGGACCCAGCCACAGCGAACCGCCCACCTCGCCCGACGCCCAGCCGACCAAGCGGGCGCGGCACGACGACGTGGTCTTCGAGGGACCGCGGGTGTCGGTGGCGTCCCTGGACGAGGCGAAGGTCGTGCGCAACGCGGCGTTCGAGGAGCTGGCGCCGGGTCCGGTGCGGCTGCCGTCCAAACAGGACTACCTCCGCCACCTGGCCGCCAGCGTGGAGGGGAACAAGCCGGTCTCGTTCGTCGTCACGGCGATCCTCGGTCACGGCGCGCTGAAGGACCTGCCCGCCGTGCTGGACGGCATGCTGGCCGGTGCGCGGGACGTCGAGGGCAAGGTGGCGTTCGTCTTCGGTGTCAACGCGAAGACGGCCGACGAGGCGAAGCTCGACAGCTCGATGAGCCAGATCGCGAAGGTCGTGGAGTCGCGTCGGGAGCCGGTCGCGCTGGTGCCGTTGCTGTGGAGCGACAAGAAGTTCCCGTACGGCGACATGCGCAACCGGACGATCGACAGCCCGGCCGGTCAGTACGCGGTCGCCGCCCTGGCCGCCAGGGACACGCACCCGTACCTCGCCGTCCAGGACTTCGACGAGGGCTCGCGCGCGGTGCCGTCCGGTGACCACGTGTTCACGCACGTCTCCAACCTGCTGCGGATGAGTGCGCCGGGGGAGCACGTCGATCCCGGCCGGCCGTTGATGATCAGCGGTGGCTACCGGATCAGCGATCCGGGGCAGTTGGTTCGGGACACGAACTCCCGGATCGACAACGACATCGCCAAGACCGAGCGGGCGTTGGGCGAGGGTGGTCCGGCGAAGGAGATGGAGGTGCTCCGCAAGGAGCTCGCGGCGTTGCAGAAGGCGCGGGGCAAGGTGAACAGGCCTGGGTTCGCTGATGAGTTCGCGCAGTTGATCGATGAGGACATGCGGGCGCGTGATCGTCAGGTCGGCGCTCACCCGTTGCTGCCGTACACGCCGGAACCGAACCTGTTCATCGACGCCGTCGCGGTGATGGCCGATCCCGAGGTGCGCTTCGGTCACGGTGCCGCCGAGTACACCAACCTGGGCAGGACGATCAACAAGCTGTACGCCGACGAGCTGACCCACTTGCACGGTGAGGAGCTCAAGAAGTCGAGCGACCGCGAGGAGGTGCTCGAACAGGCCAGGGTGGACGCGCTGAACAACCGGCATCCGTCGCGTGGTGAGGCTTTCACGACCGACTTCGTCAACGGCGCGATCGAGACCGACTTGTCGCGGCTGGCGGTGGGCTGGGCGA
>NZ_MUYM01000176.1:0-29040 GCF_002150765.1 Lentzea kentuckyensis
GCCGGTCGAGCGGGCGATGCCCTGGGCCTGGGTGATCTCCGCAGGGGACGGGGGCACCTCGTTGTAACGGATGCGCACGTTGCCGCCCACGTCCTGCGGCGGATGCGCCATGTTCGGGTCGAGCGGATTCGACTGGTTGGTGGCGTTGGCCCGGCTCTGGGCCGCCTGGGCGGCCTCGACGGCGGTCTGCTGGCCCATTTCCCGTGCGGCCACCCGCCGCAACTGGTCCGGCGTCATGGCCTTGAGCTTCGTCTCGAACTGCGGGGTGAGGTTCCCGGAGGCGCGTTGCCCTGCGATGAAGCGGTCGAACGCGGCCTGCTCGCCGGGGAGCAGGCCTGCCCTGCCGGGGAACTCGACGGCCTGGCGCGCGACGGCCGGCGCTGCCGGTGTGTCGACTACCGGCCGGGCCGTCGGCGGCGGGTTCTTCAGCCCGACCGCGGCGCGTGCCCGGAGTTTGATCCGTTCGCGGATGGCGGCCAGCGCGCCGGCGGCCCTGGGGAAGCGGGCCACGAGGACCTTGCCCAGTTTCTGGCCGATGGAGGCGATGAGCACCAGCGCGAGGGTGATGCCGAGCGAGATCACCGAGTCGGCCATGACGCCGTAGTCGTCCCCGAGCTCATCGGACGTCCGGCCGGGCCGGCTCAGGTTCGACCACGCCTTGGCGATGCTCGCCGCCTGCAGGACCACGTCGGCGGCCAGCAGCGAGAGGCCGACGGCCAGCATGGCCCCCTCGCCGACGATCGGAGTACCGAGGATCGATCCCGCGATGAAGGCCGCGATCGAGACCTGGGCGAACAGCGTCGAAAGAATGGCCATCAGCTCTCGGGCCGCCTTCAGTCCCGCGTCGACGGCGTCGCTGAACCGCCCGGCGAACAGGTCCTTCAGCGCCTGCCAGGTTGCGGTGATCATGGGCGGCAGATGCCGGTAGAGCGACACGAACGGCACGAAGATTTCGAGCAGCACGTCGAGGATCACGCTTCCCCAATGACCGCCGAGGTAGGAGAGCCTCGCCTTGAGGAACTCCCAGAGGATGTCGGAGTGGGACGGTGGTGCCTCCTGCTGCCGCGCCTCTGCCGTCTCCTGGCGCTGGACCGTGTGCTGGGCGGGCGGCGTCTCCTCGCGATCGCCGCCGAACAAGGGCGCGACGTGGTCGTCGTACATCTCCTGCGCCTTGCCCGGCACCGCGGCGATCATGCCTCCGACCTGCGCCTTGTACGGAGCGACGAAGGCACCGGGGTCGTTCACCGCCCGGACGAGGCCGGACAGCACCTTGTTGCCGGTGACGCGCAGGAGCTCGCGCACCTTACCCGCGAACGCCAGCACGGCCCGGCCCGCCGCGACCAGGCCCCGGACCAGGCCGGCCAGGCGGTCGCGCAACCAGCGGCCCGCCGCCTGCAACGCCGACCACAAACTGTGCAGAACCCTGGCCGCGAACTCACGCAGCCGGTCGACGAGTCGGCCGAACGCGGCCCGGGCAGCGTCCACGGCCCGCCGGATGGCCCCGACCGCTGCCTTGGCGGCGGCCGCCAGGCGGGCGCCGACCCGTCCGGCGATCTCGCGGGCGGCGGTGACGAACCGGCCGACGCGGTCGGCGATGGCCTGACGAACGCGGTCGAACAGCCCCCTCACCCGGTTGAGAGCCGCGTCGAGCACCGATCGGGCCGCCGACGCCACGGCGGAGAGGCCCGAGCGCACCGCGCCCACGGCACGGCCGGCCGCACTTTTGATCCGTCCCCACAGCGAGCGCTGCACGGGGGCTCCTGGGACGTCGCCGCCCCGCCGGTCGGCCTCGCTGCGGGCGCTGGACATGATGGTCGTGGCTTCGGTGTTGGCCGCGCCGGCCTGTTGCTCGACGTCGGCGCCCGCGCCGGCCCGTAGGGTGCGCAGCTCGGTACGGCTGTCGGCGGTGATGTGGCTGCTCGCGGCCCGCCACGCCTGTTTGTGCTCCTCGACCTCGCCGACCGTGCGCGTGTCCAGTTCCTGGGCCTCGCCGTCGACGGCAGTCTGCTCGTGGTCGACGGCGCTGTCGTGCGCGGCGCGGGCGTCCCCGGTCACCTGGGCGTGGCGGGCGACAGCCGCGTCCTGCTCCTGCCGGACAGTGTCGGCCGCGGCCGACAGTTGGCCGCCGAAGCCTTGGTCCAGGACTTGGGCCACGGCCGGCTCGATGGTGGGGATGCCGGCCAGGTCGGGTGGCGGTGCGGCGACGGGCGGCAGCGGCGCCCTGGCGGTGGCGCCGATCGCGGCGGAAGCGCCCAGCGGGCCGATGCGCAGCGCGTCGGCGGCTTTGCCGGCGTCTCGGCCCGCGGCGCCGACGACGTGTCCTTCGGCCTGCTCCCTGGCCGCCAGACCAGCGGTGGTGGGTCCGGTGGCCAGGCTGTCGCCGTCGGCCGCAGGGGTCTGCGGCGCGGTGCCGCCCGGCTCGGCGACCACCGGGGCGGGCGGTTCGGCCAGGGCTTGTTGTGGTGCCACCGGAAGGCCGGGAGGCGGAGGTGCCGCCGCCAGCAGGGCGTCGGCCGACCCGCCTGCCTGCTGGTGCGCACCGGCGACGTCCTGGGCAACGGCTCCCACGTCGCCCGCGAACGAACTGGGCTTGACCGCGCCGCCCGCTCCACCGCCTCGTCCGGCGAGCAGGCCGGTGACGGCGCGATTCCCGGCCGCACCCTGGAGGGTCATCACCGCGTTCATCGGCGCCGTGACGCCGCTTGCGGCGGCTCTGCCGGACCCCGGGGCCCGTTTCTCGGCGCCGTCCCTGCTCGCGGCGTCCCTCGCCCGACGGTCCACCTCGGCACCGTAGATTCGGTACCGGTCCGGTTACTAGCCGTAGTGCGGCATCCGGCGCGGAGGTGTCCCGAAGTCTGCCCTTCCGGACAGTCCTGGAGGGCACGACCGGTCAGATCAGGTGCCAGCCCTGAAGGTGCTCGAACTGGCGGAGATAGGCGACCGCAGCCTCGGCGACGGTGCTGGGCCGGAGCGTCAGCCGAGTAGCGGCGATGAACGCCGCGGGGTCCTCGTCGTCGACGCCGACGGCGGCCGCCAGCTGGAGATCGTCGTCCACGAACCGGCTGCCGTCGCCGAGCGCCGCCGCCAGGGCCATGGACAGACCGGCCACCACGGCGTCCGCGCGGCGAACCGGGCTGAACACCAGTCCGCCCACCGCCGTGGGCATGATCACCACGAGCGGACGTGCCTCGTCGTCGACCGCCTCCACCAGAGGGTCCGGGATGCCGGTCCCCACGAGGGTCGAGTGCAGTTCGTCCTCGGTCAGCAGCCGGCCGGGGTCCGCGATCCGGCCTGCCTCCCGCCTCCGCCCGGCCACCATGGCGGGCGCGGGGACATCCGACAGCCCGAGCAGGTCGGCCTCGACGCGGCGGGCGCCGGCCACGAGGTCTGCCAGCGACAACGGCCGTCGGATACGGGCCTGGAAATCGAGTGACACGGCCGGAGACTACCGCCCGGTCCGGGTCCGCGGGCTTCGGAACCACCCGGCTGATTCATCGGTAGCGCGGGCTAAGGCGCGGTTGTTCAGCACGGGAGAGAAGGCCAGTGCCACCAGGATGAGGAAAACACCGGCGGCGACATACGAGACCTGGACGGCGAACACGGTGGCGAGGATGCCGCCCAGTGCGGCTCCGATCGGCCCTCCGACCATGACCACCAGTCTGCTCGACGAGAGCACCCTCCCCAGGAGTTCATCGGGCACGATCTGCTGGCGCAACGTACTTACGACAACTTTCTCCGCGGTCATCAACGCGCCGGTCACCATCATCATCGCGACCGCGACCCACGCATTGGCGACAAGTCCCAGCACCAGAACGGCCGCGCCCACGCCAGCTTTGCCCGCGAGCATCACCGAGCCGGGACCGAATCGCCTGCTGGCGGCCGCGGCCGCCAGTCCCCCGACCGTCGCGCCGACCGCGGTCGCGGTCAGCAACAGACCGAAACCGAAGTCCGGAAGTCCGAGGACCTCCTTCGCCAGCAGCGCGAGCATCGCGAACTGGGCGGTGGCGGCGACGTTGCCGAGGCAGGACGCCGTGGCCAGCGCCCGCAGGGTCCGGTTCCCGAACAACCACCGGATGCCTTCGGCGATGTCGCTCCGCACACTCGTGCGCGGAGTTTCGGGCGTCTTCTCCGGCTTGGCGTCCGTCTGGATCGAGAAGATCAACAGGCCGCTGGCGGCGAACGAGAGTGCGTTGCCGGCGAATGGCAGGAAGTTCCACAGACCGAACAGGGTGGAGCCGAGCGGAGGCCCTGCGAAGTCCTCACCGTTGCTCTCCGCCGCGACGATCCGCCCGTTCGCTCTCGCCAGGTTCCGCGGATCCCGCGACACGAAGTCGGGAATGGCCGACTGGGCGGCGATGTCGAAGAAGACCTGGCCGACGCCTAGCAGGAATGCCGTGAGCACCAGCCACACCAGGTTCACCCGCGCGGTCAGGATCAGCACCGCGAGACCGACCAGGACGGCGAACCGGCCCAGATCGGCCCACACCATCACGCGCCGCCGGTCCAGCCGGTCCACCACGACACCGGCGTGCAGCGAGAGCAGCACCCAGGGAATCTCGGCGGCCATGACGACGGCGCTCAACGCCAGCGGGCTGTTGCTGCTCTGCAGGGCCAGCAGCGGCAACGCGGCGGCATGCATGCCGGTGCCGATGGACGACACGAGCGTGGCGCCGAAGAGCCTGTGGAAGCGGCTTCCCAGGCTCACCTCGGCGTTGTCAGATTCCTTCGTGGGCACGTCGAAATTCCTCCCAGCTGAGCCATAGGCCGGCTAGGCCGAACGGGCGGTGTTGCGGATGTCGGACTAACACGCTGCGGCGGGTGGACGAGGCCGTAGTACGACAAGGAAACGGGGGGATCCGTGACCACTGTGCTGCTCGTCCGCCACGCGGACATCGACCTGCCGCCGGAACCCGGCGAACCGTCGCTCAACGAGCTCGGCCGCCGCCGCGCCGAGCTGCTGGCGCGGATCGTCGCCGAAGCCGGGGTGACCGCCATCGTCACCTCGGACAGACGGCGCACCAAGCAGACCGCGCAACCCCTCGCGTCACGAACACAACTGCAACCCGTGGTCGCCGGGCCTGACCTGGCCGACCGGATCCGCGCCGGATCGCTGGGCGACGTCGTCCTGGTGGTCGGTCACTCCAACACCGTTCCCCCGCTCGTCCAGGAGCTCGGTGGCACGCCCAGCCCGATCGGCGAGCGGGAGTTCGACAACCTCTTCGTCGTCACGGTGGACGCGGGCGGGGTGCGGCTCAAGTACGGAGAAAGGGAACCGTGATGGTCTGCTTCATCCTGCCCACCCACGTCCTGCTGGACATGGTCGATGCCGGCGAGCTCGACCCCCGCGAGGCGGCCGCGGCCGCCGTCGCCGCCGCCGGCATGCACCAACGCCGGGTCGCGGTGACCGCTCTCGTGCAGAGCCTCGGGCTCGACGCCGGTCTGCTTGCGGCGCCGTCGGCTGAGAACAAGTCCGTCTTCGACGCCCAGCACGGCGCGCTGATTCCCGGTGTGTTGCGGCGCGGCCAGAATGACGGACCCCACGCTGACCAGGCGGTCAACGACGCGTTCGACAACGCCGACAAGACCTACGACTTCTACCGCGACGTCCTCGGCAGACACAGTGTCGACGGCAACGGCGCCAAGCTCGTCTCGACGGTGCACTACCGCAGCGGCTTCGACAACGCGTTCTGGGAAGGCACCCAGATGGTGTACGGCGACGGCAGCGGCAAGATCTTCAAGGTCGGCAGCCTGGCCGCCGACACCTCCGTGGTCGCGCACGAGATCACGCACGGCGTCATCGAGTTCAGCGCCGGGCTCGTGTACAGCAAACAGTCCGGCGCCCTCAACGAGTCGTGGGCGGACGTGTTCGGCTCGGTCATCAAGCAGCACACGCTGCAGCAGACAGCCGACGAGGCCGACTGGCTGATCGGAGCGGGCATCCTTGGCACCCAGCTGCAGGGCGAGGCGCTGCGGTCGATGAAGAAGCCGGGCACGGCGCACAACTTCGACCGCCAGCCCGGCCACATGAACGACTTCGTGGTCCTGCCCGACGACCTCGACCCGCGCAACGACCACGGAGGCGTGCACATCAACTCGGGCATTCCGAACAAGGCGTTCTTCCTCGTCGCCACCGGTATCGGCGGGCAGTCGTGGGACAAGCCCGCCAAGATCTGGTACGACGCCCTGACCACGCGGCTGCGGCGGAACTCGCAGTTCAAGGATGCGGCGGACGCCACTGTCGCGTCGGCGCGGGAGTTGTACGGTGAGCAGGAGGCGAGCATCGTCCGTTCGGCCTGGCAGGAGGTCGGGGTCCTCTGAAGGTGACAGTCGTCCGCGGCGGCGGGCTCGCGGGACTCGTGAGCTCGACCGCCGTCGACACGTCCACACTCGCCCTGGCGGACGCCAGGGCGCTACGAGCACGCGTCCGCGCGGCATCGCTGACCTGCGCCGACGCAGACGCTGGCGCAGACGCTGGCGCCGGCGCCCCGCAACCGGATCGCGAGATCGTCGAGATCATCGTCGAGGACGACGAAGGCACCGTGACCGCGCTGGTGAACGCCGACCACCTCTCCCCGGACATTCGTGAGCTCATCGAGTGGGTCGAATCGGCGCCCGGCCGGACCGAGCAGCTCGGCCCACCGGGAACCGGTCCGGCGTGAACGTCAGGAAGGTTGCGGAACCCTGCCCGTGGGCATCGACTTCAGCTACGACTTCTTCGTGCGCCGGCGAGACGCCCGTCGCTTCCTGGCCGCGGTCGCGGAGCTCTGCGATCCCCAGGAACCACGGTGGACGATCGTCGCTCTGCCCGACGGCACGTCGGTGCGGCTGCCCGGTACCCACGGCTTCACCAGCGGCACCACGGTGACGTTGCCCGATCAGTCGGGAGGAACCTTCGACCTGTCCCTCTGCTTCCCGGTGGACGAGCCGTTGCAGGCTTACCGGGACGACCTGGAGGGGGTGGACCGAATCTGGCCGGACGGCAGCGGCCGAGTCATGGTCGGCTACGTCTATCTCAGCGTCAGCGACACCTTCGCGATCCTGCCGGACCATGTGCGGTTCAGCTTCATGCCGGCGGTCACCGCGCAGAGCAAGCTGTTCCTGATGTCACCGTCGATCCGGGACACCTTCGCGACGCTGGCCCTGTCGACCGGTGCGTCGCTGTGCCTGCTCGACAGCGGATCGGGCGGCCCCGAGATCATCGTGACGGCACTGGACCGCCGTGTCTCCACCCGGGTTCCTGGGCCATGCCTGCTGTGGCGGCCGCGCGGGCACACCGCGGAGGCGTTCGAGGAGCTGTCGTCCTGGTTGGCCGGACAGCCGCTGGACCCGCCGGCACGGATCGTCGGGCCGCGGCATCCGGAGTTCCCGGCCGAAGTCGACAGCCTCGCCGACCACGCACAGGTGCCGTCTCACCTCTGGGCCGACGCGAGTTGAGGTCACGTGCCACCCAGGCGGACCGGCTCCGAGACGACCGAGGCACCTGAGACGTCCGGGAATCGGGCAGCCACCTCGGCGGGGTCGTAGACGACCTGCAGCTCGAGGTCGCCCGCGGGCCGGCTGTACCACTCGTCCAGGTGGAAGACGCTGGCGATCTCCTGGCCTGGCAGCAACGTCCAGAGATCGGCGGCCGAGTGCGGTGCGCGGTGGTACAGCTGGGCCCGCCCTCCCACCTCGGCGCCGGTGTGCGGGTCGCGCAGCACGGCGTAGATCTCCCGGTCGGTGCTGTCCGCGTACCCGATGGCCAGGCGTCCGGCCACGACGACCGGGGACGTGCCCGTGTTGACGAGCGTGACCCGGATGCTCTCGCCGGTGACGCCGAGCCGGAGCTTCAGCGCGGTCATGGCAGCACCACGGCCGCGTAACGAGCCCGGAGTCCGGCGTGCGCGGCGCGTTGTGCGGGGGTGCCTGCGTCGATGCGCTGGAAGACCTTGCGCCGGACGGCGATGAACTTGGCGCGGAACCGGCGCCGGTCCGCGACCGGCATCAGCAGGAAGTTGTCGAGGCAGCGGGTCGCGTCGTCGATGAAGGCGTCGTGGGTGGGGTTGACCGGGTCCAGCGGCTCTTCCGGCAGGCCGATGCTGAGGACTTCCAGCGCCTCGCCGAGGAACTCGTGCGTCGCCGCGCTGGTGATGCCCTCGCGCAGCCGCCGCACGTGCTCCAGTTCGTGGGCGATGTTGTGCACGGCACCGGAGAACGGCAGCGTCAGCGCGTCCGGGCCGACCCGCACGCGTACCGGTTCGCTGGGGCGGAAGTCGGTGGACGCGAGCGCTGTCACCGTCGGGTCGAAGAAGACGGTGAGCAGGTTTCCGTCATCGGTCAGGTCGAAGAAGTCGACCAGCAACCGCAGCGCGGCGTTCGGATTGGTGGCCGCGATCAGCCGCGTGTAGAAGTTCTCGGTCGTGATCGGGCCGACCCTGCCGTCGACGGCGATGCCCGCGGTGTTCTGCGCTTCGGCGACGAACTGGATGGTCGCGGCGTCCCACGCCCCGGTGACCGGTGCGCCGACCAGGCCCTGGATCGCGCGCACCGAGCGTTCGTCGGAGTACTTCGCGCGGGTGAAGGCGAGTCCGCCGCTCGCCTGTGCCGCGGTGAGCCGGGTCGGGGTGGCGGCGGCGGGTCCCGCGGCCGGGGCGGGACGGGCGAGTTCGCGCTGGATGGCGTCGCGCAGGGTGCTCGCGCTGGTGAAGGCCGCGTCGCCGACCGTGATGACTCTCAGCCCGCCGGACTCGAAGCTGGTGGCGCCGGGCGTGAACACCGGCACCGGGATCGGGCCGACCATCCGGATCCCGTCGAAGGTCGAGGCTCCCGCGCTGTGCCGGACCGTCAGGACGTCGCCCCGGGTGGCGAGGTTGAAGAAGTCGAGCACCAGCTGGATGCCGTGCTCTGGTCTGCCGTTCGCCAGGGTCTCCGGCACCAGGCGGTCCATCGTGGCCAGGTCGACGATGCCGTTGTCCGCCAGGCCTCTGGCCGTCTGCCGGTCCGAGATCGCCCGCACGGTGACCGGGCCGATCACGCCGTCGTGGCCTGCCGCGGGCACGCCGGTGATCGTCTGCAGCACCCGCACCGTGAGGCTGTCGAACAGGCCGCGGTCCGCGGCGATGGCGGCGGTCGTCTCCGGAGGTGTCAAGGCCCGCCGCTGGACGACCAGCGCGTGCGCCACGGCCTGGTTGCCCGCCGAACGCTGCAGCGCTTCGAGGCCGCCGGCGCGCTCGGGCCGGGCCTGTGGCGACCGCGCCGCGTGCGGTGTGCGGGAGGGTTCGACGTCACGTCGCGCCATTGCCCGTCCTTTCCGGACCAGGCTGTCGGAAACCACCAGACTCGCACGGCACCACATCCCCTGGCCTGCCCGTTCGGGCGGACTTCGGGTCAGACCGAGCGCCGTGACACCGGGAAGTCGAAGTAGGTGTCCGGGAAGGGCTCGCCGTTGAGCGTGAAGTGCCACCATTCTTCGGGCAGGTTGCGGAACCCGTTGTCCGCCATCGCTTTCTTCAGCAGCTGCCGGTTCTCCCGCGCCGTGCCCGTGATCCGCGGGTCGTCGGTGTGGGAGAGCGTGTCGAAGCAGTCGTAGCCGGTGCCCATGTTCACGGTGTTGTCCGGGAACCGTTGGGGTGCGGCGCAATCGACCAGCCGCTCCCCCGGCACGTACGGCCGCTGGTGGCGCGCGGGCAGTCGCACGATCGTGAGGTCGAGCGTCGATCCGCGGCTGTGCCCGGACTTCTCCGCGATGTAGCCGTCCTCGAACAGCCGCGTCTTGTCGACCCGCGGGTAGAACTCCGCCTTCATCCGCTGGTCGGCGAGATCCTTGGCCCACCGCACGAAGTGGTCCACCGCGCGCTGCGGGCGGTAGCAGTCGTAGACCTTGAGCGTGTAGCCCTGCTTGAGCATCTCCCGCTGCACCTTGCGCAACGCCAGTGCCGCGGGCTTGGTGAGGATGCACAACGGCTGCTGGTAGCCGTCGACGCGGGTGCCGACGAAGTTGTGAGCGGTGTAGTAGCGGATGTCGTGCGGGATCGTCGGGTCGACGTCCTTGAGCACCACGAACCCGGTGCCGGCCTGGGCGGGCACCGCGAACGACAGCGTGAGCAGCACGGAGAGCAGCAGGGCGCGCATGGTGCTCATCCAAGCAGCGGGTGCGCTCCGGGTTGAAGAGCCGAGACCGGTCAGCGGAACAGCTCCGCCGTGCGCAGGGTGGCGAGCACCAACGCCCGCGTGACGGTGACGATCTCGCTCACCCGGACCTGCTCCTGCGGGCTGTGGGCGAGCCGGACGTCGCCGGGCCCGTACTGCAGCGTCGGAATGCCCGCCCCGGCGTACAGCCGCAGGTCGCTGCCGTACGGAGCGCCCCGCTCGGCGGGCCGCGGGCCACCGGTGACGTCGGCGTGCGCGGCACCGACCAGGTCCGCGAGCGGATGCCCGGCCGGTAGCCGCCCGCTCGCGAACTGACCGCCCGGCCACGTCACGGTGGCGGGGTTGGCGCGCAACCACGGGTCCGCCGCGCAGGCCTCGGCCACGCAGTCCTCCAGTTCGGCACGTGCCTGTGCGGGATCTTCGCCGAGTTGCACACCCAGTCTTCCCTCCGCCACCAGCAGATCGGGGACGGTGCTGGCCCAGTCACCGGCCTGCACGGTGCCGACGGAGAGCGGGTACGGCACGGGATAGCCGGCCATGAGCGGGTCGGCGGCGGCGTTGCGGCGGGCTTCGAGCCGGGCGAGCGCGTGGTGGATCGGCAGGTACGCGTCGATGGCGCTGACGCCCGCGTACCTGGTGCTGCCGTGCGTGGCCCGCCCCGGCACCTCGATCCGGAACGTGAGCGCGCCGGCGTTCGCGATCATCAACGCGCCGCTGGTCGGCTCGGTGATGATGCAGGCGTCACCGGTGTGCCCGCGCTCGAGCGTGCCGAACGCGCCGAGCCCTCCGTCCTCCTCGCTGACGACGAAGTGCGCCGACACCCGCCCGCGCACCGTCGCGCCGGACGCTCGGATCGCGGCCAGGGCGGCGAGGATCGCCACCACACCGGCTTTCATGTCACAGGCGCCCCGGCCGTGCACCACGTCCCCGACGATCCGCGGCCGGAACGGGTCGCCGTCCCACTGCGCCAGGTCACCGGGCGGGACGACGTCGACGTGCCCCTGCAGAACCAGCGTCGGCCCGTCGCCGCGAGTGCCGACCAGGCCCCACGCCTCGGTGCGCGGCGCCTCACCGCCGGGAAAGCCGGGGTGGGCGCGCAGGCCGGGCAGGTCCATCGACCACAGGTCGACGTCGAGGCCGAGGCGCTCCAGCTTGCCGGCCAGGACGTGCTGCAGCTCGGACTCCGCGGCGCTGCCCGTCACGCTCGGCACTTCGAGCAGCTCCACCAGCAGCCGCCCGATCGCCGTCTCGTCCACCGCGGCCAGCGCGGCCGCCTCCACGTCGCTCATCGTCACGAGCCGTGAGAGTAGGTTCGCCCGAGCACCGCAAACAATCATCATTTGCGCCGATCTGCACCGGGTTTTTTGCAAAGAAGACCGCCTGCTGGCGGTTCTTTGCGTGACGTTGGATCCTCGGGGCATGGACGCCATCGACGAAGCGATCATCCAGTGCGTGCTGCGCAACGCCCGCGCCACCTACGCCGAGATCGGCAAGGCCGCCGGGTTGTCGGCGTCCGCGGCCAAGCGACGGCTGGACCGGCTGGTCGCCACCGGCGCGATCCGCGGGTTCACCGCGATCGTCGACCCGCAGGCGCTGGCCTGGCACACCGAGGCGTTCGTCGAGGTCTACTGCGCCGGCAACCCCACCCCGGCCGAGCTGCGCCGGGCGCTCGACGGCATTCCCGAGGTCGTCGAGGCCTGCACGGTCTCCGGCGCGGCCGACGCGATGATCTACCTGCTGGCCCGCGACATCCCGCATCTGGAACAGGCGATCCAGCGGGTGCGGGCCACCGCGCCGGTCGAGCGGACCGAGAGCGCGATCGTGCTCTCGCGGCTGCTCAGCCGGCCGCGCCTGTGATCCGTTGTCGACCGGCTGTCGACGGATTGTCGCCCGTCCCTGCAACGGTGCTCCCACAACGCATTCAGAGGGAGACCTGCATGAGCATCGACGAGATCGCTCCGCCGCCCCGCACGAAACGCAGACTGCCGCGGGCACTGCTCGCCGTCGCGATGACCCTCGGCATCGTCGGCGCGACGGCCGGAACCGCAGCCGCCGTGCAGAGCTGCACGGGCGCGACCGACAGCAACGTGTGCCTGAGGATCGAGGGCGTCGGCAACGGTAACTTCGCCGTCCACGTCGGCATCGACTACCACATCAGCAGGGAGGAGGCCCAGGAGTACATCGACGACTTCGGCGACCCGTTCACCGTCTGGATCCGCGGCCAGGACAACGGCCCCAACGAGTTCCTCTTCGCGCTGCCGATGACCGCGATCGGGGCGAGCGACGACTTCGGGCTCAGTGCCGACTTCGACCTGACCGTGCCCGGCGCCTGGCTCAACGAGGACAACGGCACGGACGAGATCGTCGCCGTCCTCACGCTGACCGACACCGACACCAACACGGTCACCCGCACCTTCCGCTCGCCGGTGATCACCGGCAACTGGCCGTAAGCCGGTTCGGCGCGGGCAACCGGTCGAGCACAAGGGCCGTCGTACGAGACAGCATCCGTGCGGCGGCCCACCGCCATGGTCATCGGCCCACCGGCCACGCCCGCAGCAGCGAGTCGAGGGCGTCGAGCGCGCGGAGCCACGACGCCTCCACCCCGCGCGGGTGGCTGTGGAACGCCCCGACGCGTTCCAACGAGACGTAGCCGTGGAACGTGCTGTGCAGCAACCTCACAGCGTCGGTCTGGTCGGGTTCCCACAGGTCGTAGCCGCGCAAAATCGCACGGGTCATCTCGGCGTGCCGACCGGCAGCCGAGGTCGCCGCCGTGTCCGGGTCCAAAGCCATCTGCGTCGCCGTGTAGCGGCCAGGGTGTTCACGGGCGTACGTGCGGTAAGCGTTGGCGAACGCCACCAGGGCGTCCTTGCCCGAACGCCCGGCAACCGCCAGAGACACCAGGTCCGCGAGTTCGGCCAGGGCCAGCACGGCCAGGCGGACTCGCAGGTCGTGGGCGTTGCGGATGTGCGAGTACAGCGAGGCGTCCTTCACGCCGAAGTGCCGGGCCAGCGCCGAGACCGTCACGTTCTCGAAGCCGACCTCGTCCGCCAGCTCCGCCGCCGCCTGCGTGAGGCGGTCGGCGGTGAGGCCCGCTCGTGCCATCCGTCACCCTTCCTAGGGTCCTTAATGATTTGCCTAGGACCTCTAGGTAAGCCTAGCGTCCCTGGACATGAAGCCGCTCACCGAACACGACATCCGTGCGTCCTTCGTCAATTCCACCAAGGGCGAGGCGAAGCGCATGCACGTGCCCAGGGATCTCGGCGATCGGGCGTGGGACGACCTCGACTTCCTCGGCTGGACCGACCCCGCGGCGCCGGACCGGGGGTACCTGGTGATCGAGGTCGGCGAACGGCTCGTCGGCATCGCGCTCAGGCGGGCCGCACAGGCCGGGCGGGCGCGAAAGACGATGTGCGCCTGGTGTTTGACCACGCATTCCGGGGACGGGGTGTCGCTGATGACCGCGCGCAAGGCGGGCAAGTCGGGGCAGCTGGGCAACTCGGTGGGCGCCTACGTGTGCGCGGACCTGCAGTGTTCGCTGTACCTGCGCGGGAAGAAGAGCGCGGGACCCGGCTCGCGGTTCCACGAGTCGATCACGCGGGACGAACAGGCGGCGAGGCTCGTCACCGGGGTGGTGGCGTTCCTCGCTCGGGTGGAGTCCTGATCAGAGTTCGAGCACCAGCTCGGCCGAGCACGCGCGGGCGCAGGGCCACGGGTCGCCGCACTCGCTGCAGCCGGTCTTGGCGGGCAGGTGCGTGTCGAGCACCTGGACCGCCCTGGTCCGGTAGCGCTCCAGGTCCGACTCCCAGTTGTGGCGGGAGGACGCGGTCGCACTCGTCATGGTCATCAGTCCTCGGGTTGAGCTGTTGCCCATCAGAATGCACCCGAAGAGCCGAGTTCGGGCGGCAATTTCGGCGATTCGAGACGATCGGCGGGTCGCGACATTCGAGTGCAAACACCGAATCACGGCACCATCGCGCGGCATCATGAGCACATGGACATCCCAGCGTCGGTGGCCGCGGCCTCCAGGGGCGACCAGGCCGCGTGGGACGCGCTGGTCAGACAGTTCAGCGGGCTGCTCTGGTCGATCGCCCGCGCCCACCGTCTCAACGACGCCGACGCGGCGGACGCGGTGCAGTGCACGTGGATCAAGCTGGTCGAGCACCTCGACCGGATCACCGAACCCGAACGGCTGGCCGGGTGGCTCTCCACGACCGCGCGGCACGAGTGCCTGCAACTGCTGCGCCGCGCCGGGCGGTTGCCGGAACCGGCGGAGGAGATCGCCGACTCCCCCGACCCGGCCCCGGAGATCGACCACGAGCTCCTCGCCACCGAACGCAACGCCGCGCTGTGGCGGGTCTTCGAGCAGCTGCCGGACCGCTGCCGGCAGCTGCTGCGGGTGCTGATGACCTCGCCGCCGCCCGCCTACGCCGATGTCGCCCTCGCGCTGGACATGCCGGTCGGCAGCATCGGGCCGATCCGCCAGCGCTGCCTCGGCCGGTTGAAGGCGCTGGTCAAGGGCAACGAGCTGCTGGAGGGCCGGTCATGAACGACGACGACTTCCTCGACGTCCTGCGGGCCGCCGCCGACGAGTTCGACCCGGTCCCGGCGGGCGTCGTGCGCGACGCGAGTGCCGCGCTGGCCCTGCGCACGCTCGACGCCGAACTCGCCGAGCTGGTCGAGTCCGCGGCGCTGGTGCGAGGCGAAGGGCCGTTGACGCTCGCCTTCGAGTCCGAACGCGTCGCGATCAACCTGGAGATCGACGACGACATGGTGCGCGGACTCGTCACCGGCGCCGAGGGCGAAGCGGTGGTGGAGACACCGCGCTCACGCCGCGCCGTGCCGATCACCGACGGCAGGTTCACCGCCACCGAGGTACCGCGCGGCCTGGTCCGCGTCCGGGTGACGGCGGCCGACGGCACCCCCGTCGTCACCCGGTGGACGACCAGCTGATCACCACGGATCCGGCAGGCCCTGCCCGGTGGTGATCAGGCTGTGCAGGCTGCCGCCGATGTAGTGCGACCAGCCAGTGGAGCACGCGCCGAAGCACTCGACGTCCGGCACCAAGCCCACGTGGGTGAACCTCAGCTCGGTACCGCCCTCAGCGGGGACGAGGTCGAACACGATCTCGCTCCCGGTCCACTCCGCCGGCTCCGAGACGAACGCCAGGTGGCTGTCGGTGACCTGCCAGACCACCCGCCGGCCGGGCGAAAGCTCGGTCACGCGCTGACGGCTGTAGTGCTGCGGGTGATGCCGGTAGGTGAACTCGGCGCCCACCTCGCCGGTCGGCCCCTCGACCTCGCCCGTCCACCAGGCGCGGACGTCCAGGACGGCGGCGTACACCTCGTCCGGCGACTGCTCGACCGTGAACGACGTCGAATAGTCGGTGCGCGACGTTTGAGTGGTCATGACTGGTCTGTTCCTCTCTCTCGCTGAATCCGCTCGGCGATGCGCTTGATCCGCTGCAGCCGGGCATCCCAGGTCGCCCCGACGGCGGACAGCTGTGCCACCGCCCGCGCCAGCTGCGTCTCGTCCACCTCGTACCGGCGCTCGCGTCCCGCGGGCGTCACGTGCACCAGACCGACCCGGTCCAGCACACCGAGGTGCTTCGCGACCGCCTGCCTGGTCACGGGCAGCTGCTCGCTGAGCGTCGTCGCCGTGCCACCTCCGTGGGCGAGGAGCAGGTCGAGCATCCGCCGGCGCGTCGGGTCACCGACCGCGGACCACAGGTCGTCGTCGATCGCCGTGCTCACGGCCGTGCGACCAGGCTGTTCGCGCGGGCGACCAGGCGCGGCAGGAAGTGGTCCCAGCCCTGGACGTGATCGCGGTAGGCCTGCTCCAGCACGGCGGCCTCCCAGCCGCGCTCGCGGAAGCCGGTCTCCTTGAAGCGCAACACCGTGCCCCCGTCGGACGGGACGAGGTCGATCGTGACGAGCAGCGAGTTGTCCGGCGCCGCCACCGCGCCCTCGTCGTACACCCAGCGGAACGCGAACCGGCGCGGTGGGTCGGCCTCCACGACGGTGAGCTGTTCGACCTTCGCGTCCGGCGCCGCCGGGTCGCCGAAGGTGATCGTGCCGGTGGCGCCGGGAACGGCGTCGAGCTCGGCGTCGTCGGGCCACCACTCGCGCAGGTGCTCGGCGGAGCTGATCACCTCGTAGACCACCTCGGGGGTGGCGTCGATGCGCAGCTCCCGTTCGATGCTGCCGTACTCCATGTGCTTCTCCTCCACTATGTGCAACTAACGGTTGCGCATGAACCTATCCAACGCGGCCCGCTAGCGCAACCGTTGGTTGCGTGAGGGAAATCGGTCGACGTGGCTGCGCCGGGTCCCGACACTCGCTGGAATGACCTCGTTGCCGGTCCTGTGGCTGTCCGGACCGCCCGGAGTGGGCAAGACGACGGTCGCCTGGGAGCTGTTCGAGCAACTCGGCCGGCAGGGTCTGGCCGTCGGCCAGGTCGACATCGACCAGCTCGGCATGTACTACGGCGACCCCGATCGGTACCGGCTGAAGGCCCGCGCGCTCGCCGCCGTGGCCGCGAACTTCCGGGACGCCGGCAGTCAGTGCCTGGTCGTGCCCGGCGTCACCGATCCGGGTGGCGGGATGGAACCCGTGCCGAACACCGAGCTGACGACGTGCCGGCTGCGGGCCGAGCCGGCCGGGCTGACCCGGCGGATCACCGCCCGCGGCGGCGCGACCGATGTCAGCGAGGCGCTCGCACACGCCGAAGCCGTCGACCGCGCGCCAGGTGCGTGGGTGGACACCACAGGACTGTCCGTCACCGAGGTCGCGGACCAGGTGCTCGAACGGACCGGCTGGCCCGACCCACCCGCGCCCGCGTCGCATCCCTTGCGGTCGAAACCCTTGCGGCAGTACGAGGATCCGGGCGAGATCCTGATCCTGTGCGGACCGGCCGGTGTCGGGAAGTCGGCCGTCGGCTGGCACGTCTACCAGCAGATCCGCAACGCCGCGTTCGTCGACCTCGACCAGATCTCCTTTCACCGCCCCGAACTCGGTGACCACTTCCGCGCCGCCAACCTCGCCGCGATCTGGCACACCTTCCGCTCCGCCGGGGCCGGCTGCCTGGTCGCGGTCGGCCCGATCGAGGACCCTGCCGCGTACACGACGGCGTTGCCGGCCGCCACGATCACGTTGTGCTGCCTGGACGCCGGTCGGGAGGTGCTCCTCGACCGCGTCACCCGCCGCGCCCGAGGCGACTCCCCCGCGCCAGGCCTCGCCGGTGACACGTTGCTGGGGCAGCCACCGCACCGGTTGCGGGAGATCGCGGACCGGTCGGCACGCACGGTCGAGGCCATGCGCGACATCGGCGACCTGCACGTGCGGACCGACCATCGCCGCCCGGACGAGATCGCCGCCGAGATCCTCCGAAGGACGGCGTATTTCCGCGCCGAACGGCCCCTCCTCCCCAGGTACAAGGGGAAATAGAGGGGGAACACGCCCATGGTCTGCTTCATCCTGCCCGCGCACCTGCTCATCGAGCTCGCGGAAACCGGCAACGTCGACATCCGCGACACCATCCCGACCCTGCTCGCCTCGGCCGCCCTGCGCACCCAGCGCGACACGCTCACCGAGGCCATCCAGTTCCTCGACCTCAACGCCGCCCAGCTGCGCGGCCCGGCCGACGAGTTCAAGGCCGTGCACGACGTCCAGGGCGGCGACGAGCGCAACCTGCCCGGCGTCCTGCGCCGCAAGGAAGGCGACGGTGCCTCGAACGACCCCGCAGTCAACGACGCGTTCGACAACGCCGACCGGACCTACGACTTCTACCGCGACGTCCTCGGCCGCCACAGCGTCGACGGCAACGGCCTCAAGCTCGTCAGCTCGGTGCACTTCGGCCGCGGCTTCGACAACGCCTTCTGGGACGGCACCCAGATGGTCTACGGCGACGGCAGCGGCAAGGTCTTCCAGCCCGGCGCGCTCGCCCGCGACATCTCGGTCGTCGGTCACGAGATCACGCACGGCGTCGTGCAGTACACGGCGGGTCTGCGGTACCGCAAGCAGTCCGGCGCGCTGAACGAGTCCATGGCCGACGTGTTCGGCTCACTGGTCAAGCAGCACACCCTCGGCCACACCGCCGAGCAGGCCGACTGGCTCGTCGGCGCCGGAATCCTCGGCACGCAGCTGCAGGGCGTCGCGCTGCGGTCGATGAAGGACCCCGGCACCGCCCACCAGCTCGACCGCCAGCCCGGCCACATGCGCTCCTACGTCGACCTGCCCGACGACGGCAACCCGCGCAACGACAACGGCGGCGTGCACATCAACTCCGGCATCCCCAACAAGGCCTTCCACCTCGTCGCCACTCGGCTGGGCGGCAACGCCTGGGAGAAGGCCGGCAAGGTCTGGTACGACGCGCTCGCCACCAAGCTCCGGGTGAACTCGAACTTCGCCGAGGCGGCCGCGGCGACCGTGGCGTCGGCTCAGGCGCTGTTCGGGGCCGAGGTGGCGAACGTCGTGCGGGCCTCCTGGAACGACGTCGGCGTCAACTGACGACCGCCCGCGTATCGCGAAAGTATCGAAATTCGCATACGTCACGGCAACAGCGTTCTGCCTTGGGTGAGGAGACGGACCACGAGGGTCCGTGCCGAATTCGAGGGAGAAAGCGTGACTACTGGGGGACAGTGGACCCGGCGTTCGGTGCTGCGAGGAGCCGCCGCGATGGCCGGCGCCGTGGCGGCCACACCGCTGCTGGACGGGGTGGCCTCAGCACTGCCCGCGGCCGGCGACGCGGACGCGTTGTTCAAGGCGGGGAAGTTCGAGGCGGCCGGCCGCGCGTACGAGGAGATCCTGAAGTCGGACCCGACGAACGTGCGCGCTGCCCGTCAGCGCGGCTACGTCGCGTTGCTGGCCAACAAGTTCACCGACGCCGAGAAATATCTCCAGAAAGCCGTCGGGCTGGCGCCGGACGACGGGGACGCGCACAAGTTCCTGGCCGACTGCTACCTCCGCCAGGACAAGCTCGCCGCCTCCGTGCCGCATTGGCGCGCGATCGGCGAGGAGGCCATCGCGACGTGGCTCTCGGCGGTCCAGGGTGAGCCGTACCAGATCCACGGCGACATCGGCCGGGCCGAGTTCCTGCGGATGGACCCGACGCCGCAGGTGGAGGTCTCGATCAACGGCGGGCCGCCGAAGCGCTTCACGTTCTACACCGGCGCCCCGAGCATGAGCATGCGCATGACGGTCGCGAAACAGGCCGGACTGACCCCCGTCGCCAGCCAGAAGATCGACTACGAGGGCGGGCACATCTGGGCCCACTACGGGATCCTGGAGTCCTTCAAGGTGGGCGGCCTCGAACTGCGCAACGTCCCCGTGGGCTGGTCGTCCACCGAGTCGGGCGACGACGTCGACACCGACAGCGACGGCATGATCGGCACGTGGATCTTCTACCACCTGCTGACCACCTTCGACTACGCCGGACGCTCGTTGATCCTGCGCCGCCCGACGCCCGACGCGGTGAGGAAGGCGAGCGCGGGCGCCGAGCCCCTGCCGCTGTGGCTGGCCGATGACCACTACCTGCACACCACGGGCAGCATCGCCGGCTCCGGACCACGGGTGATGGGCACGAACTTCGGCGGTAGCGGCGAGATGGCCGCAGTCGTCTTCGGGGACACGGCCGAACGGCTGAAGATCCGCACGGACCACGACCGCCCGCTGGAGACGTTCGGCCACAGCGCACCGACGGTCGTCCTGCCCTGCTATCCCAGGGAGATCCGCGTCGGCAGTGCCGTCGCCAGGGACATCTACTGCGAGGCGGCCACCCGCGGCAGGACCGACGAGCTGGGGTTCGACGTGCCGGCCGCCGTCTTCCAGTGCTTCTGGAAGCCCTACAACGTCACGCTCGACTTCACCGGCATGAACCTCTACGTCGCGCGCGGCAAGGTGACCTGATCGCTCAGCTCGGTGTGGATCGTGTCGCGGCTGACCGGCTCGCCGCAGTGGTGGCAGACCAGGTCGACCCGCACCGGCTCACCGCAGGAGTGCCGGCGGATCAGGACCGGGCTGTCCACCGCCCACCTGTCGCCCCACTGGGTCAGGGCGAGCATGACCGGGAACAGTTCCCGGCCGGCCTCGGTGAGGTGGTACTCGTGGCGGGGCGGGTGCTCGCTGTAGAGCCGGCGCTCGACGACACCCGCGGCCTCCAGCTTGCGCAGCCGGTCGGCCAGGAGGTCGCGGGACGCGCCCGTGTAACCGGCGATGCGGGCGAAGCGGTGCACGCCGTAGCCGATCTCCCGCAGAGCCAGCAACGACCACCGCTCGCCGAGGATCTCCATAGCCGCCGCGAGTGAGCACGGCCGGACCCCGAGTGGCAGCTCGTCCATGCGGATGCCGTGCGGTGGTTCGGTCATCTGCCCAGCCTAGTCCGAGTGTGTTGTGTTTTCCAACCCACTGCCCTACGGTGGCGTCGGGTCGGTAGGAAAACACAACACACTCGCCATGAGGTGCAGATGACTTCGCAACTGAGCGGACCCGGGATCAGCGTTCCCGGAACCAGCAGCCACTTCCTCGAGGGGCAGGGCCGGTTGCGCTACCTCACCGGGGGCAGCGGCGCGCCTCTGGTCCTGCTGCACACCGTGCGCACCCAGGCCGAGCACTTCCGCCACCTCATCCCGCTGGTGCGAGACCGCTACACCGTCTACGCGCTCGACCTGCCGGGAATGGGCTACTCGCAGATCGTGCCCGGCGCCTCCTACGACGAACCCGCCATGCGCGCCGCCGTCACCCGGCTCATCACCCAGCTCGACCTGCACGACGTGACGCTGCTCGGCGAGTCGATGGGCGCCGTGCTCGCGCTCACCGCGGCGGCCGACCTGCCCGACCGCGTCCGCCGGGTCGTGGCGGTGAACGCCTACGACTACGCCGGCGGAATCGCCAGGTCCAGCCTCCTGGCCCGGTTCATCGTCACCGGCGTCATCACGCCGGGGGTGGGACCGTTGCTCGCCCAACTGGAGCCCAAACCCGTCATGCGCGCCGTCCTGAGCGGCGGCCTCGGCGACCCCAGCGCACTGCGCGACGACTACCTGGACGAACTCCTCGCCGTCGGCCGCCACGACGGCTATCCGACCGTCGCCCGCGCCGTCTACCGCAACCTGCCCAGCCTCATTGCGGCCCGCGCCCGCTACCCCGAGGTCACCGCGCCGATCCACCTCGTCTACGGGGAGAAGGACTGGTCCCGGCCCTCGGACCGGCAGGCCAACAGGCAACTGCTGCCCGGCGCCGAGTTCACCCAGATCCCGGACGCCGGCCACTTCATCGCCCTGGAGCGGCCCGACGTGCCCGCCGGCCTGCTGGACGCGGTCGCATGAGCGCCAAACTTCCGGCGAAGCTGGCAGCACACCCCTCGGTGCGGGCCGTGCTCGCCAAGCAGACGGTCCGCCCGCCCGAAGTGATCGACGCGGCCTGGCTGCGCGAACTGTGCCTCTCGGCGGGCGCGGACGACGCCGCCGTGGTCAGCCTCGACCACGCCGACCTGGCCGGCGAGCGCGAGCACGTGCTGGCCGCGTTGCCCGGTACCCGCTCCCTGATCGCGATGGTGTTCCGGATGAACCGCGACAACTGCCGTTCCCCGGCCCGCAGCGTCGCGAACCAGGAGTTCCACCAGACCGACGAGCACGCCAACCACGCCGCCCGCAGCGTCACCCAGGCCCTGCAGGACGCCGGTTACCGCGCGCTCAACCCGTCGGTCGGCTTCCCCCAGGAGATGGACCGCTATCCCGGGCGGATCTGGGTGGTCGCGCACAAGACCGTCGCGGTGGCCGCCGGACTCGGCGTCATGGGCCTGCACCGCAACGTCATCCACCCGAAGTTCGGCAGCTTCGTGCTCCTGGCCACCGTGCTGGTCGACGCGGAGGTGAGCACCTACGGCCAGGCGCTGGACTACAACCCGTGCATCGACTGCAAGTTGTGCGTCGCCGCCTGCCCGATCGGCGCCATCCGCAAGGACGGGAGCTTCGACGCGCTGGGCTGTGCCACGCACAACTACCGCGAGTTCATGAGCGGCTTCACCGACTGGGTGCAGACCGTGGCCGACAGCGAGGACGCCGCCGACTACCGCTCCAGGGTCACCGACGCCGAAACCACGTCGATGTGGCAGAGCCTCGCCTCCCCGCCGGGTTACAAATCCGGCTACTGCCTGGCCGTGTGTCCCGCCGGGGAGGACGTCCTGGGCCCGTACCTCGACGACCGCAAGTCCTTCATGGACACCGTGCTGCGACCACTGCAGGAGAAGACGGAGACCCTCTACGTGCTGCCGGGCTCACCCGCGCAGGAACACGCCCAGCGCCGCTTCCCCCACAAACCCACCAAGGAGGTCACGGGCGGCTGGCAGCCTCCGCCGCCTCGGTCGTGACCAGACGCAGCAAGCTGGTCCACTGGTGGGCCGTGAGCGGGAGTTCGACCGACGGCGACTTGCTGTCCCGGACGCCGACGCCACGGCCCACTTCCACGCAGTTGCCGTCGCTGCCGCTGTAGCTACTCTTGCGCCACCTGGTCACCACGCGTCTCCTCACCGATGATGTCGGTGATCAGCTTCCTCGTTTGTGTCTCGTCCAACGTCGTCCGAGCGAGTGACTCCACCACGGTGTCGTAGAGACCGACAGAAGGCTGATCTTCCAGAAACACGTTAGCCCCCTCGCTCTCCACGTAAACGATCGGCGGGATCTTCTTGAACGTCAGCCGGTCGAAGTCGCCGGCCAGTCCGGCGTGTGGACCGAACACGGTGGGAAGCACGCGAATCGTGAGGTAGGGCCGGACCGACAGACGCAGCAGGTGGTGAAGCTGCTCCGCCATCACGTGCTCGTCTCCCACCGGCAGGCGTAGTGCCTGTTCGTGCATGAAGATCGTGACGGTTCGGTGGCCGTCGAGAACGGACTTCTGGCGTGCGATCCGATTGCTGATGACAGTGGGACGCTCATCAGCAGACAACTTCGTCGAGGCGTTGACGACATACGTGATGTAGTCAGGTGCCTGCAGCAGGCCGTGCACCACGTTCATCGACCAGCCGGTGATGTCTGAGGCGATCTTCTCGTGCTCGCGCAGTGTGCGCGCTCGGTCCGTCATGCCGGACTTGTTGGGCTGCAACCAGTCCCGGATGTGCGCGTCGTGGTGCAGCGCCATCAGGTGGTCGAACTCTTCGGGCGGCGTGCGCAGCAGGCCCAGCAGTTGGGCCAGGTCGACCTCAGTCGTGCCTTCCTTGCCGTTGATGAGCTCCGAGACCTTGGCTTCCTGCCAGCCCAGCAATTCGGCGGCAGAGCGGTTGGTCAGATCGGCCGCCCGCAGCAGCGCCCGTATCGCGTCGCCGAACTCGCGGCCGCGCACCGTTGATCTCCGCAAAGGCATGCGGGAAAAGGTAGAACCGCCCGTCCGTTTGGTTCCACCCATTCGCGGCAGATCAACCTGAAAGCATGCTGTTTGGAGGCGTTCCACACTCACGGACACGTTTCCCGGTATGCGATCCCGGGCACCACCCGTCCGGCCAGTGCGCGCGTCGCCGGCCGCGTCGATCTCCGCACTTGAGCCAGGCCGTCAGCGCGAGCAGGTGCGCTCTCGTGTCCAGGCTAGTTCCTCGGCCGGCACGAGCCGCTTGAACCGGCGGGTACGCGGTTCATCGATCGAGGCCACCTCACACCCCAGAGCATGATCACCGAATCGACGAGCGCACCCTGGCCAGCCGTCGCGGGCTGGTCCTGAGAGGGGCGAGCATCAGCGGTCTGAACAGTACGAACGGGACTCCCTTGACCGTTTGTCACGGATTCCGGCGGCACTTCTCGATACAGGCTCAGCGACCTCTGTGCGGCTGCTGGCGTGGGGAACGACAGGAGATCGCCGAGGATTAAGATCGAGAGGTGAGCCCCAATCCCCGCTACCGGCACCTGAGCAGCCAGCCCGGGGTCGTCGTCCGGCTACACGCCGACCTTGTCGCGCGTTATCGTGCCGTCGACCGCGAAGTCGTACCGGCGCCCGCGCACGTCGTCGACACTCCCACTCACCTCGACCGCCTGACCGAGAGCATCGCCGTCAACGGTATACGCGTCCCGCTGCGAATGGGGTTCAACGCTCACTACGGCTACCTCGACGGCAACCACCGCATCGCCGTCGCACTCCGCCTCCACCTCCTTGAAGTCCCTGTCGAACTGGTCGAAGAGCCCCCGGACACACCTCGCGGCCACGGCCAATCCATGAGCCACGCCGACCTCGAAGTCATCCTCGCCGCCCTCAAACGAGCGCGCCGCTCCTAAGGGACAGCTCAGTCCGCCCGTGCCAGCAGCCCGTCAGCCATTAGGCCGGACCTGCTCGGAACAGCACCTGGGGTTCCAGGTCCAGCCGGGTGACTGGCTGGTCGGGCGGGGCCAGGTCGTCGGGGTCGACCGGCTCCCCTTCGCCGGCGATCTCGTTGGCGGCGTCGGTGATGTCCAGCGCGGTGGAGTAGAACTCTGAGCCAGGTCGGCTACCTCGGATCCCTGACGGCGGAGACGATGGACCTGCTGCTGGGCCGCAAGAAACTGAGTTCTGGTGGCAGCGGCGGGCTTCCCGCCACCGCGGCGATGCTGGAGTTCTGCGCTGCCCACGGCATCGTCGCCGACGTCGAGACCCTGCCGTCGGCCTGGGTGGGTGAGGCTCTCGACCGGCTCGAACGCGGAGATGTCCGCTACCGGTTCGTCCTGGACCTGTCCGATCTCTGCTGACGGTGAGCCAGTGCCTCGGCGAGCTCTGACGGATGTGAGGCGACCACGAGCCTGTCCGATTCGTGCGGCTTCTCCCCCATCTGACTTCAGCGTAGGCGGCGGGTCGCTACGCTGGATCACGTGCCTGGCACCCGCAGCTCGCGAACCCGTGCGTATCTCGCGCGGGTTTTCGCTGTGCTCGCGCTGGTGGCCGGGGTCGCGATGATGCAGGGCACCCCGTGTGAGACGGAGTTCGCCTGGACCGCGCAGTGCCCGACGTCGAGCACGTCCGCGATCGCCTACGTGGCCGATCAGGTGGACGACGGGTCGGCGTTGCTCGAAGGCATTCTCGTCGCGGGTTGCTGTCTGGTGGTGGCGCTCGCGGTGCTGATCGGGTTCGCCGTGCTGCGGCGGTCCGGTTCGGTACCGGCGCGTCTGGTGCCCCTGCCTGTCTGGTCTCGTCCTTCACGTCGGCTGGAAGTGCGGCTGGCGCAGCTCTGCGTGCTGCGCGCCTAGACCGAACCCGTTCTTCGGTCCTGTTCCTCAGCCTTCGTGGAGTTCTGTCATGTCCAAAAACGCTCGTCTGTCCCTGATCATCGTCGCAGTCGTGGCGGTGGTCGTCGCCGGTTTCATCTTCTTCAGCCGCAACAACAACACGACCGCCGCGCCGCAGTCGGCCGACGGCAAGGTGACCGTCGTCGAGTACCTCGACCTGGAGTGCCCGTCCTGCCGCGCCGCCTACCCCGGCGTCGAGCGGCTCAAGACCGAGTACGGCGGGCGCGTGACGTTCGACGTGCGGCACTTCCCGATTCCCAGCCACCGCAACGCCGAGCTGGCCGCCGTCGCGGTCGAGGCGGCGGGCGCGCAAGGTAAGCGGGACGAGATGTTCCGGGTGCTGTTCGACGCGCAGCAGGAATGGGGCGGGCAGCAGACGTCCCAGCGTGCCGCGATCACCGCGCTCGGCCAGCAGCTCGGGCTCGACGGTGCCGCGTTCGAGAAGGCGCTGGACGACCCGGCGCTGCGGGAGCGGGTGCTCGCCCAGCGGTCGGAGGGCGGCAAGGCCGGCGTGACGGGCACGCCGACGTTCTTCATCAACGGCACCAAGTTCACCGGCGCGCCCTCGTACGACGCGCTGAAGGCGGCGATCGAGAAGGCGCTCTCGTGAACCGGATCGTCGCGTGGGTGCTCGCGACCGGCGGGTTCGTCGGCCTGGTCGCCTCGTTCGTGCTGACGATCGAGAAGATCGCGTTGCTCAAGGACCCGTTCTACGTGCCGACGTGCAGCATCAACCCGGTGCTGAGCTGCGGCTCGATCATGAAGACGGCCCAGGCGGAGGTGTTCGGGTTCCCGAACCCCCTGCTCGGCATCGCGGGCTTCGCGGTGGTGACGACGCTGGGCGTGCTGCTGCTCGCCGGGGTGTCGTTGCCGCGGTGGGTGTGGATCGGGCTGCAGGTCGGGGTCACGTTCGGCGTGCTGTTCGTGCACTGGCTGATTTTTCAGTCGCTGTACGAGATCGGCGCGCTGTGCCCGTACTGCATGGTCGTGTGGGCGGTGACGATCCCGATCTTCTGGTACACGACGCTGCGCAACATCCGGCCGACGTTCCAGCTCCACAGCGTCGTGCTGATCCTGTGGTACCTGGTGATCGTGGCCGGAGTGCTGCAGGCGTTCTGGTTCTACTGGTCGTCGCTCGTCTGACCGGGTGCCGCGCGAATCGCGCACGCCGTCGATCAGTACCAGCGCGTCCAGCCGGCGCTCGCGAAGAACGTGAGCCCGGGTCCGCCCGGCAGGATGCTGCGCTCGTCCAGACGCGGCTTGTCCCAGTCGAGCACCATGCCGTCGTCGAGGTGCAGCAACCCGAACGCCTCAGCGGCCAGCGAGTCCACGTCACGCGCCTGCACCATCCAGTACCGCCCCGCCAGCCAGTCGGGATCGGCTTGGTGCAGGCGCGTGACGAGGAACGCCACCTCGCACCCCGCATTCGTCGCGGCGTCGCGGAAGAAGCGGGCGAACGGCAGGGCCGGGTCGTGCGCCAGGCTGTCGGTGGGTTCGTGGTTCTCGCGCAGCTCGTAGAAGTCGTACAGGCGGAACCGCAACGTCACGCAGGTGTGGTCGTCGAGGAGACTCAGGCCCGTCTCCACCTGGGTGAACGGACCCCAGGTCGCGCCGGCGCCGAGCGCGTCGAGCAGGTCGGGGCGGTCGCCGGGCGCGTAGAACGCCGCGGCCGCGTACTTGCGGCCCATCAGCCCATGTCCGCGCGGCGCAGGTGGTCGGTGTACTCGGCCAGCGTCATGAGCTCCCGCGACGTCAGGTAGTAAGCGCGCTCGTGGTAGCGGCTCAGCTCGTCCAGCGGCGCGGGATACCGGTACTGGTCGTAGGGCTCGTACAGCGCCAGCATCTTGTTGATGTCGAACGGCTCCTTGCCGCGTTCGGCGGCTTCGGCCTTGGCGGCGGCGAGCTTCGCCGCGGTCGCCTGTTCGGTCTCCGCCTTGATGCGCTCGAACAGTTCCCGGTCGTCGCGTCGCTCCTCGGTCACCGCGGCACAGTAGCGGTCACCTGAGGGCCGAGAACGTTCAACAACGCCAGGGCTTCGGCGTCCGGGGAACCCTGCGGTGCGCTGTAGAGAACCAGGTGCTGGTCGTGGTCCGTGAGCGCGAGCGAGTCGCAGTCGACGGTGACCTCGCCGACGACCGGGTGGCGGAAGGTCTTCCTGAGTGTCGGCGCGGCCTGCACGTCGTGGCGTTCCCAGAGGCGGGCGAAGTCCTGGTTGCCGGCGCGGAGGTCGTCGACGAGGCCGGTCACGGCGGGATCCGCGGGGTAGCGGGCGAGGGTGGCTCGCAGCCGCATGACGACGTGGTGCCGGAACTCGGCGGCGTCGGAGATCCCGTACAGCGGCGTTTCCCGGGCCTGGTCGAGGAACGCGCGGCGGGCGAGGTTGCGGTCGTGCGGGGCGAGCCCGGCGAAGTCCTCCATGAGCGCGGCCGCGAGGTCGTTCCACGCGAGCACCTCGAACGTCGCCGAGATGACGAAGCCGGCGGTCAGCGGCAGCCGTTCGAGGAGCGTGAGGATGCTCGGGCTGACGTCGCGGCGGTGCGTCCGGGTGCGGGCCGGGGCGGTGCCGGCGAGGACGTGCAGGTGGTCCGACTCGGCGTCGGTGAGCAGGAGCGCGCCCGCGATCCCGGCGAGGACCTCGGCCGACGGCCACGGTGCCCGGCCCTGTTCGAGCCGGATGTAGTACTCGGTGGAGATGTGCGCGAGGACGGCGACCTCCTCGCGGCGCAGACCCGGTGTGCGGCGCCGGGGTCCGGACGGGAGGCCGACGTCCGACGGCCGGAGCCGCTCGCGACGGGTGCGGAGGAACGTCCCGAGCTCCTGCTTGCTCATACCCCGAGTCTGCCCTGCCGACGCCGCCGGATCCTGGTACAGCCTGTGCCTGCATCCGGGCCGCCGGCGCGCCGACAGTGGTGCCATGACGAACAACATGCTCACCGGCAAGGTCGTGCTCATCACCGGTGCCAGCCGCGGCATCGGGGCGGCCGCGGCCAGGCTCTTCGCCGCCGAGGGTGCCGCGGTCGTGCTCGCCGCCCGCGGCATCGACGTGCTCGACAAGATCGTCGGCGAGATCCGCGCCGACGGAGGCGTCGCCGACGCCGTCACCCTGGACCTCGCCGACCGCGACAGCATCCGCGCGGCGGTCGACCACGTCGAGCGGTTGCACGGACGGCTCGACGGCGCCTTCAACAACGGTGCCACGATCCAGCAGCCCGGCCCGCTCGACACCACCAGTGACGACGACATCGACGAGCAGTTCGCGGTGAACTTCCGCGCGCACTGGACCGCCGAGGCCGCGCTCATGCGGCGCTCCGGCGGCGGCGCGATCGTCAACACCTCGAGCATCGGCAGCCGCCGCGCGAACCCCGCCCTGCCCGCGTACGGAGCCATGAAGCGGGCGCTCAACAGCATCACCGAGACCGCGGCCGTGACCTGGGCGCGCGAGGGCATCAGGGTCAACGGCATCACGCCCGGCGGTACCGCGACGGAGATGATCGACGCGTGGGAGGCGGCCACGCCCGGCATCGTCGACCGCATCACCGCGACGACCCCGCTCGGGCGGATGGCCGAGCCGCGCGAGGTGGCCGAGGTCGCCGCGTGGTTGCTCAGCGACCGCGCCTCGATGGTGACCGGGGCGATCGTGCCGGTGGACGGCGGCGCCGGCGCCTGGTAGTGCTTTGTCGGGT